>NZ_JQKB01000020.1 GCF_000745835.1 Belnapia moabensis DSM 16746 | reverse complement strand
ATGGCGAAGGCGAAGTTTGAGCGGAACAAGCCGCACTGCAACATTGGGACGATCGGGCATGTCGACCATGGCAAGACGTCGCTGACGGCGGCGATCACCAAGGTTCTGGCGGAGACGGGTGGCGCGACCTTCACGGCCTATGACCAGATCGACAAGGCGCCGGAGGAGCGGGCTCGTGGCATCACGATCTCGACCGCACATGTCGAGTACGAGACGCAGAACCGCCACTACGCGCATGTGGACTGCCCCGGCCACGCCGACTACGTGAAGAACATGATCACGGGCGCGGCGCAGATGGACGGCGCGATCCTGGTGGTCTCGGCCGCTGACGGCCCGATGCCGCAGACGCGCGAGCACATCCTGCTGGCCCGCCAAGTTGGCGTCCCCGCCCTGGTGGTGTTCCTGAACAAGATGGACCTGGCCGACCCCGACCTGGTCGAGCTGGTGGAGATGGAGGTGCGCGAGCTGCTCTCCAGCTACCAGTTCCCGGGCGACGACATCCCGATCATCAAGGGCTCGGCGGTGGCGGCCCTCGAGGACAAGACGCCCGAGATCGGCAAGAACGCCGTGCTCGAGCTGATGGCGGCGGTGGACAGCTACATCCCGCAGCCGGAGCGTCCGAAGGACATGCCGTTCCTGATGCCGATCGAGGACGTGTTCTCGATCTCGGGCCGCGGCACGGTGGTGACGGGTCGCGTCGAGCGCGGCATCGTCAAGGTCGGCGAGGAAGTCGAGATCGTCGGGCTGAAGAACACGGTGAAGACGACGGTGACCGGCGTCGAGATGTTCCGCAAGCTGCTGGACAGCGGCGAGGCGGGCGACAACATCGGCGCGCTGCTGCGCGGCACGAAGCGCGAGGACGTCGAGCGCGGCCAGGTCCTGGCCAAGCCCGGCTCGATCACGCCGCACACCGGCTTCAAGGCCGAGGCCTACATTCTGACCAAGGAGGAGGGCGGGCGCCACACGCCGTTCTTCACCAACTACCGGCCGCAGTTCTACTTCCGGACCACCGACGTGACCGGGATCGTGAAGCTGCCGGAAGGCGTCGAGATGGTGATGCCGGGCGACAACGTGACGATGGATGTCGAGCTGATCGCCCCCATCGCCATGGACCAGGGGCTCCGCTTCGCCATCCGCGAGGGCGGCCGCACCGTCGGCGCCGGCGTCGTTGCGAGCATCGTGAAGTAAGCCGGGCCTCCAGGCCTGGATATACCGGACGGGCCGCCTTCGGGCGGCCCGTTTGCGTTGGGGATAACGCCTGCTCCCCCTCGACAGCCCGCCACCGCTGACTTATAGGCATCGCCTCGCGCCGCGGCTCCGCCGGGCGTGAAGGGGCGTAGCTCAATTGGTAGAGCGCCGGTCTCCAAAACCGGAGGTTGGGGGTTCGAGACCCTCCGCCCCTGCCACCTGCCCCGGCCCGCCGTGGCACTCCTGACTTGTCCAGGGTGGCATCCCTCCCCATGCTGCGGGGGTGGGTGGCCGCCCGCGAAGCGTTAACCGCAGCACAGAAGGTTCCCCGACTTGGCCAAGCTTGATCCCGCGCAGTATGTCCGGGACGTGCGGACGGAGGTGGCGAAAGTCACTTGGCCGAGCCGCAAGGAAACCTTGATCACGACCGGCCTCGTGCTGGCGATGTCGGCGCTGGCGGCCATCTTCTTCTTGGTCGCCGACCAGCTGATCGCCCTGGCGATGCGCGGCCTGTTCGGAATCGGGTGAGGGAGCAGCAGGCGATGGCCAAGCGCTGGTACGTGGTGCACGTCTATTCGGGCTTCGAGAAGAAGATCGCCCAGCAGATCAAGGAGCAGGCCGCCCAGAAGGGCCTCGGCGACCAGTTCGACGAGATCCTGGTTCCCGCCGAGGAGGTGACCGAGGTCCGCCGCGGACAGAAGGTCAATTCCGAGCGGAAGTTCTTCCCCGGCTACGTCCTGGTGAAGATGGAGATGTCGGACGACGCCTGGCACCTGGTGAAGGACACGCCGAAGGTCACCGGCTTCCTCGGCAACAAGAACAAGCCGAGCCCGATCACCGAGGCCGAGGCCCAGCGCATCGTCAACCAGGTGAAGGAAGGCGTGGAGAAGCCGCGCAAGCCTGCCGTGGTCTTCGAGGTGGGCGAGCAGGTCCGCGTCGCCGACGGGCCCTTCACCAGCTTCATGGGCACCGTCGAGGAAGTGGACGAGGAACGCGGTCGGGTGAAGGTCTCGGTCAGCATCTTCGGCCGCTCCACCCCGGTCGAGCTGGAATACACCCAGGTCGAGAAGACCTGACGCCGCCGTATACGCACCCGCGCGCATCGCGCTAGCCTGACCTCGCACGGGCCACAGAGCCCGGCGGGGAAATGGCGGAAAGGCGGGCGCGCATGGCGATTACCCGAAGAACCATCCTGGCCGGAGGCGCGCTCGCGCTGCCGGCGCTCCGGGCGAGGGCGGGGGAGGAATACCCGGCCCGGACCATCACCTGGGTCGTCCCCGGCGGCCCCGGCAGCGTCCTCGATGTCGCCGCGCGGCTGGTCGCCCTGAAGCTCGGCACGGCCCTCGGACAGAGCGTCGTCATCGACAACCGGTCCGGCGCCGGCGGCACCATCGCCGCCGAATACGCCGCCCGCGCGGCGCCCGATGGCTACACCGTCTTCTTCGGCAATTTCGCCACCTTCGCCATCGCGCCGCTGCTGATCCCCGGCCTCCGCTTCGAGGCGAGGCGGGACTTCACCCCGGTGCATGGCATCGGCGCCTCGGCCAATATCGTCATCTCCGGGCTGGGCCAGCCCTTCGCCAGCATCCCGGCGCTGATCGAGCATGCGAGGCGCAACCCGGGCAAGGTGACCTATGGCGCCAGCATCGGCTCCGGCCAGCATGCCGCCGGCGCGCTCTTCGCCCAGAAGGCCGGGGTTGAGCTGACGCTGGTCCCCTATTCCAACTTCGCCCAGGCGCTGAACGATACCGTCGCCGGCCGGCTCGACCTTTTGTTCGACTATCCGCTGAGCGCCCTGCCGCATGTGCGCGACGGCAAGCTCCGCGCCCTGGCCGTCAATGCCGGCGAGCGTCTGGTCATCGCGCCAGAGGTGCCAACGCTGTCCGAGGCGGGGCTGGCGGGCGCCGAATTGCTCGGCTGGTCCGGGCTCTATGCCCCGGCCCGCACGCCGCCCGCCATCGTGGCCCGCCTTGCCGAGGCCACCCATCGCGCCCTGCTCGACCGCGAGGTCAAGGTGCTGTTCGACAGCACCGGCACGATCCTCTGGGACGGCGTGGATGGTCCGGCGCTCGGCCGGGCGCTGGAGGAGGAGATCCCCAGGATGCAACGGCTCATCGGCCCGGCCGCCGCGCGTTAAGAGCGCGGCCAGGCCGGGAGATACCGCGAAGCCGCAGCGCGGCTTCGCGGCGGGGTATCTCAAGCCCTCAGGCGATCTGGCCGGCGATCCAGTCCTTCAGCGCCGTCTTCGGCAAGGCGCCGACCTTGGTGTCGAGCAGCTTGCCGTCCTTGAAGAGCAGCATGGTTGGGATGCCCCGTACCGCATACTCGTTCGGCGTCATCGGGTTCTCGTCGATGTTGACTTTGGCTATGGTCAGCTTGCCTTCGTATTCCTTGGCGATGTCGTCAAGGATCGGGCCGACCATGCGGCAGGGGCCGCACCACTCCGCCCAGAAATCGACCAGCACGGGGCCGGAGGCATCCAGCACGTCCTGCTTGAAGCTCTCGTCGGTCACGGCCTTGGTGAGTTCGCTCATCGTCCTGCGCCTCGTTCCTGGAGCCGGGAAGGCCCCACCATGTTGTAAGAATTCGTCACAGGTCGGGCCGGGGTCAAGGCCACCGCCTGCGCGGGGCCGCTATGTTGCGGACGCGGGGAGATGCTGGTCGAGCAACTCGCCCGGCAGCGGCATCAGCCGGGCGCCATAGGTCCAGACCAGGGCGCAATCCACTACCCGGTCGGGGAAGGCCTGGCGCAGCACGGCGCGATAGGCTGCCATCTGCCGCAGATAAAGCGGCGCTACCGCCTCCGCCGTCGCGGGCGGTGGCCGGTTGGTCTTGTAGTCGAGTACCAGCACCCGCTCGGGCGAGACCACCAGCCGGTCCACCTGCCCCGTCACCAGCTGTCCGCCGAGGCGGCCCGCGATCGGCGCCTCGGCCAGGCTCCCCGGCGCGAAGGCTGCCGCAATGGCCGGCGCGGCGAGGAGAGCCAGCACCTCCTCCAGCATCTCCGCCTGCTCGGCCGGCTCCAGCCCATGCCCTGGCCGGGCGAGGAAGCGCGCCGCCGCCTCCCGCCGCTCGGCCGGATCGCGCTCCGGCAGGTGCTGGAGGAGCGCATGCATCACGCGGCCGCGGCGGAAGCGCCGCCCGCCGGGATCGGCCTCGCCATGCGGGGCGGCGGCCGGTGTCTCCGCCTCGCCCGGCAGGGCGGAGGGGCTGAGTGCCGCCTCCACCGCCTCGGCCGGTGCCGGGCGCGTCGCCCAGCCGGGCAGCGGCCCCGCCTCGTCCGCGACGGAATGCGGGAGGTCCGGCACCGGTGCCTCCTCCTGGCCGCAGTCCAGCCGCCAGTGGATGCAGTCGCCGAAATCGCAGGCCGCGGGCGCGCCGAAGCCGGCATGGTCGAAGCGATGCTCGGCCGCGCCCTCGATCCGGCGGAAGCCGGCGGCGACGTGCCGGTACCACTCGCCCGGCTCCTTGCCCCAGCCGCAGACCACCAGCCGGTCCTCGGCGCGGGTCAGGGCCACGTAGAGAAGCCGGTTCTCCTCCTCCAGCCGCCGCGCCTCGTCGGCCGCCTTCGCCGCGAGGAAGGCCGGGGCATGGAAGCTCTTGTTTGGCGCCCAGAGCGGCAGGGCGATGCCATCCCCCTCCAGCCAGCGGATCGCCTCGCCGCCCGTGCCGCTGCCGACATCGGGGAGGATGACGATCGGCGCCTGCAATCCCTTGGCGTTGTGGACCGTCATGATGCGGACGGCATCGCCCGCCGCCTCCGCCTCGCGCTTCACCTCGGCGCCGCCTTGGCGCAGCCAGTGGAGGAAGCCCTGCAGGCTCGGCGGGTGCCGCCGCTCATGCGTCAGCGCCGCGTTCAGCAGCTCGTCCAGCACGTCGGCCGCCTCCGGCCCGAGCCGCGCCAGCAGCCGGGCCCGCCCACGGGAGCCGTCCATGGACGGCTCGCCCAGCACCTCGGCCAGCAGCGCGTACGGGGTGACGAGGTCGGCCCGCCCCGCCAGTCGTGCAAGCCAGGCCGCCGCCCGCGCCGCGGTGCCATCCGCCGCCTCGTCCCGATGCGCCATCAGCGCGCTCCAGAGCGAGCCGGTGCGGCCATGCGCCAGCGCCAGCAGCGCCTCCTCGGAGAGGCCGATCAGCGGGCTCTTCAGCAGCACGGCGAGCTGGAGATCGTCATCGGGCAGCAGCAGCACGTCACAGAGGGCGAGCAGGTCCATCACCGCGATATGCTCGACGAGCTTCACCCGCGTGACGCCCGCGACCGGCACCTGCCGTGCCTTCAGCGCGCGGACCAGCAGCGGCACGAGGGCCACATTCGCCTGCTTACGCAGCAGCACCAGCACGTCGCCCGCCCGCACGCCGCGGCCACGCGATTCCAGCCGCTCGTGGCGGATCATGTGGTCGATGCGCGCCGCCAGCGCCTCGGCCATCAGCGCCTCGGCGCTGGCGACGCGCTCCGGCTCCAGCGGCACCTGCCAGGGCTCCGGCGCCGGCGTCTCGGCCGGGCGGAGCAGCGGCCACAGCTCCACGCTGCCTGCATGGCCCTGCCGGTCCGGCAGGTGGCGCAGCGTCCCGCCATCCGCGACAACGCCCCCCCGCGCCGGCCCGTCGGCGAAGACGGCATCGACCAGCGCCAGCACCGGCGCCGTCGAGCGGAAGGAGACGTCGAGCTGCACCTGGCGGAACTCGCCGCCGCCATCGCGCACCTGCTGCCCGTAATGCCCTTCCCAGGTGGCGAAGCCCACCGCGTCGGCGCCCTGGAAGCCGTAGATCGCCTGCTTGATGTCGCCGACCGCGAAGACCGTCCGCCGCGGCGCCTCGGCCTCCACCGCAGCGGCGGAGAGCGAGCGTGCCCGGCTGCGTTCCACGCCGTTGCCGGCGAAGAACTCCGCCGTCAGCGCCGCGGCGATGCCCCACTGCGCCGGGTTGCTGTCCTGCGCCTCGTCGAGCAGGACGTGGTCGAGCCCGCCATCCAGCTTGTAGAGCACCCAGGCGCTGCCCGGGTCCTGCAGGATGCGCCGCACATGGTCGATCAGGTCGCCATAGCCGAGCAGCCCGGCCTGGCGCTGCCGCGCCCGGCTGCGGTCGAGCACCGGCGCGGCCAGCGCCAGCAGCGCGCCCGTCGCCGCGGCGAGGCGGCAGGCGGCGCGCTGCTCGGCCACCTTCAGCAGCCGCTCGCCCTCGGCGACGAGCGCCGCCAGCACCTCCGCCTGACGCGCGCCGACGCCCTTGGTGGCGAAGCCCTTATCGGCCCGCACGGTGCCCTTGTCGGTGATGAAAAAGCGGTGCCAATCGTCGAATCGCGCCGCCCGCGCCTCCGCATCCGCACCGATCCACTCGATGAGTTGCGCTGCGCGCTGCCGGTCGCTCTCGGTCTTGCTGGCGCCGAGCAGGCTCGCCGCCAGGCGCAGCGGCGCCTCCTCCACCGTGCAGGCGGCGGCGATCACCTCCGCCTCATCGAGGCTGTCCGGCGCGCCGAGCGCCGCGGCCAGCCGCAGCCGGAAGCCGGCGATGCCGTTGCAGCCCTGGAGGCAGCGCAGCAGCCGCTCCCGCGCCGTGTCTTGCAGCAGCGCCCGCGTCACATCGGCGAAGGTATCCGCCGAGGCGATGCCCGCGAGCAGCGCCAGCTCCTGCGCCACGGCGTCCGCATTCGCCAGCACGGATTCGCGTGCCTCGGCCAGCATCGCGGCGGCGTCCTGCTCCTCCAGTACTGCGAATTGCGGCGGGAGGTCGGCCTCGAGCGGGAAGCTGCGGAGCAGGCTCTGGCAGAAGCTGTGGATGGTCGAGATGCGCATGCCGCCCGGCATCTCCAGCACCTCGACCAGCAGGCGGCGGGCGCGGTCGATCCGCCGCGCATCCGGCTCCAGCCCGGTGAGGCGGCGGATCTGCGCGGCCAGCACCGGCTCATCCGCCACCGTCCATTCGCCGAGGCGGCGGCGCAGCCGCGCCTGCATCTCGGCGGCCGCGGCGCGGGTGAAGGTGAGGCAGAGGATGCGCCCCGGCACCTGCGCCGGGTCGAGCAGCAGCCGCAGCACGCGGTCGATCAGCACCTTGGTCTTGCCCGAGCCGGCCGAGGCGCCGACCCAGGCCGAGACCGTCGGGTCGGAGGCCGCCTGCTGCTGCTGCTCGGCGCGGAGGCGCGCGTTCTCGCTCATGCGCCGCCCCGCGCATCCTCGGCGCCGGCCCATTCGGCCAGGCGCGAGAGATGGTCGTAGTCGTTGCCCGCGGGCGCCCGCTTCGGGTGCGGCCGGGCGGTGAAGGGCCGGTCGCCGAGCAGGAAGTCGCCGACCAGCTCGATCAGCGCCGTCTGCGCCATATCGGCGAGCTGGCGCACCAGCAGCTTGTCCTCGACCGCGGCCTTCACCTCGCCCGGCTTCGGCCCGCCGGAAAGGCGCCAGTAGACCAGCGCCCCCGCATCCTCCTGCGGCACCCGCTCGAAGCCGCCGGCCGCAGCGATGGCGGCCTCCAGCGTCAGCTGCGGCTTGCGCCCGTCGCGCACTGCCTCGCCGCTCGGCGGCTCGCCGGTCTTGTAGTCAAGGATGCGGAGGCCCCCCGGCAAGATGTCGATGCGGTCGGCATAGGCCGTCAGCGTCACCTCGCGCCCGCCGAGGCGGAGCGCCAGCTCGCCCTTCACTTCCACCTCGCTGCGGATCGGCGCCGTGCCCTCCCGCAGCGCCGCCTCCTGCTGCACGGCGAATTCGCCGATACGGCCGAGCCGCGGCGCCCAAAAGGCGGCGAGGCCGGGGCGCGGCGAGGCATCGGCCAGGGCGGCGCGGGCCGCATCCTCCCACCATTGTCGCGCCGCATCCTCGCCCGGCCAGGGCTGGCCGGAGAGGCGGCGGACGAAGCCCGCCATCGCCGCATGGACGAGGTTGCCGTAGTCGAGCACCCCCGCATCCGCCTCCAGCGGATCCAGCGGGCGGAGCCGCAGCACATGCCGGGCGTAGAAGGCGTACGGGTCGGCGATCAGCGTCTCGACCTGGGTGACGGAGAGCCGCGCCGGCCGCTGCTCCGGCCGCGGGCGTGGGGCGGGGCGGGCGCAGGGCGCGGCATGCTCGGCCCGGTCGAGGCGGGCGGTCCAGGCGATGGCCGGGCTTGGCGGCAGGCGCAACCCGTCCTGCCCGGCCAGGAAGGTCTCGATCCGGGTCAGCCAGCGCGCCGGCAGGGTCGGCGCGCCGCCGCGGCGCTGGGCACGGGAGAGCACGGCCTCCGGCGCGGAGCAGGCGGTCAGCAGGAAGTCCGCGCAGACGCGGCCGATGCGCGCCTCGGGTTCCGGCAGGCCGAATTCGTGCCGCATCGGCCGGCTCATCCAGGGGCCGGGATCGGTCGCCAGCGGCCAGACCGTCTCGTCGAGGGCGCCGAGCACGACGCGGTCGAAGGTCAGCAGCCGGGCTTCCAACAGGCCGAGGATCTCGACGCGCGGATGCGGGCCGCCCTCGCGGCCCCGGCTGCCGCGGAGGCTGGGTGCGGCCGCCCCATCCATGGCGGCGTCAAAGAGTGAGGGCCAGGCCTCGGCGGCGAGCGGTGGCAGCAGCGCCATGGCCGGCGCCAGGGCGGCGAGGTGGGAAGCCAGCGCCTCGCCCTCCTCCCCGGCATAGAGGCGGAGGCCGCCGGGCAGGGTCGGCGTCGCCGCCAGCGCCTCGGCGGCGGCGAGGTGGTCGGCGAGCAGGTCGGCGGGCGGGCGGGGCGTGGAGGCAAGGCCGGCGAAGGCGCCGAGCGCCGCTTCCAGCGCATCGAGCAGGGAGGTGATCTCGGCCAGCACCTCGACCTCGCTCTCGCGGGCTAGGCCGGCGCGGGCGGCGGCGCGGAGCCCGGCCATCCCCGGCGCCGGGCGGGGGCCGCGCAGCGCCGCGCGTTCCAGGCGGCGGACGGCCGAAACCCAGCGCTCGCGCGGCCAGCCGCCGGCGCAGAGCGGGTGCTTCAGGACGGAGAGCAGCGGCACCGGCGCCAGCTCGGCGGCGGCCATGCGGGCGAGGAGGCGGAGGAAGCTGCCGGTCGGCGTCTCGCCCAGCGGCTCGCCGGCCGAGTCGTCGGCGGTGACGCCGTGGCGGGCGAGCTCCGCCGAGACGCGGCGGGCGAGGTCGCGGTCCGGGGTGACGAGGGCGGCGCGGGCCGAAGGGTCCTCCAGCGCCTCGCGCAGGGTAAGGGCGATGGCGGCGGCCTCGGCCTGGGCGTCGGGTGCGGTCAGCAGGGTGAGGCCGTCGAGGGCCGGGCGCCATTCCTCCGGCCGGCGGGACTGCCAGGCGGGCAGGCCGGCGGCGGGGCGGAGGGCCATGCCTAGCAGGTCGGGGCGACGCTGCGGCGCGGCGCGCTCGGCCTCTTCCGCTGGGCAGCCATGCCAGCGTTCGACCTGGTCAGCGCCGAGCTTCAGCGCCGCCAGCAGCCGGCGCTGGCCGCAATAGGGATGCGTCGGCGATTCGGGGATGGCCTCCCAGACGCGCGGCTCGGCCGAGGCGGCGTCGATGCCGTGCAGGACGACCGAGCCCCGGGGCAGGTCATGGGCGATGACGCGCAGCAAGGCCTCGGCCGCCGGGATGGTGCCGCCGACGCCGATGCCGGCGGCAATCACCGGGTCGCGCGGCGGGTCCTGCTGCCAGGCGAGGGTCTGGGCGCGCAGCGCTTGGGCACGCCGCATGCCGATGTCGAGCAGCCCCTCGCCCTCCAGCCAGTGCTGCCACTGCGCCATGACGCCGCGCAGGAAGGCGAGGGTGATCTGCCAATGCGCCGCATGCGTCTCCGGCACCAGCGACTCGAGGCGCTCGAGCCATTGCTCGGCGAGGGCGATGGGCGGGGTTTCGGCGAGCAGGTCGAGGTCGCGCTCCTCCAACGCGATCTCGTCGAGCAGCGTGCCGAGCGCGCCGGCCAGCGCCCAGGCCTGGTCGGGCGTCGCCGGGCCGCCGTGCTTCCGGTCGAGGCGCTGGATGAAGCCGGTCAGCACCGCCTGGCGGCGCAGCGGATCGACGGCGGGTGGCAGATCGAGCAGGGCGGGCAGGGCCAGCTCGTCGGCATCCTCGGTGGAGAGGCCGGCGAGCGCGCGCATCCGCGGCAGCAGCAGCGCCTGGCCATCCGCCGCGCGGAGGAAGGCGGTGCGGAGCGCGCGGGCGGAGCGGCGGGTCGGCAGCAGGATGGTGACGCGGGAGAGCCGTTCCGGCGCGTCGCCGGGCACGGCCTGCAACACCCCGGCCGCGAGGCAGTCGAGGAAGGGCAGATGCGTCGGGATGTGGAAGACGGTCACCGGGGTGAGACTAGCACCATGGTCGTCAGAAAAGCGCCTTCACCAATCCGGCCGCCATCGAGGCCTCGGCGCGCTCCAGGTCCTCGGGCGTCGAGAGGTGGAACCAGATGCCGTCATGCACAAGGGCGAAAAGCCGGCCGGCCTCAATGGCGCGGTCGTAGAGGCGGTTGAGGCTGAAGCGGCCGGCGGGGGCGCCCTCGAACAGCGACGGGGAGAGGATCTGGACGCCGGAGAAGATGTAGGGAGCAAGTTCCAGCTCGCGCGGGCGGCGGATACGGCCCAGCGGGTCGAGATGGAAGTCGCCGCGGCCGACCTCGCCATCCACCTGCGCGGTGCGGACGACGAGCAGCAGCCCGTCCATCTGCGCCGGGTCGAAGCTGGCGGCCATGCGGGCGAGGGCCGGGCTCGGGCCGTCGAGGATCACGCTGTCGCCGTTCAGCACGGCGAAGGGGCCGGGGCCGAGCAGCGGCAGGGCGCGGGTGACGCCGCCGCCGGTTTCCAGCAGCTCTTCCTCGCGTTGCAGGGCGATGTAGGGCGACTCGCGGCGGGCGACGGCCTCGGCGACCTGGTCGGCATGCCAATGGGCGTTGACCACGGCCTGTTCGATGCCGGCGGAGTCGAGCCGGTCGAGCGCGCGGTCGAGCAGGCTGCGGCCCTGCAGCGTCAGCAGCGGCTTGGCGGTGGTCTCGGTCAGCGGCCGCATGCGCAGGCCGAGGCCGGCGGCGAGGACCATGCCATGGGTGAGGTGGATCAAGCGGCCTCCGGCGGATTCTTCCGCATCTCATGCGGCACATGGGCGTCGAGGAAGCGGCGGAGCGGGGCGCAGGCCGGCTGGGAGAGCGCGCGGTCGAGCAGCGCCCAGCAGCGGGGGCCGTGTATCAGATAGCCGGGCTTGTTGTCGCGCCTCGCCAGCCGCACCCAGAGCGCGGCGACGCGGAGATGCCGCTGCGCGCCGCAGGCCACCATGGCGCCGAGGAAGGCGCCGCGGTCGAGGCCGGGGCGGGCCGCCAGATAGGCGGCGAGGGTGGCGCGGCGGACCTCCGGCGTCACGTCGCGGCGGGCATCCTCGACGAGGGAGACGATGTCGTAGGCGGGGTGGCCGATGGCGGCGTCCTGGAAGTCGAGGATGCCGGTGCGGCGGATGCCCTCGCGGTCCCCGATGCGCATGAGGTTGGCGGGGAAGTAGTCGCGGTGGACGAAGCCCCGCGCGCCGGCGAGGGGGGCCAGCATCTCGGCCAGCGCCGCGGCGAGTTCGGCGCGGACGGCCTCGCCCGGCGGGGCGCCGAAGGCGGCGGGCCACCACCAGTCGAGGAAGGTCGCGGCGGTCGCGCGCGTCATCGCCTCGGCATCCCAGGCGGGGAGGCCGGGGGGCGGCGGGGCGGCGTGCAGGGCGGCCAATGTATCCGCCGCCTCGCGGTAGAGGGGGAGGGGGTCGGCGCCGGCGTCGAGCAGCGCGGCATGGGTGGCGTCGCCGAAATCCTCGACCAGGAGGAAGCCCGCGGCCTCGTCGGCGGCGATCACCTCCGGCACCGAGAAGCCGGCGGCGAGCAGGTGGCGGGAGAGGGCGTGGAAGGGGCGGACATCCTGCGGCGGTGGGGCGTCCATCAGCAGGGCGGGGCGCGGGCCGCCGGTGAGGCGGGCATAGCGGCGGAGGTCGGCGTCGCCGGCGAGCGGGTGGCGGGCGGCGGCGCCGTAGCCATGGGCGGCGAGGAAGGGGTCGGGGAATCTCATCCGGCCAGCCCATGCAGCCGGCCGGGCCAGCCGTCCAGTGTGGCGATGCGGCTGTCCTCCTTCTCTCCGTGGGCGAGGCGGAGATGCAACGCCCCCTCCGGCGCGAGGGGGCCGAGGCGGTCCGGCCATTCGACGAGGACGAGGCCGCGGCGGGCCTCGTCCCAGCCGAGTTCGCGGAGGTCCGTGGGGCCGTCGAGGCGGTAGAGGTCGAAGTGGTGGGCCTCCAGCCCGTTGGGGAGGTCGTAGCTCTGCACCAGGGTGAAGCTGGGCGAGGGGACCTCGAGCGCCGGGTCGCCGGCCAGGGTGCGGAGGAAGGCGCGGGCGAAGGCGCTCTTGCCGGCGCCGAGGGGGCCGTCGAGCAGGACGGCATCGCCCGGCCGGGCGCGCGGGGCGAGCAGGGCCGCGAGGCGGGCGGTGGCCGCGGCGTCGGGCAGCGAGAGGGTCAGGGGCATCGAGGGGTTGGTATAGCGCGGCTTCGGCCCTAATACCCGGGCCTCTTCGAAGGTCATGGTGATGGCGGCGATCGAGACGGATGTGGCGATCATCGGCGCGGGGCCGGTCGGGCTCTTCGCGGTGTTCCAGTGCGGCATGCTGCGGATGCGGAGCGTCGTGATCGACGCGCTGGATTCGATCGGCGGGCAATGCGTGGCGCTCTACCCGGAAAAACCGATCTACGACATCCCGGCCCATCCCGCGATCGAGGGGGCGGGGCTGATCCATCAGCTGGAGGCGCAGGCGGCGCCCTTCCGGCCGGCCTATCTGCTCGGGCGACGGGTGGAGCGGCTGGTGCGGGAGGGGGAGACGTATCTGCTCGGGACCAGCGCGGGGGACGAGGTGCGGGCGAAGGCGGTGGTGATCGCGGCCGGCGCCGGGGCCTTCGGGCCGAACCGGCCGCCGCTCGCGGGGCTCGAAGGGTATGAGGCGACGGGGGCGGTGCGCTACGCGGTTTCGCGGCGCGAGGAGTTCCGTGGCAAGCGGGTGGTGATCGCGGGCGGGGGCGACTCGGCCGTGGATTGGGCGCTGTCGCTGAAGGATGTCGCCGAGCGGGTGGTGGTCGTGCATCGGCGGGCGAAATTCCGGGCGGCGCCGGAGAGCGCGGCCAGGCTCGAGGAGGCGGCGGCGAAGGGGGAGGTGGAGATGGCCATCCCCTATCAGCTGCACGGGCTGCGGGGGGATGGCGGGAGGCTCTCGGACGTGGTGCTGGCGACGCTGAAGGGTGAGGAGAAAGTGGTGCCGGCGGATCACCTGCTGGCCTTCTTCGGCCTGTCGATGGAGCTGGGGCCGATCGCGGAATGGGGGCTGGGGCTGAGCCACAGCCATGTCTCCGTGGAGCCCGCGACCTGCATGACGAGCCTGCCGGGGGTGCATGCGATCGGCGATATCGCCACCTATCCGGGGAAGCTGAAGCTGATCCTGCAGGGCTTCTCCGAGGCGGCGATGGCGGCGCATGCGATCCATCCCCGCGTCTTCCCTGGCGAGGCGCTGCATTTCGAGTACAGCACCTCGAAGGGGGTCCGGGCCGCTTAAATTCGCGGCGGGGCATTTCCTTGAGGATCAAGGGGTTGCTCGGGGAATTTTAGGAATTGAGCGCTTAAAGCGGATCCGCGCCGAAGCAGGCGGGCGGCCGCGTTGAAGAAGGCGCAGAAGCGGTCGGCGTGGGCGCCCGTCCCGGCCGGGTATTGCAGCATGCGCCAGCGGTTGCCGGGCGAGGGGTCGTGGCGGACCGAGCCGGCATTGTAGGCGCAGGCGACGACCGGCGGGTCGAGCAGGGTGCGGGGGACGGCCTCCGCGATGAAGGCGGCACCGGCGGCGATGCTGATCTCGGGGCGCCGCAATTCCTCGGGCGTGACGGGGCGGCGGAGGACGGCTGCCGCCGTCGAGATCAGGGTCTGCATGCAGCCGATGGAGACGCGGTGGGGCGTCGAGGCATAGTCGCGGAAGCCGGGCTCGTGGCGCTCGGCCAGGGGGTCGCCGCCGGATTCGGTGGCGATGCAGGCGGCGAGCAGCTCCACGGGCAGGCGGTGGCGGCGGGACTCGGTGCCGAGCGGGGCGGCGAAGGCGGAGAGGATGCGGCGGATCATCGCCTCCTGCGCGGCGGAGGCGGGCAGCTCGCCGGTCTCGAGGACGATCCCTAAGTGGGTTAGCGACCAGCGGGTGCCGCCGCCGAAGCGGGCATGCGGGCGGGCGAGGGCGGCCAGCGCCTCGGGCGAGAGCGGGTCCGCGGGCGGCGGCGTGCCCGGCAGCAGGCGGGACCAGAGGGGGGCGTCCACCATGCCGTCCGGGGGGAGGCCGAGCAGGGCCTGGAGGGCGGCGACGGCGGCGGCGGTCGCCGGGCCGAAGAGGCCGTCGGCGCTGCGCACCAGGCCGGCAACCGGGGCGGGCCAGCCGCCGGATTGCAGGCGGCGCTGGAGCTGGAGCACGTCCTCGCCGCGCATCATCGGCTGGGTGAGGCGGAGGGTGCGGGTGGTCATGGGCAGCTCCGGTGCAGGGCGGCGGCGAGGGGGCGCGGGAGGACGGGGCGGCAGACGGCGGGGAGGGGGGCGAGCCGGGCGCAGCGAGTGGGGCCGGGCGGGGTGAGCAGGGCCAGCGTCAGGCGGGCGGAGGCGGCGTGGGCGCAGCCGGCCGGGTCGGCGGGGTTCCCGGCGCGGAGGGCATCGGCGGCCGTCAGCTCGGCGGCGGCGTTGGTCGCCGGGTCGCCGGCGCCGGTGCTGATGGCGTCCTGGGCGGCGGCGGCGAGGTTCAGCGGGATGCGGCGGGGGCTGCCGGGGGCGAGGGCGGCCTGCCAGGCCGTGATGGCGCAGGGGAGGTCGCCCTGGCGGCGGCAGGCCTCGGCGCGGATCTCCTGGGCCTGGCGGCATTCCGGGCGGGCATCGGCGCAGGGCGGGGGCTGGGTGGCGAGGCGGGCGACCTCGCCTTGGGCCAGCAGGGTCTTGTCGGCGTCCAGCCGCTGCGTGGCGCAGGCGGCGAGGAGGAGGAGGGGAAGGAGCGCCCTCATGCGGCGGCGGCGAGCTGGCGGCGGAGCAGGTCGGCCGCCTGGGCGCGGGTGAGGTCGGGGCTGGCGGCGAGGCCGGTCAGCAGCAGCACCAGGCGGTCGAGGTCGCGGCCGGCGGGGTCCGTGCGGAGGGTGGCGAGGGTGTCGCGCAGGGTCGCCTGGGGGATGGGCGGGGCAGTGAGGCCGGCGGGGGCGAGGTCGATCGGGCGGTCGTCCACCGCGTCGAGGCTGCCGTCGAGCAGGCGGCCGCGGAATTCCTGGAGGCCGGTGGCGAACTCGTCGGCGCTGGCGAAGCGGCCGGGGGTGTCGAGGGCGATGCGGGCGGGCTCGGTTTCGCCTTGCGCCAGGGTGGCGAGGCGGGTGGCGGTGGCGAAGCGCTCTGCGGGGGCGAGGTTCGGCGTGAGCCAAGCGCGGGCGAAGATCGGCGAGGCCTCAAGGGCGGAGAGGGCGACGGCGCCGTCCACCGGGCCAGGGGGGAAGAGGTTGGCGGTATAGGGACCGTCGAGGATGCGAGCCTTCCAGCGCTCGAAATGCTCCGCACCCTGGCCGATGGCCTGGAGGGCACCGAGGCCGATGGCGGCGACGAGGCCGGCGGGGCCGCCGAGGCCGAGCAAGGCGGGGCTGGCGCGGAGGGCGGAGAGCGTGTCGGCGATGAGCGAGGTCGCCGGGTTGGTCGGGCCGAGGGCGGCGGTGAGGGTCGCCTCGGCGGCGTTGGCGGCGGTGGCGATGCTGGCGGGGGTGGGGGTGCGCAGCGCCTCCGTCGCGGCGTCGATGGTGGTGCGGGCGGCGCTGGCCGTGGCGGCGGCGCGCTGGGCGAGGCCGTTGTCGGGCGCGAGCCGGGCGGCCGTCGCGGCGGCGTCGAGGACGCTGCGGGCGGCAGCCAGCGCCGTGCTGGCGGGGGTGGGGTCGGCCGTGGGGGTGGCGGCGCGCGACTGCTCGGACTGGCGGGTGGCGAAATAGAAGCTGATGACGGCGCCGATGAAGCCGGTCAGCGCCTCGGCGCTGGCGAGGCCGAGCGGCTTCTGCAGGCCAATCAGCAGGAAGCCGAAGATGACGATGAAGCAGGAGATGAGGGCGCGGATGGTGCCGTCGGGCACGCCGCAGGGGAGTTCGGTCAGGCGGGCGAAGGCGGTGGGGCCGGCCTGCTGCGCCGCGGCCTGGAGGCGGCGGGCGAGGGCGGTGAGCAGCCAGGCCATGCCGGCGACGAAGATGGCCGGCGCGGCGATGACGAGGGCGACGGACCAAGCGGCGGGCGGGGCCTGGGTGGCGGCCTCGGTGAAGAAAGCGGCGGTGTCGGGGGGGTGGGGCATCGGTCCCTCCTGCGGGATGCAGGAGGGAACGTATTCGGAACGAACAGCTCTGTAAAGCTTATTTTCCTACAGAGCCGCGAGGCCGTCAGGTGGCCGAGGGGCTGTTCTCCAGCATGGACTTCAGCCGGGCGATGTCGGCCTCGGGGGCGGAGATGCGCAGCGCGGCCTGGCCGCCCTCCTGTGTGATCTCGGCGCAGCGGCGGTCCACCGGGCCCTCGCGCACCAGGGTCTCGAGGGCGAGCTTGGCGCCTTCCTGGCTGGGGAAGGGGACGGTGAAGCTGGCGAGGCCGGCGGATTGGGCCGAGACATCGTTAGGCATCATGTCCTCGGCGGGGACGGCGCGAGTCCCATGCTCGGCGGTGTTGCCGACCGGGTCGCTGGCGGGGAAGGTGTCCTCGACGGCGGCCTCGACATTGGCGTCGCGGGTCTTCTCGGGGCGGTCTTGGGTGTGGCTCGGCATGGCGGGGTCCTGATCCGTTGGTTGCGGATCGGAACGCCCGGGATTGGTTCGGGTTCGGGGGTGAAGGCCGGGCGGCTGGGGCTATGGCGTGATGTCATGCGCGCAGGTGTTGCGTCGCACCCGCTTCCGGTGCAGCAACCGCTGCCGCTTCCCCTTGGAGATGCCTCATGGAGCCCATCGATTGCCCCTTCAGCCGCATCGCCCTGGTGTTGCAGGGGGGCGGGGCGCTCGGCTCCTATCAGGCGGGGGTCTATCAGGCGCTGCACGAGGCGGAGCTGGAGCCGGACTGGCTGGCCGGCGTCTCGATCGGGGCGGTCAATGCGGCGATCATCGCCGGCAACCGGCGGGAGGACCGGCTGGAACGGCTGCAGGCCTTCTGGCGCCGCATCACCGAGCGGCCGGTCTGGCCCTTCACGCCGGATGGCGACACGCTGCGGCGGGCGCGGAACGGGACGAGCGCGCTCGGGACGATCCTGCTCGGGACGCCCGGCTTCTTCGCGCCGAACAGCGTCAATCCCTGGTTCGCGCCGCGCGGGGCGGCGGGGGCGACGGCCTTCTACGACACCACGCCGCTGCGGCGGACGCTGGAGGAGCTGGTCGACTGGGACCTGCTGGCGAAGCCGGGCGGGCATCCGCGGCTGGCGGTCGGCGCGGTCAATGTGCAGACGGGCAATTTCCGCTACTTCGACAGCGCGCAGCAGCGCCTGGGGCCGGAGCATGTCATGGCCTCGGGCGCGCTGCCGCCGGGGCTGCCGATGGTGAAGGTGGACGGCGCCCATTACTGGGATGGCGGGCTCGTCTCCAACACGCCGCTGCAATACCTGCTGGAGGACGAGATCGACAGCCGCGACGCGCTGGTCTTCCAGGTGGACCTGTTCCCGGCGCGGGGCGCGCTGCCGCGCGACATGGAGGAGGTGCTGGGGCGGGAGAAGGACATCCGCTACTCCTCGCGCACGCGGATGAACACGGATGCCTTCCGCACCCGGCGCGAGTGGCAGGTGCGGCTGCGGCAGATCCTCGGCAAGGTGCCGGAGGAGGCGCTGAGCGAGGAGGATCGCCGCCTGCGCGAGAGCCTGGCGCGGCTGCCGCGGCTGGCGATCCTGCAGATGGTCTACCAGGCGCGGGCCTACGAAGGGCAGTCGAAGGATTACGAGTTCGGCCCCGACACGATGCGCGAGCACTGGGCCAGCGGCTACGAGGACACGGTGCGGACGCTCAAGCGCCGCGACTGGCTGGAGCTGCCGCCGGAGGTGCCGGGGATCGTCACGCATGACCTGCACCGCGAAGGCGAATAGGCCGTGATCGCGCTGGCGTGACCGCCGGCGGGGCTGTTGCTGCCGCTATCCTCCCGGGCCTGTTACGGGAGGAAACAATGCTGAAGACGATCGGCAAGGCGGTCCTGGCGGCGGCGGTGCTGGCGCCGCTCGCGGCCTCGGGTCAGCAGGGGGGGCAGCAGCAGGGGGCGAATTGGTATCCCTCGCGCTATGGGGCGGATGACCAGATCGGCGCGATGAACCTGCTGACGCCGCAGAAGGTGCTGGAGGCGGCGCGGCTGGTGCAGCGCGGGCAGGTCTACCGGCTCGGCGTGCCGGTGGGGCGGGAGACGCCGGCCTTCCCGCCGCGCAGCGCTTCGATCACGGTGATGATGCCCGACCAGTTCGAGGGGGCGACGGTGCCTTCCGAGAACCGCATGTCCTATGCGGACGACATGTTCACCGGCTGGCTCGGCGTCGGCAGCCAGATCGACAGCTTCGCGCATCTCGGCATCGACAACGTCTTCTACAACGGCAACCACGCGCGCGACTTCATCCGCACGACGGGCGTCACGCGGCTCGGCGTCGAGGGCATCCCGCCGATGGTGACGCGGGGCGTGCTGGTGGACATGGCGAAGGCGCGCGGCAAGCCGATGCTGGAGGAGGGCGAGGTCATCAGCGCCGACGACCTGCGCGCGGCGATGCGCGACCAGGGCGTCGAGGTGCGGCAAGGGGACGTCATCCTCATCCATACCGGCTGGGTGGAGCTGCTGGAGCGGGACCCGGCGCGGTTCGGCAAGGGCGAGCCGGGGATCGACAATGGCGCGGCGGAATTCCTCGCCTCGCTCGGCGTCGTCGCGGTGGGGGCGGATACCTGGGGGGTCGAGGCGGTGCCCTTCAAGAACCCGAACCGCGTCTGGGAGGGGCATCAGACGCTGCTGGCGAAGAACGGCATCCACATCCTCGAGGTGATGGACACGCGGGCGCTGGCGCGGGACGGGGCGAAGGAATTCCTCTTCGTGCTGGGGCAGCCGCTGCTGCGGGGTGCGGTGCAGGCGATCATCAATCCGATCGCCATCCGCTGAGGGCGGCCTTCAGGCATCCAAACTCCTGCTCGTGACGGGCGCGGGCCGATCAACCGAACCGGGATCGGGCCGGCTCGGCCGGTGATGCCGTCCGGTCAGATGAGCAAGAGCTCGAACCAGAAGCAGACACCCGGAGGACGGCCATGCGTGGGATGCTTCTCACCTGTTGCGTGCTGGCATTGCCAGCTTGCGGCACATTCATCGACCGGGGTGTTTCAACGACCCTCTCGAAAGAGGAAGACAGGTGCGCGGCGCCGACAGCCGGAGGAGCCGTGCCTGTCGCGGCGGGCGATCTGCGGCGATCAAACCAGGATCTCAGCTGGTCCTATCTCTTCGGCGAGGTGGATCGTCCGATGGAATTGAGGCGCCGATATATCGAGCCCTGCCGCATCGACCAAGTTTCCGCATGGATCGCCTCGGGCCCCGATCCGACGCGTCGTCGGGATGAGGCCGTGGGCGTGCTGGCCGCGGCATCGGCGGAACGCTGCGCCGATTACTTGGCGGTGCTGACGGATGTCGAGCGCAGCAACAACTTCTCGCTCGGCTCCCTGGCGACCTTGCTGGGCGGACTCGGGGCCATCTTCACGCCCGCGGCCACCGCCCGGGCATTGTCGGGTGCGGCGGGCATCACCAGCGGCGTCCGGGCGGAAATGAACAGTGCCTTCTTCTACAGCAATGCAATGGGCTCGATCCGGAAGGCCATCGAGGACCGTATGGCCCGGCAATGGCAGGTGCTGGCGGATCGCCTCCGGGTCGAACCGGTGGATAAGTTGCCCTACTCCCAGGCCCAGGCGGAAGTGGAGCGTATCCACGGCCAGTGCTCGCTGGGTGGGGGGTTCGCCGAGATCAACGGTGCCCTTCTGACGCGCGACGTCATCCAGCGCATGAACGAGGTCGCCGATGCGCTGCGTAGCGTGAAGGCGCCGCCCGCTGGCGGTGCCGGTGGCCGTGCCTCGGGTCCCGCTGGTGGGAAGCCCGCAGCCGCCGGACAGGGACCGTAGCGATGGGCGGCGGCGCTGACCCTTACCCCGCCCGTCGCGCCCGGCGGATGCGGAGGCCCACGATGAGGAGGATCAGCGCCGTCAGGGAGAGGCCGGCGGTGCCGGCCCAGTCCTCGATCAGGTGGAACTGGTCCTCGAGCAGGTAGCCGGCGGTGGCCAGCCCGCCGGTCCAGATCGAGGTGCCGAGGGCGCTGAAGCCGTAGAAGACCGGTCGCGGCAGGGCGACGAGGCCGGCCGGGACGGAGATGCCGGTGCGGAGGCCGGGCATCATCCGCGCCAGGCAGACGGCCGCGGCGCCGTTGCGGCGGAGCGCGGCTTCGGCGCGGTCGAGGGTCTGGGGGGTGAGGCCGACATAGCGGCCGAAGCGGTCGGTGAGGCGGCGGATGCGAGCGGTGCCGAAGGCCCGCGCGGCCTCGTACCAGAAGGCGTTGCCGGCGAGCGAGCCGGCGATGCCGGCGGCGATCACGCCCTCGATCGACAGCTGGCCGCGGGCGGCGGCGAAGCCGGCGAGGGGCATGATCACCTCCGACGGGATCGGCGGGAACAGGTTCTCGGCGACCATCAGCAGGAAGACGCCGATGAGGCCGGCCGAGACGACGAGGTCGGAGGCCCAGGCGATCATGACGGCAGCCTGAAGAGCAGCAGCGTCACCCATCGGCCGCGGGAGTAGTTGAAGCCGGTGACGCTGGCCACCTCCTGCGGCAGCAGGGCGATGGCGGTGGCACGCCGGCGGAAATCGGCCTCGGCGCGGTCGCCGACGGCGACGACGCGGCCCGGCCCGGCGGCGAGGAAGTCGGCGGCGTCGGCGCCGGTGCGGAGGAAGCGCACGTCCTGGCCGAGGGCGAAGAGCACCGAGGGCTCGCTATGCCCGGTGATGCCGAAGCGGTCCGCGGGCAGGCCGGGGGCGCGGGACTCGACCGCCTGGGCGAGGCGGGGGCCGACCCAGAGCGGGGCGAGGTGGGGAGCGACGCCCTCCAGCACCGCCGCGTAGAGCGGGACGGCGAGCAGGGCGCCGAGCAGGCCGGCGCGGCCCCAGGCGCGCAGCCGGGCGGCGCGGAGGGCCAGGTAGACGAGGGCGCCGGCGGCGGGGATCGCCAGCAGGCCGGCGGGGAGGATGCGGCGCTCCAGGTACCAGGGCGCGGCGAGCGCGGCGGCGGCGAGCGCTGCGGCGACCAAGAGGAGGGCGGCGATGCCGGTCCAGCGCAGCCAGCGGCCGGGCGGGTTGCGCATCGGGTTGATCGCCCAGGCGGCGCCGAGCAGCATCAGGGCCGGGTAGAGCGGCAGGGTGTAGTGCGGCAGCTTGGTCTGCACCGCCTCGAAGACCAGCCAGGAGGGCACCACCCAGGCGAGGAGGAAGCGGGTCGGCGGGTTCAGCCGGTCGCGCCAGGCATTGGGCAGGGCGGCGAGCACGATCCAGGCGCCGGGGAAGGCGGCGATGGCGAAGGTCAGCAGGTAGTAGCCGGGCGGGCCCCAGTGCTTCTCCTCGCCGGAGCCGATCTTGGAGAGCATGTCGCCGCCGACGGCCTGCTGGAAGAAGCGGCCCTCCGTCGCCAGGCCGATGGCGATGAACCACGGCGCGGCGGCGGCGATCATCAGGGGCAGGCCCCAGCCGGGACGCAGCGCGCGGAGCCAGGGGGCCTCGCGGTCGCTCACGGCCAGGGTGATGCCAGCGAGCAGCGGGACCATCGGGCCGATCGGGCCTTTCAGCAGGATGCCCAGGCCCAGCAGCAGCCAGAAGCCGGCGGCCTGGCGGGCGGTGAAGGCGTCGGGGCGGAGATAGGCCTGGCCGAACAGGCCCATGGCGCCGGCGATGGTGGCCAGCAGGGCGGCGTCGGTCTTGGCGATATGGGTCTCGGCAACCAGTACCAGGGAAGAGGCGAGCATGGCCGAGCCGAGCAGCGCCGCCCGCCGCCCCACCAGGGCGCGGCCCCAATGGAAGGTGGCCAGCACCGCGAGCAGGGCGCCGGCGAGGCTCGCCAGGCGGTAGGGCCAGATCATGTCGCGGGTGCCGAGATGCGTGGCTTCCACCAGATGCACCGAGGCGGCCTGCAGCCAGTGGATGCCGGCGGGCTTCTTGTTGCGCTCCTCCTCGCCGAAGCGGATGCGGACATAGTCGCCGCTCTCGACCATCTGCCGGGTGGCCTGGGCGAAGCGGGCCTCGTCGCGGTCGGTAGCCGGCAGGGTGAAGAAGCCCGGCAGCCAGAGCAGCAGGCAGAGCAGGACCAGGAAGAGCTTCGGCCGGCGTTGCAGCGCATCGGGCAGGAGGCCGAGCGAGGGGTCCGGGCTGGAGAGGGCCGAGAGATGCATGGGTCGGCGGACTAGCACGCGCCGGGGACGGGGGCCATAAACCGCCGCATGTCCTCCCATCTCGGTTCCCCGACCCGCCGTGCCGCGCTCGCCCTGCTCGAGGCGGTGATGACCCGCCATCGTCCGCTGGAGGAGGCGCTGGATGCGCTGCCGAAGGGGATCGCGCCGCGCGACAAGGCGGCGGCGCACCGAATCGCGGGGGCGGTGCTGCGGCGGGCGGGGAGCCTGGATGCGGTGCTGGAGCCCTTCCTGCGGCGGGAGCCGCCCTCCGAGGTGCGGCAGGCACTGCGCATGGGGGCGGCGGAGCTGCTGCTGCTCGGGACGCCGGCGCATGCGGCGGTGGCGAGTTGCGTGACGCTGGTGCCGAAGCCCTTCACCGGCCTCGCCAATGCAGTGCTGCGGCGGGTGGCGGAGGCGGGGGCGGCGGCGCTCGATGGGCTGGATGCGGAGCGGCTGGATACGCCGCCCTGGCTGTGGTCGGCTTGGCATGCGGCCTATGGGCCAGGTGTGCGGGCGATCGCGGCGGCGCATCGGGCGGAGGCGCCGCTCGACCTGTCGCTGGCGCCGGGCGTGGCGGCGCCGGAGGGGGGCGAGGCCTTGCCGACGGGGAGCTGGCGCTATCCGCCGGGGACGCGGGTGGCCGAGATGGAGGGCTTCGCCGAGGGCGGGTTCTGGGTGCAGGACGCGGCCGCGGCGCTGCCGGCGCGGGTGCTGGGGGTCAGGCCAGGGGAGCGGGTGCTCGATCTCTGCGCGGCGCCGGGGGGGAAGACGGCGCAGCTCGTGGCGGCCGGGGGGCAGGTGGTGGCGGTGGAGCGGGAGCCGCGGCGGGCGGCGCGGCTGCGGGAGAACCTGGCGCGGCTCAGGCTGGAGGCGGAGGTGGTCGAGGCGGATGCGGCGGCCTGGGATGCGGGCGGGGCGGTGTTCGACGCGGTGCTGCTCGATGCGCCCTGCACCGCGACGGGGACCATAAGGCGGCATCCGGACGTGCCTTACCTCAAGCGGTCGCGGGACGTGCCGGCGATGGCGGAGGTGCAGCGGGCGCTGCTGGCGGCGGCGGCGCGGCGGGTGGCGCCGGGGGGGCGGCTGGTCTTCGCCACCTGCTCATTGCAGCCGGAGGAGGGGGAGGGGCATGCGGCGCCGGAGGGGTTCGTCGCCGATCCGGTGCGGGCGGATGAGGTGCCGGGGTTGGAGGCGGCGGTGACCCCGGCGGGGACGCTCAGGACGCGGCCGGATCTCTGGGCGGAACGGGGTGGGATGGATGGGTTCTTCGTAGCGCGGTGGCGGCGGGATTCGCCGGCAGCTTGAAGGGCCCGGGTCGGGCGGCTATCCCGGTCCTTCGGTATGCCTCAGGACCGTCGTGAGCCCCGGCAGCGATGGCGGGGCTTCGTCATTTTGAATGCGTGTTGCGGAACGAGGCGTGGAGCCGGGCCGGGCCGCCTTGCCCCGGCCCTCCCGCCGCCGCTAGAACCGCCGGGATGCCTCAGCGCCCCGTCCGGATTGCTCCCTCCCTGCTCGCCGCCGATTTCGCCCGCCTCGGCGAGGAGGCGCGGGCCGTCGCCGATGCCGGGGCTGACTGGCTGCATCTCGATGTCATGGATGGGCATTTCGTGCCCAATATCAGCTTCGGGCCAGTGGTGGTGAAGGCGCTCCGGCGGCACCTTTCCATCCCCTTCGACGTGCATCTGATGATCGCGCCGGCGGACCCGTATCTCGCCGCCTTCGCCGAGGCGGGGGCGGACTGCATCAGCCTGCATCCGGAGGCGGGGCCGCATCTGCACCGGAGCCTGCAGACCATCCGCGCACTCGGCAAGCGGGCGGGGGTGGTGCTCAATCCAGCGACGCCGGTGAGCGCGGTGGAAACCGTGCTCGACCTCTGCGACCTCATCCTCGTTATGTCGGTCAATCCGGGGTTCGGGGGGCAGAGCTTCCTCGACAGCCAGCTCGGCAAGATCACGGTGCTCAGGCGGATGATCGATGCGCATGAGGCGGCCGGCGGGCAGCCTATCGACCTCGAGGTGGATGGCGGGGTGACGGCGGAGACGGCGACGCGCTGCGTCGCCGCGGGGGCGGATGCGCTGGTGGCGGGGACTTCCGTGTTCGGCAAGCCGGATTATGCGGCGGCCATAAGGGCGCTTCGACCCAAGGTGTTGGACTGATGCGCGATATCATCCGCGGGACGCGGCGTTTCATCTCCGGCTTGCGGCCGGTGAAGGTGCCGGATGCGCCGGCGCGGGCCTTCCGCGATCTCTGGCCAGGGGATGCCAACCGCGGGGCGCGGTTGCTGCGGGGGGAGTTCGAGTATCTCGGCACGACGCATCGGCTCGACCCGGAGAGCGGGGCGGGGTGGGATGCGGCGGCGGGGCCGGTCGCGTGGCGGGCGGCGGCGCATGGCTTCGCCTGGATGCGCGACCTGCGTGCGCTGGGCACCGATGCGGCGCGGATGCGGGCGCGGGACCTGGCCGAGGACTGGCTTGGGCGCGGGGCGGATGAGGTGCTGGCCCAGGCGCCGGATGTCGCGGCCGCGCGGGTCTCGGCCTGGCTCGGGCATTGGGACTTCCTGGCGGCGACCGCAGAGGACGGGTTCCGCAAGCGGCTGCTCGTCAGGCTGGCGCAGGATGCGCGGGGGGTCGTCGGCTCGCTGCCCGCCGAGGCGATGCATCGCGGGGCGCTCGTCACCCTGAAGGGGGCGATCGCGGCGGCCGTCGCGCTGGAGGAGGAGGCCTGGATGACGCGGGCGCTTCGCTTCCTGCCCGGGGAGCTGGAGCGGCAATTCCACCCGGATGGCGGGCATGTCGAGCGCTCGCCGGCGCAGCAGCTGCTGGCGATGCAGGACCTGATCGAGATCCGCAACCTGCTGCATGGGGCGGGGATCAATCCGCCGGCCCTGCTGGCCACGGTGCTGGAGCGGGCGGGGCAGGCGCTCAGGCTGTTCCGGCATGGGGATGGCGGGCTCGCGCAGTTCAACGGCACCAGGGAGGAGGGGGCGGGGCTCGTTGACCTCGTCCTCACCCAGGGGCAGGCGCGGGGCCGCGCGCCGATGCTGCTGGAGGAGACGGGCTTCCATCGCTTGCAGGCGGGGCGGACGCTGGTGATCGCCGATGCCGCGGCGCCGCCGCCGGCGCGCGCGCGGGATGCCGAGACGGGGTTGCCGCGCGGGGCGGATCGCTATGCGCACGCGGGGTCGCTCTCCTTCGAGATGTCGGTGGGGCGGGACAGGCTGATCGTCAATTGCGGCGCGGCGCCGGGGGCGGAGGGCGCCTGGCGCGATGCGCTGCGGGCGACGGCGGCGCATTCGACGCTGATCCTCGCCGATACCAACAGCAGCGAGCTGAAGGATGAGGGGCTCGGGCGGCGGCCGGAGCGGGTCGAGCAGGAGCGGCACGAGGCGAATGGCGCGCAGTGGCTGGAGGCGAGCCATGACGGCTGGCGGAAGCCCTTCGGCGCGGTGCATCGGCGGCGGTTCTACCTGGCCGAGTCCGGGGACGACCTGCGCTGCGAGGATATCGTCGAGATGCTGGAGCAGGGGGCGAAGCCGCCGGGCTTCGTCGTGCGGTTCCACCTGCATCCGGGGGTGACGGCGAGCCTGGTCGAGGACGAGGCGGCGGTGCTGCTGCGGCTGCCCTCCGGCCAGAGCTGGCGGCTGCGCGCCAACGGCGCCACGGTCAGCCTGGAGGAGAGCCTCTACCTGGGCGGCGAGCAGCGGCGGAACAGCCAGATCGTGCTTTCGGCCGAGCCGGGGCAGGATACGGTGCAATGGGCGCTCGGCCGGGTGACGGCGGCGGCGGCACCGGGCGAGGCGGCGGAAGCCTGACCGCGCCCTGAAGATCGCCCCCAAAAAAATAGCGGAAGTCACGAATGTCGATTTCTCGCTGCGGCACTTCCTGCTGCCGCTGATGCGGGGCGCCCGCGCCCGGGGGCATGAGGTGGTGGGGCTTTGTGCCGAGGGGCCCTTGCTCGACCTGCCGCGGGCGGAGGGGTTCCGCGTCATCCCGGTGCCGATGGCGCGCAGCCTCAATCCGGTGGCGCAGGCCAGGTGCCTGCGGGAGCTGCATCGGGTGTTCCGGGCGGAGCGGTTCGACCTGGTGCATGCGCATATGCCGATCAGCGGGCTGCTGGCACGGGCGGCGGCGAAGGCGGCGGGGGTGCCGAAGGTCGCCTATACCTGCCATGGCTTCCTGTTCAACCAGCCGGGGCCGGCTTGGCGGCGGGGGCTGGCGCTGGCGCTTGAGCGTGCGGCGGGGCGGATCACCGATACCTACCTCACCGTCAGCGAGGAGGAGGCCGGGGATGCAAGGCGGCTCGGCATCCATCCCGGGGCCGTGCCGGTGCTGAATGGGCGGGACCCGGCGCTGTTCCGGCCGGATGCGGGGGCAAGGGCGGCGGTCAGGGCGGAGCTCGGCGCGGGGGAGGGGGCGTGCGTGGTGCTCGCGGTCTCACGCCTCGTGCGGCACAAGGGCTATCCCGAATTGCTCCGGGCGATGGAGGAGGTGCCGGGGGCGGTCCTCTGGGTGGTGGGCGAGCGGCTGGCGACGGATCATGGCGAGGATCTGGAGCCGTGGTTCGCGCGGGCCGAGGCGGCGATGCCGGGGCGCGTCAGGCGGCTCGGGTATCGGCATGACGTGGCGCGGGTGATGGCGGCGGCGGATGTCTTCACCTTGCCGAGCCATTTCGAGGGGCTGCCGATGTCGATCATCGAGGCGATGCTCTGCGGGCTGCCGGTGGTGGCGACCGATATCCGCGGCTCGCGGGAGATGGTGGCGGAGGGGGAGACGGGGTTCCTCGTGCCGCCGGCGACCGTCGGGCCGCTGGCGGCGGCGTTGGGGCGGCTGGCGGGCGATGCCGGGATGCGGGCGCGGATGGGGGCGGCGGGGCGCGAAAGGGCCGCGGAGCGCTTCGACGAGGCGAAGGTGGTGGGGCGGACCCTCGATCTGCTGGGGCTGTAGGTCTAAGGTGGGGTGGTGAACAATATCCTGCCCTTCTGGAAGACCAAGCCGCTCCAAGCGATGAATCGCGCCGAGTGGGAGAGCCTCTGCGACGGATGCGGGCGGTGCTGCCTGCACAAGCTGCGCGACGAGGATACCGAGGAGGTGGTCTTCACCGAGGTCGCCTGCCGGTTGCTCGACACCGGGAGCTGCCGCTGCCGCGACTATGCGAAGCGCCGGCAGCATGTGCCGGATTGCGTGAAGCTGACGCCGGCGCGGGTCGCCGCGATCGACTGGCTGCCGCCGACCTGCGCCTACCGGCTGGTGGCGGAGGGGCGCGACCTGTTCTGGTGGCATCCGCTGATCTCGGGTACTCCGGAGACGGTGCATGAGGCCGGGGTTTCGGTGCGCGGGCGCGCGGTGACGGAGCGCGAGGCGGGTGCCCTCGAGGATCATGTGGTGGAATGGCCGGGGCAGCTGCCGCGCAAGGCGCGGCCTCCGGTGAAGCGAGGAGAGAGATCATGAAGGATGCCCTGTTCGGCGGCGTGAATGCCGCGGTGCTGACGGCGATGAAGCCCGATCTCTCGCCCGATCCGGCGCGGATGGCGGGGCATGCGAAGTGGCTGCTGGCCAATGGCTGCAACGGGCTCGGCGTGCTCGGCACCACGGGCGAGGCGAACAGCTTCGGCTTGCACGAGCGGAAGGAGATCCTCGAAGGCCTGGTCGCCAATGGCGTGCCGGCGGCGACGATGATGCCGGGCACGGGCACCGCCTCGCTCGCCGATACCGTCGAGCTGACGCTGCATGCGAAGGCGCAGGGCTGCCGCGGCGTGCTGGTGCTGCCGCCCTTCTACTACAAGAACCCGAGCGATGACGGGCTCTTCGCCTGGTTCTCCGAGGTGGTTCAGCGCGTGGGCGGCGGGATCGCGCTCTATCTCTACAATTTCCCGCAGCAATCGGCGGTGCCCTTCAGCCTCTCGCTCATCGAGCGGATGCTGAAGGCTTTCCCCGGCGTGGTGAAGGGCGTGAAGGACAGCAGCGGCGACTATGCCAACATGAAGGCGATGATCGACGCCTTCGCCAAGGACGGGTTCGAGGTCTATTCGGGCTCGGACGAGTATGTGCAGAAGATCCTGGCCGAAGGTGGGGCAGGCTGCATCACCGCGGCGAGCAATGCGAACAGCCATTGGGGCGGCATCGTCTATGCGAAGCGCACCGGCCCGGAGGCGGATGCGGCGCAGGCGGTGCTGACGGCGACGCGCAAGGCGGCGACGAGCGTGGCGCTGATCCCGGGGCTGCGCGAGATCATCGCGCGCAGCACGGGCGACGATGGCTGGCGCACGATCCGGCCGCCGCACCTGAAGCTGTCGCAGGCGCAGGCAGATGCGGTCTGGAAGGCCTGGGAGGCGGCGGGTGCGCTGCCATTGCCGGGGCTGGGCGTGAAGGCCGCCGCCGAGTGAGCTTCACCGAGCCCATGAGATGCCGGGAGCCCGCCGTGGGCACCGTGCAGATCGACGACGAGAACATCCGCGTCACGCGCTGGGACTTCAATCCCGGTGCGGAGACGGGGTGGCACCGGCATGGCTGGCTCTATGTCGTCGTGCCGGTGACGGATGGCACGCTGCTCGTCGAGCTCGCGGGCGGCGAGACGGTGACAGCGGAGCTGAAGGCGGGTGTCTCCTACACGCGGACAGCGGGCGTGGAGCACAACGTCGTCAATGCCGGGAGCGCGCCGCTGTCCTTCGTCGAGACGGAGCTGAAAGCGTTGCCGGGTTGAACGGCGGTCCGCTTGCTGCGCATGGTCGCCTGATGGACAGCATCGACGACTCTATCGGGCAGGAGGCCGATTTTTCCGGCCCCGTGCAATGGCGGCGCTCGGCCCGGGCGCGGCGCGTGAGCCTGCGCATCGATGTGCGGAGCGGCGCCGTCGTGGTGACCCTGCCCCTGCGGGCGGGACGGCCGGCGGGCGTCGCGCTGCTGAAGACCCATGCGGCCTGGGTGCGGGAGAGGCTGGCGGCGCTGGCGCCGCCGGTGGTCTTCATGCCTGGGGCGGAGGTTGCGGTCGGTGGCGTGGCGCATGTGGTGCGCATCGTCCCGGGGCGGCCGGGCGAGGCCTGGCTGGAGCCGGGCGCGATCCTGCTGGGCGGTGACGGGGAAGTCGCGGCGCGCGTCGCGACGCTGCTGCGCGAGGTTGCGTCGGAGCGGATCGCGGGGATGGTGGCGCGGCATGCGGCGGTGCTCGGCGTCGCGGCACGGTGCGTGCGGTTGAAGGATACCAGGAGCCGCTGGGGGAGCTGCGCGCCGGATGGCACGCTCGCCTTCTCCTGGCGGCTGGTGATGGCGCCGGGCTGGGTGCTCGACTACGTGGTCGCGCATGAGGTGGCGCATCTCGGCGCGATGAACCATTCGCCGGAATTCTGGGCGCTGGTCGAGCGGCTGACGCCGCATCGGCATGCGGCGGTCGCCTGGCTCAAGGAGCATGGGCCAGGGTTGCTGCGGGCGGGCTGAATCAGCCGCTGCGCTGCCGCACGGCGGCTTTCAGCGCTTCGAGGTCGCGCTGGTGGAGCGTGATGCGGTGCTTCACCAGGTCGCGGATGCTGACGATGCCGGCGAGCTCGCCATCCTCCATCACCGGCAGGTGGCGGAAATAGCCGGCATCCATGATCTCCATCGCCTGGTCGATGGAGCTGCGCATGGAGATGGTGGTCACCTGGCGGGTCATCAGGTCGCTGGCCGTCAGCTCGAGGACGCGGGCGCCGTGCCTGGCGAGGGCCTTCACCACGTCGCGCTCGGAGACGATGCCGACCAGGCCGCCATGGTCGGCGAGCACCACCAAGGCGCCGATGCGGCGCGAGGCGATGATCGCGGCGATCTCGGCGATGGGGGCCTCGGGCGAGACGGAGACCACGTTGCGGCCCTTCTCGCGGATGACGGCGGCGATGGTCATGGCGCTCGTTCTCCCTGTGTGATGGCTTTTGCCTGCCCTTGGCCGGGAGCCTAGCATGGCGGAAACGGGAGGGGGCATGGTGACGTGATGGACAGCCTGCCGATCATGCCGGCGCCGGTGGGCGCCGAGGCGGTGCCGGACGCGCGGGGGATCAATCTCTGGCGGGCCGATCCGTGGGCGCGGCCGCTGCTGGGGCTCTACCTGCCGGAGGGGTTGCTGGCGCATCTGCTGCCGCATCTCGACCGGATGGGGGCGCTGGCGGGCGGGCGGCTGGATGAGCTGGCCGGCGTCGCGGACCGCAACCCGCCGGTGCTGAAGCCGCGGACGCGGCGGGGCGAGGATGCGGCGGCGATCGACTATCACCCGGCCTATCGGGAGATGGAGCGGGTTGCCTTCAGCGAGTTCGGGCTGGCGGCGATGTCGCACCGGCCGGGGGTGCTGGGCTGGGCCGAGGCGATGCCTCCAGCGGCGAAATATGCGCTGAGCTATCTCTTCGTGCAGGCGGAGTTCGGGCTGTGCTGCCCGCTCTCGATGACGGATGCGCTGGCAAGGACCTTGCGGCGGTTCGGCGATGCGGATTTGGTGGCGCGGTATCTGCCGGGGCTGACCGCGACCGATCTCGACGCTCTGCGGCAGGGCGCGATGTTCATGACGGAGCAGGGAGCGGGGTCGGATATCGCCGCGACGGCCGTCATCGCCGAGGAGCGCGGGGATGGGAGCTGGGCGCTCACCGGCGACAAGTGGTTCTGCAGCAATCCGGATGCGGGGGTGGCGCTGGTGCTGGCGCGGCGCGTCGGTGGGCCGGCGGGGCTGCGCGGCGTGTCGCTCTTCCTGCTGCCGCGAGAGCGGCCGGATGGCACGCGCAATGCCTACCGGATCGTGCGGCTGAAGGAGAAGCTCGGCACGCGGTCCATGGCTTCGGGGGAGATCAGGCTGGAGGGGGCGACGGCCTTCCTCGTCGGCGAGCCGGAGGCGGGGTTCCGGCAGATGGCCGACATGGTCAATGCCTCGCGCCTGTCGAACGGGATGCGGGCGGCGGGGCTGATGCGGCGGGCGGTGACAGAGGCGATGTTCGTCGCGCGGCATCGCATGGCCTTCGGGCGGCGGCTGGTGGAAATGCCGCTGATGCGGCGGCAGCTGATGAAGCTCGTCCTGCCGATGGAGCAGGCGCGGAGCATGGTGTTTCAAGCCGCCGAGGCGATGCGGCGGAGCGATGCGGGGGAGGAGGGGGCCTATGCCTTGCTCCGCATCCTGACGCCGTTGCTGAAGTTCCGGGCGTGCCGGGATGCGCGGCGGGTGACGGGCGACGCGATGGAGGTACGCGGGGGCTGCGGCTATATCGAGGAATGGGCCGATCCCCGGCTGGTGCGGGATGCGCATCTCGGCAGCATCTGGGAGGGGACGAGCAATATCGTCGCGCTCGACGTGCTGCGGGCGGCGCAGCGCGAGGGGTCGCTGCCGGTGCTGCGCGCGCATGTGCAGGGGCTGCTCGGCAATGGCGATGCGCTGCCGGGGGCGATGCCGGCCTTCGAGCGGGCGGCGGCGCTGGCCGAGCGGGCGCAGCAGGAGCCGGCGCTGGCGCGGCAGGCGGCGAGTGCGCTCTATCACCTGACGAGTGCGGCGACGATGGCCTGGGAGGCGGGGCGGCTTCAGGACGCGGAGCGGCTGGAGCTGGCGCGGCTGGTGCTGCGGCATCGGGTGATGCCGCGCGATCCGCTGGCGGCGGAGGATGAGCCGGTTTCCGAGGCGCTGCTGGCGAAGGTGCTGGCGGGGTGATGGATGGGCTCTCGCCGCGGGCGGCGGCGACGCGGCAGCGCATCCTCGATGCGGCGCTCGCCGAATTCGCCGAGAAGGGGCTGGCGGGGGCCCGCGTCGATGAGATCGCGCTCAGGGCAGGCGCCAACAAGCGGATGCTCTACGCCTATTTCGGCAGCAAGGAAGAGCTGTGGCTCACCGTGCTGGAGGGCGCCTATGCGGCCAAGCGGGCGGAGGAGCGGGCGCTTTGCGTCGAGGCGCTGCCACCGGCGGAGGCGATGCGGCGGCTGGTTGAGTTCAACCTGCGCTACACGGCGGCGCATCCGGAATTCGTCGCGCTGCTCAATCAGGAGAACATCCATCGCGCGGCCTATCTGCGGAAGTCCGAGGGGGTGCCGGCGCTCTACTCGCCGCTGCTCGGGCAGATCGGCGCGGTGCTGACGCGGGGGGCGGAGGCAGGGGTGTTCCGGCGCGATGTCGACCCGGTGCAGCTCTACATCACCATCGTCGGGCTTGGGCATTTCTTCGTGGCCAACCGCTACACCCTTGCCACGGCGCTGCGGGCGGAGTTCGGGAGCGAGGCGGCGTTGGCGGAGCGGGAGCGGCATGCCGTCGATGTGGTGCTGGGCTATCTGCGGCCTTGACTCCGGGTTTGGGTAACTGGATGGTTACCTGAACGAAGGGGAGGCGGCCATGGCGGTGAGGCGCATCGGCATCATCATGAACGGCGTGACGGGCCGGATGGGAACGAACCAGCACCTCATCCGCTCGATAGCCGCGATCCGCGCCGATGGCGGCGTCAGGCTGGCGAATGGGGATCGGGTGATGCCGGACCCGGTGCTGGTCGGGCGCAACCGGGAGAAGCTGGAGGCGCTGGGGCGGGCGCATGGGGTCGAGCGGGTCTCGACCGACCTCGATGCCTGCCTGGCCGATCCGCGGGACGAGTTGTTCTTCGATGCGGCGACGACGCAGCTGCGGGCGGGACTGATCGAGCGGGCCATTGCTGCGGGCAAGCATGTCTATGTCGAGAAGCCGACGGCGGGTCGGCTGGAGGATGCGCTGCGCGTGGCGCGGCTCGCCAGGGCGGCGGGCATCAAGCATGGGGTGGTGCAGGACAAGCTGTTCCTGCCCGGGCTGCGCAAGCTGAAGATGGTGATCGACAGCGGCTTCCTCGGGCGCATCTGCAGCGTGAAGGGGGAGTTCGGCTACTGGGTCTTCGAGGGGGATCTGCAGCCGGCGCAGCGGCCCTCCTGGAACTACAAGGCGGCGGAGGGCGGGGGGATCATCCTCGATATGCTCTGCCACTGGCGCTACGTGCTCGACAACCTCTTCGGCGAGGTGGAGGCCGTCTCCTGCCTTGGGGCGACGCATATCCCGGAGCGAATCGGCGAGGATGGCAGGCCGTACAGGGCGGATGTGGACGATGCGGCCTATGCGACCTTCCAGCTGCGGGGCGGCGTGGTGGCGCACATCAATTCGAGCTGGGTGACGCGGGTCAGGCGGGACGACCTCGCCACCTTCCAAGTGGATGGGACGCATGGCAGCGCCGTCGCCGGGTTGCAGCGGTGCTGGACGCAGAGCCGCGTCAATACGCCGAAGCCGGTTTGGAATCCGGATATCCCGCAAGCCATCGACTTCTTCGGTGGCTGGCAGGAGGTGCCGAGCACGCAGGATTATCCGAACGGCTTCCGGGTGCAGTGGGAGATGTTCCTGCGGTATCTCGCGGGCGAGGTGGAGAGCTTTCCGTGGGATCTCTTCGCGGGGGCGAAGGGGGTGCAGCTGGCGGAGGCGGGGCTGCGAAGCTGGCGGGAGCGGCGGTGGATCGACATCCCCGTCTTGGAGGGCTGAGGCATGGTGAGCATCGATCTGCCGAAGGGTGCGGGTATCGAGCGGTTCACGTTGAGCGAGCCGCGCAGCTTCCCGAAGGCGCATCCGCCTTTTCCGCGCATCGCCCTCGCCGCGGCGCATGTGGTGGCCGATCCGCGTGTCGAGCAGGATCCGTGGCTCGACATCAAGGTGGATTGGGAGCGGACCATCGCCTTCCGGCGGCATCTCTGGTCGCTCGGGCTGGGCGTCGCGGAGGCGATGGATACGGCGCAGCGGGGGATGGGGCTCGACTGGGCGGGGGCGCAGGAGCTGGTGCGGCGCAGCCTGGAGGCGATGCGCGAGGTGCCGGGGGCGGTGATGGCGAGCGGGGCGGGGACGGACCATCTCGCGCCGGGGCCGGATGTCTCCGTCGATGACGTCATCAGGGCCTACGAGGAGCAGTGCGAGGCCATCGAGGCGATGGGCGGGCGCATCATCCTGATGGCGTCGCGGGCGCTGGCGAAGGCGGCGAAGGGGCCGGCGGATTACGAGCGGGTCTATGCGCGCATCCTCAGCCAGGTGCGGGAGCCGGTGATCATCCACTGGCTCGGCGAGATGTTCGACCCGGCGCTCGAGGGCTATTGGGGCAATGCCGAGCATTACAGGGCGATGGAGACGGCGCTGGCCGTGATCGCCGGACATGCGGCCAAGGTGGATGGGGTGAAGATCAGCCTTCTCGACAAGGAGAAGGAGATCGCCATGCGGCGGCGGCTGCCGGCCGGCGTGCGGATGTATACGGGGGATGACTTCAATTACGCCGAGCTGATCGCGGGAAATGCGGACGGGCATTCGGATGCGCTGCTCGGCATCTTCGACCCGATCGCGCCGGCGGTGGGGGGCGCGCTGGCGGCGTTGCAGGCGGGCGATCTTGACGGCTTCCATGGCATCCTGGCGCCGACGGTGCCGCTGAGCCGGCATATCTTCCGGGCGCCGACGCGGTTCTACAAGACGGGCGTGGTGTTCATGGCCTGGCTCAATGGGCATCAGGACCACTTCACCATGCTCGGCGGGCAGCAATCGGCGCGAAGCATCGGGCATTTCGCCGAGCTGTTCCGGCTGGCGGATGCGGCGGGGCTGCTGCAGGACCCGGAGATGGCCGTCGTGCGGATGCGGGCGCTGCTCGCGGTGCATGGGGTGGCGTGATGGAGGGGCTGTCGCTCAACACCGTCACCGTCAGGGACCGGTGGACGCTCGCGCAATGCATCGAGGGCTGTGCGCGGCATGGCATCCCGGGGATTTCGCCCTGGCGGGACAAGCTTGCCGAGATGGGTGTCGCGGCGGCGGCGCGGCGGATCCGGGAGGCGGGGCTGTTCGTCTCGGGGCTTTGCCGGGGCGGGATGTTTCCGGCGGCGGATGCGGCGGGGCGCAGGGCTGCGATCGAGGATAATCTGCGGGCCATCGAGGAGGCGGCGGCGATCGGGGCGCGGTGCCTCGTCGTGCTGGGGGGCGGGTTGCCGGCGGGGTCGAAGGACTTGCTGGGAGCAAGGGCGATGTTCCGGGAAGGGCTCGCGGAGGTACTGCCAGCGGCGAGGGCGGCGGGTGTCACCATCGCGCTGGAGCCGCTGCATCCGATGACCTGTGCGGATCGGAGCGTGCTGAGCACGCTGGGGCAGGCGCTAGATCTCGCCGAGGAGTTCGGCGAGGGCGTCGGGATCGCGCTCGATGTCTATCATGTCTGGTGGGACCCGGAGCTGGCGCAGCAGGTGGCGCGGGCGCGGGGGCGGATCGCGGCCTTCCATGTCTGCGACTGGCTGGTGCCGACGCAGGACCTCGTCTTCGATCGTGGGATGATGGGGGATGGGGTGATCGACATCCCCGCCATCCGGGCGATGGCGGAGGCAGCGGGCTATGAGGGCGCGGCGGAGGTCGAGATCCTGTCGCGGCGCTGGTGGGCGGAGGAGCCGGACCGGGTGCTTCAGGTCATGAAGGAGCGGTTCGCTTCGGCCTGCTGAGCATCGCCTCCAGCACCGGCAGGAGGTGGGGTTTCAGGGCGGGCCAGTTCTCGCTCATCGGGAAATGGCCGAGGCCGGGCATGATCGTCAGCGTGGCGCCGGGGATGGCGGCGGCGGTCGTCTCGCTGTCCTCGGGGCGGCATGAGTAGTCGTATTCGCCGGTGAGCAGGGCGACGGGGCAGCGCGCCGTGTCGATGCGGGCGAGCTTGGGGCGGAGGTCGCCTTCCTCGGCGTAGAAATGCAGGTCGCCGCGGAAGATGCCGGGGCCGCCCTGGGCGTAGTGCCAGAGCGTCTCCCACTTCGCCGCCTCGGGCGAGGCCGGGCCGACCAGGCCGGAGACCATGGCGGCGCAAGCCTCGCCGCCATGGATGTGCGGGTGGTGCAGCGCATCCAGCTCGTAGTAGCGGCCGGTGAAGGCGCTGCCCTGCAGGCCGATGACGCCGCCGAGGGCATCCGGGTGCTCCGCCGCGAGGTCGAGCACGATGCGGCCGCCGATGGAGCAGCCCATGACGACGGGCCGCTCCAGGCGGAGGGCGGCGGCGATGGTCATCACCAGGCCGGTATAGGCGGCGGTGGTGAGGCGGTAGTCCTCGCGCTCCCAGCCGGGCGGGGGGCTCGACTTGCCGTGGCGGGGCATGTCGAAGGCGATGCAGCGGAAGCGGCTGGTGATGTCGGCATCGTTCAGCAGGTCGCGCCACTGGCGGCCGTCGCTGCCGGCGGTGTGCAGTAGCAGCAGGGGCTGGCCGGAGCCGGCTTCCTCGACATAGAGGCGGTGCGGGCGGCCGGCGATGTCCATGCGCAGGTAGCGGCCGGTGATGGGCTCGATCTCGATGCGGCCGAAGCGAGCAGCCTCGGCAGGGACGGGCGCGGGGTGGCCGGCCAGCAGGCCAAGCAAGCCTTTGAACCAAAGCAGATGGGCGAAGAAGAGGTTGGTGTCGCCCTCCACCATGAGGGCGCCCTGGCGGCGGAGCGCCAGCAGGTCGTGCCAGCCGGGCTGCGGCTCCGGCGCGGCGAAGCGGGCGAAGCCTTCCTCGGTGATGCGGAGCGCGAGGGTGGAGCGCGGCATCAGGAAGGGGCCGGGTTTGAGTGCGGCAAGGCGGCCGTCGTGGAGGAAGAGCAGCCAGGCGGCCTCGCCGATCTCGAGCAGCAGATCGGCCGTCAGGTGGCGGCCGTGGCGGGCGAGCGCCGGTTCGGCCAGGCGCGCGGCGAGATTGTCCAGCTTGGGCTGCATTCTTGTTGTCCTCCCTTTGGGTCGGTCAGTCCGGCGGCCCGTAGCCTCCGCCGCCGCTGGTCTGGAGGATGACGCGGTCGCCCTCGCGGACCAGGAGGTTGGCCTTGCCGCGCAGCTCTTCCTCTGTGCCTTCGGGGCGGCGGAGCAGGCAGCGGAAGGGGGCGCCTGCCTCGCCGCCCGCCAGGCCCCAGGGCGGGATGACGCGGCGCTCGAACATCGTCGTCAGCGACATCTCGGGGGCAAGGACGTGGTACTCGCGCTCCGTTCCGGCGCCGCCCGCATGGCGGCCGGCGCCGCCGGAGCCGGGCAGGAGCGCGTGGCGCTCGATGCGGATGGGGAATTCCGCCTCGATGATCTCGGCCGGGGTGTTGTTGGTGTTGGTGAGGTGGACGCGCGTCGCGGCAGAGCCGGGGCGGTCGTGGCGGGCGCCCTCGCCGCCGCCATGGGGCTCGTAGAGCGTCTTCCAGGCGCCGTCGCGGCCGGCGCCGCCGAAGATCAGGAGGCCGGCGGTGGTGGAGCCGCCGGCGGAGAGGCGCTCGGGGATCACCTCGGCGAAGGCGCGGAAGATGGCGTCGACCAGGCGCTGCGAGGTCTCGTGGTTGCCGCCGACGAGGGGCTTTTCCTTGGGCGGGTCGAGGAGGGAGCCGGGGCGGGTGACGACGGTCAGCGGGCGGTAGCAGCCGCCGTTGGGCTGGATCTCGGGGCCGGCGATGGCCTTCATCGCGTAGTAGACGGCGGCCGCGGTGACGTAGGGGGTGGTGTTGAGGGGGCCCGCCAGGGCGTCGTCGGTGGCGGAGAAGTCGAAGCGCGCCGTCTCGCCGGTGATGTCGATGCGGACGCGGAGGGCGGCGGGGGCGCCGCCGGGCCCGTCATCGTCGAGGAAGTCTTCGCCGGTGAAGGTGCCCTGGGGGAGGGAGGCGATGGCGGCGCGCATGGCGGCCTCGGAGCGGTCGTGGAGGGCGGCCATGGCCCCCTCCACCGTCGCGGCGCCATGGGTGGCGCAGAGGTCGAGGAGGCGGCGCTCCGCCGTTGCCGTCGCGGCGAGCTGGGCGAGCATGTCGCCCTCGCGCTCGGCCGGACCGCGGGTGTTGTTGAGGATGACGGCGATCTTCTCCTCGTCGGGGCCGTCGGCGGTGAAGAGGCGGAGCGGCGGGAGGCGGAGGCCTTCCTGCACGGCCTCGGTTGCCGAGGCGACGTAGGAGCCGGGCCAGGCGCCGCCGATATCGGCCCAATGGGCAAGGCTGACGGCGAAGCCGAGCAGGCGGCCCTCGGCGAAGATGGGGCGGATGGCCTTCACGTCCGGCAGGTGGTTGCCGCCGAGCTCGGGCAGGTTGGTGAACCAGACATCGCCGGGGCGGAGGCGCTCGGCGGGCACGCGCTTGAGGAAGGCGCCGACGGTGAAGCTCATCACCCCGAGATGGACGGGGATGTCGCGGCCCTGGGCGACGAGCTGGCCGGTGGCGTCGGTCAGGGCGGAGGAGAGGTCGCCGGCCTCGCGCAGCAGCGGCGAGCGGGCCGAGCGCATGACAACGAAGGACATCTCCTCGGCGATGCCCGTCAGGGCGTGGCGGAGGACTTCCAGGCGGAAGGGGTCGGGCGTGGTCATGCGTCCTCCCGGGTCAGCAGGATGTGGCCGCCGGGCTGCGCCGCTGCGGACCAGCCGGGGGGGACGAGGATGGTGGACCAGTCGTCCTCGATGATGGCGGGGCCGGCGATGCGGTGGGGCGGGGCGAGGCCGCTGCGCTCGTAGCGGGGGGTGGGGAGCGGGGCGTCAGGAGTGAACCAGCAGGGGTCGGTGGCGAAGGGCTCCGGCGGGCCGCTTGTCGGCGCGGGTGGGGCGAGATCGAGGGCGCGCGGGGCGGAGAGGCGGAGGCGGAGGCCGAGCATCTCCCAGGCCTCGCCGGAGGCGAAGCCGAAGAGCGCGCGGTGGCGGGCCTCGAAGGCGGTGCCGAGGCCAGCGGCGTCCGCGGGGCCGGAGAGGGGGACATCGACGGCGTAGGACTGGCCGCGGTAGCGGATGAGGCCGGTCTCCTCGGCGGCGATGGCCTCCCGCGCGACGCCCTGGGCGAGGAGGGGGGCGGAAAGCTCCTCCATCAGCGCGGCGCGGGCGGCGGCGAGGCGGGCGGTGTCGAAATCCTCGCCGGGGAGGCGGAGGGTGCGCTGGCGAGTGTAGCTCATCTCGGCGGCGACACAGCCGAGGGCGGAGAAGGCGGAGGAGGCGTGCGGCACCAGCACGCGGGTGATGCCATAGGTGGCGGCGAGGCCGGTGGCATGCATCGGGCCCATTCCGCCGAAGGCGAGCAGCGTGGCGCCGCGGCCATCGACGCCGCGCTCGACGGTGATCTTGTTGAGCGCGCGGGCCATGGTGGCGTCGGCGACGCGGAGGACGCCGAGGGCGAGTTCGACGACCGGCAGGCCGAGTTGCTCCGCCAGGAGGGCGAAGGCGGCGGTGGCGCGTTCGACATCGAGGGTGATGGTGCCGCCGAGGCGGCGGCGGGGGTTCAGGTAGCCGAGGATGGCATTGGCGTCGCAGACGGTGGGGGCGGTGCCGCCGCGGCCGTAGCAGGCGGGGCCGGGCTCGGCGCCGGCGCTGTGCGGGCCGACCGAGAGGCCGGCCGGGCCATGGCGGACGATGGAGCCGCCGCCGGCGCCGATCGACTCGATGGCGACCATGGGCTGGCGCAGCGGCTGGTCGGCGAGGCGGGCATCGACGGTGATCTCGGCGCGGCCGTCGAGGATCAGCGCCACGTCGGTGGTGGTGCCGCCCATGTCGAAGGAGAGCAGCGCGGCCTCGCCGGTCTCGCGCGCTGCGGCGGCGGCGGCGGCGACGCCGGCGGCGGGGCCGGAGAGGGCCATCAGCAGCGGGCGCTCGGCTGCCGCCTCGGGCGAGGCCATGCCTCCGGCGGAGTGCATGACGTGCAGGCGTGCTTCGGCGGGGAGCTCGGCGCGCAGGCGGGCGAGGTATTCGGCGGCGAGCGGCATGACGGCGGCGTTCAGCACCGTCGCCACACAGCGCTCGTATTCGCGCGCCTCGGGGTTCACCTGGTGGGAGAGGGAGAGGTAGGGGACGCGGTCGCGGAGGCGTTCGGCGAGTGCCAGCTCGTGCGCGGGGTTGGCATAGCTGTGGAGGAGCATCACCGCGATGGTGCGGGTGCCGGTGGCGAGCGCGGCGTCGATGGTGGCGTCGAGATCGGCGAGCGGGCGGAGGATGGTGCCGTCATGCGCCATGCGCTCGGCGACGGGGATGCGGCGGGCGGCGGGGATAAGGGGGGCGGGCTTCGGCGGGACGTCGAGGCGGTAGAGGTCGCGGCGGCTCTGGCGGCCGATCTCGATGATGTCCTCGAAGCCTTCCGTCGCCAGCAGGGTGACGGGCTCCAGCTTGTTCTCGACGATGGCGTTGGTGACGCGGGTGGTGCCGTGGACCAGGTCGGCGATCTCGCCGGGGGCGACGCCGATGGCATCGAGCGCGGCGAAGATGCTGCCGACCGGGTCGGCGGGGCGGGAGGGGACCTTGGCGGTGCGGAACTCCGCGCCACGCGCGCCGACGATGTCGGTGAAGGTGCCGCCGATATCGATGCCGACCTGCCAGCCCGTCATGCGTCGCCCCAGCCTCGTTGTGCGGTGCATCCTGACGGCGGCGTTGCGGGATGGCTAGCCCTGGGCGAAGCTCGCGCGACGGCGGAGGCAGGCGATGCGGCTCAGGGACAAGGTTGCGGTCATCACGGGCGGCGGCTCCGGCCTCGGGCGGGCGACTGCCGTGCTCTTCGCGCGCGAGGGGGCGCGGATCGCCATCGTCGACCGCGATGCGGAGGGCGCGGCGGAGAGCGTGCGGCTGGTGGAGGCCGAGAGGGGCGAGGCGATGGCGCTCGCCTCCGATGTCGGCGAGCCGGGAAGTGCTGACCGTGATGCGGCGGCGGTGCTCGACCGCTTCGGGCGGATCGACGTGCTGTGCTGCTTCGCCGGCTTCTCCTGCGGCGGGACGGTGCTGACGACCGATCCGGCGGACTGGGACGCGGTGTTCCGCGCCAATGTCGGCGGCACCTGGCTCTGGGCGCGGGCGGTGATCCCGGCGATGCAGCGGCAGGGCGGCGGGGCGATCGTCACCACGGCGTCGCAGCTGGCGCTCGCGGGTGGGCGGGGGAATACGGCCTATATCGCGGCGAAGGGGGCGATCCTCTCGCTGACGCGGACCATGGCGCTGGATTTCGTCGGCGACAACATCCGGGTGAATGCGCTGGTGCCGGGGGCGATCGACACGCCGCTGCTGCGGCGGAGCTTCGCCCGGCATAAGGAGCCGCAGCCGGTGATGGCGGCCTCGCGTGCGCGGCATGCGATGGGGCGGTTCGGCCGGGCGGAGGAGGTGGCGGAGGCTGCCTTGTTCCTCGCCAGCGATGCCGCGGCTTTCACCACGGGGACGACGCTGGCCGTCGATGGTGGGTGGCTGGCCGCCTGACGGGCGGTGGTACGAGGATTGCTGAGACGGTCTGGACGGCAGGAGGGTGGCATGAGGATCGGGCGTCGGGAGATTCTGGCGGGCGCGGCGGCGATGGCGGTGCCGGGCGGGCCGGCGCTGGCGCAGAGCCGGGCGGAGACGCTGCGGCAGGTGACGGGCAATACCGTCAACACGCTCGACCCGACCATGCCGGGCTCGACGCGCGAGGCTTTCGGCATCAGCGTCAATGTCTATGACCGCCTGGTGGGCTTCGGGCGGAAGCAGCAGGGGGCGGGCTGGGTCTTCGACCCGGACACCATCAAGGGCGAGCTGGCGGAGCGCGTCGAGACCCGCGCGGATGGGACGACCTTCACCTTCCACCTGCGGCGCGACGCCAAGTTCCACGATGGGACGCCGGTGACGGCGGAGGACGTGAAGTGGTCCTTCGACCGGCATGTGACGGCGCGCTCGCTGGCGGCGGTGCAGATCCAGACCGGGTCCTGGACCAAGGCGGAGCAGTTCCGCGTCATCGATCAGCATACCTTCGAGGCGAAGGTCGAGCGGCCGGACCGGCTGGCGCTGCCCAATCTTTGCACGCTCTACTGCATGATCATCAACAGCAAGGTGGCGAAGTCGCACGCCACCGCGGATGACCCCTGGGCGCAGGCTTGGTTGAAGGACAATGCGGCGGGGTCGGGCGCCTATCGCGTCGAGAGCTTCAAGCCGGGCGAGCAGGTGATCCTGCGGCGGAACGACGATTGGAAGGGCGGGCCGCTGCCCTTCTTCCGGCGGATCATCAACCAGACGATCCCGGAGGCGGCGACGCGGGCGAACCTGATCGAGCGGGGGGATGCGGACCTCTCCATCGATCTGCAGGCGAGCGACGTACCGGCGCTGGCGCAACGGCCGCGGGTGAAGGTGGTGTCCACGCCGCAGTTCAACGCCTTCACCATGGTCGCCTTCAACACGCGGATGGCGCCCTTCGACAATGTGAAGCTGCGGCAGGCGGTGGCGGCGGCGCTGCCCTACCAGGATATCTTCAAGGCGGCGCTGTTCGAGCGTGGGGCGGCGCTGTTCGGCGGGGATTGGAGAGAGACGCCGCCGACGGCGCGCTTCCCGCAGCCGATGCCGATGAAGACCGATCTCGCGCGCGCGAGGGCGCTGATGGCGGAGGCGGGTTTCCCCAACGGGTTGGACACCACCTTCTCCTTCAATGTCGGCTCGGCGGCGACGAGCGAGCCGATGGCGGCGCTGGTGAAGGAGTCGCTGGCGCGCATCGGCATCCGCGTCGAGATCCAGAAGCTGCCGGATGCGCAGATCTCGACGCTGGTGACGGAGAAGAAGCTGCCCTTCCTCACCGAGACCTCGATCGCCTGGCTGCCTTCGACGGACTACTTCTTCCGGAATTTCTTCACGGGCGAGCAGCGCTGGAACTACAGCAGCTGGAACAATGCGGAGATCACCGATCTCACCGCCAAGGCGCGGTTCGAGCGCGACCCGGCAGAGTATGAGAAGCTCTGCAAGCGGATGATCGCGGTGCTAGCCGAGGAAGTGCCGCTGATCCTGCTCTGGCAGCCGAACCAGGATGCGGTGATGACCCAGGCCATCGACGGCTATACCTACCAGTACCACCGGCAGGTGGATTACCGCGACCTGCGGCGGGCCTGATGCGCGGCATCGCGGGACGGGCGGGGCGGCGGTTCGTCTCGTCGCTGCCGGCGCTGTTCGGCGTGCTGGTCTTCACCTTCCTGCTGATGCGGGTGCTGCCGGGTGATCCAGCGATATTCTTCGCCTCCGGGCCGAATGCGGGGCAGGCGGAGATCGAGGATATCCGGCGGCGGATGGGACTCGACAAGCCGGTGCCGGAGCAGCTTCTGCTGTATCTCAAGGACATCGGCACGGGGAATCTCGGGCGGTCGATGACCACCGGGCAGCCGGTGCTGAACGACCTGCGCAACCGGCTGCCGGCCTCGCTGGAGCTGACCTTCTGCGCGCTGCTGATCGCGCTGGTGCTGGCGGTGCCGCTCGGCATCCTCGCTGCCTTGAGGCCGGGATCGGTGGTGGATCATGCGGTGCGGCTGCTGTGTACCTTGGGTGTTTGCGTGCCGACCTTCGTCTCGGGGCTGCTGCTGATCTACGTGCTCTATTACCTGCTCGGCATCGCGCCGGACCCGACGGGGCGGATTGACATATTCGCCTCGCAGCCGCCGGAAGTGACGGGGTTCCTGCTGGTGGATGCGGCTATCGCCGGCGACTGGGAGGCGTGGTGGGCGGCGGCGAGCCAGCTGGTGCTGCCGGCCTGCACCATGGCGCTGTTCGTGCTGGCGCCGCTGGCGCGGATGACCAGGGCTTCGATGCTCGCCGTGCTGACCAGTGATTTCATCCGCACGGGGGAAGCGCTGGGGCTGTCGCGGCGGCGGGTGATCCTCGTCTATGCGCTGCGGAATGCGCTGCTGCCGGTGATCACCATCATGGGCATCGTCTTCTCGACCATGCTCGGAGCCAATGTGCTGGTGGAGAAGGTCTTCTCCTGGCCGGGCGTCGCCTCCTATGCGCTGGATGCGCTGCTGTCCTCGGACTATGCGCCGGTGCAGGGCTTCGTGCTGCTGATGGCCTCGATCTTCGTGCTGGTGAACCTGGTGGTCGATCTGCTCTACGGGCTGGCCGATCCGCGGGTGTCGATCGGATGAGCGCGACGCTGCGGCATGCGGGGTGGGTGTTGCGGGGGAATCCCGTCACCTTGCTTGCGGGGTGCGGGTGTGGGCTGCTGGTGCTGGCGGCGCTCCTCGGGCCGTGGATCGTGCCCTATGATCCCATTGCGTCCGACGTGCCGAATGCCTTGCAGGCGCCAAGTGCGGCGCATTGGTTCGGGACGGATCAGCTCGGGCGGGATGTGTTCAGCCGGGTGCTGGTGGCCGCAAGGCTCGACCTGGCGATTGCGGCCTCGGCCGTCAGCCTGTCCTTCATCATCGGGGCGACGGTGGGGAGTTTCTGCGGTTATGCGGGCGGCAGGCTGGATGCGTGGGTCGGGCGCTTCGTCGATGTGCTGATGGCCTTTCCGCTCTTCGTCCTTGCGATGGCGATGGTGGCGGCGCTCGGCAACCGGGTCGAGAACATCATCTATGCGACGGCGATCATCAACCTGCCCTTCTACATCCGCTTCAGCCGGGCGGAGGTGAATGTCAGGCGCGGCTTGGGCTGGGTGGAGGCGGCGAGGGCCTCGGGGAACAGCCATGCGCGGGTGGTGATGCGCTTCCTGCTGCCGAATGTGCTGCCGGCCATGGCGGTGCAGATCTCGCTCAATCTCGGCTGGGCGATCCTGAATGCGGCGGGGCTGTCCTTCCTTGGGCTTGGCGTGCGGCCGCCGACGCCGGAATGGGGGATCATGGTGGCGGAAGGGGCGCGGTTCATCACGACGGGCAAGTGGTGGCTGGTGGCCTGCCCGGGGGCGGCGCTGATGTTCGCGGTGCTCTGCTTCAACCTGCTCGGCGATGGGCTGCGGGATATCCTCGATCCGCGGATGCGGACATGAGCGCGCTGCTCGAGGTTGAGGACCTGCGGGTCGAGTTCGGCACGCGGCATGGGGTGGTGGAGGCGCTGAAGGGCGTCACGCTCTCGGTCGCGGCGGGGGAGACGCTGGGGATCGTCGGGGAGAGCGGGTCGGGGAAGTCGGTGACGGCATTCTGCGTGATGCGGCTGCTCGAGAGGGCGGGGCGGATCAGCGGGGGGCGCATCCGGTTCCGGGGGGAGGATATCACCCGGGCGGGGCGGCGGGTGCTGGCGCCGCTGCGCGGGGCGGCGATGTCGATGATCTTCCAGAACCCGCGCGCGGCGCTCAACCCGATCCGGCCGGTCGGGCTGCAGATCGCGGATGTGATACGGGCGCATGAGGCGGTGTCGGCGCGGGAGGCCAGGGAGCGGGCGCTGGCCTTGTTGGAGGCGGTGCGCATCCGCGAGCCGGTGCGGCGGTTGGAGGCCTATCCGCATGAGCTGTCGGGAGGGATGTGCCAGCGGGTGATGATCGCCATGGCGATCGCCTGCGAGCCGAGCCTGCTCATCGCCGACGAGCCTACGACGGGGCTCGATGTCACCACCCAGAAGGCGGTGATGGAGCTGCTGGCCGAGACAACGGCGCGGCGGGGAATGGCCATGGTGCTCATCACCCATGACCTCGGCCTCGCCGCGCAGTATTGTGGGCGGATCGCGGTGATGGAGCAGGGGCGGGTGGTCGAGGAGGCGGTGCCGGACCGGCTGTTCGGGGCGCCAGGGCACCCGTACACGCAGCGGCTGGTGGCGGCGTCGCCGCGGCGGGATTCGACCGTTGCCGGGCTGGTGGGGGAGAGCGAACCGCGGGCGGTGGTGCCGACAGGGCGAAGGCTGCTGGAGGTCGCGGGACTGCGGAAGGAATTCGGCGGGGTGGCGGCGGTGGAGGGCGTCTCCTTCCATCTCGATGCGGGGGAGAGCCTGGGGCTCGTGGGCGAGAGCGGATCGGGGAAGAGCACGATCTCGCGGCTGGTCTGCCGGCTGCTCGACCCGACGGCGGGGAGCATCCGCTTCGAAGGAGAGGAGATCGGGGCGATTCCGGCGGGGCGGTTCCATGGGAGCCCCTGGCGGAAGGATATCCAGATCGTCTTCCAGGATCATGGGGAAAGCCTCAATCCGCGCTTCTCCGCCTTCGACTGCATCGCCGATCCGCTGCGGCGGCTGCTGGGAATGCGGGAGGGGGCGCAGTTGCGCGCGCAGGCGGAGGATTGCGCGGCGAGGGTCGGGCTGCCGGGGGAGTTGCTGGGGCGGTTTCCGCATCAGCTCTCGGGTGGGCAGAAGGCGAGAGTCGGCATCGCGCGGGCGATCGCGCCGGGGCCGCGGCTGCTGGTGCTCGACGAGCCGACGGCGGCGCTCGATGTCTCGGTGCAGGCGGTGGTGCTGCATCTGCTCGACCGGCTGCGGCGGGAGGAGGGGCTGGCCTATCTCTTCGTCAGCCACGACCTCAACGTGGTGCGGATGATGTGCGAGCGGACCATCGTGCTGCAGGCCGGGCGGGTCGTGGAGGAGGGGCGGAGCGAGGCGCTCTTCGCCGCGCCCAGGGCCGGCTATACGCGGGAGCTGCTGGCGGCGATCCCGCATTTCGAGCCCCAGGGAGAGCCGGTGCCGGGGTGAAATTTGGTCGATCGACCGTCCGTGTCGCTTGCCGGGGGGAGGGGGCGTGATTAGCCTTCGCCTCATCTGGGAGGAGACGGATCATGGCTGCTGCCGAACTCGGCGTGCTCGCGCCCGAGGCCCCGGAGGCACTGTCCACCGCCGGTCCGGTGGAGCGGGCGCGGGCGCTGATCCCCCTGCTGGAGGCGGTGGCGCCGGAGATGGAGCGGGCACGGGAGCTGCCGCCGGCGGTGCTGGAGGCGCTCCGGGCCAATGACTTCTTCCGGCTACTGACACCGGCGGAGTTGGGTGGGCAGGCGCTGCCGCTGCCGGTCTATGCCGAGATCATCGAGGCGCTGGCGATCGGCGATGCGAGCACCGCCTGGTGCGTGAACCAAGGGAATGTCTCGGCCCTCAGCTCGGCGACCTATCTTTCGCCCGAGGTGGCGCGGCGCTTCTTCGGTGATCGGGACAGTGGGCTGGCCTGGGGCGCGCAGCATACTAGGGCGGCGGCGGTGCCGGTGGCGGGGGGATGGCGGGTGACGGGGCGCTGGGACTTCGCCAGCGGCAACCGGCATGCGCGGCTGCTCGGCGCCCATGTGCCGGTGGCGGAGGCGGATGGCTCGGCGCGGGCGGGCAAGCCGGAATTCGTCACGGTGCTGTTTCCGCGCGAGCAGGCGAGCATCTCCGAGGATTGGGCGGCGCTCGGGCTGCGCGGGACGGGGAGCGACACCTATGAGGTGCGCGACCTTTTCGTCCCCGAGAGCCATGCCTGCTTCCGCGACAAGCCGGAGGGAAGGCGGCAGCATGGGCCGGTCTCGCTCTTCTCCTCGCATCTCTGCTACGCCTCGGGCTTCGCCGCGGTGGCGCTGGGGACGGCGCGGGGGCTGCTGGATCGCTACATCGCCCTGGCGCGCGGCAAGGCGGCGCGGGCGGCGGCGCAGCCGATGCGGGAGAATCATTGCGTACAATCGGAGGTCGCGCGGCTGGAGGCGCGGCTGCGGGCCTGCCGGATGTACCTGCTGGGGACGGTGCGGGAGGCCTGGGCGGAAGCGGTGGGGACGGGGGCGATCAGCCTCGATACCCGCATGGCGCTGCGGCTCGCCACGACGACGGTGATGGGGGATGCGACAGAGGTGTCGGTCGCCTGCTACCGAGCGGGGGGGACGACGGCGATCCTGGAATCGGAGCCCTTCGAGCGGCGGTTCCGCGATGCGATGTGCGTCTCGCAGCACCTCCAGGCCAATCCCTGGCATCTGGAGATGGTGGGGCGGCATCTGCTGGGGGTGGAGCAGCCGATTGCCTTCCTGTGACGCCCTGGCGCGGCGGAGGATAGGGGCTTCCTTCCCGCGGCGGGCTGGGCTAAGGGAGGGGCGCGCTGGACCCGTAGCTCAGCTGGATAGAGCGTTGCCCTCCGAAGGCAAAGGTCGTACGTTCGAATCGTATCGGGTCCGCCACTTTCCTTATGCCGTTGCCCGCTCCGGCCGTGTCGAGCTCATCCAGGCTTGGCGGCTCATTCTGTAGAGCAGATGCAGGCGCAGTGGATGATTCTCAGCTAGCCGGGGATGCTCGAAGGTGCCGGTCGGGCGCATGCCGAGCTTCGCCATCAGCAGCCAGGAGGGCGCATTGCCCGGCACGGTGAAGGCGACGATCTCGCTGAGGCCGATGCGGCCGAAACCGGCGGCGAGCGAGAGGCGCGCGGCCTCCTCGGCGTAGCCCTGGCGCTGGTGGGCGGTGGCGATGCGCCAGCCGATCTCGACGCCCGGGGTGAAGTCGGCCTGCCAGGGGATGCTCAGCAGACCGACGGCGCCGATCAGGCCCGGGGCCGATTTGTGCTCCACGGCCCAGAAGCCCCAGCCATGCTCGGCGAAATGCGCCTCGATGCGGTCGAGCCAGGCGTCGCTCTCGGCCCGGCTCATTGGGGCGGGGAAATAGCGCATCACCGCCGGGTCGGCGTTGATGGCGGCGAGCGGCGCGCGGTCCTCGGCCCGCCAGGGGCGGAGGCGGAGGCGCGGACCTTCGAGAGTCAGGGGCGCGGACATCATGCTGGCATCGCCCCGTATGGCCTGTTCGACAAGCCCCTGCTTCGGGCGAATTCGCACCACGGGCTGCTTCGGTCTACAGAGGTGGGCGGGCAGGCGTTGACGCCGGGCCGCTGCCGGGGGAGACGCTTCCGGGAGCGAGATGCAAGGATGATGCTGGGATGACGGAAGCCGCACCACCCGCGGGGCTGGGCCTCGCCCGATCCGAAGGGGCCCTGGCCGGGCTCAGGGTGATCGACCTGACGCGGGTGCTCGGCGGGCCCTACTGCACCATGGTGCTCTCCGACCATGGGGCCGAGGTGATCAAGCTGGAGCCGCCGCAGGGCGACGAGGTGCGCGACTGGGGCCCGCCCTTCAACGAGGCCGGGGATGCCAGCTATTTCGTCGGCGTGAATCGCAACAAGCGCTCGGTGGGGCTCGATCTCTCCAAGCCGGAGGGGCGCGAGGTGCTGCTGCGGCTGCTCGAGGGCGCCGACGTGCTGGTCGAGAATTTCAAGCCGGGCAGCATGGAGAGATGGGGCCTCGGCTATGAGGCGGTGCTGAAGCAGCGCTTCCCCGGCCTGGTGCACTGCCGGGTTTCCGGCTTCGGCGGCGAGGGGCCGCTGGGTGGCTTCCCCGGCTATGACGCCGTGCTGCAGGCGATGACGGGGCTGATGTCGATCAACGGCACCGAAGATAGCGGGCCGACGCGGCTCGGCACGCCGATCGTCGACATCGCCACCGGCCTGTTCAGCACCATCGGCATCCTGATGGCGCTGCAGGAGCGGGCGCGGAGCGGGCTCGGGCAGTATGTGGACATGACGCTGCATGACTGCGGCATGGCGCTGTTGCATCCGCATGCGGCCAACTACTTCCTCAATGGCAAGCGGCCGCGGGCGACCGGCAATCCGCACCCGAACCTCGTTCCCTATTCGAAGTTCCGCACGCGGACCTGCGAGATCTTCATCGCGGCGGGCAACGACCCGGCCTTCCGCAAATTCTGCGACTTCCTCGGCCTGCCGGATTTGGCGAAGGACGAGCGCTTCGCTACCAACGGCGCCCGCGTGGTCAACCGGGAGGCGCTGACGGAGGTGCTGGAGCGGCGCTTTGCCGATGAGGACGGGCATGAGCTGACGCGGCGGATGTTGGCCGCCGGGCTGCCGGCCGGGCCGGTGCTGCATGTCGACGAGGCGATGGCGGCGGCGCATACGGCGCACCGCGAGATGGTGACGGAGCTTGGCGGCTACCGGGGGGTGGGGACGCCGATCAAGCTCTCCCGCACGCCGGGCGGCACGCGGGCGGAGCCGCCGCGCTATGCCGAGCACACCGACAGCGTGCTTTCGGCCCATGGTTATTCCGAGGCCGAGCTGGCGGCGCTGCGCGCCTCCGGCGTTCTGGTGGATGCGCGGCGCAAATGAGTGACACGACCCCGCCGCTGCTGCGGCTGCAAGCGATCGAGAGCCGGGCCGAGGTGCAGGCGCTGTTCGACACCTGGCGCCGCGCGCTGGCCACGGACGAGCGCTTCAAGGGTGCGCGGAACAGCTTCAAGGAGGCCGGGGAGCCGGTGAAAGGCGCCTTCGAGTGGCGGGCCAATCTTCGCCCGGCCGGGGTGCCGGCGGGGCTCGACATCATCATCCGGCTGAATGACGTCTCGGCCTCCTATACGCCGCTCGACCGCGGGGCATCGGGCGCCTTCGGGCGGGATCCGGCGGATGGGGCGGTCTATGCGCTGCGGCAGTGGTACGATTCGAAGCGCATCGGCAGCAAGCCGTTGAAGGAGGAGAGCCTCGCGCAGTACGGCGCGCCGCAGAGCGCGGAGCTGCACTACCCGGCCTCGCAGGGGAATACGGGGCGGGGACGGCTCTACCTGGTGCTGGCGCGGCTGAGCGAGCCGGCGGCGGTGGGGCAGGGGTGCTTCGAGGCGCTGTCGGGCTTCCATCGCGTGGCGGCACTGGCGCGTGAGGAGCTCTGGTAAGGCTTCCGGCTCTGCAACCATGACCGGTTTGCGCGCTTATCCAGGAGGCGGCATGGCGCCGCCGGTTCGTGGATGAGGCAGGGTATGTGGCGGGCATTGGGCGTGGCGATGGCCGTGGTCGTGGCGGCGGGCATCGGCTTCGCGGCGCTGGCCGTCGGGCCGGCGGAGCGGGCGCCGGAGGTGGCGGCCGCCTCGCCGGAGCAGGTGCTGATCCGGGCGACGGAGGATTCGCTTCGCCGGCGGCTGCGGAACCCGCCGAACCTTGCCTTCTCCGATCTCCGCGTGGTGCGCTTCGGCCCGGAGGATGAGCGGGCGGTCTGCGGCAAGGCGGGCGGGGTGGATTTCATCCTGCGCGTGCTGCTGCCGCGCGACGGCTCCGTGCCACAGGAGCGGGACGGACGGAGCTTCGCCTATACGACGGTGCTGGAGCAGGGGCCGGGCCTTCCGCAGATGAGCGGTGCGGCGGAGCGCTTCTGCCGTGAGGGTGGGGCGCTGGTGGCGCGGGCCACGGGGCCGGCGCCTTCGCCCGATGCGGCGCCGGCGGCACCCATGCCGGCGGCTCAGCCGGTGGCCATGCAGGGCAGCGGGCCGGGGAGCCTCGTGGTGAGCGAGGCGGGCGGCGCGGTGCAGGTGCGGAGCAATGCCAATCTGCGCGCGGCGCCGGTCGGCGGGTCCGAGGTGCTGGGGGTGGTGCCGCAGGGCTCGGCCCTGCGCGTCTTCGGCCGGGCGCCAGGCGGCTGGGTGCAGGTGGGGGATGCGGCGCCGCAGGGCTGGGTGCATTCCAGCCTGCTGTCTGGCGCGAACTAGGCGGGACGGATCGGGTCGCCGAGGCGGACTGTGCCGCCTTCCAGGATGCGGCAGTTGAGGCCGGAGCGATTGGTCATCGGCTTGAGGACCGGCTTCTCCAGGATCTCCTCGATATGGCGGCAGGGGGTGGAGAGGCGCGTCGCCTCCAGCAGGCACTCGCCGAGGCGGAAGCGGCGGCCGACCAGGTGCGTCAGCGGCACGCCGCGCGTGGTCACGTTGCGGCGGTGCTCCTCGGGCCGCAGCTCGATGCCGTGGTCGCGGCGGATGGCTTCCAGCGCCTCCTCCTCGAACAGGGTGATCTGGCGGCCGGCTTCCGGCTTCGGGGAGTAGAAGCCCGCCTCCGTGCCGATGCGGTAGCGGTCGCCGAGGATGCCCTCGCCGGCGACGAGCTCGATCGCCTCCATGGGGCGCATGGGCAGGAAGGCCCGGGCGGTGATGTGCAGATGGGCGACGAGGCCGATCCAGCTGGGCGTGACGGACATGGCGTGCTCCGCGTGATGCGGCATGGTGCCCATGGCGGGCGCGATGCTTCAAGCGGCAGGGGCTGCCGCCTTTTGTGGCTTGCGCGATGGCGGCAATGACCGCTCAAATGCCACCGTCCAGGAGAATGAAGGCGCGGACCCGGAATCGGGCATGGCGCCACAAGGGGGAGGCTTTGCATGACTGACCGCCACGGTCCGTCGCGTTGCCCTGTGCAGTCCGGCCCGGATTGGGGCGGTTGACGGATGGCGCTGCTTGAGGTGCGGAACGTGGTGGTGCGCTTCGGCGGCGTCACCGCGGTGGCCGGCGTCTCCTTCGATGTGGAGGAGCGGCAGATCTGCGGGCTGATCGGCCCGAACGGGGCGGGCAAGACCACGCTCTTCAACGTCATCAGCGGCATCTACAAGCCGACTGAGGGACAGGTACGCTTCGCCGGGCAGGCGGCGACGGGGCTGCCGCGGCATCGCATGGCGCCGCTCGGGCTGGGGCGGACCTTCCAGAACCTGGCGCTGTTCCGCAGCATGACGGTGCGGGAGAATGTGCTGGCGGGTGCGCATGCCGAGGGGCATGCGGGCTTCCTCGCCAATGCGCTCAGGCTGCCCTCGGCGCGGCGCGAGGAAGCGGCGGCGGCAGAGCATGCGCGCTCGCTTCTGGCGCTGCTCGACCTCGAGGCCGTGGCGGATGTGCCGGTGGCGGCGCTGCCCTTCGGCACGCAGAAGCGGGTGGAGATGGCGCGGGCGCTGATCGGCAGGCCGAAGCTGCTGCTGCTGGATGAGCCGGCGGGCGGGCTGAACCATGGCGAGGTGGATGGGCTGGCGCAGCTGCTGCGCGACATCAAGCGGAATTTCGAGCTGAGTATCCTGCTCGTCGAGCATCACATGAATCTCGTCATGCGGGTCTCCGACAAGGTCGTGGCGCTCGATTTCGGCAAGAAGATCGCGGATGGGTCGCCGGCCGAGGTGCGGTCCGACCCCGAGGTGATCCGCGCCTATCTCGGGGCGGAGGCTGCGGCCCATGCTGCTTGAGGTGAAGGGCATGCAGGCGGGCTACGGGCAGACGCATGTGCTGCACGGGCTCGACTTCGTCGTGGAGGAGGGCGGCGTCACCGCGTTGCTCGGCGCCAATGGCGCGGGGAAGACGACGACGCTGCGGGCCATCTGCGGGATGGTGAAGACCGAGGGCGACGTCACCTTCCTCGGCGAGCGGATCACCGGGCGGGCGACGGAGGATATCGCGCGGCGTGGCCTCGCGCATGTGCCGGATGGGCGCGGCACCTTCATGGAGTTGTCCGTCGAGGAGAATTTCCGGCTCGGCGCCTATGTGCGGCGGGATGGCGAGGTGAAGTCGGACTTCGAGCGGATGTTCGAGTGGTTCCCTCGCCTGAAGCAGCGCTGGCGGCAGCAGGCGGGTACGCTCTCGGGCGGCGAGCAGCAGATGCTGGCGATCGCGCGCGCCCTGCTGCTCAGGCCAAGGCTGCTGCTGCTCGATGAACCGAGCTTCGGGTTGGCGCCGCTGATCGTGCAGGAGATCTTCGGCATCATGCGGCGCATCCGCGAGGAGAGCGGCGTCGGCATCCTTCTGGTCGAGCAGAACGCCAACCTCGCGCTGGAGCTCGCGGACCGGGCCTATCTGCTGGAGACGGGACGCATCGTCGTCTCCGGCCCCGCCGCCGAGATCCGCGAGGACGAGGCGGTCCGCCGGTCCTATCTGGGGTATTGAGAGCATGGACGGCTTCGCGCACCAGATCATCGCCGGCATCGCCACGGGCGGCATCTATGCCTCGGTGGCGCTGGCGCTGGTGATGATCTACCAGGCCACGCATCACGTGAATTTCGCGCAAGGCGAGATGGCGACGCTTTCCACCTTCATCGCTTGGTCGATGGTGGAGGCGGGCTTCCCCTATTGGGTCGCCTTCGCGGCGACGGTGATGCTCTCCTTCCTCATCGGCGTGCTGGTGGAGCGGCTGCTGATGCGGCCGGTGCAGAATGCGCCGGTGCTGACGCATGTCGGCGTCTTCATCGGGCTGCTGCTGATCGTCGGCAACATGACGGGGTGGATCTTCGGCTACACCACCAAGGTCTATCCAAGCCCCTTCACCAGCAGCGGGCCGCTGATGGGCGGGCTGATCTCGGCGCATGAGCTGGGCAGCACGGCGGTGACGCTGGTGGTGCTGACCCTCGTCTTCCTCTTCTTCCGCTATACCTCGCTCGGGCTGGCGATGCGGGCGGCGGCCTACAACCCGCGCTCGGCGCGGCTGGTCGGCATCCGCGTCGGCTGGATGCTGGCGCTGGGGTGGGGGCTGGCGGCGGCGATCGGTGCGGTCGCGGGGATGATGGTGGCGCCGGTCGTCTTCCTCGATCCGAGCATGATGACGGGCATACTGCTCTATGCCTTCGCCGGAGCGTTGATCGGCGGCATCGACAACCCGCTCGGCGCAGTCATCGGCGGCTTCGCGGTCGGCGTGCTGGAGAACCTGGCCGGAGCCTATGTGGTCGGCACGGAGCTGAAGCTCACCGTCGCCTTGGCGATCATCATCGGCGTGCTGGTCGTGCGGCCCTCGGGCCTGCTTGGCCGCGTCGTCACCAGCAGGGTGTAAAGGCCATGAGCGCAAGCGAGAATGTGGCGATCCCCGGCACCATCCCGCAGGCGGTGCCGGTGCGGCGGGGGATGCCAGCATGGCAGGTGGCGCTGGTGGTGCTGGGCGGGCTCGTCGTCGCCATCGCGCCGGCCTTCGTGCTGGAGAGCTTCCCGCTGTTCCAGCTCACCATGGCGGTGATCATGGGGCTGGCGGTGCTCGGGCTGAACATGGTGACCGGCTTCAACGGGCAGATCTCGCTCGGGCATGGCGCCTTCTTCGCGCTCGGCGCCTATGCGACGGCGATCCTGATGTCGCATCTCGACTGGTCCTTCTGGGCGACGCTGCCGGTCTCGGCCGCGGTCTGTGGGGTGGTGGGGTACGGGATCGGCTTTCCGGCCCTCAGGCTCGGCGGGCTCTACCTGGCGCTGACGACCTTCTCGCTCGCCGTGGCGGTGCCGCAGATCCTCAAGCACAAGTCGATCGAGGACTGGACGGGGGGGGTGCAGGGGCTGTTCCTCGTCAAGCCGGACGCGCCCGCCTGGATGCCTGGGGCGCTGACGCCGGACCAGTGGATGTATTTCGTCGCGGTCGGCGTCGCGGGAGTCTGCTTCCTGCTGTGCTGGAACCTGATCCGCGGCCGCATCGGGCGGGCGCTGATGGCGACGCGCGACCATCAGACGGCCGCCGAGGCGATGGGGATGGACACCGCGACCTTGAAGACGCGGGCCTTCGCCGTCAGTGCCATCGTGACGGGGATCGCGGGGTCGCTCTCGGCCGTCGCGGTCGAGTTCGTGGCGCCTGACAGCTTCAGCCTGATGGTGTCCATCACCCTCTTCGTCGGCATGGTGGTGGGGGGCGTCGCCTCGATCCTGGGCTCGCTCTTCGGCGGGCTCTTCGTGCTCTTCGTGCCGAACATTGCCGAGGCGATCTCCAAGGCCGCGCCCGGCGTGATCTACGGCATCCTGCTCATCGCCTTCCTCTTCATCCTGCCGGACGGTTTCGCCGGGCTGCTGCGGCGCATTGCCGGGCGGCTGCGTGGGCGGGGCTGACGGCGCAACCACCGGAGACCGACCAGCATGACCCTTCATCGCCGTGCCTTGCTGAGCGGAGGCGTCGCGGCGCTTGCGCTGCCCAATCTCGCGCCCGCGCAGGAGGCGCCGGGGGTGACGGCGAACGAGATCCGCATCGGCAGCACCAATGCGCTGTCAGGGCCGGCCTCCTCCTACTCCGTCATCTCGCGCTGCCTCTCGGCGATGTTCAAGCGGGTGAACGACCAGGGGGGCATCGCAGGGAAGCAGGTGAACTTCACCGTCTATGACGACGGCTATGCGCCCCCGCGGACGCTGGAGCAGACCCGGCGGCTGGTGGAACAGGACAAGGTGGCGTTCCTGTTCAACCAGCTCGGCACGCCGACCAACAGCGCGATCCATCGCTACGTGAATCAGCGGAAGGTGCCGCACCTCTTCCTCGCCACCGGCGCGGACAAGTGGGCGCAGCCGAAGGAGTATCCCTGGACGATCGGCTGGCAGCCGAGCTACCGGACCGAGGCGCAGATCTACACCAAGTACATCCTGGAGCAGCGGCCGCAGGCGAAGATCGGCGTGATCTACCAGAACGACGACTTCGGAAAGGACTACGTCAACGGCGTCAAGGATGTCCTGGGCGCGCGGTTCGATGCGGTGAAGCTCGTCTCGCACGAGGCGACGGATGCGACGATCGACAGCCAGATCGTCACCCTGCAGGGCTCGGGCATCGATGCGCTGGTCTGCGGCATCATCCCGCGCTTCGCGGCGCAGGCGATCCGCAAGGTCTACGACATCGGCTGGAAGCCGATGATGTTCATGACGAATGTCTCGGTCTCGGGCTCCATCGTCATGCAGCCAGCGGGGGCGGAGAAGGGAATCGGCCTCATCACCTCCGACTACCGGAAGGACCAGTCGGACCCGGCCTGGGCGGACGATCCGGGCATGAACGAGTGGCGCGACTTCATGCGGCGCTACATCCCGGACGGGGAGCTGGGCGACAACAACTATACCTATGGCTACGGCGCTGGCAGCACGATGATCCAGGTGCTGCGGCAGTGCGGCAGCGACTTCAGCCGCGAGAACATCATGAAGCAGGCGACGAGCATCGCGCCGCTCGAGATCGGGACCTTGCTGCCGGGCGTGAAGGTGTCCACCAGCCCGACGAATTACCACCCGATCCGGCACATGCAGTTGCAGCGCTGGGACGGCAAGTCCTGGGTGCGGTTCGGCGGCGTGATCGAGGGCGCCAACGTGTAGCGACCAGCATGGAAAGGGAGGCGGGATGCTCGGCAGAAGGCAGATCCTGGCGGCAGCAGCGGGGGCGCTCGCAACCCCCTCCCTTGTCCGCGCGGAGGAGACGGTCGGCGTCACCGCCGGCGAAATCCGCATCGGCAACATCATGCCCTATAGCGGGCCGAACAGTGCCTATGGGGTGATCGGCAAGACGGAGCAGGCCTTCGTTCGGATGCTGAACGAGACCACCAGCTTCGCCGGGCGCAAGATCAATTTCCTCAGCTACGATGACGGCTTCAGCCCGCCGAAGACGGTGGAGCAGGCGCGGCGTCTGATCGACCAGGACAAGGTCGCTTTCCTGTTCAACACGCTTGGCACACCGACGAACAATGCCATTCAGCGCTACTGCAACCAGCGCAAGGTGCCGCAGCTCTTCGTCGCGACGGGCGCCGACAAATGGGGGAACTGGCAGGACTTCCCCTGGACCATGGGCTGGCAGCCGAGCTACCGGACAGAGGCGCAGATCTATGCCAAGCATCTGCTCGCCGAGCGGCGCGACTTCAGGCTGGCGATCGTCTACCAGAACGACGATTTCGGGAAGGACTACATCGCCGGCCTGCGCGACGTGATCGGGGCGGAGCGCTTCGACAGGAGCACAAAGACCGCCTCCTTCGAGATCACCGACCCGACGCCGGACAGCCAGATCCTCTCGCTGCAGGGCAGCGGCGCGGATGTGCTGATGATCGCGCTCGGGCCGAAGGCAGCAGCGCAGGCGATTCGCAAGGTGCACGACATCGGCTGGCAGCCGCTGCGCTACCTCACCAATGTCTCGCTCTCGGTCGGCGCCGTCATGCAACCGGCGGGGGCGGAGAAGGGCGTCGGCATCATCACCTCGGGCTACCTGAAGGAGCAGGGGGATGCGGCCTGGCGCGAGGATGCGGGGATGAACGAGGTCCGCGCCTTCGTCCGGCAATGGATGCCGGAAGCGGACCTCAACGACTCCAACGTGGTCTATGGCTACGGGCTCGGCTGCACGCTGCGACAGGTGCTGACGCAATGCGAGGGGAATTTCTCGCGCGAGAACATCCTGCGCCAGGCGGCGGGGCTGCGGGAGGTGGCGCTGCCGGTGCTGCTGCCGGGCATCACCCTGCAGACCGGGCCGCAGGACTACCGACCGATCCAGAAGATGCAGTTGCAGCGCTGGGACGGCGCATCCTGGGTCCGCTTCGGCGGCCTGATCGAGGGTGCGAGCGTGTAGAAGAAAGAAACAGGGAGAACAGACGCCATGATGCCGACGCGACGCCATCTGCTTGCGGCGGGTGCCGCAGCGCTTGCTGCCCCCGCCATCGCCCGCGCGCAGGAGACGCCCGGCGTCACCGCCAGCGAGATCCGCATCGGCAACACCATGCCCTATAGCGGGCCAGCGAGCGCCTATGGCAGCATCGGCCGCTCGCACCAGCATTTCTTCAGGATGATCAACGAGCAGGGCGGCATCGCCGGGCGGAAGATCAATTTCATCACCTATGACGACGGCTACAGCCCGCCGAAGACGGTGGAGCAGGTGCGGCGCCTGGTCGAGCAGGACAAGGTGGCCTTCCTGTTCAACACGCTCGGCACGGCCAGCAACAGCGCCATCCTGCGCTACGTCAACCAGCGCAAGGTGCCGCACCTTTTCCTCTCCACCGGCGCGGACAAGTGGGGGAACTTCCAGGACACGCCTTGGACGATGGGCTGGCAGCCGAGCTACCGGACCGAGGCGCAGATCTACATGAAGCACATGCTGGAGCAGAAGCCGAACGCCAAGCTGGCGCTGCTCTACCAGAACGACGATTTCGGCAAGGACTACGTCACCGGCGTCAAGGACGTCCTCGGCGCGCGCTACGACAGCATCGTCAAGCCAGTCTCCTACGAGGCGACGGACCCGACGATCGACAGCCAGGTGGTCTCGCTCCAGGCGAGCGGGGCGGATGTGCTGCTAACGGCGGCGACGCCGAAATTCGCTGCGCAGACCATTCGCCGCGTGGCCGATCTCGGCTGGAAGCCGCTGCACTACCTCACCAATGTTTCCATCTCGGTCGGCACAGTGATGGAGCCGGCGGGGCCGGAGCGCGGCGTCGGCATCATCACCTCGGCCTATCTGAAGGACCCGACCGATCCGGGCTGGGCCAATGATGCGGGGATGAACCAGTGGCGGGCCTTCATGCAGAAATACATCCCCGACGGGGACATGAAGGACGGCAGCTTCCCCTTCGCCTTCGGCATTGCCACGACACTGATGCAGGTGCTGAAGCAGTGCGAGGGGAACTTCGCCCGCGAGAACATCATGCGCCAAGCGGCGAACTTGAAGGCGCTTGAGATTCCGACGCTGATCCCCGGGATTTTCGTGAACACCGCGCCGGATAACTTCCATCCGATCCGGCAGATGCAGCTGCAGAAGTGGACCGGCAGCACCTGGGAGCGGTTCGGCAGCCTCATCGAGGGGGCGAAGGTCTAGCCTTCGCCCCACCCGCATCACCCGGCTTGGGGGGTGATGCGGGTGATCTTGGTGCCGTTCAGCGCCAGCGCGGCCATCAGCCCTTCCTGGTTGAAGGTGATGGCGTAGACCGGCTCGGTCAGCGTGGTGGAGGAGGCATTGGCCTGCAGGCCGCGGTCGAGAGCGACCACGGTCGGGCCGGTGCCGATCTCCCAGCCGTCGCGGCGGCGCAACGTGGCGGCGGCCTGCTCCGTCATGAAAAACATGGCGAGGCCGGCGGATTGCGCGCCGGCGAGGAAGCCGAGCGAGAGGCCGGCGATGGAGTAGTAGCCCTCAGTCCGCTCGCCGCGCACCAGCGCGCCCTGGCCGTACTGGCCGCCGACGATGAAGCCGCCGCTGATGATGCGCGGGAAGATCAGCGTGGCATGGGCCTTCCGCAGCAGGTCCTGGCTCTGCGGCAGGGCGCGCAGGCGGACCAGGGCGGCGGCGACATCGGCGTCGATCTCGCGCTGCGTCTCGGCCGCGGCCGGGCGCGGGGCAGCAAGGGTGCCGGTGGCGGCGCCGGCCAGCAACAGGCCGGAGAGGGAACGCCGGGTGAAGGCGGTCATGGCAAGCTCAACCTCCGTAGTTCGGTTGCGGCGCAACGCGAGATCGCAAGCCCAGGTTTCGTAACGGAATGAATCGGCCTCAGATTTTCCGTCGCAGCATGCTGATGCCGGCGGCGGCGAGGGCGAAGCCGGCGCCGGCCGCCATCGCCAGCTTCGGCCCGCCGCCCATCTGGAAGATCAGGGCGGTGAGGGTGGTGCCGATGGTCTGGCCGAGCAGCCGCGCTGTCGCCTGCATGCCGCCCGCGCCGCCGCTGCGGGCCTTGGGGGCGGCGGAGAGCATGGTACGGTTGTTCGGCGTCTGGAAGAAGCCGAAGCCGAAGCCCCCGAGCCCGACCGCGAGGCCAAGCATCACCACCGGCGCGGCGCCGGGGAGGGCGATCACCAGGCCGAGCGCGACGGCGAGCGTGCCGCCGCCCAGCATGCAGAGAAGGGCGGTTGGCAGGCGGTCGGAGAGGCGGCCGGCGAGCGGGGCGGCGACGGCCAGGGCGACGGGCCAGGGCGTCATCATGAAGCCGGTTGTCGCCTGGTCGTGCCCGTTGGCGATGAAGTGGAAGGGCAGGGAGACGAAGCCCAGCGACCAGGCGGCGAAGGCGCAGACCGAGGCGAGGGCGGAGATGGCGATGGGCGGCAGGCGCAAAAGATCGAGCGGCAGGAGCGGCGCAGGGCGTGTGAAATCGCGCCGGATCAGGGCGGTGCCGGCAGCTATGCCGCCTGCCATCAGGACTGCGCCGGCCCAGGGCAGGGCGAAGGCGAGGTCGATGCCGAGGAAAAGCAGGCCGAAGCCCAGCGCCGCGAGGCCGGCCGCCACGGCATCGAAGCGGCGATGGGCGCGGGGCGTCTCGGGCAGGGTCAGGCCGCCGAGGATGGTGGCGGCGAGGCCGAGCGGCACGCCTACGGCGAAGAGCCAGGGCCAGGGACCGAGGGCGAGGATGGTGGAGCCGAGGGTCGGGCCGATCGCCCCGGCCAGCGCCACGGTCAGGGTGTTGAAGCCGATGGCGCGGCCGAGCTGGCTGCCCGGATAGGTGTAGCGGATGAGGCCGGCGGTCAGCGCCATCACCGCGGAGGCGCCGATGCCCTGCACCACCCGCGCCGCCAACAGCGCCGGGAAGGAGGGGGCGAGGGCGCAGGCCAGCGAGGCGCAGACATAGAGCACGAAGCCGGCGAGGTAGACGCGGCGGAAGCCGATGATCTCGGCGAGCGAGGCGAAGGAGATCAGCGTCGCCACGACGACGAGCTGGTAGCCGTTGCTGAGCCAGATGACGCTGGCCGGGGCGACGCCGAGATCGCGGGCGATCGCCGGCAGCGCCACGTTGATCATCGAAGTGTCGAGGACGGTGACCAGGATGGAAAGAAGGATGGCGATCGCCGCCAGGCTGCGCCGCGGCTGCGGCAGTCCGTCCTGCGGCGTCATCCCGTTTCCTGGTCCCCCGGTGTTTCCTCGGGGAGCAGGCTACTCGGCGGCGGCGGCGACCGGAAGCCGTGGCAGCGCGACGCCGACCAGTGCATCGCGCGTGACGATGGCGGTGAGCTGGTCCTCGCTCCAGCCCTCGGTGCCGGGTGGGCGCATCGGCAGTACCATCCAGCGGTAGTCGGCGGTGCTGTCGACGACGCGGATCTGCGTGGCCGGCGGCAGGGTGGTGCCCCATTCGGCAAGGACGGCGCGTGGCTCGCGGACGGCGCGGGCGCGGTATTCGAAGGATTTGTACCAGTGCGGCGGGTAGCCGAGCACGGCGCGGGGGTAACAGCTGCAGAGGGTGCAGACGACGAGATGGTGCAGGCCGGGGCGGTCCTCGAGCACGCCGAGGGGCGGGGCGCCGGCCATGGAGACGCCCATCTGCTCCGCTGCCGCGGCGCCGTTGGCGAGCAGGAGGCGGCGGTAGCCCTCATCGAGCCAGGCGCGGGCGACCATCCGGGCGCCGATCTCCGGGCTGGCGCGGTCGGTGCTGGCCTGGCGGTCGGCGATCTCCTGCTCGGTGACGAGGCCGCGGGTGGCAAGGGCGGCGACGAACTTGTCCAGGAGGGCGAGGGATTCGGGGCGGGCGGGCGCGCTCATGCGGCCTCCTGCGCTGGGGTTGCGGGCTCGAGCCAGTGCTCGAAGATCTCGACGAGGAGGCTGTCGCCGGCCTCGCCCTCGGCCCAGATCGGCGGCTGCTCGAAAAGGACGTGGTAGAGCGTGCGGCGCGGGGCCGGGCGGGCGAAGGCGAGATCCTCGGGGTTGGGGAATTCGCCAAGCACGGCCTGGATGGTGCCCTCGCGGCCGCGGAGGTAGTGCGGCGTGCGGATATGGCAGGGGCCGCGGCGCTCGGGCCAGTCGTCCCTGATGCGGATGCGGGCGCCGGGGGCGAAGGTGGCGGTCACCGCAGCTCCTCCGCCGGGATGATGCCCTTCTCGACCATGAGGTTGCTGATCGAGGTCAGCCAGCGCTCGTAATAGGTCAGGGCGAAATACTCTTCCTCGGGGATGCTCTCGATGCCGCGGCGGAGCTCGTCGACGGTCATGAAGCCCTTTTGGGCGAGGATCTGGCGGATGGCATCCACCCGCTTGCCGAACTCGTCGGGCGGCGCCTCGTCGCGCTCGACCGGGGAGCAGCGGTAGCGGCTGGCGCCGCCGAGGTCGTGGATCGCGGGGGTGGGGGCGTCGCTCATATGGGGAGGCTAGAGCAAACCCAGGCCGGGTGGAAACACCCGGGAAGGGTAATTTGCTCGGTCGAGCAAACAGGCCAGGGCCGCTTCCGCGGGCGCAGCCGAAGCGGATGCGGCCCGGGGACGGCTGCCCGCAATTTTCAGTCGCCGATGACCTCGTCCGGCGTCACGCCCCAGATCTCGCTGCGCTTGATCCAGCCGCTGTAGTCGCCGATGCGGGCCTCGCACCAGGCGCTGCCGGCCTCGCAGCGGCGGAGGCTGCCGATGACGCCGGGGCGGAGATGGGCGACGGCCTCGGCTTGGCTGTCGGGGCGGCGGCGCAGGGTCCGCTCCTCGCCCTGGACGATGAAGCTGCGGCGGGAGGTGAGCAGGGGGCGCTGGACCCAGCCTTCGGTGCCCTCCGGGTCGCGGATGCGGCGCCAGACCTGGTGCTCCTCGATGATCTGCACCGGCAGGTCCTTGCGCTGATAGGTCCAGTCGATGCGGAAGCGCAGGTCTGGGCCGATGCGGAGATTGACCTGGTTGGAGCCGAGGGCGGCGAAGCGGGGCAGCGGGCGGCCGGTATCGGAGCCGACCGTGGGGGCGGGCGGTGGCGGTGGGGCAGCCGGGGCAGGAGGTGCGATGGCGACGGCGGCGGCACCCGCCGCAGCGCCGGCGGCTGCGGCGGCCGGGGCATTGCGGCGGCGCTGCTGCGGCGGTTGGGCCTGGCCGGGTGGCGTCGCCGGGCGGGTGGCGGTGGTGCCGGGGCGGGGCTGAACCGTCGGGGTGGCCTGGGCGGCGGGCGGGCGGGCTGGTGTGGCCTGGGTGGGTGCCGCCGGGGTGGGGGGCGCCTGAGCCGGACGTGGCGGGGCGGCAGGGCGGGGCGCCGATGGGGCCTGGGGCGGCTTCGCCGGGGCCGGCCGGGCGGGTGCCGGTTGCTGCTGCGGCGCCTGGGCGGCCGGAGCTGCGGACGGGGCGGCGGCACGAGGCGGCGGCAGGTTGCCCTGCTGGCCGAGGCTGCTCTGCGCATGGGCGGCCGGCGCGGCGAGGGCCAGGCAGAGCAGGAGAATGGGGCGGGGATGCATCACCCGGAGGGGATGCCAAGCCGCGGGGCCATAGGTCAAGCTTACAGCGTGGCCATTTGCCCGTCGCCGATGGCGGCGAGGAAGCTGGCGATGCCGGCGATGGTGACGGAAGGGCGGAGGGGTACCGAGTCCAGCCCCTCGGTGCGGAGGCCGGCCTCGCAGGCGAGGAGGTGGAGGCCGAGGTCGTCCGCGGCTTCCAGCAGCGTGGCGATGCCGGCGACGCCGCGGGCGGCGACCTCGGCCTCGCGCGGATCGGCGAGCAGGGGCTGGTCGGCCAGCAGCAGGCGGCAGCCGGCATTGGTGGCGAAGAGCGTCACCTCGCGGCCGAGGGCGGCGGCGCCGGTGGCCAGCATCAGGGCGTAATGGGCGCGCTCATGCCCGCCCGAGATCAGCAGGATGCCGAGGGGTTTCGGCATTCAGGCGGCCGTGCAGGCGAGTGGGGCGGGCGCGGCATGGGCGGAAAGGTCGCGGATGGTCGCGGCCTCGCCGCAGAGGGCGCAGCCGGGGTCGCGACGCAGGCGGATGGTGCGGAAGCGGGTGTCGAGCGCGTCCCAGAGCAGCAGGCGTCCGGACATGGATTCGCCGATGCCGAGAATCTCCTTCAGCACCTCTGTCGCCTGTAATGTGCCCATGACGCCGGTGACGGCGCCGAGGACGCCGGCCTCGGAGCAGGAGGGCACCAGGCCATCCGGCGGCGGCTCCGGGTGGAGGCAGCGGTGGCAGGGATGCGGGGCGCCGAGATGCGACTTGAAGGTGGAGAGCTGGCCCTCGAAGCGCAGCACCGCGGCCGAGACCAGCGGGCGGCCGAGCAGGTGGCAGGCATCGCCGAGCAGGAAGCGCGTGGCGAAGTTATCGGTGCCGTCGCAGACGAGGTCGTAGCGGGGGATCAGCGCCGTCGCCGAATCCGCATCGAGGCGGATCGGGTGGGCCTCGACGCTGACCTCCGGGTTGAGGCCGGCCAGCGTCTCGGCGGCGCTCTCCGCCTTGTTGCGGCCGAGGCGGGCGGTGCTGTGGATCACCTGGCGCTGGAGGTTGGAAAGCTCCAGCGCGTCATGGTCGACGAGGCCGATGGTGCCGACCCCGGCCGCGGCGAGGTAGAGAGCGAGGGGGGCGCCGAGGCCGCCGGCGCCGATCACCAGCACCCGCGCCGCCCGGAGCTTCGCCTGGCCGATGGCGCCCACATCCTGGAGCAGGATGTGGCGGGAGTAGCGATGCAGCTCGGCATCGGTGAAGTCGAGGTCCATCCCCGGCATATGGGCGGCGGACCCGGGCGGCGGCAAGGCCAAGGCGGAGGTCAGTCGGCGAAGGCGCCGGCGGCCTGGATGATCGGGCGCCAGCGGGCCACCTCCTCCGCCAGGAAGCGGCGGTGGAAGGCGATGGTGGCGCGTTCCTCCGTCGCCGGCTCGGTCGCCAGCTCGGCGAAGCGGCGGCGGAGCGCCTCGTCCTTCATCGCCGCGCGCAGGGCGGTGGAGAGGGTGGCCTGCACATCTTCAGGCGTGCCGGCGGGGGCGTACATGGCGTGCCAGGTGGTCATGACGAGGGCGGGGAAGCCGGCCTCGGCGGTGGTCGGTAGCTGGGGCAGCTCGCCGAGGCGGGCGGCGCTGGTGACGGCGTAGGAGGCGATGCGGTTGTCCTTGATGTAGGGCACCGTGTTGGTCGCCTGGTCGCAGAGCAGGTCGAGCCGACCCGCCATCAGCTCGGCCATGGCGGGGCCAGTGCCGCGGAAGGCGACCGTGGTCGCCCGGGCGCCGGCCGCCTGCTGGAGCAGCACGCCACAGAGATGCGCGGCAGAGCCGAGGCCAGCATGGGCGAGGTTCAGCCGGTCGCCGCCCTCGCGTAGGGCGGCGATGTAGCCGCGGAGGTCGGTGGCGGGGAAGCCGGGGCGCGCGACGAAGGTCATCGCCGCGTCGGAGACGAGGCCGAGCGGGGCGAAGCTCTCCAGCACGTCGTAGGGCAGCTTGCGGTAGAGCGTGGCGCTGGCGGCGAAGCCGATATTGTTGACCAGCAGCGTGTAGCCGTCCGGCCGCGCCTGAGCGGCGCGTTGCGGGCCGACCAGCGAGCCGCCGATCGATTCGACCACGACGGGCTGCGGCAGGACGCGACCCAGCGCATCGGCGAGGATGCGGGTGATGGTGTCGGTCGGGCCGCCCGCGGCGCCGGCGGCGATGAGGGTGACGGGGCGGCTCGGGAAGGGCTGGGCTTGCGCGGTGCCCGCCAGCAGCAGCAGCGGCAGGATGAGCAGGCGGAGGATGGTCGGCATGGAGCGCTTCCTCAGTTCAGCCGGAGGCCGAGGATGTGCTTCGGGTCGGGTTGCAACTCGCCGCGCTCGACGCGCTTGACGATGTCGGTCAGCGCGGCGTTGGCGGGGGTGGCGAGGCTGATCTCCTGCGCGCGGTCGACGATGTAGCCGTTGAGGAATTCGATCTCGGTGCGGCGGCCCTTCACCATGTCCTGGCCCATCGAGGGGCGGTGCGCGCCGCCGCCGGGCTTGCGGGCTTCGGCGAGGCGGTGCTCGTCATAGGCGTGGCGGGCCTCCGGGTCGCCCTCGCCGGCACGGGCGATGACCTCCGGGTCGATGTGGTGGATTTCCTCGAGGCTGTAGCCGAGGGCCTGGCCGGTGCGGATCGCCTCGGAGCCGAGGCGGGCGGTGAACTGGCGCAGCGTGTCGTCGAGCAGGATGTCGCGGCTGACGAGGCCGGTGCAGGCCGAGAGGCCATTCGCCATCGCATTGGTGACGAGCTTCGACCAGCGCTCGCCCCAGAGGTTGCTCGTCACCTGGGTGCTGTCGGAGAGGGCGGTGAGGCGGCCAATCTCCTGTGCGCGCTCGGTGATGCGGCCATGCACCTCGCCGACGCGGAAGACGGTATGCGCGGCGCCCGACTTGCCAGCGGCGCGGCGGACATGGCCGGGCTCGCAAAGATCGACGGTGATGGAGCTGGCGATGGCGCCGAGGGTGCGGCCCCAGCCGACGATGCCGGCAATGGTCTCCTCGTTCATGCAGTTCTGCAAGGAGACGCAGAAGCCGTTGGGGGCCAGGTATTGCCGCACCATCAGCGTGGCCCAGGCGGTGTCGTAGGATTTCACGCAGATGAAGGCGATGTCGAAGGGGCGCTCCTTCGACACATGCTGCAGTTCGGTCAGGTGAATGGCGCGGACGGGGACGGTGAATTCCGGCACGTCCTTCAGGTGGGAGATGCGGAGGCCGTTCCGTCGCATCGCCTCGACATTCTCTGGCCACATGTCGACGAAGGTCACGTCCTCGCCGGCCTGTGCCATATGCGCCCCGGCATAGCCGCCGACCGCGCCGGCGCCGATGATGGCGATGCGGTTGCCCATTCGGATGTCTCCTGCCCTTTGACGAGGACTATGGGCCCCGCACCGAAGCCTCGTCCAGCGGGGGCGGGCGCTTGGCAAAGCTGCCGGGGCGCGCTTCCCTGGGGCAAGGCAATGACGGGAGGAGGTCCATGGCGGCAGGGCAGGAGGCGCGCATCCCGGTCCTGGTCGGCGCCGGGGAGGTGGTCGACCGGCCCGCCGAGCCGCACCTGGCGCTGGAGCCGGTGGCGCTGATGGCGGAGGCGCTGCGGCGCGCGGGCGAGGATGCGGGGGCGCCGGGGCTGCTCGGCGCGCTCGACAGCCTCGACATCGTCAACAGCGTCTCCTGGCCCTATGGCGATCTGCCGGGGGCGCTGGCGGCGCGGCTCGGCGGGGCGCCGCGGCGGATGGTCTATGGGCCGGTCGGGGGCGAGAGCCCGGTGCGCTTCCTGCACGAGGCGGCGCTGCGCATCGCGCGGGGGGAGAGCGAGGTCTCGGCGGTTGTCGGGGGCGAGGCGACCCATGCCGTGGCGCAGGCGCGGAAGGCCGGGGTGGAATTGCCCTGGACGGAGGCGGACCCGAATTGGCGGCGGACGCGGGGGCGGGACTACCTGCATCCGCTGGCGGTGCGGCTGGGCGTGGCCGATCCCGTCACGGTCTATCCTTTCTACGAGAATGCGGTGGAGGCGCATCTCGGCCAGAGCCCGGCGGAGGGGCAGGCGGAATCGGCGGCGCTGTGGTCGGCCTTCTCCGGCGTCGCGGCACGGAATCCGGCGGCCTGGCTGAAGCGGGAGTACAGCGCGTCGGAGATCGGCACGGCGAGCGCGGCGAACCGGCCGATCGCCTATCCTTATACCAAGCTCCAGGTCGCCAACCCGATGGTGAACCAGGGCGCGGCGCTGCTGCTGACCAGCCTGGCGCGCGCCCAGGCGGCGGGCGTGGCGGAGGAGCGGATGGTCTTCCTCTGGGGCGGGGCGGCGGCGGTAGAGCCGCGCGACTACCTCAACCGCGACCACTATCACGAGGCGCATGCGCAGAATGCCGTGCTCGATGCCTGCGCACGCATCGCGGACGAGGGCTTCGGCATCTGCGAACTCTATTCCTGCTTTCCCTGCGTGCCGAAGATGGCGGCGCGGCGGCTCGGCCTGCCGCGGAGCGCGGTGCCGACGACGACGGGCGGACTCACCTTCTTCGGGGCGCCGCTCAACAACTACATGACGCATGCGGCGGCGGCGATGTTGCGGGCGCTGCGGGCGGCGGGGGAGGAGCCGGCGCTGCTGTATGGGCAGGGCGAGTTCGTCACCAAACATCATGCGGTGGTGCTGGCGAGGCGGCCGGCGCAGGGCGGGTTGGCGCCGGAGTACAGCGTGCAGGCGGAGGCGGATGGGCGGCGCGGGACGGTGCCGGAATTCGCCGGGGCGGCGGAGGGGGCGGCGAGGATCGAGACCTTCACCGTGCTGCACGACCGAGAGGGCGCGCCGGAGCAGGGCGTCGTCATCCTGCGGCTGGAGGATGGGCGGCGCGGGCTGGCGCGGGTGCCGGCCAGCGATGGTGCCGCCATCGACCTGCTGCTGCGGCGGGAGCGGACGCCGATCGGCACGCCGGGCCGCGCCGTGTTGGCGGCGGATGGCGTGGCGGAATGGCGGATGGCGTGAATTCGATTCCAGGGAGGAGGAAGAGCATGTCGAGGAAGCTTGAGGGGAAGGTCGCGCTGGTCACCGGCTCTGGTCGCGGCATCGGCCGGCAGATCGCGCTGAAGCTCGCCGGCGAGGGCGCCCGCGTCGTCGTCAACGACCTGGATGACGGGCCGGGCGGCGAGACCGTCGCCGAGATCGAGGCAGCGGGGGGCACGGCCATCGCCTGCAATGGCGATGTGACGGCGGAGGGCTTCGCCGAGCGCTTCGTGCAGGCGGGCATCGACAGCTTCGGCGGGCTCGACATCATCGTCAACAATGCAGGCTATACCTGGGACAACGTCATCCAGAAGATGTCGGACGAGCAGTGGATGGCGATTCTCAACGTCCATCTGACGGCGCCCTTCCGCATCATGCGCGCCGCGTCCCGCTTCATCCGCGAGGCGGCGCGGCAGGAGGCGTCCGAGGGGCGGGAGGTGTTCCGCAAGGTGGTGAATGTCAGCTCCACCTCCGGCGTCTATGGCAATGCGGGACAGGCGAACTACTCCACCGCCAAGGCCGGCATCATGGGGCTGACCAAGGCGATGGCGAAGGAGTGGGGGCGCTACAAGGTGAACGTGAACGCCGTCGCCTTCGGCCTCATCATGACGCGGCTGACCGAGGCGCCGGCGCATGGTGGGGCGACGATCGACATCGCCGGGCGGGAGATCGCGGTGGGCGTGCGGCCGGAGGTGCTGAAGAATGCCGAGACGATGATCCCGCTCGGCCGCGGCGGCAGGCCGGAAGAGGCGGCGGGGTCGGTCTATCTGCTCTGCATTCCCGAATCGAATTATATCAGCGGGCAGATCCTGGAGGTGACGGGCGGACGTCCGTAACGAGACGCGCGCCGGGGTTGCAGCCATGGCCGGGCTGCAACCCCTCAGGGCCTGGAGCATTGCGGCATGAGGCCCAACCCCAGGCAGGAGCCGCGGCGGATGCGCGCGAACCGGCTGACGACCTACATCCTCATCGCCATGGTGCTCGGCATCGCCGTCGGGCATTTATGCCACGAGCTCTGGCCTGACCCGGGCACGGCCAAGGCGATCTCCGACTACATCTCCCTCGTCACCGACATCTTCCTGCGGTTGATCAAGATGATCATCGCGCCGCTGGTCTTCTCGACGCTCGTGGTCGGTGTCGCGCATATGGGCGACACCAAGGCGGTCGGACGGATCGGGGCGAAGGCGATGCTCTGGTTCGTCTGCGCCTCGGTGGTCTCGCTGCTGCTCGGGCTGGTGCTGGTGAACCTGCTGCAGCCGGGGGCCGACCTGAACCTGCCGCTGCCGGATGCGGCGGCCTCCTCGGGCGTCGCCACCTCCTCGCTGTCGCTCAAGGATTTCGTCGCGCATCTGGTTCCGCGCTCGGTCTTCGAGGCGATGGCGCAGAACGAGATCCTGCAGATCGTCGTCTTCTCGCTGTTCTTCGGCGTGGCCTGCGCGGCGCTCGGCGAGCGGGCGAGGACGGTGGTCGCCTGGACCGAGGAGCTGTCGCATGTGATCCTCAAGATCACCGGGTACATCATGGGGCTGGCGCCGCTTGCCGTCTTCGCCTCCATGGCGGCGATCATCACCACGCAGGGGCTCGGCATCCTCGTTACTTACGGGAAGTTCGTCGCCGAGTTCTACCTCGGCCTTGGCATCCTGTGGTGCGTGCTAGCCGCCGTCGGCTTCGTCTTCTTCGGGCGGCGGGTCTTCGAACTGATCAGCCTGGTGCGGGAGCCATTCCTGCTGGCCTTCAGCACGGCGAGCAGCGAGGCGGCCTATCCGAAGATGATGGAGCAGCTCGTTCGCTTCCCCGTAAGCCGGCGGATCGTCAGCTTCGTGCTGCCGATGGGCTATTCCTTCAACCTCGACGGCTCGATGATGTACTGCACCTTCGCGACGATCTTCATCGCGCAGGCCTACAACATCGATCTTTCCGCCGGGCAGCAGGCGACGATGCTGCTGCTGCTGATGCTGACCAGCAAAGGCATGGCGGGCGTGCCGCGCGCCTCACTCGTCGTCATCGCGGCGACGCTCGCCACCTTCAACATTCCAGAAGCGGGGCTGCTGCTGATCATCGGCATCGACCAGTTCCTCGATATGGGGCGCTCGGCAACCAACGTCATCGGCAACTCCCTGGCGACGGCCGTGGTCGGCAAGTGGGAGGGCGAGGAGCCGGCGGTGCCGGAGACGGAGGGCGACTTCGCGCCGGAGCCGCGATCGCAGACGGCCTGAACGCAAATCGGGCGGAAGCGATGCCGCTTCCGCCCGTTATCAGGTCTCAAAGGCTGCCCTTAAAAGGCTCGGCACCCGGAGGTGCCGGCATCGTCGCAGTGCCGTGTGGCGCTGCGCCGATCGGGTCCTTCACATGAACCAGTGGCCCGTGGCTTCGTAGTTCGCCATCACCTGGGCGGCCAGCGCGTGCCAGTCGACCGGATGGTCCTGCGACGGGGCCGGTGCAGGGGCCGGGCTGTGCGAGGTGCCGCCGGAGGGCATCTCCCACTTACCGGTGGCGTTGAAATTCGCCGTCATTTGCGCCGCGATGGCGTACCAGTCCACGGCGCCGCCGGAAGAACTGCCGCCGCTGCCCGTGCTCGGGGCCGGCGCAGGCGCGGCCTCCGGCGTCGGGGCAGGAGCGGGGGCGGGGGCCGGGTCGCTGCTGCCGAGCGGCTTGAAGTCGATATGCGAGACGGTGATCGAGGTGTCCGGATTGTTGTTCAGGATACCGATCGTGTTGTTCATCCCGCCATGGGCGAAGTCCTTCGGCACATGGGAAGTGATGCTGCCCATATCCTTGCCGTCGACCTTGAAGGTCATCTTCCCCGGCTCCCAGATCAGCTGGTAGTCGTGGAACACGCCGCCCGTCACGCCCTCGAACATCTCGGTCTTGAAGGCGTCCTTGCCGTTGTCGTTCCAATGGACCGTGCCGTATTGCCGGCCGGAATGGTCGTGCGCGTTCTCGACAAGGTCGATTTCCTGGCCGGGCCACTTGTCATCGCCGGGCCAGAGCAGGATGGCGGGGCCGGGCTCGTGCCCATTGATCTTGGCGGTGACCGTGTAGGTCCCATAGCCATGGCCGGCGGACTTGCCGCTTGCCCATTCCATCAGGCCCGAGGAGCCGGAAAGCGTCACCTCTCCATTGCGGGGGGCTGGCACGTTCCAGGCATTGCCGAGCGAGCCGAAGCCGTTGTCGAAGCTCACGCTGAGCGGGTTGTTAGCCATTGAGAGTAGTCCCCAATATCCATTGCCGATGCCGCACGACTCACCCTGCCGCGCAGGATGCGCGGCCCGGGGTCAATACGGCGTCTGGGCTGCAGCAGCCCCCGGATGCCTGCGGCACCCGTGTCAACGGCCGGGCTTGTTGCCCCGGCCTTCACCCGGATCCCGGCCCTGGAAATGGCCGAATTCCGAACGAATGTGGTCGATTAAGATACGATCGAACATCAGACCGCGCTCATGCCCCGACGGCCAATATTGCCGTGGTGCGGGAAGTGGAGGACCGGTGCATCGCGGAATGCGACGGGCCTGAATTCCTCTCCCTGCTGGCGTGAGGCGCGCAGTCAACCAAGAAACTGTTCCCCTGTGGTTGAAACCCAAAGGTGCTCAGGCTTGTCAGTACCGCGTGAGCGGGGCTTGGGTACGCAAGTAATTGTATACGTTCAAGTGTTGTTTTTCGCGTCCGGTGCTGGTTCGCAACATTACCGTGGGTAACACGGCGTGATCCATCGTTGGCCCAATGCCCAAGGAAACGAACGCAGTCGCGCTTTTTGGCGTTGTCCGGACATCCAACAGGCCCTGTCGCCAGGGCTCGCCCGGGAGCCCCCCCATGCCCGATCCATCGCAGCATTTCAGCCTGACCCTTCGCGTGAACGGCGCCGAGCACCGCGTCGCGGTGGATGCGCGCACCACGCTGCTCGATGCATTGCGCGACCGGTTGCACCTCACCGGCACCAAGAAAGGATGTGCGCTCGGCCAGTGCGGCGCCTGCACCGTGCTGCTCGATGGGAGGCGCGTTGTCTCCTGCCTCATGCTGGCAGTGATGGCGGAAGGTCGGCTGGTGACGACGATCGAAGGGCTGGCGCAGGGCGGCGAACTGCATCCGGTGCAAGCGGCCTTCGTCGAGCATGATGCCTTCCAGTGCGGCTATTGCACGCCGGGGCAGATCATGTCGGCGGTGGGGGCGATCCGCGAGGGGCGCGCCGGCTCCGATGACGAGATCCGCGAGCAGATGAGCGGCAATCTGTGCCGCTGCGGCGCCTATGCCAATATCGTCGCCGCCGTGCGCGACGCCGCAGCGCGGGAGGGCTGAGCGATGCAGCCCTTCACCTATGCTCCCGTTGCCGATGCCGCCGGCGCTGCCGCCCGGGCGCTTGCCGGCGCGCAGTTCATCGCCGGCGGAACGGACATGCTGCAATTGCTGCAGGAGAACGTGCTGCAGCCGGGTGAACTTGCCGATCTGAACGGGCTCGGCCTTGCCGGGATCGGCGAGGAGCCGGATGGCGCGCTGCGGCTTGGTGCGCTGACAAGGCTTCAGGAGGCGGCGGACCATCCGTTGTTGCGCGAGCGCTGCCCGGTGGCGACGGAGGCGCTGGCGGCCACGGCCTCGCCGATGGTGCGGCACATGGCGACGCTTGGCGGCAACCTGTTGCAGCGGACGCGCTGCCTCTATTTCCGGGATGTCTCGACGCCCTGCAACAAGCGGCAGCCGGGCAGCGGCTGCTCGGCGCTGGAAGGGGAGAACCGGCACAACGCCATCCTCGGCGGGAGCGAGCATTGCATCGCGGTGCAGCCTTCCGACTTCCCGGTGGCGCTGGTCGCGCTCGATGCGGAGGTGCTGCTCCGGGGCGCCGAGGGGGCGGAGCGTTGGGTGCCGGTGGAAAGCTTCCATCGGCTGCCGGGTGATACGCCGGAGATCGAGACGGTGATGCGGCCGGGCGATGTTATCCTGGCCATCCGCATCCCGTCCCATGCGATGCGCTGGCGCTCGCATTACGTGAAGGTGCGGGACCGGGCGAGCTTCGCCTGGGCGCTCTGCTCGGCGGCCGTCGCGCTGCGGCTGGATGGGGAAGGGCGCGTGGCCGAGATGCGGGTTGCGGCGGGCGGCGTCGCCACCAAGCCCTGGCGGCTGGTGCGGGTGGAGCAGGAGTTGCTCGGTCATCGGATGGACCGGGACCGGGTGCGGCTGGCGGCAGTCTGGGCCTCGGAGGGGGCGGTGGCGCGGCCAGGCAATGCCTACAAGGCGCCGTTGCTGCAACATACCGTTGAGCGTGCGCTCCTCGAGATTGGTGGCCTGGCATGAACGCGATCATCGGACAGCCCGTCAGCCGGGTGGATGGCCCGGCCAAGGTCACCGGCCATGCGACCTATGCGGCGGAATTCGACCTGCCCGGCCTCGCCTATGCGGCGATGGTGCTGGCGACCATCCCGCGTGGCCATGTGCGCAGCATCGACCGCGCGGCGGCGGAGGCGGCGCCGGGGGTGCTCGCGGTCATGACGCATGAGGATGCGCCGCGTCTGCCCTACAAGCAGATCGCGCAGCGGCCGCAGGTGGATGCGCAGTCGGGCGAGCAGCTGCATGTGCTGCAGGACGACCAGGTGCGCTTCAATGGCGAGCCGGTGGCGGTGGTCGTCGCCGAGACGCTGGAGCAGGCGGTGCATGCGGCGGAGCTTGTCCGCGTGGAGTATGCGCGGAGCCCGGCGGTGACGATCTTCGACGCCAAGCAGGGGCGGCCACCGAGCGAGGGCAATGCCAAGGCCGGGCGGGTGCCGGAGCTCGGGCGCGGCGATGTCGAGGGCGCGATGCGGGAGGCGCCGGTGCAGGTCGAGGCGCGCTATGTGCATCCGCGGGAGCATCACAATGCGATCGAGCCGCATGTGACCATCGCGCATTGGGAGGGCGAGAACCTCACCCTCTACGACAAGACGCAATGGGTGGACAACGACCGCAAGGAGATCGCGCATGTCTTCGGGATGGAGGAAGAGCGCATCCGTGTCGTCTCCCCATTCGTCGGCGGGGCTTTCGGCTCGGCGCTCCGGACCTGGCCGCATGTGACGCTGGCGGTGATGGCGGCGAAGCGGGTCAGGCGGCCGGTACGGCTGGAGCTGACGCGGCGGCAGCTCTACATGGCGGTCGGCTTCCGGCCGCATTCGGAGCAGCATCTGCGGCTCGGTGCGGACAAGGAGGGCAGGCTGGTCGCGCTGGAGCATGATGTGATCCAGCAGGTCGGGCGGTACGAGGAATATGCCGAGACGGCGCTCTCGCCGACCAGCCACCTCTATCAGTGCGACAACCTGCGGGCGCGCTACCGGCTGGTGGAGATGGACACCAACTCGCCCTGCCCGATGCGGGCGCCGGGCGTGGTGACGGGCGTGCTCGGCCTCGAGATGGCGATGGACGAGCTGGCGGCGGAGCTGGGGATGGACCCGCTGGAGCTGCGGCTGCGCAACTATGCGGAGCAGGATCAGCAGAAGGGACTGCCCTGGTCGAGCAAGGAGCTGCGGGCCTGCTACGAGACGGCGGCGGAGCGCTTCGGCTGGGCGCGGCGCAAGCCCGAGCCGCGTTCGATGCGCGAGGGCGGCATGCTCATCGGCTACGGCATGGCGACGGCGATCTATCATTCCGACCGGAGCGGCGGCTCGGCCTCCGTTGCGCTGACCGGGAACGGAATGGCGGTGGTGCGCAGCGCCTCCTCCGATATGGGGCCGGGGACCTATACCTCGATGACGCAGGTGGCGGCGGAGACGCTGGGCCTGCCAGTCGATCATGTACGCTTCGAGCTGGGCGATACCAACCTGCCCTATGCGCCGGTGCATGGCGGCTCCATCACCATGGCGAGCCTCGGCAATGCCGTCGTCGCGGCCTGCCGGGCGGTGCAGACGAAGCTGACCTCGCTGGCGCGGGCGGCGCAACAGGGGCCCTTCGCCGGACTGGCGGAAGATGCGGTGGTGGCGCGCGAGGGAGGGCTCGGCCGGGCCGATGGCAGCGGGCCGGTGGTGCCCTATGCGGAGCTGTTGCGGCAGCACAATCTCGGCTGGGTCGAGGCCGAGGGCAGCGCGCAGCCGGGCGAGGAGACGAAGAAATACTCCTCGGCCGCTTTCGGGGCGATCTTCGTCGAGGTGCGGGTCGATGAGTTGCTGGGCACGGTGCGGGTGCCGCGGATGATCGGCGCCTATGACGTGGGGCGCGTCATCAACCCGAAGACGGCGCGCAGCCAGTGCATCGGCGGCATGGTCGGCGGGCTCGGCATGGCGTTGGAGGAGCGGGCGGAATGGGATGCGCGCTTCGGCAAGGTGATGAATGCCAACCTCGCCGAATACCTGGTGCCGGTGAATGCGGATGTGGCGGAGATGGAGGCGATCTTCGTCCCCAATGACGACCGCAACTTCAACCCGCTCGGGGTGAAGGGGCTGGCGGAGGTGGCGATCTGCGGCGTGGCGCCGGCAATAGCCAATGCCGTCTGGCATGCGACGGGGCGGCGCATCCGCGAGCTGCCGATCACGCCGGAGCGGTTGCTGGGGTGAAGGGTGCCATGCGCGATGGGAATGGGGCGAGGATCGGGACCGGCCCTATCTAGCGTGTGACGGGTTCGACAGGATTGGAGTTGGCATGTCCGCGACGAGCATGGCCGCCCCGGTGGGGGTGCGGCAGGTCGCTATCAATGTCCCGGCGGCGCTGATCGCCGGAGCGCTGCTGCTGCTGGGCGGCGGCGTCATCGCGCAGGCGGTCAGCCCGCGGCAGGCGGAACTGTTCCTGCTCGGGGCGGCGCTGGGGCTGGTGCTGTATCACGCGGCCTTCGGCTTCACCTCGGCCTGGCGTGTTTTCATCGCCGACCGGCGTGGGGCGGGGCTGCGGGCACAGATGGTGATGCTGGCCGTCGCGGTACTGCTGTTCTTTCCGGTGCTGGCGACGGGGACGCTGTTCGGCGAGCCGGTGCGGGGGCTGGTGTCGCCGGTCGGCGTCTCGGTCGTGTTCGGCGCCTTCCTCTTCGGCATCGGGATGCAGATGGGCGGGGGCTGCGCCTCGGGCACCCTTTATACTGTAGGCGGCGGTTCGGTGCGGATGCTGCTGACGCTGGCGGCCTTCATCGCCGGCTCTGCGCTGGGGGCGGCGCATCTGCACTGGTGGTCGGCGCTGCCGCATCTGGAGCCTGTGTCTGTGGTGCAGGCATGGGGAGTGGTGCCGGCGCTTGCCGCCAATCTTGCGGTCTTTGCCGGCATCGCTTGGCTGACGGTAATTCTGGAGCGGCGACGGCATGGGCGGCTGGTGACGCCGCCGGATGCGCCGCGGCGGGGCCTCGCCCGGCTGCTGCGCGGGCCCTGGCCGCTGGTCGCCGGGGCGGTGGCGCTGGCGGTGCTGAACTTCGTAACGCTGGCGCTGTCGGGGCGGCCCTGGGGGATCACCGCGGCCTTCGCCCTCTGGGGGTCCAAGGCGGCGGCTCTGATCGGGCTTGATCCGGCGAGCTGGCCTTATTGGCAGGCGCCCGGGCCGCGGGCAGCGCTGGAGGGGAGCGTGCTGACCGATGTCACTTCGGTGATGGATTTCGGCATCATCCTCGGCGCGCTGCTGGCTTCGGCGCTGGCGGGGCGGTTCTCGCCGGGCTGGCGGGTACCCTGGCGCTCGGCATTGGCCGCCGTGGTGGGTGGGGTGATGCTGGGCTATGGGGCACGGCTCGCCTATGGGTGCAATATCGGCGCCTATTTCTCGGGGATCGCCTCTGGCAGCCTGCATGGATGGGTCTGGATGGTGGCGGCCTTCTTCGGCAACTGGCTGGGGACGGGCATCCGGCCACTTTTCGGGCTGGAGGTGGAGCGGCTGCCGCGGCAGACGGGGTGCTGAGCGAGCTTTGCGCTTTCGTTTGAGGCGCGGTTGGCGCATCGTTATGGGGTGACGACGACACTGCCCCTTGCGGAACTTTCAGATCGGCAGCAGGCCATTTTGAGCTTGGCCCGTGGGGCTGGACGCGTCGGGGTGGAGGAGCTGGCGGCGCGCTTCGCCGTCAGCCCGCAGACCATCCGCAAGGACCTCAACCTGTTGCGCGACCTCGGTCTGCTGGCGCGACAGCATGGCGGGGCGATGCTGGCCTCGGGCGTCGCCAACGCCTCCTACGAGGCGCGACGGGCGCTGGCGCATGAGGAGAAGCGGCGGATCGCGGCGCGTTGCGCGGCGCTGATCCCGGACGGCTCCTCGCTCTTCATCAATATCGGCACGACGACGGAGGAGGTGGCGCGGGCGTTGACACGGCATCGCGATCTACTCGTCGTCACCAACAACATCCATGTCGTCTCCATCCTGCTGCCGAGCCCGGGGGTGGAGGTGGTGGTCGCCGGCGGGCCGGTGCGGCAGAGCGATGGCGGCATCGCGGGGGAGGCGACGGTGGACCTCGTCTCCGAGTTCAAGCTGGATTTCGCGGTGATCGGCGCCTCCGCCCTCGATGAGGATGGCAGCCTGCTGGACTACGACTACCGCGAGGTGCGGGTGTCGCGCGCCATCCTCGGCAATGCGCGGCAACCGATCCTGGTGGCGGATGCGGGGAAGTTCGAACGCTCGGCGCCGATCCGGATCGGCCATGTGCGGCAACTGCATACGGTGGTGACGGACCGGCCGCCGCCGCAGCGTTTCACCGAAGCCTGCCGGGAGGCGGGAACGCACGTGGAGCTGGCGGGAAGCGAAACCCGGTGAGGTGCGGTTAAGGCGCGGAATTTTCGCTTGCGCTTTCGGATGGGCTGAGGAAGCATCACCGTAAGGGTCAGGGAAGGTCGCGTGGCAGCAATGGGCAACAGCCAGGTTCAGGATCTCCTCGTCATCGGCGGGGGCGTGAATGGCTGCGGCATCGCGCGTGACGCGGTAGGGCGGGGCCTCTCCGTAACCCTTGCCGAGAAGGGCGACCTGGCGGGCGCGACCTCCTCCTCCTCCACCAAGCTGATCCATGGCGGGTTGCGTTATCTCGAGTACCGGGAGTTTCGCCTGGTGCGGGAGGCGCTGATCGAGCGCGAGGTGCTGCTGCGGGCGGCGCCGCATATCGTCTGGCCGCTGCGCTTCGTGCTGCCGCACAATGCGGGGCAGCGGCCCTGGCCGATCCTCAGGCTTGGGCTCTTCCTCTATGACCATCTGGGCGGGCGGCGCATCCTGCCGCCGACGCGCAGCGTCGATCTGCGGCGGGACCCGGTGGGGGCGCCGCTCAAGCCCGAGTTGACGCGCGGCTTCGAATATTCCGATTGCTGGGTGGAGGACGCACGGCTCGTCGTGCTGAATGCGCGGGATGCGGCAGATCGTGGCGCGACCGTCAGGACAAGGACCCGCGTGGCCTCCGCCCGGCGCGAGGGTGGGCTGTGGCATGCGACGCTGCGCGACGAGGACAGCGGCGCCGTCAGCGAGGTGCAGGCGCGGGCGCTGGTGAATGCGGCGGGGCCCTGGGTGGGCTCGGTGCTCGGCGGTGTCGCAGGCGTCAACACGCCGGCGCGAGTCAGGATGGTGAAGGGCAGCCATATCGTCACCCGGCGGCTCTATGAGCACGACCGTTGCTACATCTTCCAGAATCCGGATGGACGGATCTGCTTCTCGATTCCTTATGAGGAAGACTTCATGCTCATCGGCACAACCGATGAGGAGTTCGAGGGCGATCCGGCGACAGCGAAGATCTCCGAGGCGGAGACCGCCTATCTCTGCCGTGCGGTGAGCGAGTATTTCCGCCAGCCCGTCACGCCCGCCGATGTGGTCTGGAGCTATTCCGGGGTGCGGCCGCTCTATGACGACGGCGCGTCGAAGGCGCAGGAGGCGACGCGCGACTACGTCCTCAAAATCGACGAGGCGGAGGGCGGGGCGCCGCTGCTCAGCGTCTTCGGCGGCAAGATCACCACCTATCGACGGTTGGCCGAGGCGGCGATGGCGAAGCTGGCGCCGCATTTTCCGGGGCTGAAGCCGGGCTGGACGGATGCCGCCTCGCTGCCGGGGGGCGACTTTCCCTGGGACGGGGCGCCGGCATTGGTCGAGGCGTTGCGGCGCGACTATCCCTTCATCGAGGCCAAGCTGGCGCGACGGCTCGTCCGGCAATACGGCACGCGGGCCGTGCGGGTGCTGGGGGATGCGCGCGGTATGGAGGATCTCGGCCAGCATTTCGGCGCCGGGCTGACGGCGCGCGAGGTGGATTGGCAGATGCGGGAGGAATGGGCCCGCGCGCCAGCCGATGTGCTGTGGCGGCGGAGCAAGCTTGGGCTGCGGGTCGATCAGGCGGGGCAGGCGGCGCTGGCGGAGTATATGGACGCGGCGCGGGCTGCGGCCGGGAGGGCGGCGGAATGACGGTGCGGGCGGAAGGGCTGGCGCTGTCCTCCGGCGGCGAGGCGGTGCTGCATCCCGTGACGCTGGAGTTGCAGCCGGAGCTGCCGAATGTGCTTCTCGGCCCGACCGGCGCAGGCAAGACGACGCTGCTGCGGCTGCTGGCGGGGCTGGATCGTCCGAGCGAGGGGCGGCTTTTCGCCGAGGGGCGGGAGGTGACGGGGCAGCCGGTGCGGCGGCGGAGCGTCGCCATGGTGTATCAGCAGTTCATCAACTATCCGACGCTCTCGGTATTCGAGAATATAGCCTCGCCGCTGCGGGTGGCGGGGCTCAAGCGGGCGGAGATCGAAGGGCGGGTACGCGAAGCGGCGCGGCTGCTGCGGCTGGAGCCCTATCTGGCACGGCGGCCGCTGGAGTTGTCCGGCGGACAGCAGCAGCGGACAGCGATCGCGCGGGCGCTCGTCAAGCGCGCGTCGCTGGTCTTGATGGATGAGCCGTTGGCCAATCTCGACTATAAGCTGCGCGAGGAATTGCGAGAGGAATTGCCGAAGCTCTTCGCCGAGACCGGATCGGTCTTCGTCTATGCGACGACGGAGCCGGCGGAGGCGCTGCTGCTGGGCGGGTTCGTCGCCACGCTCTCGGAAGGGCGGGTTACGCAGTTCGGGCGGGCGGGCGAGGTGTTCCGCCGGCCGGGCAATCTGGCGACGGCGCGGGTCTTCTCCGATCCGCCGCTGAACGAGGCGCCGGCGCGGGCCGAGGGCGGGCGGCTGGTGCTCGGCTCGGGCGCGGTCATGCCGGCGCCGGCGGGCGTCGTGGATGGGGAGTGCACCATCGGCATCCGCGCGCATCAGGTCTCGCTGGAGCCGCTGCCGGGTGCGGTCGCCCTGCCGGCGGTGGTGCGCGTGGCGGAGGTGACGGGTTCCGAGACCTACGTGCATTGCAGCTTCGGCGGGATGGATTGGGTTGTGCTCACGCCCGGCGTGCAGCGGCCGGAGCCGGGGCAGGAGGTTACGCTCTGGCTCGATCCGCAGCGTTGCCTGGTCTTCGGCGCGGATGGCAGGCTTACTGCGGTCGCGGCGCTGGCGGAGGCTGCCTGATGGCTCGCATCGCCTTCGAGCGCCTGGCGCATGGCTATCCTGGCAGCAGCGCCTATGCTCTGAAGCCGATGGACATGGTCTGGGAGGATGCGGGCGCCTATGCGCTGCTTGGTCCCTCGGGCTGCGGTAAGACGACGCTGCTGAACATCGTCTCCGGGCTGTTGCGGCCGCGGGAGGGACGGGTGTCGTTCGACGGGCGTGATGTCACGGCGCTGTCGACCGAGCGGCGCAACGTGGCGCAAGTCTTTCAATTCCCTGTCGTCTACGACACGATGACGGTGCGGGAGAACCTGGCCTTCCCGTTGCGCAACCGCGGCGTGCCGGCGGCGGCGGTGCGGGCGCGCGTCGAGCATGTAGCGGGGCTGCTTGGGCTGACCGCGATGCTGGATCGGCGGGCGCGCAATCTCGGAGCCGATGACAAGCAGAAGATCTCGCTCGGGCGTGGGCTGGTGCGGGATGACGTCGCCGCGATCCTATTCGACGAGCCGCTGACCGTCATCGACCCGCATCTGAAGTGGGAGCTGCGCTCGCGGCTGAAGGAGCTGCATCGCCAGGTGCCGGTGACGATGATCTATGTCACCCATGACCAGACCGAGGCGCTCACCTTCGCCGACCGGGTGGTGGTGATGAGCGAGGGCGAAGTGGTGCAGGTCGGCACGCCGGAGGCGCTGTTCGACCGGCCGGCGCATAGCTTCGTCGGGCATTTCATCGGCTCGCCGGGAATGAACTTCCTGCCCTGTGCGGTGGAGGGCGATACCGCGATCCTCGCCGGCGGGCACAAGGTCGGGCTGCCGCGTGCCTATCCGCAACTGGCGGGCAAGGTGGAGCTTGGCATCCGGCCGGAATTCGCGGCGGTCGCCATGGACGGGTTGCCGGTGACGGTGCGGCGCGTCGAGGATCTCGGGCGGCGGCGCATCGCGCGGGTGGAACTGGACGGAGTGCCCTTCGCCGCAACCCTGCCGGAGGGGATGGCGGTGCCGGCGGAGCCACGCCTCGCCCTCGATCCGGCGCGTCTGCATGTTTATGCCGATGGCCGCCTGGCCGAAGGAGAGGGCTGAGCGATGGCCAAGCCGCTCGATAACCGCGCCTGGTTCCTGGTGCTGCCGGTGGTGGCGCTGGTCGCCTTCTCCGCCCTCATCCCGGTGATGACGGTGGTGAACTACTCGGTGCAGGACAGCTTCGGGAATAACGAGTTCTTCTGGAACGGCACGGGCTGGTTCAAGGAGCTGCTCGATCCCTCGACCGATCTCGGCGGGCGCTTCTTCGATGCGCTGTGGCGGACGCTGCTGTTCAGTGCGCTCTGCCTGCTGATCGAGGTGCCGCTCGGCATCGGCGTGGCGTTGACCCTGCCGCGAAAGGGCTGGGGCGTGGCGGCCTCGCTCGTGTTGCTGGCGCTGCCGCTGCTGATCCCCTGGAATGTGGTGGGGACGATCTGGCAGGTCTTCGCGCGGCGGGATATCGGTCTGCTGGGCGCGGCGGTGAACGGGCTCGGCATCGAGTACAACTATGCGCAGACGCCGCTGGCGGCCTGGGTGACCGTGGTGGCCATGGATGTGTGGCATTGGACGTCGCTCGTCGTGCTGCTCTGCTATGCGGGCCTCAGGGCGATCCCCGACGCCTACTACCAGGCGGCCAAGGTTGATGGCGCCAGCAGCTGGGCGGTGTTCCGCGCCATCCAGTTGCCGAAGATGCAGCGGGTGCTGACCATCGCCATCCTGCTGCGCTTCATGGACAGCTTCATGATCTATACCGAGCCCTTCGTCGTCACCGGTGGCGGGCCGGGCAATGCTACGACCTTCCTGTCCATCGACCTCGTCAAGATAGCGCTTGGGCAGTTCGACCTTGGCAAGGCGGCGGCGATGTCGATCGTCTACAACCTGATCGTGCTGACGGTGTGCTGGGTGTTCTTCGCCACCACGACGCGCAGCCAGAGCGAGGCGGTGCAATGAGCGGCGCGACCTTGGCCCCGGCGGCTCTCGCCGAGACGCGCACTCCGGCGGAGAGCGGTGCGCTGCGCGCCGCCGTGCCGCGGGTGGTGCTGGGGCTCTACCTTCTGTTCCTGCTCGTGCCGATCTATTGGCTCGTCAACATGAGCCTGAAGACGAATCTCGAGATCAATTCCGGGATGACGCTCTGGCCGCAGAACCCGACGCTGGAGCATTACCGGCGCATCTTCACCGATGCCTCCTGGTACAGCGGCTACATAAACAGCCTGACCTATGTGGCGCTGAATACCGTGATTTCTCTCGCCGTGGCGCTGCCGGCAGCCTATGCCTTCAGCCGCTACCGGTTCCTCGGCGACAAGCACCTGTTCTTCTGGCTGCTGTCGAACCGGATGGCGCCGCCGGCGGTCTTCGCGCTACCCTTCTTCCAGCTTTACAGCGCGGTCGGGCTGTTCGACACGCCCTGGGCGGTGGCGCTGGCGCATTGCCTGTTCAACATCCCGCTCGCGGTTTGGATCCTCGAGGGCTTCATGTCGGGCGTGCCGCGCGAGATCGACGAGATGGCGGCGATCGACGGCTGGTCCTTCCCGGCCTTCTTCATCCGCCACTTCCTGCCGCTGGTGGCGGGCGGCGTCGGCGTCGCGGCCTTCTTCTGCTTCATGTTCTCCTGGGTAGAGCTGCTGCTGGCCCGCACCCTGACGACGGTGAATGCGAAGCCCATCGTGGCGACGATGACGCGCACGGTCTCGGCGGCAGGGATGGATTGGGGGCTGCTCGCGGCCGCGGGCGTGCTGACCATCATCCCGGGGGCGATCGTCATCTGGTTCGTCCGCAACCACATCGCGCGCGGCTTCGCGCTGGGGCGGGTGTGATGGCCCTCGGATGGATGGCCTGGACCTGGCAGACGGCGCTGTTCTTCGGCGCGCTGCTCTGCGTGCTGGCGGTGATGACGACGCTCGCCGCCTTGCGTCCGGAGCGGGACAGGATCGGCATGCTCGGCCTGCCGACGACGCGTGGCGACCGGCTGTTCCTGACGCTGCTCGGCGCCGCCTTCATCCATCTCGGCTGGCTGGCGCTGGCTGGGGATGCGCCGCTCTGGGGAGCGAGTATCGTATCCGTCATCTATGGGACGATATTGTTCCGCTGGGCCTGACCATAGGCGGTGGGCCATAAGGTTCGCCGTGCCTTGCTGAGGAGGGAAACGCAATGAATGCCATGACCCCGATGGGCCGCCGCAAATGGCTGCTCGGCAGCGCGGCAGTGCTCGCCGCGCCGGTGCTGCTCCGCCCGAGCCATTCTGTCGCGCAAGGCGTCGACGCCGCTCGGCGCTGGGTCGCGGAGGAATTCCAGCCCTCGACGCTGACGCAAGAGCAGCAGATGCAGGAGATGGAGTGGTTTGCCCGCGCGGCGCAGCCCTTCCGCGGCCAGGAGATCAACGTCGTCTCCGAGACCATCACCACCCATGAGTACGAAGCCCGGACGCTGGCGCGCGCCTTCTCCGAGATCACCGGCATCCGCCTGCGGCACGACCTGTTGCAGGAAGGCGATGTGGTCGAGAAGCTTCAGACGCAGATGCAGTCCGGCCGCAATGTCTACGATGCCTGGGTGAATGACAGCGACCTGATCGGCACGCATTTCCGCTACCAGCAGGCGGTGCCGTTGACCGACTGGATGGCAGGTGAAGGCCGCGACCAGACGCTGCCGACGCTCGACCTCGAGGATTTCATCGGCCGCAGCTTCGGCACCGGGCCGGACGGCAAGCTCTACCAGCTGCCGGACCAGCAATTCGCCAATGTCTACTGGTTCCGCTACGACTGGTTCAATCGGCCGGCGATCAAGGACGCCTTCAAGCGGCAGTTCGGCTACGACCTCGGCGTGCCGGTCAACTGGTCCGCCTATGAGGACATCGCCGAATTCTTCACCAACACGGTGAAGGAGATCGATGGGGTCAAGGTCTATGGCCACATGGACTACGGCAAGAAGGATCCCTCGCTCGGCTGGCGCTTCACCGATGCCTGGCTCTCCATGGCCGGCAATGGCGACCGCGGCATCCCGAACGGCAAGCCGGTCGACGAATGGGGCATCCGCATGGAGGGCTGCCGCCCGACCGGCTCCTCCATCGAGCGCGGCGGCGACACCAACGGGCCGGCGGCGGTCTACTCCATCACGAAGTATGTGGAATGGCTGAAGAAGTATGCTCCGCCCGAGGCGGCCGGCATGACCTTCTCCGAGAGCGGCCCGGTGCCGGCGCAGGGCAACATCGCCCAGCAGATGTTCTGGTACACCGCCTTTACCGCCGACATGGTGAAGCCGGGCCTCGCGGTGATGAACCCGGATGGTACGCCGCGCTGGCGCATGGCGCCCTCGCCGAAGGGCGCCTATTGGAAGGAAGGGATGAAGCTCGGCTACCAGGATGCGGGCTCCTGGACGCTGCTGAAGTCGACGCCGGTGGACCGGCGCCGCGCGGCCTGGCTCTACGCGCAGTTCTGCGTCTCCAAGTCGACCAGCCTGAAGAAGAGCCATGTCGGCCTCACCTTCATTCGCGAGAGTGACATCTGGCACCAGTCCTTCACCGAGCGGGCCAAGCAGCTCGGCGGGCTGATCGAGTTCTATCGTTCGCCGGCGCGGGTGCAGTGGACGCCGACGGGGGTGAACATTCCCGATTATCCGCGCCTGGCGCAGCTCTGGTGGCAGAATATCGGCGACGCCTCCTCGGGCGCGAAGACGCCGCAGGCGGCGATGGACTCGCTGGCGGCGGCGCAGGACAGCGTGCTCGAGCGGCTGCAGCGCGCCAATGTGCAGGGCGAGTGCGGCCCGCGGCTCAACCCGCGCACCAGCGCCGAGCAGTGGTACGAGCGGGCGGAGAAGGACGGCAACATCGCGCCGCAGCGGCGGCTCGCCAATGAGAAGCCGCAGGGCGAGACGGTCGATTACGACAAGCTCATCCAGAGCTGGCCGGCCAACCCGCCGCGCCGCGGCTGATCCCAAGGGCGGGGGCTTCGGCCCCCGCCATCCATCTAGCAGAGGTTCAATCCATGCCCGCCGAAGGCCATATCCTTGCCCTCGACCAGGGCACCACCTCGACCCGGGCGATCGTCTTCCGCACGCCCGACCTCGCGCCCGTTGCCTCTGCGCAGCAGGAATTCGCGCAGCATTATCCGCAATCCGGATGGGTGGAGCATGAGGCGGAGGATCTTTGGGAGACCTCGCTCGCGGTGATGCGGGAGGCGATCGGCAAGGCGGGGCTCGCGCCCGCGCAGATTGCCGGCATCGGCATCGCTAATCAGCGGGAGACGACGCTGATCTGGGACCGGCGCACCGGCCGGCCGATCCATCGCGCCATCGTCTGGCAGGATAGGCGGACGGCCTCGACTTGCGCGGCGTTGCGCGAGGCAGGGCATGCGGCGGCCGTCGCGGCGACGACGGGGCTGCTGATCGACCCCTATTTCTCGGCCACCAAGATCGCCTGGATGCTCGATGCCGTGCCCGGTGCGCGGGCCGCCGCCGAGCGGGGCGAACTGGCCTTCGGCACGGTCGACAGCTTCCTGCTCTGGCGCCTCACCGAGGGGCGCGTGCATGCGACGGATGCGACCAATGCGGCACGCACCATGCTCTTCGACATCCGCGCCGGCGCCTGGGACACAGCGATGTGCGAGCTGTTCCGCGTGCCAATGGGGATGCTGCCGGAGGTGCGGGACTGCGCGGCGGAATTCGGGGCGACGACGCTACTCGGCGCCTCGATCCCCGTGCTCGGCATCGCCGGGGACCAGCAGGCGGCGACAGTGGGGCAGGCCTGCTTCGAGCCGGGGATGGTGAAATCGACCTATGGGACGGGCTGCTTCGCCCTGCTGAACACGGGAGAGGCGCCGGTAGCCTCCAGCCATCGGCTGCTGACGACCATCGCCTATCAGCTGCGTGGCCGGCGGACCTATGCGCTGGAGGGGGCGATCTTCGTCGCCGGGGCGGCGGTGCAGTGGCTGCGCGACGGGCTGGGCATCATCGCCGATGCGGCCGAGAGCGGCGTGCTGGCGGAGCGGTCCGATCCGGCGGGGCGGCTCTATCTGGTGCCGGCCTTCGTCGGCCTCGGCGTGCCGCATTGGGATGCGGAGGCGCGCGGTAGCATCCATGGGCTGACCCGGGCCTCGGGCCGGGCGGATTTCGCTCGCGCGGCGCTGGAGAGCGTCGGCTACCAGACGCGCGATCTGGTGGCGGCCATGCAGGCGGATATGGGCGCCGGGGTGAGCGCAGTGCTGCGCGTCGATGGCGGCATGGTCGCCTCCGACTGGACGATGCAATTCCTGGCCGATGTGCTGGGGGCGCCGGTGGACCGGCCGGTCATCCGCGAGACGACGGCGCTCGGCGCGGGGTATCTCGCAGGATGGCAGGCGGGGCTTTGCCCGGAGCCTGCGGAATTCGCGGCGCGCTGGCAGCTCGACCGGCGCTTCACCCCGGCCATGGCCGAGGGGGAGCGGGAGGCGGCCTATGCCGGCTGGCGGCGGGCGGTGCAGCGGACCTTGTCCGACGCCTAGAGGCGTTTCCACATCATCGGCTTCGCTCAGGCTCAGGCATCGCAGCTGGGACCTGTCAGGCCGGGACCAGCGTCTCTGCCAGGGTGCTCCAGGTGGCTTCACGGAGGTCGCGGCGCATCGCCTCCTCGTCGGTCCAGCGGGTTTCGGCGGGGAGGCGGATCACCTCGCATTGCACCGTCAGCGTGCCCTCGCGGAAGGGCCATGGGTCCAGCGACCAGCGGGAGGGCCCCTGCCGCACGAGCTTCATCTTGCGGGTGGTGCCATCCGCCATCGGTGCCTCGCCGGCCTTGTCGGGATCGGCGAAGCAGAGGGCGAGGGAAAGGGCGTCGGTCACCGCGACGAGGGCGGAGTTCCGGTCGACCTGATCCTGTGTCACGCCGAGCCTGGCGATCCAGTCTGCCTGGAGAGCCGCCTCCTTGGCGGCGTTGCGGTCGATCGCGGCATGGTCCTCCGGTGGCAGGCTCTCCGGGTCCATGTACTCCGTGTAGACCCGTGTGCCGTGCAGGGAGATGAGCAGGGCTGGCCAGAGGCCGTAGGCGGCGCGGGCGATCTCCACGCCGCGCGCCCACATGGGGGCATGGACCGCCGGGCCGAGCCGGGTAAAGGGGTGGGGCAGTCCGGTCTCGGTGTCGAGGGTCGGGGCGGTTTCCCAGGACAACCAAGCGATGTCGTGCTGTTCGGCGGCGAGGATGACCTCCGGCGCCGGATCCGGCTGGGCGAAGCCGGGAGCGCCCCAGGCGGCCATCATCTGGCCCGACAGCAGGGCATGGGAGGGTTGGGAGATGAGAAGGCGGATGCCGTTCTCCGGGCTGCGCAGGATCATGGGACATCAACGCACGAACAATGCTTTGGGATACGGCAGTTGCTGAAATGCCTGGGTTGGGGGCGGTACCCGGAGCGTATCCGCCTGGGTCGGGCATCATGGCTCGCAACGGCTATCCGGGGGAGGCCCTTATGGTTTCCGCCTGCAGCCCGACCCGGAGCGTCGCCGTGACGCCGCATTGCGAACTCCCCTGCGGCTGCGCCGCTTCCGCCCCTGCGCAGCCCCACGGCGGCAATGGCTGGGACACCGGCGCTCACGCCGTCCTGGCATGGCTCCAGGACGCTTCCGCTGAACCGAGTGCCGAGGCGGGACGGTCCCAACGCAACACTGTATCGCCGATCCGCAGGGGCGAGCTTAGGCGCAGGGCCGGGCCCCATGCCGTCAGCTCGGTTTCCGGCGCATAGTCTTCGTCCCGGCGCCCGGCGAAATCGGGCCCTGGCGATGCGCCGCTGTGCTCGGTCAGTGCCAGGGCCGTCCGTGTCAGGGAGAGCCTGGCGGTGACGGCGAGCCCCTCCCGCAGCCGGGCCGCCAAGCCGCGGATCGCCGAAGCCGCGATGAGATAGCCCGTCGCGTGGTCGAGCGCCTGGACGGGGAGCGGCACGGGCCTGTCCGCGCCCTTCCAGGCCATCCCCGCCGCCGCGATGCCGGTGGACATCTGCACCAGGCTGTCGAAGCCGCGCCGGCCGGCCCAGGGGCCGGTCCAGCCATAGGCACAGAGCGACACGTCGATGAGGCCGGGATTGACCCGCCGCCGCTCCGTCGGACCGTAACCCAGCCCGTCGAGTGCGCCCGGGCGGTAGCCGTGCACCAGGATGTCGGCCCCGGCGAGCAGTGCCTCGAAGCGCCGCCTGTCCGCCGTTTGGCGCAGGTCGAGCCGGGCACAGCGCTTGCCGGGTGTGACATCGGGCGCGATGGACGGCTCCTCCCAGCCTGGAGGGTCGATCCGCAGCACCTCCGCCCCCAGCCCGGCCAGGAAGCGCGTGGCGATCGGCCCGGCCAGGACGCGGGTGAGGTCAAGGACCCGGATTCCCGCCAGCGGCCGGGCGGGGTCGGGCCGCCAGGACGAGGCCGGGGCGGCGGCCCGATCGAGCGCGATCAAGGGCTCGGCGCGGACGGCCCGGCCCTGGGCGTGGACCCGCCAGGCCGCCATGTCACGCATGGCAGCGGCGCAGCCCCCCGCGCTCAGGATGGCGGTTTCCAGCTCGCCGGCGGCGAATCGGGAGACTGCCGATGCGACTGCCTCCCGCTCCCCCGCGCAGTCCAGCACGGCGAGCGCCGCGGCCCGATGGTGCGGGGCGTTGGTATGTAGCCGGATCCAGCCATCCGCCGCCCGGTAGTCGCCGGCGATGGGGTCCCAGGGGTTGGGCATCTCCCAGCCCTGCGGCCGCAGGGAGAAGATGAACCAGGCGGATGCCAGGTGCCGGTCCACCGTGACGGCAGAGGAGGGGCCATCGAGGCTCAGCAGCCCGGACACCGCGAGGCCTGCGGCGGCGATCGCCGCCGTGGCGAGGTCCGTAACCGGGAAGCAGGAGGGGAGGCTTCCCTCGCCTGCGACCACCAGCCGTTCCGCCAGGGCGGCAGGCAGCGCCAGGGCGTCGAGCGCTTCCGCAAGGATGGCGTGAGAGGGGGTAGGGGCGGGGTGCTCGGGCATGGTCGGCCTCCTGATGGCGAGGCTAGGCTGTGGCCGGTCGACCCGCCGATCAATCCTGATGAAGCTCGTCAACATGCGGGAATGGCTCGACCGCCCCGACGCGCTCCGCATCCTCGGCGTGAAGGCGAAGACGCTCAATGCCTATGTCAGCCGCGGCCTGATCGAGGCGAGGCGGCATCCCGAATTGCGGTACAGCCTCTATCGGTCCGAGGAGGTGACGGTCCTGGCCCGCCGGCAGGGCCGGAGCCGGAAGCAGGCGGCCATCGCAGCGGGCTTCATGGCCTGGGGCGAGCCCTCGGTGCCGACCACGATCAGCACCGTCCATCGGAGGCGCCGGATTTATCGCGGGATCGATGCCGTTGCCCTGTCGCTCGAGGCGATGCTGGAAGAGGTCGCTCGCCTGTTTTGGGACGGTGGGAAGGCTGTGGATTCTAGCGGCTAGCGGTGGCAACGCTCTTCCAGGTGTAGGCCGGGCTGATGCCGGAGGGCGAGGCCTCACGGGCCGTGGCAAGGAGCGCCTGTGCAGCGAAGCGCATATCACTTTCTTGCATCTCGCCGCAGCCTGAGGAGTGCCGCCCGGTACGGCGCCGTCGACTAATCAGGCGTTGAGGCCTGAAGGTCGTCCTCATTCTTCACGGAATGCTCTGACAAAGTAATCCGACATCGGCTTGGTGAGGTAGGACAGCACCGTGCGGTCCCCGGTGCGAATGAAGCTCTCGACCGGCATCCCGGGGACCAGGCGCACCGCACCCAGCTTCTCCTCCTCGCCCTCGGCGATGCTTATCCGGACTGGATAGTACTGCAGGCCGGATCGCTGGTCGGTCATCAGGTCTGCAGCGATCAGGCGAACATGGCCACGCAGCTCCGGCGTTGTCCGCTGGTTGAGAGCGGAGAGGCGCAGCACCGTGTCCTGTCCCGGTGTGAGCTGGTCGATGTCCTGCGGTGCCACCTTCACCTCGATGGTAAGGGCGTCCGCCTCGGGCATGACCAACATCAGCTGCTCGCCGGGCGCGATGACGCCGCCGACGGTATGCACGGTGGACTGGTACACGATACCGTCCTGCGGCGCGCGGATGTCGATGCGCCGCAGCTGGTCCTCGGCCGCAACCCGGCGCTCCACCATCTCGGCGATACGCGCCTCGACTTCCCGCAACTCTTTGGCGGTCTCGCTACGGAGATCCTGATCGATCTGCAGAATCTGTAGCTGGGTTTCGCTGATCCGTCCCCGGGCCTGGGCGATGCTCGAGAGAATCTGCCCGTGTTCCCCGCGCAGCCGGGTCTCTTCCCGGCGCAGCAGCGTTAGCCGGTTCATCGCCACCAGGTTCTGCCGCCAGAGGTGCTCGACCCCGCTGAGTTCCTCCTGGATGAGGCGGATCTCGTCGGCCTTGGCCAAGCCCTGCAGGCGGAGGCCGGCAATCTGCTCGTCGAGCTGGGAGACCCGCTCGCGCAGCTGGGCCTTCTGGCCCTCACGCGACAGGCGCCGGTTCTCGAACAGCCGCGCCTCGCTCCGCCACTGCACATAGGCCTGCGGATCGAGGCCGGCAGGCAGGGGGGCCATCGCCTCGCGTCCGTCGCGCTCGGCCTCCAGCCTGGCCTGGCGCGCCGCGAGCTCGCCGAGGCCCTTGGTCAGCATGGAGACATTCGCCTGGGCCACCGTCTCGTCGAGCCGGATGACCACATCGCCGGCCCGCACCCGGTCACCGTCGCGGGCCAGGATCTGGCCGATGACGCCGCCGGTCGGGTGCTGCACCTTCTTCGCGTTGCTTTCGACCACGACACTGCCGGCCGCCGCGACCGCGCCGGAAATCTCGGTGGCGACGGACCAGCCGCCGAGGCCGCGCCGTTCACGTCGCGGCTAGGAGCCGTGAAGCCGGTGCCCGTGTTCCCGACCTCGCGCTTCTGGGTAAGAGCCGCGCCGGTGCCCGTGTTGTCGCTGATGACGAAGGTTTCGGCCTGGATGGTGAGCTGGAAGGGCGTGCCGGTCGTGCCGCCGATGATGACGGAGGTGGTGGCCTCGGCCTCGTTGCCAGCGGCGTCGGTGACGAAGACGGTTGCGGTTCTGGTGCCGGCAGGCAGGGCAGAGCCGTTGAAGACGAAGTCGCCGTCGGCATCGGGCAGGACGGTGGTGCGGGTGGCGCCGCCGTCGAAGCTGATCTCGGTCTTGACGATGTCGGTGTCGCGGCCGGCGATATTGAAGTTGATGGAGGCGGCGCCAGTTTGGTTGAGTGGCTCATCCGGCCCGGAGAGGAAGAGGTTGCCGTCGGCATCGGCGGTGGTGTCGGTCGGGGTCCCGACCGGGACGATTTCGAGGCTGTCGAGGTTGGGGCCGGAGGTGGCGCCGGTGGGAATGGCGAAGGAGATAGTGTTAGTGCCGGCCTGGAGGGTCACAGTCTGGGTCAGGGTACCCCAGACATTGAAGCCCTGCTCGGCGACTGGTCCAGTGCCCGGGCCAGTGCTCGGGAAGGGGACGGTGGTGGGGGTGCCGTTGTTGACGGCGATGGCGAGGGAGCGGTCCGCTCCGTTGAACGGGGCGGAGGCGTAGCGCACGTTAAGCGTGTACGCGCCTGCCGTCTCGATTTGGACGGTGTAGGTGACGCGGTCGCCGCCGTCATTGCCGAAGTCGAGGTAGCCCGTACCGGTGAAGCCGGGGCGGAGACCGTTCGGCAGATCGGGGTTGCTCTCCCGATTGCTTGGATCCCGGATCTGCGTGCTTTGGGTGTCTGCCGCGGCCGCCAGCGTGACCTGACCCGTTTCAGCCTGGATCAGGATCGGCGCCGCCGGTTCTTGCTCCTCGGGAGCGATGGTGAGGTTGAAGGTGTCGGTGGCGGTTGCGCCGGCTGTGTCGGTGGCGGTGACGGTCAGCTGATAGGTGCCGGCCGCGGTCGGGGTGCCGGAGAGGGTGCGGGTCTCGGCGTTGTAGGTGACGCCCTGGGGCAGGCCGGTGAGGCTGAACGTCAGCGCATCGTTGTCCGGGTCGGTGAAGGCGTTGGACGGCAGGACGACGTTCAGCGCCTCGCCGACCTGGCCGGTCTGGTCGGCGATGGGGGCCGCCAGCACCGGCGCAGCGTTCTCCGGCTCCTCCGGTGCGGGCTTGGGTGTCAACTCGACATAGTCGATGCGGGCGAATTCGAGGTTGTCCGAGGTGGCGCGCAGCTCGAGCACGGAGTTGGCGCCGACCGCGACGTTGGCGAAGGTCACCTCGCGCAGGTTGGCGATCTGGGTGCCGTTGCCCGGCGTCGCCTGGTCGAAGCGCCAGTCGCCGACCTTGACGCCGTCGACATAAAGCGAGGCACCGATGTTGCTGTCGTTCTCGTCGAGATAGGCGATGCGGACGTCGTAGGTGCCGGCCGCCACGCCCACATCGGCGAGGTCGGTCGAGGTCGTGCCGCTCTGGCCCGAGGGCAGGCGGATCACCTGGCCGCCGGAGGTGCCGGCGATGGTCTCGAAGGTGAAGCCGGTGCGACGCTCGAAGGCTTCCGCCTCGATCCGCACCGGCGCTGCCGGCTCCTGGTCCT
>NZ_JQKB01000019.1 GCF_000745835.1 Belnapia moabensis DSM 16746 | reverse complement strand
GGCGGGCGCGTCTTGTCGCGCAGCAGTCCGTCGACGCCCTGCTCGGCATAGCGCTGTTGCCAGCGCCACACCGCGGGGCGGCTGACGCCCGCCCGGCGCGCCACCTCCAGGACAGGCAGCCGCTCGGCCGACAGCAGGATGATGGTGGCCCGCTGCGTATGCTTGAGCGGGCGGTTCCGGTCGCCGATGATCGCACTCAGGCGGGTGCGGTCGGCCGATCCAACGATGACACTGACGGTCTGGGCCATAGCCGGAGAATTCCACCGCAGCGGCCCGCTGTGAATCCTCCGTCTGGGTCAGTGCACTAGAGCACGAGGTCGCGCCGGGCGCGGCGGATGGCCGCCATGCCGAGCAGGTTGGTGCCGGCGATCCAGGCGCAGACATAGCCGATATCGTAGGTCGTCGGCACTGCGCCGCCAAAATGCCCGTCGCGGATCAGCTCGAAGATGTGGACGCTCGGAATCCAGATGGCGAGGCGCTGCGCCTCATAGGGCAGCCAGAACACCATCCAGAAGGCGCCGAGCAGCGGCATGGAGAGATAGGTGATGAGGTGAATCAGCCGCTCGAACAGCTCCGTATAGACGGCGCCGGCCGAGACCATCAGCGAGACGCCGTGCGAGAGCAGCAGCATCAGCACCATGCCGAAGAGCATTTTGAAGGGATCGGCCGGCCAGTGGCCGAAGGCGATGCCGAAGAAGACGAGGAAGACCACAAGCGCACCGAGCACCGCGGCGCCCTCGAGCAGGTTCCGCGCCAGCAGGATGTCGAGGATGGTGACGTTGCGGTGGTAGAGCAGCGACTGGTTGGACGGGATGCCGAAGGGTGCCCGGTTGATGATGCCGCGCAGCAGGTAGAAGGGGATGTAGGCGATCACCCAGAACTCGAAGGGGTTCAGCCCGCCCGGCATGGCATGGGCGATGAAGTAGTGCAGCGTGCCGAGGGCGCCGCCGAGCAGCGCCGGCTCCACGAAGAGCCAGAGATAGCCGAGATTGTCGCGGCCGAACCTCGTGCCGAGCTCGCGCAGCAGCAGGGCGCCGATGACGCGCAGCTGGCAGGCGAGAGCATCGCCCATCCGGGTGCCGCGCCGGGCTGGCGCAGGCTGGGCGGCACCGCTCACGGGCGTTGCAGGCCGCCGCCCCGGAGCAATGGCCGGGCCTCGGCCCATTGGCCATCGGCGCCGCAAACCAGCCGCGCCTGTTCGCCTGTACCGGCGCCGACCAGCACCTCGCGGCATTCACGGCCGCTGGCGGCATTGTAGGTGCGCAGGACGCGGACCCGTGCAGGGCCGCTGCCGGGCAGGGCGAGGGTGGTCTCGGCGCCGGGCTGGGCGGTTGCGGCGAAGGCGACGAGTGGAGTCATCGGCTCCACAGCGACGACGGGCGCGGCGGGGGTGCCGGCGCCGGGCGAGGTTGCTGCACTGCATCCAGCCAGGAGGCCGAGTCCCATCGCCGTCAGCACGAGCCCGGTGATGCGCGTCTGGACCGGACGGTCAGCGGCGGAATTGAACAGGATCACGATCGATGGCTCCCCCAATCCGTTTACCAAAACGTGAGCCAAGGACAAGCATTCTTCCTGCCAGAGGCGAACCGATGGTTCCTATAGACCCGGGTCCGTAAACGGTGCCTTAACAGCTGCTGGATGTTTTGATATCGTTTCATTTTATCACGTGGGTACGATGTCCGTGGATGCCGAGGCAAGCTTCGCCCATGTCGTCATCACCGGCGCCTCGCGCGGGCTGGGGGCGGTGGTGGCGCGGCGGCTGTCGCGACCGGGGCGGCGGCTGGGCCTGATCGCCCGCGGTGCGGCGGGGCTCGAGGAGACTGCGGCAGCATGCCGGGCGCGCGGTGCGACGGTGGAGACGGCAGTGCTCGATGTGCGGGAGGCACGGGCAATGGCTGACTGCCTCGCGGCCTGGGACGCGGCGGCGCCGATCGACGCTGTCATCGCCAATGCCGGGATCAATGGCGGTACCCGGCCGGATGGGAAGCCGGAGGGACATGCTTCGGCGAGCGCGCAGATCGCGGTCAACCTGATGGGGGCGGTCAACCTGGTGGAGCCGGCGCTGCCTTGGATGCTGGCGCGCGGGCGGGGCTCCGTGCTGCTGGTCGGGTCGGTCGCGGGGTTCATCGGACTGCCGGACGGTCCGGCCTATTCGGCGAGCAAGGCGGGGCTTTGGGCCTATGGCGAGGCGCTGCGGGCGGCGCATGGACCGGCGGGCCTCCGGGTGACGCTGGTGGCGCCGGGCTTCTTCGAGAGCGCGATGTCGGCGCGCTTCCTCGGCGGGCATCCGTTCGAGATGCCGGTAGAGGAGGTGGCGGTGCGGGTGGAGCGCGCCCTGCTCGGGGCGCAGGGCAGGGTGGTGATGCCCTGGTTCTTTGGGGCGGCGCTGCGGGGGCTGGCCTTGCTGCCGGCCCCCGTGGCGGACCGGCTGGTGCGGCGATTCCGGTTCCGGATCGCGCCGGAGGGCTAGATCGGCGGTGCCATGTCCTTCCAAGGGACAGCACGCTCATAGCCGGCGGCGGCACGGTAGAGCAGGGCTTCCCGGAAGCTTGGGGCCACCAGTTGCAGGCCGAGCGGAAGGCCCGCCTCACGGCTCAGGCCGCACATGACGCTGATAGCGGGATGGCCGGTGACGTTGAAGGGCGTCCGGGCCTGGCGGGGATAGGTCCGCTCCACCTCCGCCGCGTCGTCGATGCGGCAGGCGGGGTCCATGGAGCTGGCGCAGAACAGCAGGTCCACCTCGGCGAAGGAGGCCTCCACGGCGGCGACCAGCTCGTGCCGCCGCCGCTGCGCCTGCACGTAGTCGGCGCCGGTGACGAACATGCCGGGCAGCAGCCGGCGGCGGGTGATATGGGCGTAGTCGCCGGGACGCTCGCGCAGCCAAGCCTCGTGGATAGCGGTCGCTTCGGGGAGCATAATGGTGCGGTTGACGCCGGCGAACTCGGCCAAGGGTGGCAGGATTACCGTCGTCACCCGGGCGCCCTCGGCTGCCAGCAGTGCGGCGGCGGCCTCCAGTGCGGCGGCCATCTCTGGCGTCGCCGGCTGGTCGTACTCGTGGAAATGGCGAACGAAGCCGATCCGCAGCCCCTTCAGGCCCAGATGGAGGTCACGCGTGTAATCCTCGGTCGGGTGCGGAGCGCTGCCTGGGTCTGCCGGGTCATGCCCTGCGATGGCGTTCAGCAGCAGGGCGTTGTCGCGCACCGTGCGGGTCATCGGCCCGACATGGTCGAGGGTGAAGGAGAGCGGGAAGACGCCGCGGCGGGAAACGAGGCCATAGGTCGGCTTCAGCCCCACCAGGCCGCAATGGCTGGCAGGGTGGCGGACGGAGCCGCCGGTATCCGTACCAAGGGCAGCGGGCAGCATCCGCGCGGCGACCGCTACACCGGAGCCTGAGGAGGAGCCGCCTGGATGGTGCGCCGTGTTCCAGGGGTTGCGGGCAGGCGGGAAGGGAAGGTCGAAGGCCGGGCCGCCGATGGCGAATTCATGCGTCGCCAGCTTGGCTGGGAAAAGGGCGCCGGCGCCGCGCAGGCGGGCGGTGGCCTGGGCGTCCTCCGCGGCGATGCGATCGACCTGCAGCTTCGAGTGGCAGGTGGTCGGGTGACCGGCGAGGTCGATGATGTCCTTCAGCCCGACCGGAATGCCGTGCATCGGGCTGCGTGGGCCGCCGCGGACAATCTCGGCCTCGGCCGCCCGGGCCTGGGCCATGGCCTCGTCGGCCAGAAGGCGGATGACAGCATTGAGGCGCGGCTCCACCGCGGCGATTCGCCCAAGGCAGGATTGCAGAAGCTCGACCGGCGACAAGCGGCGGGCGGCGATGAGAGCCGCCGCCTCGGCCAGCGGTAGGGCATGCGGCTCCGTCACGGATTCACCGGGGCGCGGTAGGGTGGGGTCGGCTCGGCGGCAGGGCTTGCCGGGCGGGTGAAGGCATTGCGGAAGCGGGCGGCGAGGGCGATCGCCTCCTCCACATCGGCGCGGTGGTCCTGCCAGGCGCGGTCGAGGCCCGCGGCCTTCGCCAAGGTTTCGGCCTTGTCTGTCATCCCGCTGCTCTCCTTAGGTGATGCGGGGATCGTGGCCCAAAAGGATGGGAGGCGGAACCCTTGCGGGCGCCGCCCCGGTGCATGCGCCGCCGGGAGGGGAGGCCCACCGCCTGCAATGGAAGCCTGCGCCGGTAGGGCGAAGAAGTCGTCGTGGTGCTGTCGTCTTTCGTCGCGCGAGGGCGGGGGCTATGCAGGGAGGCGTCGCCATGGGGGAGGAGAAGATGCCAGCGCCACAGCCGTCGCCACCGCAGGGGCTGCCGCTCGAGGGGCTCAGGATCGTCGAGCTGGGGCATTACATTGCCGCGCCCTTCGCCACGCGGCTGCTCGCGGATCTCGGTGCCGAGGTCATCAAGGTGGAACCGCCAGAGGGCGACCCGGTGCGGGGCTGGGGCTCCGCCGTCGATGGGAATGCCGTCTGGTTCAGCGTGCACGGCCGCAACAAGCTCTCGGTCACGCTCGACCTGAAGAGCGAGCCGGACAAGGCGAAGCTCAGGCGGCTGGTGGCGCGGGCGGATGGGCTGATCGAGAATTTCCGGCCCGGCCAGCTGGAGCGCTACGGGCTCGGTCCGGCCGACCTGCATGCGGTCAACCCGCGCCTCGTCATCGCGCGGATCAGCGGCTACGGGCAGGACGGCCCCTATCGTGACAAGCCGGCCTTCGGGGCGATCGGCGAGGCAATGGGCGGCCTCAGGCATCTCACCGCCAATCCCGGGCAGACCGACATGCCGCCGCCGCGCTGCGGCGTCTCGATCAGCGACGACCTGGCGGGGATGTATGCCGCGATGGGGCTGGTCTCGGCCTGCTGGCAGGTGAAGGGCAATCCGGCGGCGCGTGGGCGCGTCCTCGATGTCGACCTGGTCGGCAGCGTCTTCTCGTTGATGGAGGGGATGCTGCCGGAATACGGGCTGTTCGGCTGGGTGCGGCAGCCGCAGGGGGCGGCGATTAAGACGGCGGCGCCGACCAACACCTATCCCTGCGCGGATGGGAAGTGGCTTTGCATCGCCGGTAATTCGGATCTCATCTTCCGCCGGCTGATGGCGGCGATCGGGCGGCCTGAGGCGGTGGGCGATCCGCGCTTCGCCAACAATGCGCGGCGCTGCGAGCATGTCACCGAGCTGGACGCCATGATCGCCGACTGGACCCGGACCCTGCCGGCCGCCGAGGCGGAGGCGTTGCTGGAGCGGGCCGAAGTGCCCTGCTCGCGCCTCTACGACATGCGGGATTGCGCGGAGGACCCGCATTTCCGCGCGCGAGGGCTGGTGATGGAGGTCGAGGACCCACTGCTCGGCCGCGTGCTGCATCCGGCGGCGCCTTTCCGCTTCGACGGCGTCGCGCCGCGCGAAATGGTGCGCTGGACGGGCCCGGCCGCGGGGGCGCACAACCGGCATGTCTTCGAAGAATTGCTGAAGGAGGGCGAGGAATGACCGGGATCGCGCTGTCGGAGGTGGCCCCGAGGGACGGGCTGCAATCCATTGGGGATTTCGTGCCGACGGAGACCAAGATCGGGCTGGTGCGCGCCTGCTACGAAGCTGGCTTGCGGCGAATGGAGGTGGGCAGCTTCGTCTCGCCCAAGGCCATCCCGCAGATGGCGGATACCGGTGCCGTCCTCAAATTCGCGAAGCAGCTCGAGGGGCTGGAGTGCACCGTTCTGGTGCCGAACCGCAAGGGCTTCGAGGCGGCGATGGCGGCAGGCGCCGACCGGCTCGGCCTCTTCATGTCGGTGACGGAGAGCCACAACAAGGCGAACCTGAACCGCAGCCGGGCGGAGAGCCTGGCCGACCTCTCGGCCATCGTGCGCGAGGCGCCGAAGGGGACGCCGATCCGCTTCAATCTCTCCTGCGCCTTCCACTGCCCCTTCGAGGGGGTGGTGCCGGAGCAGGCGACGCTCGACCTAGTGGAGCAGGTGGTGGCGCTCGACCCGGAGATGGAGATCGCCATCTGCGACACCACCGGGAATGCGGCGCCGGACCAAGTGCAGCGGATCTTCGAACGCGCCATTGCCGCCTGGGGCAAACGCTTCGCCTTCCACGGGCATGACACCTATGGGATGGGCGTCGCCAATGTGGTCGCGGCCTATGAGGCAGGGGTGCGGGTCTTCGATGCGGCCTCGGGCGGCATCGGCGGATGCCCCTTCGCGCCGGGCGCGACAGGTAACGTGGCGATGGAGGATGTCGCCTGGATGTTCGGCCGGATGGGCGTTGAAACCGGCATCGCATGGGACCGCTTGCTCACCGCCGCCGACATGGCCGCCGCCGTGCCCGGCGCCGTCCCCGGCGGTGCGATGCGTCGCGTCCCCGCCGCCCGCAGGGCGGCGTAACTCGGAGAAAACAAAGGGGGCCCGGGAGAAGCGTCTTCCCCCGGGCCTTCTCCTCTAGCGCCTGCGCGCCGGAGTCCGGTTCTGCCGCGGCGGCGGAGCGGGTGGCGTGGGCGGGGCCGGCGGCGCCGTGTAGTTCACGGTGACCGCAACCCGCATCGTGGCATTGCCCGGCACAAGCTTGACGGTGAAATTATCCGTCCCGCCAAATGCGGCATTCGGGATGTAGTCCACGCGCGTGTTGTCGCCGACCGTATGGATATGGAGCCGGCCGTTCTGCGGGCGTCCGACCACCGTGCCATAGGCGAAGGGCTTCGGCCCGGACTGGGCGACGGTAATGCCGCACCAGCCGCCATCGTTGTCGACGGTCATGACGGTGTCGACCTGCTGCCCGGCGGAGAGCACGGCAGGCTGCGGCACGGTGCAGGTCTTGGCGCCGCCGGCGAGGTCGTTCGCGTAGAGGCGGGCGCCCGTCGCAGCTTGGCGAGCCTCCTGCGGCTGGGCGCAGGCGGCGAGCAAGGCGGCCAGCGCGAGCGGGCCGGCGAGGGGAAGGCGCAATGTCATCGCGTATGGGTTCCAGCGGTGCGGCGGGCCGGGGTGGCCGCGCGAGGGGCGGGCGCGCCCTGGCAGGCCGTGGCGCCGGAGGAGAGCAGGTCCTTGCCGGCGGCGTAGCCGGGGAGGTCGTCCGGGCTCTGCAGCGCCATCACCTCGTCGAAGAGGCCGCCATTGCGGGAGCAAAAGTCGCTGCCGAGCGAGCGGGCGACGTTCGAGCGCACATTGGCCAGCTCGGTGATGTAGATATCGTTCTGCCGCTGGCCGGGGCGGGTACCGCCATGGGTGCGGATGAAGTACTGGCCGAAGGCGCGACCGTTTTGCGCCAGGGCCGGCTGGTACTTCTGCACGAAGGCGTTGTAGCGGTCTTCCTGCTTGCAGGTGGTAGCGACCACCATCAACTCGGTCTTCAGCGCCTCGATCTCGAAGACGGTCTGGTCGGTCTCGGCGGCGCAGCGCGGCAGGGCGCTGGCGGGCTGGGCGGCGAGGAGCACGCCGGCCATCAGCAGCGCAACCGGCGCGGCTCCGGGGCGGCGACGCAGCCACCTGTTCGATTTGGTCATCACCTGGCCCTTCCTGAGCAATTGCGGGCCCCGTCCTTCCGGCCGGTCGTGCCGGCGCGGCTGGATCTTCCCCCCGCATGCAGGGCGTCTTTCGCATACTCGGCGAGTTTGAGCGAGAGGTTGATGATGGCGTTCCAGTAATGCCCTACAACCCTTTGATCGGACATGCTTTCCATGTCGCTACACCGGTGGTTTCGGTTATGGTGCCGGCGGTTGGGGGCGCCGAGGGTGGATTCGCTGCGATGCGTTGGATGATGCTGCTGGCCCTGCTCGGGCTCGCCGCCTGTGGTTCGGCACGGGCGCCGCGGAGCGTGGCGGAGGGGGCCGGCGACTGGAGTTGCGTGCCCTATGTGCGAGCGCGGACCGGGCTGCCGATCCGCGGGGATGCCTGGGAATGGTGGGAGGGCGGCGCGGCCTACGCGCGGGGCCGAGCGCCGCGGGCGGGGAGCGTGCTGGTCCTCATGCGGACCTCGCGGCTGCCGCAGGGACATGTCTCGCTGGTGGCACGCGTGGTCTCGGCACGGGAAATCCGGGTGGACCACGCCAATTGGGCCTCGGGGAGGGGCAAGGGGCGGGTAGCGCGCGACCAGCCGGTGCTCGACGTGTCGCCGGGCAATGACTGGTCCCTTGTGCGGGTCTGGTATCCGCCGGTGAACGGCTACGGTGCCACGGCCTATCCGGCCTATGGCTTCGTCCATCCGGGTTAGCTGCGGATCATTGGGCAGGCGCCCTCGGAGAGTGGGCGGAATGCCTGGTCGCCGGGGATGGTGGCGGCGAGGCGGTAGACATCGCCGGGATAGCGGCTCTCGCCGGGCTTCTTCACCTCGAGCAGGTAGGAGGGGTGGAGCTTGCGGCCGTCCTCGCGAATGAGGCCCTGCCCGAAGGCATCGTCATCGGTCGGCATGCGCTTCATCTGCGCCACCACCTCGCGGCCGCTGGCCTTGGCACGCGCTACGCCGAGGACCTGCACGGCCTTCAGGTAGTGCAGGACGCCGCTGTAATTCGCGGCATGGACGTAGTTGGGAAAGACACCGGCGGGGAGCTTCTGCTGCACGCGGCGGGTGAAGCCACGGGTGCGGTCGTCGAGGTCCCACCAGAAAGTTTCGGCGATATACATCCCCTGCATCGTCTGCAGTCCGGAGGCGACGACGGCGGTGATGGAGCCGATGATGGCGGCGAGCTTCATGCTGCGGGTCAGGCCGAATTCCTGCGCCTGCTTCACGCAGTTGATCAGGTCGTCGCCGGCCATGGCGAGGCCGAGAACCTTGGCGCCAGACGCCTTCGCCTGGAGCAGGAAGGCGGAGAAATCCGTGGTCTGTGGAAAGGGGTAGCGCGAGGCGCCGAGCATCTTGCCGCCAGCGGCCTCGATGAAGCGGGTGGTGTCGCGCTCGATCGCGTGGCCGAAGGCGTAGTCGGCGGTGACGAAGTACCAGCGGTCGCCGCCCGCCTTGGTGAGCGCGGTGCCGGAGGTGTTGGAGAGGCAGTAGGTATCGTAGGCCCAATGGATGCTGTTGGGCGTGCAGGCGCGGCCGGTCAGGTCCGAGGTGCCGGCGGAGGCATTGAGATGGAGCTTGTCCTTCTCGACACAGACCGGGTTGATGCCAAGGGCGATGGCGCTGTTGCCGACATCGGTGACGATGTCGACGCCGCGCTGGTCGAACCATTGGCGCACGGTGTTGATGCCGACATCCGGCTTGTTCTGGTGGTCGGCGGTGATGATCTCGACGCGGACCGCCGGGTTGGCAGCGGTGAATTCCTCGACTGCCTGGCGGACGCAGGCGACGGAGGTGGGCCCGGTCACGTCGCGATAGGGGCCGGCGAGGTCGGTCAGCACGCCGATGCGGATGACATCGGCGGGCTGGGCGCGGAGGGATGGGGCTGCGAGCAGGCCAGCGGTGGCACCGAGCGCGGCGCGGCGGGTGAAGTGCATGGACGAGGCTCCCTTCGGCGCCCCTTGGCTGGGACGCTCACGGGACGAGCCTAGAGGTTGTCACCCTTTGCGGTACAGGGTGTGGATCGCCGGATCGAGGGCGACATCGATCAGCATGGGGGAGGGCGAGGCGAAAGCCGAGGACAGCGCCGCGGTTAGGTCGGCCGGGTCGGCAACCTGGCGGGCGGGGCAGCCCATACCGGCCGCGAGGCTCGGGAAGTCGAGGCCAGGGAGGTCGATGCCCGGGGCGTTCTCCACGCCGAGGACCCGGCTGAACGACCGCATGGCGCCGTAGCCGCTGTTGTTCAGCACGATGACGGTGAGGGGGAGGGCCTCGCGCACGGCGGTCCAGAGCGCCTGGATGGAGTACATCATCGACCCGTCGCCGATCACGGCGATGACGCGCCGGGCAGGATGGGCCAGTGCGACGCCGACCGCGGCAGGCAACCCATAGCCAAGGCCACCGCTCGCCATGGTGAAGAAGCCGCCCCAGTCCGGGATGGGCAGGTGCTGCTGGATCGCCGGGCGGTGGGAGGGTGCCTCCTCGACGATAATCGAATTGGCCGGGCGGGTTGCGGCGAGGTTGTGAAGAAGGAGCTCGACGGGGATGGGACTGGCAGCCGCCGGCGCTGGCAGGCTGGGGCGAGGGGGAGGCGCCGGGCGGCTGACCGGCGGCAGCAAGGCGGTGAGGGCCGGGACGCCGATGCGGAGGCTGCCGAGGATGCCGGTGCCGCAGGGGGCGGCGGCGATGGCCTCCCCATCGGCCGTCATCTGAATGAGGGGCGGAAGGCGGTAGTCGCCGGCGACATGGAAGGTAAAGACGGGGGCGCCGAGGACCATCACCAGGTCGTAGGACGCGAGCCCCGTGGTCACCGCATTCGGCGCGGCGGCGAGGAAGCCAGCGAAGAGTGGATGCGTCTCCGGAAAGCTGACGCGGCTGGAAAAGGGGCTGGCGAGGACGGGGGCGTTGAGGCGCTCGGCAAGGGCGACGACGGCAGGGCCGGCACCGCTGGCATCGACTTCGGGGCCGATGACGAGGACAGGTGAGCGGCTGGTGGCGAGGGCGGCTGCGGCATCCCTCAACAGGTCGGGGTCGGGGCCGGTGTCGCGCCCGATCCGGCGCAGGGGCAGAGGCTCGGCGGGGCTGGACCAGTCATCCATCGGGATGGAGACGAAGGTCGGGCCGCAGGGTGGCTGCATGGCGACGTGCCAGGCATGGGCGAGGGCGGCGGGCACATCCTCGGCGCGGGCCGGCTCTATTGACCATTTGACGTAGGGCTTCGGGAACTGCGCCGCCTCGGTGGCGCCGAGAAAGGGGTTCAGCGGCAGGAGGCTGCGGGCCTGCTGCCCGGCGGTAATCACCAGCGGGGCTTGGTTGCGGTAGGCGGTGAAGATGCTCCCTGCGGCATGGCCGACGCCGACCGCTGAATGCAGGGAGCAGAAGGCGGCGCGTCCCGTGGCACGGGCGAAACCGTCAGCCATGGCTACGACAGAGGATTCCTGAAGGCCGAGGATGTAGCGGAAGTCATTCGGCCAACGGTCGAGGAAGGGCAGTTCGGTGGAGCCGGGATTGCCGAAGACGGTCGTCATGCCGCAATCGCGCAGGAGTTGCATGACCGCATCGCGGACTGTGATGGTGCCGGGCGTTTCCATCGGGGAAGCTAAGCGCGAAGCAGGACCCGCCGAAAGGAGCCATCGCATGCCCCGCCTCGCCATCGGCACCGTGCTGCCCTCATCGAACCGGATGGTGGAGCGGGTGCTGAGCGCCATCCTGCCGCTTTTCCCCGAGGTGGATGGCTGCGTGGCGCGCATCCCCTATTGGGGGCAGGGGATGGGCCAGCCGGCCGATGGCTACGATCTCGGCAGCTTCCGCGAGGCGGCGCGACTGCTGGGGCATGCAGGCGTCGGTGTGGTCTGCTGGAACGGGACACGGGGGGCAGCCCTTGGCCTCGCGCATGACGAGGCCTTGGCGGCCGCAATGGGCGAGGCTGCGAGCTGTGTCGGCATCACCACGGTGATGGCGACGGTACGCGTGCTGGAGCGGCTCGGCGTACGGCGGGTCGGGATGGTGGCCCAGGGGCCGGTGGAGGAGGCGGTGGCCCATGCGGCTGGCTTGCCGGTGGAGGTGGCGGCGCTGCGTGGCCTCGGCATCCGCGACAATGCCATGGCGAGCGCGGTGGAGCCGGCAGCGATCGCCTCGCTCGCACGCGAAGTAGCAGCAGGCGCGGAGGCGGTGCTGATCTGGAGCACCAATCTGCCGGGGCTCGCGCTGGTGCCGGAGCTGGAAGCAGAATTTGGCGTGCCCGTGCTTGACTCCGCCTCGATCGGCGTCTGGGCCTGCCTGGATGCGCTCAGCCTGGACAAGCGTCCGGCCGCTGGGCTCGGCCGCCTGTTCAGCCTGACTTAAGGGCGAGGTCCGGGGCCAAGCCTTGGCCCCGATGGGGGCTGAGCCCTCGTCCCGCCTCAGTCGCCCGCCGCCGCCTGCTTCAGCAGATTGGCCGCCGCCCGCGTCCGCGCCATGCGCGTCGCTGCCCGCAGCGCCGTCTCCATCTGCCCGCGCATTTCAGACCAGGTGCGGTCCCAGGAGATCTGCGCGAGGCGCCGGTCCACCTGTTTCAGCCAGGGGGCACGGGGACGCGCCAGCATCATGTCGAGGGCGCGAGCGAAGCCTTCCGCATCCTCGGCGATCTCGACGAGGCCCTGGGTGCCATCAGGCTTCGGGCCCCAGTCGCGCACCACATCGGTGATCGGCGTCGAGACGACGGGCAGGCCTGCGGCCAGGAATTCCGGCGTCTTGGTCGGGCTGATGAAGCGAGTGCTCTCGTTCTGCGCGAAAGGCATGAAGCCCGCATCCCAGGCGCCGAGATAGGCCGGCAACTGCTTGTAGTCGCGTCCGCCGACCCAGTGGATGTTCGGAAGGCGCGGCAGATCGGCCGGTTCGATCTTCACCACCGGACCGATCATGACGAAGGACCAGTCGGGTCGGAGCGCGGCGAGTTCGCCGACCAGGGTGGGGTTCATCCGCTCGTCGACCACACCGAAGAAGCCGATGCGCGGGCGAGCCAGCCCGGTCATGTCGGCCGGCTCGGCAGCGCCGTTCCGCGCGGCGGCGAAATGCGCGGTGTCGATCGAGGAGGGGAAGCAAGAGACGCGGGCATGGCGGTTGCGCTTCGCCTCGTAAAGGCTGCGGCCGCCGGTGAAGACCAGGTCGGCGCGATTCAACAGCGCCTGCTCCAGCTCAAGCATCCGAGGCGGAGCGCCACGGAAAGCGGAAAGCTCGTCCATGCAGTCGTAGACGGTGATGTCGGGACGTAGATGGGCGGAGAACTCCAGCGCCATCGGCGTGTAGTACCAGGCGATCATCGGCCGACCGGCCTCGGGCGCCAGTAGGTCGTTCAGCATGCTGCGCTGAGCGGCGATGGCGGCGGCGGCGGGGATGCCCTCCGGCAGGAGGGGAACCGCGACGGTGACGCCCTCGGGCGTCCGGTGCAGGTCAAGGCGTGGGGCCGCACCCGGCTGATAGAGCGGCTCCTCAAGAAAGATCACGTCATAGGTCTGAGCAGCTCGCGTCAGTAGGTGCTGCGGCCGCTGGAAAACGAAGTTCCAGCGGAGATGCGAGAGGCAGAGCAGCAGCGTGGACGGAGTCGGCCGCACGGCGGCCAAGCGCGGGGTAACGCTACCCGGCAGGGCATCGGTCATGAAGGGTCCCTTCAGTTACAGTCGCCGTGGGACCACCAGCGGGGAACCCGCCGGCGGGGTTCGAACCTGGCCGGCAAGCCGCGTATCGCGCGGTCGGGCCTACGGATCGGTTATGTCAGTGCAACGCAGCGAAGGGGCCGGAGGTTCCCGGCCGACAGAGCGGCGGCTGCGCAACGGTTCAGCCCGGAGCCGCCACCTTGTCGCCGTAATTGCAATGCGTTGCGGCCGGGCAGTGCCAGCACTCCGGAAGTCGGGCCTTGCAGATGTAACGGCCGTGCAGAATCAACCAGTGATGTGCATCGCGCAGCAGCTCCGGCGGGCAGCGCTTCACCAGCCCATCCTCCACCTCGCGTGGCGTCTTGCCCGGGGCGAGGCCGGTGCGGTTGCCGAGGCGGAAGATATGGGTATCGACCGCCATGGTGTTCTCGCCGAAGGCGACATTGAGGACGACATTCGCCGTCTTGCGGCCGACCCCGGGCAGGGCCTCGAGCGCCGCCCGGTCGCCAGGGACTTCCCCATTGTGACGTTCGATCAGCAGTCGGGAGAGGGCCGCGACATTCTTCGCCTTGCCCTGCCAGAGACCGATGCTGCGGATGAAGGGGCCGATGCCCTCGGCGCCGAGGGCAGCCATCTCGGCCGGGCCGGGGGCGGCGGCGAAGAGGGCTGGGGTGCAGCGGTTCACAGCCGCATCGGTGGTCTGGGCGGATAGGACGACGGCCACGAGCAGAGTGAAGGGCGTAGTATAGAGAAGCTCGGTTTCCGGCTTCGGGTTGTACATGGCCAGGGCACGGAGGAACTCGCCCGCCTGGGCCGCCGACATGCGGCGGGCACGCCGGGGCTCGGTCGCGGTGCCATGGAGCGGAGGCCGGGACGGCTTCGCACGGGTTTGACCAGTGGTTTTCGCAGGCATTCGAGGCATGGGTTGCGTTGCATCAGCCATGGCAGGATGCACTGCCCATCCCATGTCCTCTGATGTTATGCCAGTCCCCGCTGAATCCGCTCCCGAGCCGGTCCTGTTCGAGGCCATCCTGACGCCAGCGCGAAGTCTGGGGCGGCGCGGGATGCGCGTGCTGAGTATCGCGCTGCTCGGCCTCTCGGCGGCAACCGGAGGTTTCTTCCTGATGCTCGGCGCCTGGCCGGTTCTCGGCTTTTCAGGGGTCGAAGCAGCCCTGGTGCTGGGGCTGCTGGCGATGCACCGCCGCTGGAGTCAGCGGGCGATGGAGGTTTTGATCCTAACGGGGGACCGGCTGACGATCCACCGCACGGACGGGCGCGGGCGGAGGGAGGAGATCGCCATCGACCCCTATTGGGCCCGGCTCCGGCTGGAGGAGCGGCCGGGGCGGGTGAGCCTGCTGGTGCTGCGGCAGCGAGGGAGCGAAGTGGAGATCGGACGGCTGCTCGGCGACGAGCAGAAGCGGAACCTCGCGGGCGCTCTCGACGATGCGTTGCGCCGGCTGAGGCAGCCGGTCTTCGACAACCCGCAACTGCGCGACGGGTGAGACCCGGCTAGTCGGCCGGGGTCAGGCTCTTGATGAGGTCGAAGACGCGCTTGCGGACGGAGGGATCGGTGATGCGGTAATAGGCGCGGACGAGTTCCAGCGTTTCCCGGCGATGAAGCGTGTCGTCCTCGAAGGCGTCCTGGCTGTCGGCGAAGCCCATGGCGCGACGGATGCCGTTCATGGTTCCCCCGACGGCATCGGGCATGTCGTCGAAGAAGAAGCCGATCGGGACATCAAGCACCCGAGCCAGGTCGAAGAGGCGGCTGGCGCCGATGCGGTTCACGCCGCGCTCGTATTTCTGCACCTGCTGGAAGGTGAGGCCGAGCGCCTCGCCCAGTTTCTCCTGGCTCATGCCGAGCAGGGTGCGACGCAGGCGGACCCGCGTGCCAACATGTACGTCGATCGGGCTCGGGCGCGGCTCCCGTGCCGTACGGTCCAGGGGTTCGTCGCTCGGCATCTCAACCTATCCCATTCCGGGCCGCCCCAGGCGGAGAGCGCCCCCAAGCTGCAGCCGAGGCGCGGGCGGCAACGGCAGGGACCATCTCCCTAAGGGGCTTCTACGCGTGCGGCCACAAAGCGTCAATACTTTTAAGATTTCTCAATAAAGATCAGGTTCGCGGCCCGCGCGGCGTAAGCGGCCCGGATACAACCTGAAGCCGTAACAGCCAAGCCAGGGTAATGCTGAGAAGCGCGAGGGCGAGGGGAATCGCCAACCCGAAATGCGCAAAGGGTGGCGGCGAAGCGGGGCCAGGAAGCGCGACCACGGTGGTGCCCATGGTGCCGAGGGGGATCATGGCGAGGCGCCGGCCATGCGAATCGAAAAGGGCCGAAATTCCAGTCTGCGCCGCGCGGGCGAGCGGCAACCCTTCCTCCACCGCGCGGAGCCGGGCCGCAGCGAGATGCTGCCAGGGGCCGGCAGAGATGCCGAACCAGCCATCATTGGTGATATTCACCAGCCAGTCCGGACGCGGCGATGGGGTGACGGCGCTGGGGAAAATCACTTCGTAGCAGATCAGTGCGCCAAAGGGCGGCAAGCCAGGCGGATCCAGGCGCTGCGGCCCAGGGCCGGCGGAGAAGTCCATCCCTCCCGTTACCAGGCGAATCGGCAGAAGGCCGGCAAGCGGCATGTATTCGCCGAAGGGGACGAGATGGGACTTGTCGTAGACCGCTTGCACCCGGCCTTCCGAATCGAGGGCGACCAAGCTGTTGAAGACGCGCTGTAGCTGACCGTCAGGCGCCCATTCGCCGCGCACCGTGCCGGCCAGGAGGGTCGCGCCGGGCGGAAGGGCCTCCGCAGCCATGCGCTGCGCCTCCGGGTCCTGGGCCAGGAGGAAAGGGCTGGCGGTTTCTGGCCAGATCGCTACCAGCTTACTGCCGGGGGCGGCGTGCCGTGCGAACTCGGCGGTCAACTCTAGGTAGCGTTGAAAATTGCGCATTCGTTGCTCGGGGCGCCACTTTACCTCCTGCTGGATGTTGCCTTGCACCAGCAGGAGTTGCACCCCGGAGGCAGGCGGTGCGGGCTGGGCCAGCCGCCAAGCGCCGAAACCAGCAAGCGCGGCGAGAACTACGGCAGCCCCGGCCCAGGGACGCGGACCCGGCAGCAGCGGCAATCCCGCGAGCAGCATGGTCAGCAGAGAAAGGCCGTGGACGCCGATGAGCGCCGCCGGCTGGAGCGGCAGGGCGGCGAAGGCCCAGACCGTGCCCATCAGATTCCATGGGAAGCCGGTGAGGAGAAAGCCCTTCGCGAGCTCCGCCAGTACCCAGGTACCGGCAAAACCGAGCAGCCTTGGCCAGCCCGCAGGCAGGGCGCGGGCAACCAGCACCGGCGGCAAGACGAATAGTGCAAGGGGAATGGCGACGGCCGGTGCCGCCAAGGGGACGAGCCACCAGAAATTCGTGACATCGGTGAGGATGGCATGGGTGATCCAGTATATTCCTGCCAGCCCATGCCCCCATCCCCAGGCGAAGCCGAGCCAGGCGGCGCGCCTGCCGCTTGGCGCCGCAGCGGTCAAGGCCAGCAGGCCAGGGATGGCGATGAGCAGGATCGGTACGGCATGCACCGGCGGCAGGGCCAGGGCGGAGAGCAGTCCGAGTCCGAAGGCTGCCGCCAGTTGCCGCCGCCAGGGAAGCGCGACGACGCGCGCGAGAAGGGAGGTGAACACGGCCGCAGCTAGACCCGGTGAGGCGGCCAGGGCAAGCGGTAGGCTCGTGTCAGCCGAAAGGTTCCACCGCGACCACGCGCCAGCGTGGCGGGAGGTAATGTTGCAAGGCGAGGGACAGCGCAATGCCACGGCCCGGCTGGCTGGGGGAGGCGAGCACCAGACGGGCGGTGACGAGACCGGTGGTCTCGATTTCCAGGTCAGGCCAGCCAGGGCCGACCCGGGCCTGGACCAGTGCGGTCAGACCCTCCGGCGTTGCCTGATGCTGCTGCACGCTGCGGTTGAGGCTGGCGACGAAATCGATCTCCTCTGCGCCGAGGGGAGGCGCCGCACGGAGGAGCGCGTGCCAATCAACCAGGGCGGCGAGGCTCGTCCGGTCCGCGGCACGGAGCGCCGCCGCCAGATTACGCGCCGCCAACCGGGGAGCGGCAAAGGCCGAGGCAACCATCAGCAGCAAGACAAGGGTGGTCAGCAGCACTAGGAAGACACGGCAATTGCGCTCTCGCGTGCGGATCGGGACCATAGCGTGCAAAGGCACCGGCTGGCGCGCAGCGTCATAGCTGGCCCAGATCTCGTCCCAGGGATCCTCCTGGGTGCTTGACCTTCCAGCCAAGCCCGGGCGCATCATAGCATGCCCCTGGCGATGGAGGGCCAAGGCAAAACTCGCTTCGTGAGAGAGCTTCCCATTACTGGCTCCGAAGTCTCAATAAATGGAAATCTGTCTTGAATGTTTGAATGAATGGTTAAGGCGTGATGTCGCGATCCCATGAGACCAGGACCTTTCGGATGCGCTTCCGTTTAGCCGGAACCTTGCCGTTGATCGCCGTGGCCTTGGCCAGCTGCAAGACGCCGACACCGCAAACCGAGAAGGACTGGGTTTTCGCCTGCCCGGAGGCGGAAAGCCGCGTGACCTGGGACGACGGGCGGAGCTTGGTCTTCACCGGAGCCGACCCGACTGATCCCGCCGTCTGCACGGCACGCACAGCAAGCGGCGGGACCGCGCGGCTGGTCTGGGGCATGGTCGAGGAGGCGAACAGCGAGGGGCGCGGGCACCGGACAGGAATGCAAAGCCTCTTCCCGGCCAGAACGGGGAAGAATGCCAGCTATACCGCGACTGTCTCCTACCCAGGCAGTGGCATCCAGTACCCCTTCGAGACGCGCTGGCGGGTGGTCGGCTTTGAGCCGCTGCGGACCCCGGCCGGGCGCTTCGATACAGTCGTGCTGGAGCGGATAGCGAATGGCACCGGCGCCAATGCACAGCAGAGTTTCACCGTCCGCTACTGGCTGGAAGGCGTCTCCGGCATCCTGGTGCAGCGGAAGGTGACGCTGGGACGGGGCGCAACCAGCCTGCTGCGGGACATGCAGGCGACTGCCGTCAGCCTGCCTCCGCCGCCGCCCCGGCAGCCGCCGCCGGCGGGTGCGCCATCCGGCCCACCTTCAGGCTGATCGTGCCGGTTAGAACCATTGCAGCTTCGCAAATTCACCCTATCTCCGAGCGCAAGCGTGGGTTAATGCCCGCGAGCCTTGGGGATCTGCATCGTGAACGTCCAAAGACCGAACCATCTCATCGACGCCAAGGCCTCGCTGGAAGGCCGGCCGAGCCGGGAGGAGGCCGAGGCCGCCGTTCGTACCCTGCTGCGCTGGACCGGGGATGATCCCGACCGCGAGGGACTGATCGACACGCCAGCCCGCGTTACCCGCGCCTATGAGGAGTTCTTCGCCGGCTACGCCATTGATCCGGTGGAGCTGCTGGCCCGCTCCTTCGAGGAGACGGACGGCTATGACGAGATGGTGGTGCTGCGCGACATCCGCATCGAGAGCCATTGTGAGCACCACATGGTCCCGATCATCGGCCGGGCGCATATCGCATACCTGCCGGCGGGGCGCGTCGTCGGCATCAGCAAGCTTGCGCGGGTGCTGGAGGCCTATGCCAAGCGGCTGCAGATCCAGGAAAAGCTCACCGCCCAGGTGGCCAATTGCATCAACGACGTGCTGAAGCCGAAGGGCGTCGCCGTAGTGGTGGAAGCGGCGCACCAATGCATGACGACGCGCGGCATCCACAAACCGGGCGTTACCATGGTGACGAGTCGCATGCTCGGCGCCTTCCGCGACGATGCCTCCACCCGACGGGAATTCCTGGCGATGATCAGAGGGCAGCGCGGTTCAGCCGAAGGTTGACCCTCAGCGGCAATCGCGCCGGGCGTAGCGCTCGCTGCGGTCAGCACGGCCGACATCGCGGCCCCGGCCCGTCGTCGAGGCGATGGCGGCGGCGTCCTGTGCTTCGCCAGCGGCCTCGGCGCAGTAGGGGTCGACAGGGGCCTGCGGCGCATAACCGGTCGGCGGCAGCGGTGCGGCATAGGCCGGAGCCTGGGAGTAAACGGCCCGCGACGGCTGCTCGCTCACCGGCACGCGGACCATGCAGGCGGTGAGGGAGAGGGCGGCGAGGGGCAGGACAAGGCTCTTCATGCCACCCCATCGTCCAAAGCGGTCGAAAGTTTCGCCTCCGGGACTTAGGGCAGCGTTTCGCGCGACGGTGCCGTGTTGCCAGGTGGCAGTTCCTCGACCCCGACCTGGCCAGGGGAGGGGGCCGCCATTCCACCATCCGCATTGGGCGCTACCGCCGCAATCCAGTCCTTGAGGGCACGGCGGAGTTGGAATTCGAACTCCACGTTGAGGTCATCCATCGCCCGGCGCAGCAAGGCCTCGGGCGCGTTCGGGCGCTTGGCCTCCGGCCCACTCACCGAACGGGTGACGGCCGCCTCGGCGAAGCCGACACGGCTGCCGAGGCCGGAGAGGACCTCCAGCCGACAGCCGAGCAGGCAGGTCAGCGCATCCGCCCGCTGGATCACCTGCGCCTGGCTGACTATGAAGCGGGCTTGGCCAGTGGTTCCGACCGCGATCAGCCGGTCGCGTGCCATGATCCGCACAGCCTCCGGCGCCGAAGGTGAGAGCCGGGCGCCGATATCGCCGGGCACCGGGGGCGGCGCCTCCTCGGCGATGTCGATGGCGGCGACATTCAGCGCCAGCGGCGAAAGGTATTTGTAGCCGAGCGGACCCGGCGGCAGCGGCACCGGCTCCGGCCGGCCCCCGCAGGCGGCGGCGAGCAGGGGGAGCAGCAGCACGCCACGCCGGTCGGGCATCACGGAACCTCCAGCCGAATGGACGAAACGGCTCATCCAGCCGTGCCGCTACCTTGGACTTCCGCACGGTCGAAGCGGAAATCGAGATTGCAGAACTCGCAGGTCATGGTGATGGCGCCATCCTCCTGGGCCATGTGGTCCAGGTCGTCCTGTCCGAAGCGCGACAGTACCCCGGCGAGGCGCGAGCGCGAGCATCGGCAGCCATAGGAGAGCGGCCGAGGGCGATCCACCGCCAGTCCCTCCAAGTGGAAGAGACGGTGCAATAGGGTCTGCGAGGGCAGGGCGTCATCCAGCAGCTCGGCATCGGTCAGCGTCCCGACCAAAGCGAGGGCGGTGCGCCAGGCCTCGTCCTGCGCCGCGCCATCGAGTTCCGGGCCTATCCCCCCTTCGCCCGCGACCTTCTCCAAGATGAGGGCGGAAGCTCGCCAGCCTGCCTCGGTATGGTCGCAGGCGAGGCGGACATGAGCGCGGAGCTGCTCCGAGCTTTCGAAATAGTGGCTGGTCATCGCTGCCAGGGTCAGCCCCTTGATCTCGACGATGCCCTGGTAGCGGTCCATGTCCGGTCCCTGGTCGCAGGTGAAGGCGAGGTAGCCGCGGCCAAGCAGCGCTGCGGCATCGCCAACCGGGTCCTTCGATAGGAGCTTGATCAACGCCGCCTCATCCGCTTTGGCGTAGCCGCGCAGCGCGCCAGCCTCGGTGCAATCGGCAAGCAGCATGGAGACGGGGCCGTCGCCCTTGGCTTGAAGGGAAAAGCTACCCTTGAATTTCAGCGCGGCGGCGAGACCTGCGGTGAGCGCCAGCGCCTCCCCGGCAAGGCGGGTGACGGTGGGGTGGTTCTGGTGTCGAGTCAGCAGCGCATCGGCGAGCGGGCCGAGCCGCACCAGCCGGCCACGCACCGGCTTGTCCTCCAGATGGAAAGGCAGGATGCCACGCGGGACGATGATGTCCGGCACCGGTGGCCGGTCGTGCTGGAGAAAATCGGGCGTGGCGGAGGGTTGGGTCGGATCGGACAACGTAGCGGACCTTGGTGCTTCGGCCCCCTTAGATAGGGGCGCGGATGGGCCACGCCCACCCGCCGCCGCCAATCAGCCGACTCCGAGCGCCCAGAGCAGCACGCCCTTCTGGGCATGCAGCCGGTTTTCCGCCTCGTCGAAGACGACGCTCTGCGGCCCGTCGATCACCTCCGCCGCCACCTCCTCGCCGCGATGAGCTGGGAGGCAATGCTGGAAGATGGCGTCCGGCGCCGCATGGCGCATCAACTCCGGCGTCACCTGGTAAGGGGCAAGAAGGTTGTGGCGGTTGGGGCCGGCGCCGTCATCGCCGGTTTCGTCATTCATCGAAACCCAGGCATCTGTGACGACGCAGCGGGCGCCGCGGACGGCCTCAACCGGATCGTCGGTCAGCTCCACCGTGGCGCCCTGGGCGCGGGCCCAGTCGACCACCCATTGCGGCGGGCGGAGCGCGGAGGGCGTCGCCAGCCGCAGGGTGAAGCCGAAGCGAGCGGCGGCTTGGATGAAGCTCTGCGCCACGTTGTTGCCGTCGCCGACCCATGCGACGACTTGGCCGGCGATCGGGCCGCGATGCTCTTCGAAGGTCAGCACGTCGGCCATGAGCTGGCAAGGATGCGAGATGTCGGTCAGCCCGTTGATGACCGGCACCGTCGCATGCGCCGCCATCTCGCGGATGCGGTTCACGTCATGCGTGCGCATCATGATGGCATCGACATAGCGGGAGAGGACCTTCGCCGTGTCGCTCAACTCCTCGCCGCGGGAGGACTGCATGTCCCGCGCATTGAGGTAGACGACATCGCCGCCGAGCTGGCGGATGCCGACCTCGAAGCTGACGCGGGTACGGGTCGAGGGCTTCTCGAAGATCAGCGCCACGGTCTTGCCGGCGAGGGGCTTGGCGCCGAGGCCACGCTTGGTCTGCGCGGCAAGGTCGAGCATGCGGCGGAGCGTCGCCGGCTCGAAATCCATCAATTCGAGGAAGTGGCGAGGGGGCTGTTCCCCCCCGCCGGCCATGGGCTTCAGGGCGGCACTCATTTCGCGGCGTCCCGGACCTTGCTCGGCGTGCAGCGCAGGCAGGTCCTGTCGAGGAGGCGAAGCGCCTCGTCAGCCTCCGCCTCGGTGATGATGAGCGGCGGCGCGAGGCGCAGCACATTCATCCCGGCTGCGACGGTGAGCAGCCCCTCCGCCACCGCGGCATTCTGCATCTCGCCGTTGCTGACCTCCGGCCGCAGCTTGAGGCCGACCAGCAGGCCGGCGCCTTGCACACCCTCGACCACCGCCGGGTGACGAAGGGCGAGTTCCTGCAGGCCGCGCCAGAGGTGCCGGGCGACGCGGTCCACGCCATCGAGGAAGCCGGGGGCGAGGATGACGTCGAGCACGGCATTGCCGGCGGCGCAGGCGAGCGGATTGCCGCCATAGGTGCTGCCATGGGTGCCGGGCTTCAGGTACTGCGCCACCCGCTCCTTCGCCAGGATCGCGCCGAGCGGGAAACCTCCGCCGATGCCCTTGGCCGAGGACATGACATCCGGCTCGATCCCGGCCCATTGATGGGCCCAGAGCTTGCCGGACCGGCCCATGCCGGTCTGCACCTCGTCCAGCGCCAGCAGCAGGCCGAACTCGTCGGCCGCGGCGCGGAGCTGGCGGAGGAAGTCGAGCGAGGCCGGGCGTACGCCGCCTTCGCCCTGGATCGGCTCGACCATGATGGCGGCGGTGGTGCCGTCGATGGCGTCGCGCAGGGCGTTCATGTTGCCGAAGGGCACATGCTTGAAGCCCTGCACCGGCGGACCGAAGCCGGCGATGTACTTCTCGTTGCCGGTGGCGGCCAAGGTCGCCAGGGTGCGTCCGTGGAATGCGCCCTCGAAGCAGATGGTGACGAACCGCTCCGGATGGCCCTGCTCCGCATGGTATTTGCGGACGGCCTTGATCATCCCCTCATTTGCCTCGGCGCCCGAATTGCAGAAGAAGACGCTGTCGGCGAAGGATGTCTCGACCAGCCGCGCCGCCAGCTTCTCGGCCTGCGGGATGCGATAGAGGTTCGAGGTGTGCATCACCCGCGCCGCCTGCTCGGCGATGGCCTGCACCAGATGCGGATGCGCATGGCCGATGGAGGCGGTGGCGATGCCGGAGCCGAAATCGAGGAATCGTCGGCCATCCCCGGTCCACAGCCAAGCGCCCTCGCCCCGCTCGAAAGCGAGGTCGGCGCGGTTGTAGGTGGGCATCAGGGACGGGATCACGAGGTCATCGACTCCAGGCCTCTCCCCCGGCCCGCGCGGATCGCTGACCTTCAGGGGATAAGAGGCGGATTTGGCCGCAATCGAGCGGCGGCGTCAAATCGTCCTGGATGAAATTCGCGGCTATGGCGGGGGAATTGGCTTCCCCCGACTGCAAGCCGATCAGCCGCGCCGCTCGGGCTGGCCCTCATAGGTAAAGGTCGGCAGGCTGCCGAGGCTTTCCTTGGTTGCGCCGGCCAGCGTCCAGCGGCCATTGCTGTTGGCGGCCATGTTCAGCCGGTCATAGGGCACGGCAACCAGCTTGGCGCCGATGCCAAGGAAGCCGCCGACCGAGATCACAGCCACCGGGGCACCACCGCCAGGCGGGATCAGGATATCGTCGATCTCGCCGATGCTCTCGTTGTTCTCGTTGTAGACGGCCGAGCCGATCACCTTGCTGGCGCGGCGGCCGCTGCGCAGTGCGCTGCTGTCGACGGCGAGAGCACCCGTGCTGGCGCCGGTTGTGGAGGACGGCGCGGCGGCGCGGTTGTTCTCCGGATGGGCACCGGAGGTGTTTGTGCCGAGGGCACGGTCCACGGCGCGGCCGGCGGCGGTGCCCGGCGGGTTGCCGGGAGTGCCGTCGGCCGGGGTGCGGCTGCCGGCGGCGGCATCGGCACCGCGCTGGGTGGCAGTGCTCGGCGGGTTGCCCGGCGTGCCGTCGCGCGGGCTGGTCTGGGCGAGCTGGCCGCCAGCAGCCTCGCGCGGCTGGGCCTGGGTTTGGCCCTGCGCCAGAACCGGCAGGGCGAGCAGCGCGGCGGCAGCGGTCATGGCGAGGAGGGAGTCACGGGTCGTTCGCATGGGCGGCGTTACCTTCGTTGCTTGGCCCGGCGGACCGGGTTGGGCCAGGGAAACGCCTCGGCGAGAGACGTGGTTGCGTGGGTGGCGCAGCCAGGACGGTGACAACCCAGGGCTGTGATGACCTCAGGCGGGGTCGCCGGTATCCGGGACCAGCCCTGCGGCCTCGATGCCGGCTACGGCACAGACCTCGTCCTGAGCCGAGACATCGCCACTGATGCCGACCGACCCGAGAATGAGTCCGGAGGCGTCGCAGGCCAGCACCCCGCCCGGAACGGGTACGGCCTTGCCGCCGGCCAGGTCGGAGAGCGCGTTCATGAAGCCCTGCATCGATTGCGCGCGCCGTGCCAACTCCCGCCCGCCAAGGCCGAGGGCGAGCGCGCCCTTCGCCTTGCCCTCGGCGATCTCCGGGCGGAGGAGGGAGGCGCCGTCTTCGCGCTGCAACGCCTTCACTTGGCCACCCGCATCGAGGACGACGACGGTCAGCGGCAACAGGTTGAGTTCGCGCCCCTTGGCCAAAGCGGCGGCAATAATGGCATTGGCTTGGGCGAGGGTGAGGCCATTGGTCGGGTAGCGGGCCATGGGCGTTCTCCGGTTCCGGTTTGCCGAAGCCTATGCCCGGCCCTGCCGATGTTCGCCAGCCCCGCCCGGATCGTGGCAAAGTGCCATGCATGACGAAGGAGAGAGCGAGGCGCCAGCCCATCCCCGCCGGGCCGCCCCCGGGCGAGGCGCAATTGCGCGAGGCGGCGCTCGCCCATCTTGCCCGCTTCGCCGCGACCGAACTGGGGCTCCGGCGAGTTCTGGAGCGCAGGGTGGATCGCTGGGCGCGGCGGGCGGAGGCGGAAGGACAGGACATCTCACCCGCCGCCCGTGCGCGGTCGCTCGCGGCACAGGTGGCGCGGCAGATGGTGGCGCTCGGCGCGGTGGACGATGCGGCCTTCGCTGCGGCAAGGGCGCGGAGACTGACGAAAGCCGGGCGGTCACGGCGGGCGATCGCAGCGCATCTGGCAGGCAAGGGGGTAGCGAAGGAGGTCGCGGCCTCAGTGCTGCCGGATGAGGAGTTGGATGCGGCGCTGGCGCAGTGCCGGCGGCGACGGATCGGCCCCTTCGCGCCTGGGCCGATGGAGCGGGAAGCGCGGTTGAAGGCAATGGGCGCGCTGGCGCGGGCTGGTTTCGGGCGGGATGTGGCGGAGGCGGCGCTCGACATGGAAACCGCCGAGGCGGAGGAGCGGCTGATGCGGCTCCGCCAGGGTTAACTGGCTTTCAGTCGGTTGTCCTCGATGCGGATGGTGCCGGTGGCGCAGGGATCGACACGGCGTAGCTCGGCAGCGCGGCCATCCGCCCAGACGATTCGGAGATCCTGGGCTCCGGGGGCAGTGGCTCGATAATTTGCACTGCGGCCGGGGCGCAACACCTCCTGACCGAGCCGATCTCTGCCCCATCCTTCCAACGAGAGCCGGGCAAGGAAGAGGCGGTCCACCGTGCGCGACGAGGCGTTGACGACATGAAGCTCGCCCTCGCAACTCCCCTGGGACGGGGACTCGGTGGCAATCCGGGCAGGCGGCGGCGGAGAGCAGGCAGCGAGGGCGAGGGCAATGAAAGCCAGGGCGCGTCCCGGCATGCCAGCAAATCCTCCAGGGAGGATCAGACGATACGGTGGCAGATCACCGACCAGCAAGCCTAGGTTTAGCCAGCCGTCAGAATATCATCGCGCAAGATGATGTGGCGGGTGCGGCAGCCATCGATGCCGCCGAGCTCGATCGCCCGGCCATTCACCCAGACGAGCCGCAGCCGCCATGGGCCGGGACCACCGATCGCCAGGGGCATCCGCCCCGCAGCCGGCAAGCCAGGGGTTTGGTCGAGCAGGTCGGGGCCCCATCCGGCGCCGGCGGCGGGAGCGAGGTAGAGCTGCTCGACCGCGAGGGAGGAGGCGTTCTCCACCACCGCTTCGGCCGGGCCGCAGGCGGCGCGCTGGCCGCCAGAGCAGCCGGCGAGAGTCGCCAGCAGGACCAGAAGGGAAAGGCGCCGCATCAGGTTGGGTCGATGGGCGAGGGCGGCGTGCCGCCAGCCTCGATAGCTTCGGCTGCGGCGAGCAGGATGTCTTCCCGATAGCGGCCGGCGACGAGCTGGACGCCGAGCGGCGCCGTGCCGGCGAGGCCGGTGCTGACGGCGAGGCCGGGCAGGCTCAGGAGCGGCAGGCCGACCTGGGGGAGTTGGGCGGCGAGGATGCGCTCGAAGCCTTCAAAGCTTTCCACATCCGCATGGTCGGGGAAAGGGAGGGCACCGGAGACGGGCATCAGCACCACGGGAGTGCGCTCAAGGAAGAGCAGCCATTCGCGCAGCAACGTGAGGCGGCGCTGCAATGCATCCTGGAAGGCATCGAGGTCAGGGGCGGGGCTTAGCCGCTCCATGAAGCCGTAGACGGCCAGTGCATCCGGGTCCGCCTCGCGGGCGATGGCCGCATTGCCGCCGCGCCGCATCTCGGCGAGCCAGAGCGTCGCCTGGAGCTTGGCGCATTCACCGAGCGGAGGCAGCGCGTCCACCTCCTCAACCTGCCAGCCGGCGGCGGCGAGGCGGGCGGCGGCGTCGCGCAGCGCCTGGGCGATGGCGGGGTCGACCAGCATGCCTTCGGGGGCGATGCAGAGGGCGGCGCGCTTCGGATAGGCCGGGCCTTCGAGCGGCGCCGGGGTCCACCAGGGGTCGCGGGCATCGGGGGCGCTCATCGCCACGAGGCCGAGGCGGAGGTCTGCAATGCTGCGAGCGAGCGGGCCGGAGACGGCCATCAGCTGGCCGCCGATGAAGCGGTCGGCCGCGGAGGCGTTCCAGGCGGGGATGCGGCCGATGGTCGGGCGCAGGCCATGGATGCCGCAGGCATAGGCTGGGTAGCGGATGGACCCGCCGATATCCGTGCCATGGCCAATGGCGCCGATTCCGGCGGCGGTGGCCGCCGCGGCGCCGCCGGAGGAGCCGCCCGGGGTCAGCGACGGGTCGCGCGGGTTGCGCGTCGCGCCGTGCAGCGAGTTGCGGGTGAACCAACGGAGCGAGAAGGCCGGGGTATTGGTGCGGCCCAGGATGACGGCACCGGCCCGCTTCAGGTTTGCGACGACGGGGCTGTCCTGCTTGGCGACCAGCGTTTCCTGCAGGCGGAGGCCGTTGGTAGTGGGCCAACCTTCCTGGTCGATATTGACCTTCACCGTGACCGGGATGCCAGCGAGCGGTCCGGGATCCTCGCCGCGGGCCAGCGCCGCATCCACCGCATCGGCGGCGGCCAGGGCCTCGGCCGGGTCATGGGCGATGACGGCATTGATCCTCGGATTCACCGCATCGAGCCTGGCCAGGGCCGAAGCGGTGGCCTCGCGGGCCGAGGCCTCGCGCCGACGGATGCGGGCAGCGAGGTCGGTGGCGGTCAGCCGCCAGAGTTCGGTCATGCGGGGCTCCTGGTGCGAGGCGGCCGCACTGTTTCCCCGCCGCGCCGGCCGGTCAACCGGGGGCGCTGGCCAGCAGCAGCACGCCGCCGCAGATCAGTCCGATGGCCGCCAGCTTCTGCGCCCCGAGGCTTTCGCCGAACATCAGATGGCCGATCACGGCGACCGCCACGTAGCTGGCCGCGGTGCAGGGCAGGGCGACGCTCATCGGGATGCGGCGGAGCGCCACGATGTAGAGCAGCGCCGCGCCGCCATAGGTGACGAGGCCGATGATCGTCGTCAGGCGGAAGAGCTGGGCAAGGAAATGCCCCTCTGCCACCGCCCCCGCCTTCAGCATGACCTGGCCGGCAAGGGAGGTGGCGATGGCGAGGCCGAGCGCGGCCCAATAGGCGCTCACTGCGCGCGGTCCTCCGGGAGGCGGGGGGGCAGGACCTCACGGACTACGCCCTGCGGCTTGCCGTTGGCCGAGAGGAAGGCGCGGCCGACGTATTCGCCCATCACGCCTAGGATGAGGAACTGCACGCCGGCCAGCAGCAGCGTCGTCGTCATGGAGGAGGCCCAGCCGGAGGGCGTGCCGCTCCCGGTCAGCGCCTCCACCACCACGGCGATCGCGCCGAGCAGGCCGAGGATGCCCATCGCCACCCCGGCCAGGATGGCGAGGCGAAGCGGCAGGATGGAAAAGTTGGTGGCGAGGTTCAGCCAGAGCAGAACCAGGCGCTTCAGCGTGTAGTTGGAACGGCCCTCGGCGCGGACCAGGTGCATGACTTCGATGCTGTCGATGCGCTGCGTCACCTGCATGATGAGCCCGTCCACATAGGGGTAGGGGCCGCGGTAGCGGGCGACCTCGGCCACCACCAACGCGCTCATGCAGCGGAAGGAAGAGAGGTAAAGACCTTTCGGCTTGTCGAGCAGCATGTCGGCGACGCCGTTGGCGAAGCGGCTGCCAAGGTTGCGCCAGCCCTCGTGCTTCTTCTCGGCATAGCGGGTGTAGACCACGTCCCAGCCGCCGAGGCGGGCGTGGTCGTAGAGCTTCAGCACCTCCTCCGGCGGGTTCTGCAGGTCGTCGTCCATGGTGATGACGTAGGCGCCGCGGGCATGGCGGAGGCCGGTCATGACGGCGTTGTGCTCGCCGAAGTTGCGGGCATGCTCGACATAGGTGAGCGGGATGGTGGCGGTCGCCGCCAGCGCCCGGCAGACCTCACCGGAATTGTCCGGGCTGCCGTCGTTCACCAGCACCACCTCGAGCCCGCCCTCCGGACGGAGGGCGGAGAGGGCTTCGACCAGGCGGCCGACCGTGGCTGCCCCGCGATAGACCGGGACGACGATCGAGAGGCCGACCGGATGGCCGGCGGCCTCCGGCAATGCCTGGGAGAGTTTCAGGTCCTCGAAACCCATAATGGGAAACCTCATGCGCGGATGGCGGTGGCCAGAATGGAGCCGCCGGCGGGAAAGGGGATGCCGAGCCGCATCAGCTGGCGCTCCAGCACCGTCGCCGCGTGCAAGCTACGGTCGAGCCAAGGCGGAAACGGGGCAACATCGGAGCCATGGTGGGGCGCGCGGGCCAGCAGCTTGCGCTGCGCGACCATCACCGGGAGCAGCAGCGCATTCCAGTAGCGGGTGCGGATGGCGGTGAAGCCGGCGGCCGTCAGCAGGTGCCGCACCCCCGCGGCGGTGAAGCGGCGGACGTTCCGCACGCGGAGGTCATGGGCGGAACGCAGCCAGTCGAAGGCGGGGAGGTTCAGCAGGAGGACGCCGCCGGGGGCCAGGATACGCGTCATTTCGGCCAAGGCCTGCCCGGGCTCCACCGCGGCGTGGCAGAGCACGTCGAGGCTCACCACGGCGCCGAAGCGGCCGGAGGCAAAGGGCATGGCGTTCACCGAGCCGATGGCGACGGGGACACGGGCCTTGGCGCGGGCGCGGGCGGCGGCGGGGGCGAAGTATTCGAGGCCGGTGGCCTTGAGGCCAGGCCGGGCGGCGCGCAGCCGGGCCAGGAAACCGCCGGTACCACAGCCGGCATCCAGCAGGCCGCCAGCGCCGACCGGCACCGGATGCAGCGCGGCGATGGCATGGGCATGCAGGGCGCGGTACCACCACATGTCCTGCTCGGCGGCATCCATCAGATCGTATTCGGCGGGTTCCACGCCGCGCTTCTGACGGTTCGGCGCGGCGAAAACAAGGCGCGGCCGTGGCGGCATTCCGTTCTGTCTTGCGAAGCATGCATCTTCGGTTATTCCACGAGGGATAAGGCGCCGCTTGTCCTTCCGCTGATCGTCCGCCCCAGCCCTGCGCGGGGGCGGCAAGGAGTTGCCGTGTCGGAGCCTGCCTGTTGCCCGCTTCCCTCCGGACCCAGGAGGCCGGGCTGATGCGCGCCGCGTCCCTGCCGCTCGCGGCCAGCTTCCGCGCCGCGCCCACCGGCGAGGAGGCGATGCGCGGCCTCGTCCTGGTCGGCCTCGGCTACGGGGTGGTCTCGCTGGCCGATGCGACGGTGAAATGGGTGATGCCGGAGACCGGGCCGGCGGCGGCGCTGGTCTGGCGCGGGCTGATCGGGGCGCTGCTGGTCTTCCTTCTGGCACGCGGGCGGGGGCTCATCCCGGTCAACCGGCGGCTGCTCGCGGTGCGGAGCCTGCTGCACTGCTGCGTATCGATCACTTGGTACTATTGCTGGGCCGCAGGTGTCTCCCTGGCCGACAGCTATGCGGTGGCCAGCGCCTCGCCGCTGCTGATGACCCTACTGGCGATCCCGCTGCTCGGCGAGAAGGTCGGCTGGCGGCGCTGGACCAGCACCATGGTCGGCTTCGGCGGCGTGCTCTTCATGCTGCAGCCGGGGGGCGAGCTGTGGCGGATCGAATCGCTCATTCTGCTGGTGGCGACGGCGGTGATGGCGCTGACGCGGATCTGGACCCGGGTGCTGACGCGGACGGACGGGCCGCATGCCATCGCCTTCTGGCTGCTGCTGGCGCATGTGCCGGTGGGGCTGCTGGGGCTTCTTTTTCCCTTCCTCTGGCCGGCGGGCGGGCCGCCGCCTCTTGTGCCGAGCCTGTTCGGCATAGCGGCACTGGTCGCCTTCGGCATCGCCAATGCGGTGGCACAGATGCTCTTCGCGCGCGGCTTCGCCCTGGCGCCGATCCAGGCCATCGCGCCTTTCGAGTATACGCCGCTGATCTGGGGCATCGGCCTCGGCTTCCTGATCTGGGGCGAGGTGCCGGCCTGGACGACGCTCGGCGGCGCGGCGGTGGTGATCGGCGCGGGGCTCTACAACGTCCACCGCGAGCGGGTGCGGCGGGCGGCCGAACGCGCTGCGGGGCGCGGCTGATGGCCTTTCGGCACGATATCCGGCGGGGCGCCCTCTGCATGCTCGCCTCGCATGCGCTCTTCACGGCCATGAATGTTTTGGTAAAGGAGCTGGGTGGGCGCATCCCGGTGGTGGAGCTGATGGTCTTCCGCAGCGTCTTCGCCCTGCCAGTGCTGATGGTGATCTTGATGCGCTCCGGCGCCGGCCTCGGCTCCCTGCGGACGCGGCGCTTCGGTGGGCATGCGATGCGGGCGGGGAGCGGCATCGCGGCCCAATCTTGCGGCTTCTTCGCGCTGACCCTCCTACCGCTCGCGGAGCAGACGGCGCTCGGCTATACCCAACCGCTTTTCGTCACCATGCTGGCGATACCCTTCCTTGGCGAGAAGGTCGGCATCCATCGTTGGTCCGCGGTGGGGATCGGCTTCTGCGGCGTGCTGGTGATCGCGGCGGGGCAGGGCGCCCTAGGCGGTGTCGCGGGGGCGCCGGTGATGGGCATCGCCACCGCGGTTGCGCAGGGGATGTTCTCGGCGCTGACCACGCTGCTGGTGCGGCAGCTCTCGGCGACGGAGAGCTCCACCACCATCACTCTCTGGCAGTCGCTGCTGATGGGCAGCTTCGCTCTCGTCCTGCTGCCCTTTTTCTGGGTGACGCCGACGCCGCTCGAACTCGGGCTGCTCATCCTGATGGGGCTGGTCGGCGGCGCGGCGCAGTGGCTGCTGACCGAGGCCTGGGCCAGCGCGCAGGTCTCCGCGCTCGCGCCCTACTCCTACTCGGCGCTGCTCTGGTCGATGCTCTTCGGCCTCCTCGCCTTCGGCGACCTGCCCGGGCCGGCGATGCTGGCGGGGAGCGTGTTGATCGTCGCCGCCGGCTTGTACATCCTCCATCGGGAGCTGGTGCGCCGCAGGGCGGCCCCCGTCCCGGAGGAGCGACAAGCATGAGCATTCCCTTCCTGACCCGGGACGAGCTGGCCCATGGCGCGGTGGAGCGCATCGCGCCGGGGGTGCGGCGGCTGGTCTGCAACAACCCCAGCGCCTTCACCTTCCGCGGGACCAATACCTACCTGATCGGCGAGGGGGAGGTGGCGGTGATGGACCCCGGGCCGGAGGACGAGGCGCATCTGGCGGCGATCCTGCGGGCGACGGAGGGGGAGCGGATCACCCGGGTGATCGTCACCCATACCCATCGCGACCATTCGCCGGGGGCACGGCCGCTGGTCGCCCAGACCGGGGCGATGACCTATGGCTTCGGCCCCCATGTGACGCCGCCCGAGGCGGGCGGGGAGGGAGGCGACCATGGCTTCCACCCGGATGTGCGGCTGGCCGATGACGAGGTGCTGGAGGGCGAGGGCTGGCGGCTCCGGGCGCTGCACACGCCGGGGCATTGCGCCAACCACCTCTGCTTCGCGTTGGAGGGAAACGGCATCCTCTTCAGCGCCGACCATGTGATGAGCTGGTCCACCAGCGTGGTCAGCCCGCCGGATGGCGACATGGCGGACTACATGCGCAGCCTCGACCGGGTGATGGCGCGGGACGACCGGCTGCTGCTGCCGGGCCATGGCGCGCCGCTCACTGACCCGAAGCCCTTCCTCGCCGCGCTCAAGGCTCATCGGGAGGAACGGGAGGCGAAGGTGCTGGCCGCGCTCCGGACCGCCCGGCGGGCGACGCCGGCGGAGCTGGTGCCGCCGGTCTACGGGCCGCTCGATGCACGGCTGGTCGGACCGGCGGGACGCAGCCTGCTCAGCCACCTCCTCAAGCTGGAAGGCGAGGGCCGAGCAGCGCGAGACGGGGAGCAATGGACGGCGGTCTAGCCCAGGCTCCATCCACCAAGGCCAGGCTTCATCGATTGACGGCGAGTCAGGGCACCAAAGCAGCCTTTGGGTCCCGGCAAAGTTACCAAAATATGAATAACGTGTGTCAACTTAATCTAACCGTTATGTCATTTTCCGCGGCAGCAACAACTATGATCGCCAGGTGCTGTGCCGATGATGGAACGATTTGATCTGCTGGTGACGAAGTCTGTCAATGTATATGCCGGTCAATCCGTTATCCTCGATAAGTTCATCGGCCAGATCTGCTTCTACAACTCGGTCAAAATGCTGCCAATCGTGGCGGCGTTCTTCGCTCTCTGGTTGGGAGCGCAAAGGTCGGGGCAGGGACGGCGCCTGTTCCTTCAGGGCATCTTCGGCGGCTTCGCAGGGCTGGTCGCGTCCCGGCTGATCCAAAATCTCGGTCCCAACAGGCCCCGGCCACTGTATGCCATCAGCGACTTCGTCGTGCCGATCGGTCGGCCCGCCGATGTCCTCCGGGACTGGAGCTCCTTCCCCAGCGACACGGCGGCACTATCCTTCGCGCTGTCCTTCGCGTTGTGGCGGGCCGACCGACGTCTCGGTGTGGCTGCCTTCGCCTGGTCGGCCGTCATTGTCTGCTTCCCGCGGCTCTATACCGGACTCCATTACATGAGCGACCTGCTGGCGGGTGCCGCGATCGGCATAGTTGCAACCATACTGGTGGGCCGGTGGCGTGGCCTGACGGACGCTGCCATCCGCGTCACGGAGCGGGCAGAGCGTCGGCATGCGACTGTCTTCGGCATCGCGCTGATCATGCTAGCTTACCAGTTTACTACCATGTTCGAGGACGTGCGCGTCCTCGCGCGGCGGGCGCAGTTCATCGTGGTGACAGCCATTGAAAAGGAGGTCACTCCGCCGCAGGGCGTGAGAGGCAGCGGCCATGTCCTGGCCGATCAATCGCATCCAGATCAGCCTTGACGATTGCGACAGGACGCTGCGTCAGCGCTCCGGCAACCTGTGATCCATTCCACGGAAGCAGATCAACTCCCGCGCTTCGCGTTCTGTGGGGGTGAGGGCGAGCCAGCCGACGAACTCCCGTAATACCTTGCTCGTGATGCTGGCGATTTTGTGCCCGAAGGCTTCCTCAATGCCGAAGAAGCGCAACTCCTGCAGCTCGCCGCTGCCGCGGAGCGCGCCATGGGTGGCCTCGGCGGGCGCGATGAGGAAGCGGGCGTTGAAGCGGCGGAAGCGGTTGGGCGGTGTCACGGCGCGGCAGAGATAGTCGAGCGTGGCGAGGTCGGGCAACAGGCGCTGCCCTTCCTTCCGGCCGAGGACGAGGCCGGTTTCCTCCTCAAGCTCGCGGGCGGCGGCGATGGCGATGGCCCGCGCCAGCGACGGTGGCGCCTGGCGCTCCAGGCAGGCGCGGGTGAAGGGCGGCAGCTCGCCGAGCGCCGGGGCACGATGATCGGCGCGGTCGACCCGGCCGCCGGGAAAGACCAGCACATTCGGCATGAAGCGGTGCGATGCGTGGCGAAGGCCCATCAGCACCTCCGGCCCCGCCGCGCCATTGCGCCATAGGATGAGGCTCGCGGCGTGGCGAGGGGTGACGGAGCGGGCAGCACGCTTCGCCTCCTCGGCGCCGCCCGGATTGTCGGCGGTCGGGGCTTCAGTCAAGCGAGAGGCCTTGCAGCTTCAGCCAGGCGCGGAGGCCGAAGCGCTCCGGCACGGAAAGCTGGCGGGCCGCATTCTCGCTCCAGCCGCAGCCTTCGGGCCTCGGGCCGTGAATCTCCGGATAGCGCGGCTTCGCCGGCGGGCGGGCGGCGTCATAGGCCGGCAAGGCGGCCTCCAGCCCGCTGTCGTCATAGGTCTCGCGGTGGACGACCAGCGCCTGCGGCAGTCGGGGCGACAGCCAGTTGCGCGGCCCTTGGGGCCAGCCGAGCGTCAGGCCAGCGACGGGGAAGACGCCCTCGGGCAGGGCACACATTGGCCCGATCTTCTCGACATGGTTGCGGACATAGGAGATGGGGCAGGTGCCGAGCCCCGCCGCCTCCGCCGCCATCACCGTGAAGCCGAGGGCGAGCGCCGCATCGGCCGCGGCGTTGAGGAAGGTATCGACATTGTCGTTGGCGTAGCGGCGGCCATGCAGTGCGGCGACGCGGCGGCCGCGGCGGATATCGCCGCAAAAGAGCAGGAAGACGGGGGCTTGCTTGATCCAGTCCATACTGCCGATCCAGTCGGCGATGCGGGCGATTTTGTCCGGGCTCTGGATCAGGATGATGGAGTATTGCTGGAGGTCGGACTTGCTGGGCGCAGACTGGGCGGCGGCGAGGATGGTGTGCAGCAGTGCCTCCGGCACCGGCTCGGCGGCGTAGCGCCGGGTGACGCGGCGGTCGAGCAGGGCGGCGAGCGCGGGCGCTACTTCCGCCGGCGGGGCGAAGGGCAACGGCGCCTCGGGCTTGAGGCCGTAGCGGCCGCGGATCAGGCTTTCAGGCGTCACGGCCTCTCCCTCATCCCCAAGGGTAGCCTTCCGCGACATGAGCCGCGGAAGGTGTCGTGCATCCAGGGACGCTTACAGCGGATCCCAGCTGAACACTTCGCCCGAGCGCTCGAGCGGGACGAAGAAGCTCTTCAGCGCCGGCAGGGCATGCTCGGCCAGGCTCTCCGGCGTCCAGCCCTCGCTGCTGTGGATGCCGCGGATTGGCCGGTTCTGGCTGAACAGGAAGAGCTCGTTCATGCGCGGGGCGAAGACCTGGCCGTTGACCTCCTTCGCCGCGTCAGAGGCGAGGAAGACGGCGAGCGGGGCATTCTTTTCCGGGCCCATGCGCATGATCTTCTCGACCCGCGCCTTCTGCTCAGGCGTCTCGGCGGGGATGGAGCTGGTCATGCGGCTCCAGGCGAAGGGCGCGAGGCAGTTGGAGCGCACGTTGTAGCGCTTCATGTCGAGCGCGATCGACTTCGACAGCGCCACGATGCCGAGCTTCGCCGCCGAGTAGTTCGCCTGGCCGAAATTGCCGATAAGCCCCGAGGTCGAGGTGATGTGGACGAAGGCGCCGCTCTCCTGCTTGCGGAAGTGCGTCGCCGCATGGCGCGACATGTAGAAGGAGCCATTGAGGTGGACGTCGATGACGGCGTTCCACTCCTCGGGCGTCATCCGGTGAAAGATCTGGTCGCGCAGGATGCCGGCATTGTTCACGACGATGTCGATGCGTCCGAAATGATCGAGCGCCGACTGGGCGATCTTGCCAGCGCTCTCCCAGGAGGCGACGCTGTCGGTGTTGATCTCAGCCTGGCCGCCGCGCTGCTCGATGATTTGCTTGGTCTGCTGCGCCGGCGTGGCGGACTGGCCCTCGCCGGTCAGGCTGGCGCCGATATCGTTGATGATGACCTTGGCACCGGCCTGCGCCATGTGCAGGGCGATCTCCCGGCCGACGCCGCCGCCCGACCCGGTGACGACGGCGACCTTACCATCCAGCATGCCCATTGGCGTTCCCTCTCCGTAGGTGGCTATCTATTCCTAGACCCGTCCGGTCGCTCCGTGAAGCCGGGGTCAGGCGGGAATGCGCACGGGCAGGGCCGCGATGCCGTGGATAAAATTGGAGTAGATCCGCCGTGGCGGCCCAAGCACCTCGATCACCGGGAAACGGGCCAGGATTTCCTCCCACAGGATGCGGAGCTGCAACTCGGCCAGGCGGTTGCCGACGCAGCGATGGACGCCGAAGCCGAAGGAGAGGTGTTGGCGTGCCCGCGGCCGGTCGATAATAAAGCGGTCCGGCTGCTCGATCGCCGCCTCGTCGCGGTTGCCGGAGACGTACCACATCGCGACCTTGTCCCCGGCACGGATGGTGCGGCCGCCGACCTCCACGTCGCGGGTCGCGGTCCGGCGCATGTGAATCACGGGCGTCGCCCAGCGGATGATCTCGGACACCATGTTGGGGATCAGGCTGGGATCGTCGCGGAGCTTCCGGTATTCAGCCGGGTTCTGGTGCAGTGCGAGCAAGCCGCCGGTCATCGAGTTGCGGGTCGTGTCGTTGCCGCCCACGATGAGCAGGGCAAGGTTGCCCATGAATTCGCGCAGCGGCATGTCGCGCGTCGCTGGGTCGTGGGCCAGCATGGAGAGCAGGTCGAAGCGCGGCGGGGCGTCGCGCCGGGCGTTGAAGAGGGCGGCCATGGTCTCCGCCATCACCTTCAGCTCGGCGAAGCGCGCCTCTTCGGTCGGGACCAGCGGGTCGGGAGCGTTGACGTCGCAGATCGCCACATCGGACCAGTAGGTCAGCTTCTGGCGTTGCTCGAAGGGGAAGTCGAAGAGCGTCGCCAGCATCATGGTCGTCAGCTCGATGGAGACGCGCTCGACCCAGTCGAAGGTCTCGTTGCGCGGCAGCCCGTCCAGCACGCGCTGGGTGCGCTCGCGGATCAGCACCTCCATATTGGCGAGGTTGCCGGGGGCGACGATGGGCTGGACGACCTTCCGCTGCTCGTCATGCTTCGGCGGGTCCATGCGGATGAAGCTCGGCCGCGCCATGTCCTTCGGTTGGTCGATGAGCTGGATGCCGCCGGCCTCGGAGGAGAAGGTGGCATGGTCCACCTCCGCCGCCATGATGTCCTTGTAGCGGGTGAGCGACCAATAGGGGCCGAAGCGGCTGTCGGCGCAGAAATGCACCGGCTCCTCCCGCCGCAGCCGGGCGAAGAGCGGGCCCCAGGTCTCATCCCGATAGAGTGCTGGGTCGCTCGGGTCGAGATGCGAGAGGTCGGACGGGACGCGGGCGACGACGTTCATGGCTTAGCCTCCCTGGGTTTTCCGGGAAGCCTAGCGCATGAGGCCGGGCCGGCGAGGGAAAACTAGTCCTTCGCCGTTCCCGCAATGATCCCGCCGGCCAGCGTTGCCGGGTTGCGCTCCCACCAGCGGCCGGCATCGACCCAGGTGATGAAGTCGAGCACGCCGCGGTTGAAGGCGTCCGGGTCCTCGATGTTCATGGTATGGCCGCAGCGGGGCATCACCATGAGGGCGCTGGTCGATATGGCGCGTTTGAGGAAGAGGCCAGGCTCCAGCGTCGGGTCGTCCTCGTCGCCGCAGACGATGAGGGTGGGAAGCTTCATTCGCCGGAATTCGGCCTCCAGATCGAAGAGGCTGGGGCGCTCGCGCTGGACGCCGCGCATGGTCAGCACCGCGCCGTCGGTATCGTGCTCGGCGAGCTGCGACATGAACTCGGCGTAGCCGCGCGGGTCCTTCTCCTCGAAAACGAGGCGGGTCGGCCCGCGGCCATAGGTCCGCGCCATCTTCCACATGCCCTCCCCGGCGATGCGGTCGGCGGTGGCGTCCACCTCGGTGCGGAACTGGTCGCGCTTGCCGGGGGCGGCGCCGTAGCCGACGCCGGCGGCGGTCAGGCTGCGGGCGAGATGCGGGTAGCGCAGGCCGAGATGCAGGGTGGCGAAGGCGCCCATCGAGAGGCCGACGACATGGGCCGGGGCGAGGCCGAGCCGCTCCACGACCTGGGCGATGTCGTCCGTGGCGCGGTCCTGGGAATAGGCGGCCGGGTCATGCGGTACGGCGGAGGGCGGGTAGCCGCGGGCGTTGAAGGCGATGCAGCGGTAGCGGCGGGCGAAGAAGCGCATCTGTGGCTCCCAGCTCCGCGCATCGCCGGCGAATTCGTGGACGAAGACCAGCGGCGTGCCGCTGCCGGCCTCCTCGTAGTGCAACTCAACCCCGTCATCGGTGGTGATGGTCGGCATCGATGGCTCCCCCGTGGCGGGCTGTAGCCTAGGCACGGCCGGCGGTTTTGGGCGAGAGGGGGGCTTCAAAGAGGACCCACTAGGTCCTATTTAAGTCGCATGAGGGATGCGCCGTGTTGAGGCTATCGAAACTAACCGATTATGCCGTGGTCGTCATGGCCCGGCTCGCGCGCGACGGCGCCCTGCCGGAAGGCCGGGTGCAGACCGCGCCGGGCCTTGCCCTGGCCACCGGCATCGCCGAGCCGACCGTCGCCAAGGTGCTCAAGATATTGAGCCAGGCCGGGTTGGTGGAAGGGCTGCGCGGCGCCCGTGGCGGGTACCGGCTGGCCCGGCCGCTCGCCGCGGTGCCGCTATCCGAGGTGATCGTCGCCATCGACGGCCCGATCGCCCTTACCGCCTGCGTCGATGGCGGGCAGGGGCAGTGCGAGGCGCAGGGCATCTGCGCCGTGCGCGGCCGCTGGGATCCGGTCAACGACGCTATCCGCCGGGCGTTGTCCGACATCACCCTCGCCGATCTGGCCGGCCCCACACGCTGCGCCCCCGCGACCACCTTCACTCAGCTCGTCGCCGAGTAGGAACCCGATATGCCCGCAGTCGCCGAGACCCTCGACACCGTCCAGTCCGTCACCGAAGGCACCTACAAGTGGGGCTTCGAGACCGAGATCGAGATGGACTTCGCCCCGAAAGGGCTGAACGAGGATACCGTCCGCTTCATCTCCGCCGAGAAGAAGGAGCCCGAGTGGCTGCTCGAGTGGCGGCTGAAGGCCTTCGCCACCTGGCAGAAGATGCAGGAGCCGCGCTGGCCGGCGGTGAAGTACCCGCCGATCGACTATCAGGACGCCTACTACTATGCGGCGCCGAAGAAGAAGGACGGCCCGAAGTCGCTCGACGAGGTCGATCCCGAGTTGCTGAAGACCTATGCCAAGCTCGGCATCCCGCTGAAGGAGCAGGCGATCCTCGCCGGCGTCGAGGGCGCGGGCGACAGCCCCTCCGAGGGCGGGCGCATGCCGATCGCCGTCGATGCGGTGTTCGATAGTGTCTCCGTCGCCACCTCCTACAAGGAGCGGCTGGCGAAGGACGGCATCATCTTCTGCGCCATCTCCGAGGCGGTGCAGGAGCACCCGGAGCTGGTGAAGCAGTATCTCGGCACCGTGGTGCCGCCGGGCGATAACTTCTACGCGGCGTTGAACAGCGCGGTCTTCACGGATGGCAGCTTCGTCTACATCCCCAAGGGCGTGCGCTGCCCGATGGAGCTCTCCACCTATTTCCGCATCAATGCGAAGAGCACCGGCCAATTCGAGCGGACGCTGATCATCGCCGACGAGGGCGCGATCGTCTCCTATCTCGAGGGCTGCACGGCACCGATGCGGGACGAGAACCAGCTGCACGCCGCGGTGGTGGAGCTGGTCGCGCTCGACGACGCGCAGATCAAGTACAGCACGGTGCAGAACTGGTACCCCGGCGATGCCGAGGGCCGGGGCGGTATCTACAACTTCGTCACCAAGCGCGCGCAGTGCCGCGGCAAGCGCAGCAAGGTGAGCTGGACCCAGGTGGAGACCGGCTCGGCCATCACCTGGAAGTACCCGTCCTGCGTGCTGCTTGGCGATGACAGCGTCGGCGAGTTCTACTCGGTGGCCATCACCAACAACCACCAGCAGGCCGATACAGGGACGAAGATGATCCATGTCGGCAAGCGCACGACATCGACCATCGTCTCCAAGGGCATCTCGGCCGGCAAGGGGCAGAACACCTATCGCGGCCTCGTGCGGGTGGCGCCGACGGCTTCCGGCGCGCGCAACTTCACCCAGTGCGACAGCCTGCTGATCGGCGACCAGTGCGGGGCGCACACCGTGCCCTACATCGAGAACCGCAACATGTCGGCCAAGGTGGAGCACGAGGCGACCACCAGCCGCATCGCCGAGGACCAGTTGTTCTATTGCCGCCAGCGTGGCCTGTCCGAAGAGGATGCTGTCGGCCTCATCGTCAACGGCTTCTGCCGTGAGGTGCTGAAGGAGCTGCCGATGGAGTTCGCCGTCGAGGCCCAGAAGCTTCTCCAGATTTCGCTCGAAGGGAGCGTTGGTTAAATGCTGCGTATCGAAGGACTGACCGCCGAGGTCGAGGGCAAGCCGATCCTCAAGGGGATCGACCTGGAAGTGCCCGCCGGCGAGGTGCACGCCATCATGGGCCCGAACGGCTCGGGCAAGTCGACCCTCTCCTATGTCCTCGCCGGGCGCGAGGGCTATGAGGTGACGGGCGGCAGCGCGACGCTGAACGGCGTCGACCTGCTCGGCATGGAGCCGGAGGAGCGGGCGGCGGCGGGCGTCTTCCTCGCCTTCCAGTATCCCGTGGAACTGCCCGGCGTCGGCAATGCCAATTTCCTCCGTACCGCGCTCAACGCCATCCGCCGTGGCAAGGGCGAGTCGGAGCTGGATGCGATGCAGTTCCTGAAGCTGGCACGCGCCCGGTTGAAGGAGCTGCAGATGTCGGAGGACATGCTGAAGCGCGGCGTCAATGTCGGCTTCTCCGGCGGCGAGAAAAAGCGAAACGAGGTGCTGCAGATGGCCCTCCTCCGGCCCTCGCTCGCCATCCTCGACGAGACCGACAGCGGCCTCGACATCGACGCGCTGAAAATCGTGGCTGATGGCGTGAACGCGCTGCGGGCGCCCGACTTCTCCGCCCTCGTTATCACCCACTACCAGCGCCTGCTCGACTACATCGTGCCCGACAAGGTGCATGTCCTGATGCAGGGACGCATCGTGCAGACCGGCGGGCCGGAGCTGGCGAAGCAGCTCGAGGCCTCGGGCTATGCCTCGGTGCAGGCCGCAGCATGAACACCGTCGTGCACAGTGGCGCCGAGGGCTTCCTCCACCGCTTCGAGGGGCTGCGGGCGCGGCTGCCGGGGCAGCGGCTGGACTGGGTGCAGGCGCTGCGCGAGGCGGCCGCCGCGCAGTTCCGCACGGCCGGCTTCCCGACCCGCCGGGTCGAGGCCTGGAAATACACTGACCTCCGTCCCGTCTCCGACGCCGCCTTCGATGAGGCGCTGACCATCCTCGGCGACGACGTGGCGCTGCCGGCGCCGCGCGGCGAGCGTCGGGCCGTCTTCGTCGATGGCCGTTTCCGCGCGGAGCTGTCGCAGCTTGATGACGCCGGCTTCGCCATCGGCAGCCTGGCGGAGCAGCTGCCGCGGCTCGAGGGGCGCCTCGGCGCCCTGGCCCGTCCGGCGGAGGAGCCGCTGGTCGCGCTCAACACCATGCTTTTCGAGGACGGACTGCTGGTGACGGTGCCGGCCGGCGTCGCCGGTGGCGTGCTGGAGCTGCGCTCGCTTACCAGCCGCAGCGAGCGGCCCTCCGCCTTCCATCCGCGCCACCTGATCCGGCTCGAAGCCGGCGCCAGCCTTACCCTCATCGAGGAGGCAAGCGGGCCGGAGGACACGCGTTATCTGCACAACCCGGTCTTCGAGATCGAGCTGGCGGAGGGCGCCGTGCTGACCCATGCCCGCATCCAGCGCGAGGGGGTGAAGGGCTTCCAGCTCGGCACCGTCTATGCGCGGATCGAGTCCGGCGCGACCTATGACAATTTCACCCTGAACGCCGGCGCGCGGCTGGTGCGGAACGAAATTCACGCCGTGCTCGCCGGGCCGAAGTCCGCCTGCCACATGAACGGCGCCCAGCTGCTGCGCGACGGCCAGCATGCCGACACCACCACGGTGCTCGACCATGCCGCGCCCGATTGCGCCAGCCGGCAGACCTACAAGACGGTGCTGTCCGGCAAGTCGCGCGGCGTCTTCCAGGGCAAGATCCATGTCCATCAGGTTGCGCAGCGGACCGACGGCTACCAGATGAACCAGGCGCTGCTGCTGAGCCCGGATGCTGAGATCGACAGCAAGCCGCAGCTTGAGATCTATGCCGACGACGTGAAGTGCAGCCATGGCGCCACCGTTGGCGCGTTGGATGCCGACCAGCTTTTCTACCTGCGGGCCCGCGGCATCCCCGAGGACAAGGCGCGCAGCATCCTGGTCGAGGCCTTCCTGCAGGAAGCGATCGAAGGCGTCACCGATGAGACCGCCCGCGCCGCGCTGGAAAGCGCCGTCGCCGGCTGGTGGGAGAAGGAGGCCGCATGAACGCGCCGGTCCAGCCGGGCTTCGATGTCGAGCGCATCCGCGCCGACTTCCCCGTCCTGGCGCAGCAGCACCGCGGCAGGCCGCTTGTCTTCCTCGACAGCGGCGCTTCGGCGCAGAAGCCACGCCAGGTGATCCAGGCGATGGTCCGCAGCATGGAGGAGCGCTATGCCAATGTGCATCGCGGCGCCTACCGACTGAGCGAGGCCGCCACAGCGGATTACGAGGCGGCGCGCGCCGCCGTCGCCCGCTTCATCAACGCGGCCGACCCGCGCGAGGTGATCTTCACCACCAACAGCACGGCGGCGATCAACCTCGTCGCCCATAGCTGGGGCCGCGGCGTGATGCAGCCCGGGCAGGCGGTGCTGGTCTCGGAGATGGAGCACCACGCCAACCTCGTCCCCTGGCACATGCTGCGGGACGACAACCGGGGCATCGAGCTGCGCATCTGCCGCGTGACCGATGCCGGGGAGCTCGATCTCGAGGATTTCGAGGCTAAGCTCGCGGACGGCAAGGTAGGCCTCGTCGCCGTCACCCATATGTCTAACGTGCTGGGGACGGTGACCCCGGCCGAGCGCATCGTCGCCATGGCGCATGCCAGGGGCGCCAAGGTCCTGCTCGACGGCAGCCAGGCCGCCGTGCACCGCCGTGTCGACATGCAGGCATTGGGCGCAGATTTCTACGCCTTCACCGGGCACAAGCTCTACGGGCCGACCGGCATCGGCGTGCTCTGGGCGCGGCTCGAGCACCAGGAGCGCATGCCGCCCTTCCTCGGTGGCGGCGACATGATCGCGAGCGTGACGCTCGAGGGCAGCACCTGGGCGGAGCCGCCGGCGAAATTCGAGGCCGGCACGCCGCCCATCGTCGAAGCGGTCGGGCTGCATGCGGCCATCGACTACGTCTCGGCCATCGGCATGCCGGCACTCGAGGCGCATGAGCATACCCTCGTCGACCACGCTATGCGGCGCCTTTCCGATGTCGCGGGGCTGACACTGCTCGGCCGCGCCCAGGATCGCGGTGGAGTCTTCTCCTTCGCGCTCGACAATGCCCACCCGCATGACCTGGCGACGCTGCTCGACCGGGCCGGAATCGCGGTGCGCGCCGGGCGGCATTGCGCCGAGCCGCTGCATGCGCGCTTCGGCCTTGAGGGCGGCACCTGCCGCGCCTCCTTCGGGCTCTACACTACGCTCGGCGAGATCGATTACCTCGCCGAGGCTTTGACGAAAGCCAGGGAGTTCTTCTCCTGATGTTCGACGACCTCCGCGACCTCTACCAGGAGGTCATCCTCGACCATGGGCGGAAGCCCCGGAACTTCCGCCGCCTGGAGGATGCCGACCGCACCGCCCGCGGCGACAACCCGATGTGTGGCGACAGGATGGAGTTGTTCCTGAAGCTCCGGCCGGACGGCGCCATCGAGGACGTGGCCTTTCAAGGGCGCGGCTGCGCCATCTCCATGGCCAGCGCATCCCTGATGACCGAAACCGTCAAGGGAAAGTCCCCGGCCGAGGCCCATATACTGGGCGACCGCTTCCGCAACCTCGCCATGACCGGCGCCTGCCCTGATTGCGGCGCCTCGCTGGAGGAGGAGATGGAGCGGCTGCAGCCCCTTTCGGGCGTGCATGAATTCCCGAGCCGGGTGAAATGCGCGACGCTCGCCTGGCATACGCTGAACGCCGCCCTCGATGGCAGCGGCAAGGAGGCGACGAGTGAGTGAGGAAGCCACCACAACGCATGGCGCCTGGACACCTGAGGGCGAGATTCCGCCGGCGTCCAAGGTGAGCGAGGATGCCGTTATCGGCATGCTGAAGACGGTCTTCGATCCGGAGATTCCCGTCGACATCTATGAGCTTGGCCTGATCTACGCCGTCGAGATCGAGGATGACGGACGGGTGAAGGTCGAGATGACGCTGACCACGCCGTCCTGCCCTTCGGCGCAGGAACTGCCGAGCCAGGTGGAGGAGAGCATCCGCATGGTGCCCGGCGTCACCGACGTAAAGGTCGAGGTCGTCTGGGATCCGCCCTGGGACCAGGGCCGGATGAGCGAAGACGCCCGCCTTGCCATGAACATGTTTTGAGGGAGGCCGCCATGAGCACGACCACCCAAAGCCCGCCGCGCACGCGCCGCGCGCTGCCACCGTTGATGCAGCTGACCGACGCCGCCGCCGAGAGGCTGCGCGCCCTCTACGCCGCCGGCGAGGCCGGGCGCCTGCTCCGCATTGGGGTGAAGACCAAGGGTTGTTCCGGCTTGTCCTACGACCTGTCCTGGGTTGATGCGCCCGAGCCGACGGATGAACGTGTCACCGATAAGGAGGTGACTGTGCTGGTGGACCGTAAGGCGAGCCTCTTCCTCATCGGCACCACCATGGACTACGAGCAGAAGGCAATGTCCGCCGGCTTCACCTTCACCAATCCGAACGAGAAGGGGCGATGTGGTTGCGGGGAAAGCTTCCACGTTTGAGCGAAAGGCGTGTGTTCGGGTAAGATGTGAGTTCATCCGGCACACTGGTGTCCTTCAGCGCCTGGACGTCGGCTCCTTTCTGGCGTCGCTGATGAGGGCGTGCCGTCCGGTAACTTGCGACCGACAGTTCCGGCCATTATCTGGCGGGGCAAGGATGCGGCACACTGGCGCGTTCTGGGAACTCGTCGAAGGTGGCTGTTCGGCACCTTCATAATCCAGAAGACCATGGCTTCTTCCTCGCACGGGGTGCCGAGCTGGGAGGTGTTTGGACGTTCCGGAGCCGCTCAAGCGTGTGGCATATCGGTGGCCTGCCGGGCCTGCTCGGTCATTGATCCTTCACGTTCATCCCGGAACCCCGCCCATGTCGCCACCCGTCGATCCCGTTCCCAGTGATCCAAGCCTTCCCGCCGAGGTGGATGTCGCCATCATCGGCGGCGGCATTGCCGGGGCGACGGCCGCCTATTTCCTGGCGCAGGCGGGACAGCGCGTCGCCTTACTGGAGAAGGGTGTCATCGCCGGCGAACAGTCCAGCCGCAATTGGGGCTGGTGCCGCGTGCAGAACCGGGACGAGCGTGAAATCCCGGTCATGCTGCGCAGCATGGAGTTGTGGGACAGCCTGCCGCGCGAGGCCGGCATCGATGTCGGCTTCCACCGCGCCGGCCTCATCTATGCAACACGCAGCGAGAGCGAGTTGGAGACCTGGCGCCAATGGGTGGAGATGGCGCGCGGCTACCAGTTCCATAGCCGCCTCCTCTCCGCCAAAGAGGTGGCGAAGATGGTCCCGGGCCCCGGCGGCGGCTGGATCGGCGGTATCCATTCGCCGCGCGATGGACGGGCCGAGCCGCGCAAGGCCGCACCCGCCATCGCCACCGCAGCGCGAAGGCTCGGCGCCAGCGTTCACCAGCGCTGCGCCGTGCGCGGTCTGGACATCAAGGGCGGCCGCATTGCGGGCATCATCACAGAGCATGGCCGACTGCGCGCACCGCAGGTACTGCTGGCGGGTGGTGCCTGGTCCTCCATGCTGCTGCGGCGTCATGGGCTCGACCTGCCGCAATCGAGCATCCGCTCCACCGTCTTCCTCACCGAGCCAGCGCCTGAGATCACGCCGGGCGGCCTTTACACTCCTGACATCACCATCGGCAGGCGTGAGGACGGCAGCTACATCGTCGCCGCCAATAACCGCGGCCAGATCGAGATCACGCCGCAGGGCATGCGCTACGCCCGTAAATTCTGGCCGACCCTCGTGGCGCGGCGGAAGATGGTGAAATTCGGCATAGGCGAGTCCTTCTTCCGCGGTCCGCAGGCCGCCCTCGGACGCTGGCGCATGGATCGTCCGACGATCTTCGAGGCGGAGGATATGCGAACCCTCGACCCTGTGCCGAAGGTCGGTGTGGCGGAGCCTGCGCTGAAGCAGCTCGCCGCTTCCTACCCCGCCCTTGCGGGTGTGAAGATGGGGCAGATCTGGGGCGGCTGGATCGACTCCACGCCGGATGCGGTGCCGGTGATCGCCCCGGTGGGCGCGCTCCCGGGCCTGTTCCTCTCGACCGGCTATAGCGGCCATGGCTTCGGCATCGGCCCCGGCGCGGGCCAACTCGCCGCCGACCTCATCCTGGGCCGCACCCCCGCCGTGGATCCGGCGCCGTTCCGCTACGAGCGTCTGATCGACGGCTCCCGCATCCAAAAGCCAGGGATGATGTGACGATGCGGATGGTGCCCTACTGGCTCGACACCGCGATGCCCTTCTCCGACGCGGAGGCAGAGCCGGTCGAAGGCCGGATGGATGTGGCGATGATCGGTGGCGGCGCTGCCGATCCTGCCGATCTACCAGTACGCCACTGCGGAAGGGACGAAGGACACGCTGGTCGGCTTCCGCCCTAACGTGAATGCGCGCCAGCACACCTGGAACATGACGGGCTGGTACTGGGCCAGCGCATGACGGGCGACGCGGTGACGCGGCTTCGTCCGCTTGTCGATATGGACCTGCCGGCGGCGCATGCCCTGACCGCTGCGCTGCGCTGGCCGTACCGGCTGGAGGACTGGGCATTCAACCTGATGCTGGGCGAGGGTTTGGCGGCGGAGCGCGGCGGCCGCCTCATCGGCACTGCCATGGGCTGGCGCTACGGGCCGGAGGCCGGGACCCTCGGCATGGTGGTAGTGACCGATGCAGCGCAGGGCAGCGGCCTCGGGCGGGCCCTGACGGCGGGTGTCCTGGACATGCTGGGGAAGCGGAGTGTGACTCTCCACGCCACCGCGGCTGGCCTGCCTCTCTATCGCAAGCTTGGCTTCGCCGGCCTTGGCCTGCTGCGCCAGCACCAGGGCGTGGCGGTTGCACCCGCCTCCTTCGTCTTGCCGCCGGGGCTGCAGGTCCCGCCGCTTCGCGCGGAGGATGAGCCGCTGCTCGCCGCGCTGGACCGACGAGCGCTCGGCATGCCGCGCCAGGCGCTGATCCGGGCGCTGCTCGCGATCGCGGAAGGCGTTGTGCTGAAGCGGGAAGGGGAGGCAATCGGCTTCTCCCTCCTCCGCCGCTTCGGGCATGGGGAACTCATTGGTCCGGTCATCGCGCCCGATGTCGAGGCAGCCTGGGCCCTGATCGCCGTCTGGCTCGGCTCCCACGCCGGACGGTTCTTGCGGATCGACGTGCCGGACGAGCACGGGCTGTCGCATCGGCTTGTCGCGCATGGCCTCGCCGAGGCAGGAACCGGCGAGCGGATGGTGCGCGGCGTGCCGCCGCAGGGAGATGGCGGCGTGACGAGCTTCGCCCTTGTCAGCCAGGCGCTGGGCTGAGGAGGACGGATGAGCCTGGCCCACATCGGAGCCGCTTCGGGGCGAAGCCTGGCGGCGCCTCTTCGCCGACGCCTTGCCGGGTCTGCCCTTCCAGATCTGGCCGGAAATCGGTGACCCTTCGGCGGACGCTATTTGGCTGCGTGGTAGCCGCTGAGGGACATCGCCGTGCGCTTTCCGGCGCTTGAGGTGCTGTTCTCCGGGGATGCTGGTAGTGCGGATGGTTGAGCCCAGGCTCACGGCGGGGATGGCAGAGCAGATCACCCTCACCGTGCTGGCGCTGCACCATGGCCTGCCGCTCTTCCTCGACCAGCGGCGGCAGCGTGTTTGTGCCGCGACCTGAGCAGTGCCCACGGAACGGCGGCCCGTCGGCATCCTCGGCCTCGGCGTGCTAGGACTGGCCGCACTGGAGGCGCTTCGGAGCCGTGGGCGCCGCAACCTGGATGGCATGCGCTGCTTCGCGGGCCAGGAGGAACTGCCGGCCTTCCTGACAGATCTCGACGTCGCCGCCTGCCTTCTTCCTCTCACCGCGGAGACAGGCGGCATGCCTGACGCGGCACTCTTCGGCGCGCTGGCGCGAGGCGCCTGTTTGGTCAATGCCGGGCGGGGCGGGCATCTCGTCGAGGCGGACCTGCTGGCCGTGCTGGAGGCAGGGTAATTCTATGCCGTCATCCCCTATATAGCGGAGCCTGAACCATCGGCGCCGGATCACCCCGCTGGTTCGATCCGCAAATCTGGTTCACACCGCATGTCGTCAGCAAGGCCCATGCGGATAACGGAGACGAGGCGACTATCGAGAACATCCGGCGTAGCGAGCCGATGCATGGCGCGGTCGACCGGGCACGGGGATATTAAGTCCCGTTGACGTGCCGGCTTCCTGGGAAAGGCGTGGTCCGGTCGATGTCGGTCGGCGTCGCATCGGCGTCGAACTGGCCGGGGACGACCGTTCTGGCATCGAGGAGGCGCGGAGCCGATCCAAGGGGCCGGCGCTTGGGTTGCCACCGAAGTGTTCTGGGCGAATCGACAGCGCAGCAGCCAAATAGTCGGAAGCACCGAAACTGTTGGACATTACGGTCGTTGCGCGTCAACTAAACCGGCGATCTTTCCTTGAGACGCCACGAGCAACAGTAATCAGGACCGTAGCGATGCCCGGCAAAACGACACCGAACAAGCCAAAGGCAGAGGCATCCGAGGATGCCAAGCCGACAAAGGCGGCCAAGATCGAAAAGCCAAGCAAAGGCAACAAGCCAAACGCACTTCAGCAGCCGCTCAAGCCATCGGAAGAACTGGCGGCTGTCGTCGGCGGCGATGAACTGGCTCGTGGCGAAGCCGTGAGCAAGGTCTGGGCCTACATCAAGGCCAACAAGCTTCAGAACCCGAAAGACGGACGCGAGATTATCGCCGATGACAAGCTCCGCAAGGTATTCGGCAAGGACAAGGTTACTATGTTCGAAATGAACAAGCACCTTGCCAAGCATCTGAAGTAGGAAGTTGTTGTTTTCGCCGATCGAGTGTTTGGCTGAGCGTGCGACGGGCGACGCTCAGCCGCAGCCATGGACCATGCAAATATTCTGATCGGTCAGAAGATCTCCGGACTGCATCGGCTTATGGGCGCCGGCGCAATACGGTGATTGCACCACTCGTCCCTGTACTGGCGTTTCGATTCTCGTGGCAACCCGGCCCATAGCGCCAAGCAAACACCGCAGCATGCCAACGCTCCACCAGGCCATCGAGACCGCCTACAGTCCCAGCCGATCGCGAAGGCGACCCTGTACTACCTTCGCCGCCACCCCAATCCGCCAAAAGCTATGGAATGGCATGGACCGAATTGGCGTGACCGGCATGTCGATCCCCTCGGCCGGCGTTCCACTGGCCAGCCGTGCGATTTCGCCCCCCATCGCGGTTGAGAGTGCAACCCCGCGGCCATTGTAGCCCATGCAACAGATGAGCCCAGGCGCCGGTTGATGAATATGGGGGTAGTGGTCAGGCGTCATCGCCAGCTGACCGTTCCAGCCATGCACCCAGTCGGCGTCGTTGAGCGCGGGCCAAAGGCGCTCCGCATAGCGAATGAGATAAGCGACGGGGGAGGGGGCGGCGATCGGCCGCTGCGGCCCGCGGCCGCCAATCAGTAGGCGGTTCTGCTGATCCACGCGTAGATAGACGGTGATATGACCGCTTTCATAGAGGGATGACCGCATCGGCATGATGTTGCGCACCACCGCCTCCGGCAGCGGCGCCGTTGCGGCGATGGAGCTGAAGACGGGAACGACGCTGCGGCGGAGGCTCGGCCAGAGATCGCCGGTATAGCCATTGGTGCCGAGGATCACCGTCTCGGCCGTCACCGTCCCGGTCGGCGTGGCGACGCGCCAGCGCCCCTCGGCGCGGGCCAACGCAGTGACGGGCGTGCCGCCATGCACCGCGGCGCCGGCCTGCATGGCGGCGCGCGCCAGGCCGCGGGCGTAGTCCAGCGGCTGGAGGTCGCCGCCACTCGCGTCGCGTATTACTGCGAGATAGCGGTCGGTGCCCGTCGCCTCGCCTGCGGCATCGCGCTCCAACAGCGTTACCGGCAGGCCGCGGCGGATCCCTTGTTCGGCGGAGCGGCGCACGCCTGCGGCATGGGTGGGCCGGTAGGCGGCGCGGAGTGTGCCGCCTTGCCGAGCGTCGCAGGCGATCTGCCAGCGGCGAATCAGCGCGAAGGTCGTCTCTGGCGCACCCCAGGCGAAGCGCACCATGCGTCCGCCGAGATCAGGCCCGAAATCGGCCTCGACCTCGTCCGGGTCGGGCTTCAGCCCAGGATTGACCTGCCCACCATTGCGCCCGGAGGCGCCCCAGCCCGGCTCGTTCGCCTCCACCACCACCACATCTGCGCCGCGCTCGGCCAGGTGCAGCGCGGTCGAAAGCCCGGTGAAGCCGGCGCCTACCACCACGATATCCGCCTTTCGGTCGCCGACGAGGGGTGGCGTCGGCGGTGCCGGGCCGGCGGTTGCGGCGTAGAGGCTGGGCGGCAGTGGCTGCATCGAGGAAGCTGGGCCCTTTTGCGGTTTGCAGAAGATCGGAATACCGGTGAGCATGGGAGTGGATCCGGTTTCGTGGACACTCCGATGCCTGGGACGGAAATATCCAGGACACTCAGCTTCAGGGCACCCGACCCGCCGGAACTCCGGCGCTGGCTAGGGGACATCGTAGGATCGGGAGAGGCCAATGTCGCATTTGTTCCACACTGGCAACCGCACCCTGCAGGACCGTTTCGACGGCCGGCGCGTGGCGGATACGCTCGAAGCGCGGCGTCGGCAGGAGCATTTCCTGCCGGAGCACGTCACGATGATCGAGGCGGCGCCTTTCTTCTTCCTCGCCACTGCGGCCGAGGGCGCGGTGGATTGTAGCTTCAAGGGCGGCCCGCCCGGGTTCGTGCGCGTCATTGGTCCGGCCGAGTTGGAGTTCCCGGATTACGACGGTAACTCGATGTATCTCAGCCTCGGGAACATCGCTGTCAGCCCGTCCGTTGGCATGCTCTTCATGAGCTTCGACGGGCGCTCGCTGCGGCTCCGCCTGCGTGGCCATGCGGCGCTGATCGAGGATGCGGCACGCCTCGCGGCCATTCCCGGTGCCCGCCGGCTGGTGCGGGTTGCGGTGACGGATATCTTTCCCAACTGCCCGCGCTACATCCCCGATCTCGGTGCCGGCGAACCCTCGGCCTACCTGCCACGACCGGATGGCACACAGGCCGCGCCGGAGTGGAAGTCACGCGACTACATCCAGCCAATCCTCCCGGCCGATGACCCTCACCGGCCTGGCCCTGCCGGGGCACACCCCCTAGGCTGACCACCATCCCAGCCGAAGGACCGATGGCAATGGACAGCATCTCCCCGAGCGATGCGGAAGCGGCGCTGGCGCAATCGGCGCGGCGTGTCCTGCCTGCCGGGAGCTTCGGCAATTTCGCTCCCGAAGTCATCCTACGCGAAGGCAAGGGTGGCCGGGTCCGCGACGTCGCCGGACGCGAGTATGTCGACTACCTACTCGGCTCCGGGCCGATGTTCATCGGGCATGGGCATCCCGAAGTGCTGGCTGCCGTGCAGGCACAACTGCCGCTTGGCACAACCTTCTTCGCCACCAGCGAGCCCGGCATCCGTCTCGCCGAGGTGCTGGTCGAGGCGCTGCCCTGCGCGGAACAGGTGCGCTACGTCAGCAGCGGATCGGAGGCCGACAGGTATGCGCTGCGGGTGGCGCGGGCCTTCCGCAAGCGCGACCGCATCCTGAAATTCGAGGGCGGCTATCACGGCATGTCCGACTGGGGGCTGATGAGCCTGGCGCCGAAGCAGCTCGCCAACTTCCCCGTCGCCGTGCCGGATTCCGCCGGTATCCCGAAGAGCGTGCGGGACGAGGTGCTGGTCGCGCCCTTCAACGACCTGAAAACGGCCCGCAGCCTGATCGCCGAGCATCACGACGAACTCGGCGGCATCATCCTGGAGCCCTTTCAGCGGCTGATTCCGCCGGCGCCGGGCTTCCTGCAAGGGATGCGAGAGCTGGCCACGCAATACGGCATCCCATTGATCTTCGACGAGGTCGTGACCGGCTTCCGCTTCTGCTATGGCGGGGCGCAGAACTACTACGGCGTGACGCCCGACCTCTGCACGCTCGGCAAGATCATCGGCGGCGGCTTCCCACTTGCCGCCATCGCCGGCCGGGCCGACCTCATGGCGCATTTCGACTGCGAGATCGTCGGCGATGACGGCTTCCTCATGCAAGTCGGCACGCTCTCCGGCAATCCCATCGCCTCCGTCGCCGGCCTCGCCACGCTCGAGGTGCTGCGGCGGCCCGGCGCCTATGACGGCGTCTTCGCCATGGGCCGGCGGCTGATGGCGGAGATGGAAGGGCTGCTGCGCCGCCATGGCGTGCCTGGCTGTGCCATCGGCGAGCCGCCGCTCTTCGACATCGTCTTCAGCGATGAGGCGCCGCGCGACTACCGCGGCATGCTGCGCGCCGATGCGGCGGTGCAGAAACACGTCAATGCGGTGTTGCGTAAGCACGGCATCTTGAAGGGTGACAGCAAATACTACCTCTCGACGGCGCATGACGCGCGCGACGAGGCGCAGACGCTGGAGGCCTTCGATGCCGCGCTGAAATCCCTGCCGCGCGGCTGAGCCTCAGCCCCGCCCGTTGCGGCGCAGGGCCGGTGCTGCGGACTGCTCGGGCGGCGCCGAACCGGCCGGACGGCCAGCATCGAAGCCGAGGAAGCCGATCGCCGGGTTGGGCGAGCCGCCATCGCCGGCCCAGAGCCGCGGATTGGCAATGCGCTGCACCGGATTCGGCACCTGTCGCTCAGCCGCCGGGGCCGATGGCGCGACGTTCCGCCGTGGTGCTGAGCGCGGGGCAGCGGCCGGCGTCACCGGATCGGAGGGCGGCAATGGGGCGCCCTGGCTGCCGCTGCTGCCGCGGACCGAGAGCAGGAAGAACAGGATGTCGCTGCGGCCCTGATCCACCGCGGCATCGATGGGCGAAAGGCCGAGCACATTGCGGGCTCCGATGTCCGCGCCGCGTCCGACCGCCTCGCGCGCTGCCGCCAAGTCACCACGATTGATAGAATCGAACAACGCCGCATTCGGGCCGAGATTCTGGCTTGGGTCAGCCGGGATCGGCGCCGGTGCCTGCCGATACTGCAGGCCGGGAAGGGCCGCGGGCGGTGGTCGGCTGGCTTCTGTCGGCGCATCGGTCAAGCCGCCGGCCCGGCCGTTGCGGCCGAATTGGGCAGCCGCCTCCGAGATCGGCAAGCCAAGAAGAGCGATCAGGGCCAAGGGCGGGATGAGGGCGGAGGAGCGCATGCCTGTTTCCTTACCCAATCCTGCCCTCCGCCGCCAGCGATCCTCAGCGGCAGTCGTCGCCCCTTGTGGTGAAGGACTGTACCCGGCCCTCCTTCAAGATGAAGGTGATATCGCAGGACCGCGTCAGCAGCACCGGCCCGGCGACCGAGTAGGGCGCGAAGCGGCCATAGGGATAGCCCCAGTAGGGGTCGAGCTGGTGCATGACCTGGCGCCGCTCCTCATACTGCAGGAAGCGAAGGCCGCCGGTCTCGTAGGTGCGGTTGGGGACGCCGAAACCCTCGACGAGCTGCAACTCGCTCTGCCCGATGCTGGCGGCGAGGCGGCTCTCGAGATTTGGGCCGATGGCGCAACCGGCGAGGAGTATCAGGGGCAGCAACCGGCGCATCAACGACCCTCCCGCCGCCAAGCGAAGACGGCGAGGCCGAGCACCATCGGCAGGGCCAGCCAGGGCGGCAACAACGGCATGGCGGCGATGCCGGTCACCGTATGGTCGCCGTTGCGGCGAAGACCAATCCATCCGGCCTGAGGATCGCCGCCACGCGCGTCGCGCCCGGGGCCGACGCGGCGCAGCTCCGGCAGGGCAGGCTCTGCCGCCGTGCCGAGCCAGCGAGCGGCACCGCCGGTCCCGGCGAGGATCGGGGCCAGGCGGGCCGGATCGGCGCGAAGATCCGCGACCTCCGCCGGGTTCGCGGCGGCCGCGGCGGCGAAGGCGCTGCGCCTGCCGTCCGAAACCTGCCAGACTCCCGGCTGGTCAGCCGGCACGCGGGCGGTGGCATGGCCCCCCTGGCCGCCTTCGAGCGGGCGCCGCTGCGTGCTGGCATCGGGGGCGGTGATCGTCACTTCGGGCGGCGGCCCGGGCTCCACGCTGCGACGTTGGATAACGAGCTGTCCGGCTTCGATGCGGGCGGTCAGGTCTTCCTCCTCGAGCTCGGGTTCGCGCATCAGCCAATGCGCGGCCCGGCGGAGGAGTTCCGCCTGAGGGCCGCCGCCATCATGCCCCCGCGACCAGAGCCAGATATGATCGGAGAGCAGCAACGCGACGCGTCCCTCACCGACGCGGTCGAGCAGCAGCAGCGGCGCGCCGTCGGCGGCAGCCATCACCGTTGCCCCACCGCGTTGATCGACACGGAGGCTCCGGTACCAGCGGCCCCAATTCGCCGAACGCTGCTCGTCCGGGTTCGCGCCAGTAAGGCCTTCGGTGACGGGATGGCGAGAACCGAGCGCGGTGACGCTCGGGCGGAAGGCGCCTTCAGCGACGGCAGATTGGCCCGCCCCGGCCGCGGGCCGTGCCGGCAGCACGGCGCCAAGCGGGGTATTGGCGAGGCTCGTCGGCCCCGCGAATTCCGGGCCGACCGACATCAGCAGCGCGCCGCCGCCGCGGACGTAATCCGCGATGTTGCGTAAATAGGCCGGCGGCAGGATGCCCCGATTGGCGAAGCGGTCGAAGACGACGAGATCGAATTCGCGGAGCTTCACCTGGAACAGCTCGCGCACCGGGAAGGCGATCAGCGCCAGCTCGTTGAGCGGCGTCAGGTCGTCCTTCTCCGGGGGGCGGAGAATGGTGAAATGGACGAGGTCGACGCCCGGATCGGCCTTCAGCAGGCGCCGCCAGGTGCGCTCGCCCGCATGCGGCTCGCCGGAAACCAGCAGCACGCGCAGCCGGTCGCGCACGCCGGTGATGGTGACGACGGCGCGGTTGTTCAGCTCCGAGACCTCGCCCGGCCGCGCCTCGGCGGCGAGCTCGACGACGGTCGGTCCGCCACGCTCGATCGGCAACTCGATGCGGTGCTCGCGGCCGATGGGCACGCTCTCGATGCGGGCCGGCGCGCCATCGCGGCGGATGGAGAGGCGGGCGGCGCCGGTCGCGTTCGGCACACCGAGATCCTCGACGGCGACGCGCAGCTCGACCGAACGGCCGACGATGCCGAAGCCCGGCGCCTCGACGACCCGAAGCCGTCGGTCGGTCTCGCCTGGGCGGCCGGGCAGAAGGGCATGAAACGGCGCCTCTATCGGCGAGGCAGCCGGCACGTCATGCACCTGCCCATCGGTCAGGGCGATGACGCCGGCGAGCCGGGCGCGGGGGATGTCGGCCAGCGCCCGCTCCGTCGCGGTGAAGAGGCGGGTGCCCTGGTTGCCGCCCTCCGGCACCTCGACGGTGCGGAGCTCCAGGTCGGGCAGCTTCGCCGCGCGGGCCTCGACGCCGGTGCGCGCGGCCTCGATCTGCTGCGCGCGGTTGCCGATACGGGCGCTATCGCTGCGGTCGACGACAAGCAGGGCGATATCCGGTCGCGTCTCTCGCGTCTCCTCGACGAGGCGCGGATTGGCCAGCGCCAGCAGCAGCAGCGCAAAGGTGAGCGCGCGCAACGCCGCGCCACGCGCCCGGCGCAACAGGGCCGGCACCAGGGCCAGCATCGCAAGCACGGCCAGCGCCGCGATCAGCCAGACGGGTAAGACGGGGGCGAAGTCGATGCCGGAGAGGGCTTGCTGCATCAGTTGCCGAGCCTCTCGAGGATCGCCGGCACATGCACCTGGTCGCCCTTGTAGTTGCCGGTCAGGGCGTACATCACGAGGTTCATGCCAAAGCGATAGGCCAGCGTCCGCTGCCGCGTGCCACCGGGGATGGTAGCGAAGGGGTTCTGCCCGCGGGCATCGATGGCCCAGGCGCTCGCCCAGTCATGCCCGCCGACGATGACGGGCGAGACGCTGTCGTTTGCCCGGTCCTGGTCACGTGCCACCCAGACCTGGCCACCGGAGAAGCGGCCTGGCAAGTCCGGTAGCAGGTAGAAGGAGCGTTTCAATACATGATCCTCGCCGATCGGGGCGAGGGGCGGTACGGCGAGGTCGCGCGTCACCCGCCGCAGCGCCGCGCGGGCACCGGGGGCGAAGCCCTCGCCCGAGCCTTCGTCGCGCGTGTCGAAGAGGATGATGCCGCCATTGCGCATGAACTCGTTGAGCGCGACGACGGCGGCCGCGTCGGGCGGCGGCGCCTCGGCCGTCACTGTCCAATAAAGCAAAGGGTAGAAGGAGAGGTCGTCCGCCCCCGGCGTCACCGCCGCCGGGTCGGCGAGCGCGGTCGCGGAGCGGCGGTTGATGAAGTCGGAGAGGCCGACGAGGCCCATCCGCTGCACATCGTCGAGCGCGGCATCGCCTGTGGCGACATAAGCAAGGCGGGTGGCGAGCGCCGGCGCCGGGTCGGAGGCGGTCTGCGCCACGGCGGGCTGCGCCAGCCACAGCACGGCCACCAGCGCGAAGCCCGGTCGGAGCAGCCCTCTCAGGCGGAGGCCGATCAGCAGGTCGGCCGCCAGCAGCAGCAGTGCGGCTGCCAGCAGCCAGGGCCCGAGGTCACGCTCCGTTGGCACGCCGCCGATGCCGAGCAGGGCGCTGCCCGGCGGGGGCGGAGGTGCCGCCCGCAAGCCGGGGACGGAGCCGCCGAGGTTGAGCGCCCGTCGGTAAGCGATGGAGGAGGGGTCCTGCCCCGGCGTGCCGTACCAGCCGGGCGGGTTGCGCGGCGAGGGCACCGTCGCCTCGATTTGCGCCGCGGGGATGGCGGCCGCCGCCGGCGGTGCGGGACCGAGCCGGCCGAAGCCGTCCAACGTCTCGATCGGCGCCAGCGGCGCCTCGCCCTCGGCACCTTGGATGCCCGCGGAGAGCGCCACGATCCGCCGTAACATCTGCACGAATAGGCCGGAGAGCGGCAGGTTAGACCATTCCGCATTGGCGGTGACGTGGAACAGCACGATCCGCCCCCCGCCGCGCGCCTCGGCCGTGACCAGCGGCGTGCCGTCGGTCAGCCGCGCCCAGCTCCGCTCGGAAAGGCGAGGCGAGGGCTCGGCGAGAACTTGGCGCTCCACCGCCACTTCCGCGGGGATGGCGAGGCCGGCGAAGGGCGACCCTTCCGGAAAGGGAGCCAGATGCTGCGGCTGCTCCCAGGAGAGCGAGCCGCCGAGCTGGCGTTCCGCCCGCAGCGGCACCGGCAGCAGGCTGTCCGGATGGTCGGCGAGGCGCGGGCCGGCGAAGCGGATCAGCGTGCCGCCCCGTTCCACCCAGCGGGCCAGCGCCTCGCGCTCCGACCCATCGGCCACCGGGCGGTCGGCCAGGGCCAGCACGGCGATGGGCCGGGCGAGCAGCCTGTCGAGCGGGCCGCGCCGCAGCTCCGCATAGGGGGTGAGCGCCCGGTCGAGATAGAACAAGTCGCCGATCAGCGGCGCATCCGCGCTTTCCTCGACGCTCGGCAACAGGCCGACCGGGCGGCGGCGGAAACGCTCGTCGAGCAGGATCACGGCGCCGGGGCCGGCATTGTTCTCGATCTCCAGCCGGACCACCTGGTTGCGGATCTCGACCGGCAGCTCGAGCGCCGCCTCGCCTTCGGTGGCGCCGGAGGCAAGCGGGATCACGGCGCGGCCGAGGGCGCGTCCATCGCCGGTACGGGCGAGCACCACCGCCTCGCTCGCCACCGGCAGGGGTAGTTGCTGGAGGCGTAGGCGAAGCCGGTCGGCCTCGGCCAGCGGCGGGAGCAGCAGGCGTACCGGCTGCGCCTCGGCCCGCGCTACGGCCAGCGGGCCGGCAGCGGCCAGCGCCTCGGCGAGGGCGGAAGGGCTATGCTCCACGCCGTCGCTGAGCAACAGGCTGGAGACCGGTCCGGGATTGGTTGTCCGCCAGGCCTGGAAGGCGGCAAGCGCCGCCGCTTGGTCGGGCGCCCAGGGCTTCGGGCGGAGGGCGGCGAGGCGGCTGCGGAGATCCTCCGCCGGCATCGGGCCGATCACCCGCGGCGGCTCGGCGGTCTCTGCCGGAGCGGTGGCGAGCAGGGCGACGCGGCGGCCCTCGCGCCCGGCGCGGTCGAGCGCGCCCCCGGCGGCGGCCATCCGAGCCGGCCAGTCCTCGGCCGAGGCCCAGCCATCATCCACCACCAGCAACAGCGTGCCTTCGCCCGCGGTGCCGGCACCTGGCCCCAGCACCGGCCGCGCCAGGCCAAGGATGAGCAGGGCGGCGGCGGCGATGCGGAGAAGCAGCAGCCACCAAGGCGTGCGCGACGGCGTCTCCTCGGCGATGGGCAGGTCACGCAGTAGGCGTAGGGCAGGGAAGGCGATGCGGCGGGGCGCCGGCGGCGTCACCCGCAGCAGCCACCAAAGCACCGGAAGCGCCGGCAAGGCCAGCAGCAGCCAAGGGGCGGCGAAGGCGATGGGGCCCAGGCTCAGCATTGGACCCTTATGGGGAGGGGCACAGCATCACTCCACCTAGATGGTATGCATTCAGATGGCATGCTTTCAGTCTGGCGCGAGGGCCTGCCAAAGAGCCAGCAAAGCCTGTGCCGGGGGCTGATCCGTGCGATGGGTGAGAAAGGTCCAACCAGCCGCCGCGGCGATGGCGGCGAGGCCGGCGCGGTGCTGCCGCAGCCGCTCGGCATAGTGGCCGCGTACCGTCTCCACCCGCGGCACCAGCACCGAGGTATCGCCCTGCCATTCGAACAACACGCGGCCGGTGTAGTGACGGTTGCTTTCGCCGAGCGATTCTTCCTCCGGGTCCAGTACCTGGAGGATATGGCCACGCACCGGCCGGGCGGCGAGTTCGGCGACGGTGGCATGGATTTCATGGAGTGGGGCGAGGAAATCGCCGATCAGCACGCTACGGGCATGCCGCGGCAGGGCGGGATCGTTGGGAGGCAGCGAACGGGACTTGCTGATGGCCGAGACGGTCTCCACCACCGATGTGAGGCCGGCCCGCCCGGCATGGCTCCGCCCGCCGCCGCCGAGCAGCCGCACCCGCTCGCCGCCGCGCAATACGAGCGAGGCCAGTGCAGCCAGCAGCAAATCGGCCCGTTCCCGCTTCGAGGGGCGGCCGGGGCCGGAGGTCCATTCCATGGAACGCGAGGCATCGCTCCAGAGGGCGACGGTCTGTGCCGCCTCCCATTCCGTCTCGCGAATGAAAAGCCGATCGGAGCGGGCGCTTTGTCGCCAATCGATGCGTGCGGCGGAGTCGCCGGGCAGGAACGGGCGGTACTGCCAGAAAGCATCGCCCTGGCCGCTGCGGCGCCTGCCGTGGACGCCCTGCAGCACGGTGGCGGCGACGCGGTCGGCGGCGACCACCAATGGTGGCAGGCGTGCGCCGAGCGCCTCGGCCTGGAGAGTCTTGGCCGGGGCGATCAGGCGATGCGGCCCTTCAGCGTGGCGATCACCTCGCCGAGTTGTACCCCATCGGCCCGAGCCGAGAAGGTGAGGGCCATGCGGTGGCGCAGCACCGGCTCGGCCAGCGCCAGCACATCCTCGACCGAGGGAGCGAGGCGGCCATCGAGCACGGCGCGGGCACGGGTCGCCAGCATCAGCGCCTGGGCAGCACGCGGGCCGGGGCCCCAGGCAAGCTGGCGGCGGACGCTCTCGATCGGCGAGCCCTCGGGCCGCGCGCTGCGGACGAGGGTGAGGATGGCATCCAGAACGCTCTCGCCGACGGGGATGCGGCGGATCAGCGCCTGGGCCGCCATCAACTCGGCGGCGCCGAGGGCCTGGAGCGGCTTCGCCTCGCGCGCGCCGGTGGTGGCCAGCAGCATGGCGCGCTCGGCGGCCTCGTCCGGATAGCCGATCTCCACCTCAAGCAGGAAGCGGTCGAGCTGCGCCTCGGGCAGGGGGTAGGTGCCCTCCTGCTCGATCGGGTTCTGCGTCGCCAGAACATGGAAGGGAGCGGGCAGGGGGTGGATCACGCCGGCGACGGCAACCCGCTGCTCCTGCATCGCCTGAAGCAGGGCGGACTGGGTGCGTGGGCTGGCGCGATTGATCTCGTCCGCCATCAGCAATTGGCAGAAGACCGGGCCAGGGAGGAAGCGGAAGGCACGACGGCCGGCCTCGTTCTCCTCCAGTACCTCGGAGCCGATGATGTCGGCCGGCATGAGGTCCGGCGTGAACTGCACCCTCTTGGCATCCAGCCCGAGCACGGCGCCCAGCGTCTCTACAAGTTTGGTCTTGCCGAGGCCGGGCAGGCCGACCAGCAGGGCATGGCCGCCGGAGAGCAGGGTGATGAGGGTATGGTCCACCACTGCCTGCTGGCCAAAAATCACCCGACCGATGGCCTCGCGAACCTGACGCAGCCGATCGCCGAGCGCCTCGACCTCGGCGACCAATGTTGCGGCGTCTGCCGAAGGGTTACTCAATCCTGTATCCGCCACTTCAACCATCCCGGTCACGATCCCTATATGACCCCCAGCGCTTCGAAAGCGAGGCGCCCCTGGGACAGATGGCGTCACGGGACAGGGAGCGGCAGTAGCCTATGGCCTCGCAGGGCATGGACAAAGCGGTGAATGGGGAGGTCCCCGTGCAGGACGGAGTGATCGGCCAAGGGGCTCGACAGCCTCCTGCGCGCCGACCAACGCGGCCGCGACCGGAGCCGCAGAACTTCCAGATGCGGATCGACCGCAACGGTACCTGGTACTACCAGGGCAGTCCCATCAACCGAAAGGAGTTGGTCTGCCTCTTCGCCAGCGTGATGCGGCGCGAGGCCGACGGCACCTATTGGCTGGAGACTCCCGTAGAGCGCGGCCGGATCGAGGTGGAGGACGCGCCCTTCGTTGCGGTCGAGCTGTGCTGGCGCCATTGCGATTGCGGCGATGGCTGCGCGCCCAAGCAATGTCTCACTTTCCGTACCAATCTCGACGAGATCGTCACGGCCAATGCCGAGCATCCGATCCGCGTGCATCTCTGCCCGGTGACGCGGGAGCCAAGGCCTTACATCACCATCCGCCCGGGCCTCGAGGCCAAGATCAACCGGGCCGTCTTCTACGAGCTTGTTGCACTCGGCCAGACCGAGATGGTGGATGGGCGCGAGATGCTCGGCGTCTGGTCGGAGGGTGTTTTCTTCCCGATCGACGAGGTTCAGGCGCTGGAGACGGCGGCCGAGTGACCTGCGACGCATGACGGCGGCCGAGATCGCGGCCCGCATGGGCGACCCGGCGGCGCTGGCCCGGGCCGGCGCCACCGCCTCGGATGACTCCGAAGGGCTCAGCCCCTCCCGCATGATCGGTGCCGCGGTGCTTGTGCCGATCGTCCTTCATCCCGCTCCGGCCGTGCTGCTGACCCTTCGCGCAGCGAAGATGACATCCCATGCCGGACAGGTGAGCTTCCCCGGCGGTCGGATCGAGGCGGGAGAGACGCCGGAAGCGGCGGCGGTGCGTGAGGCGGCGGAGGAGGTGGGGCTCGATCCCCGCCTGCCGGAACTTCTCGGCCGGTTGCCGCCGCATGCGACGGGGACGGGGTTCCGCATCACCCCCGTGGTCGGAATGGTGGTGCCGCCGCTCAACCTGACGCCCGAGCCGGGGGAGGTGGAGGAGGCTTTCGAGCTACCCCTCTCGGTGGTGCTCGACCCCGACGCGCCGGAGCGGCGGCGGGCTGAGTTCAAAGGCCGCATGCGGGAATTCTGGGTCTGGCCGCATGAGCGGCACTATATCTGGGGGGCGACGGCGGCCATCCTGGTCAACCTCGCCCGAGTTCTGCGCGGGTAATCCTTGTTCTATCTGGTCGAGTTGCTGCTGTTCCTGGCGCCTTTGGGCGGCTTCATGCTTTGGCGCCGGTTGAATCCCGGCCAAGCGGTGCCGACCGGGTTGGTTTGGGCCCTCGCCATCGCAATTTTCTGCGGGATCGCTGGAGCTGTCTGGTACGGGCTCTCGGTGAGCATCGCGCCGGGAACCGTCTATGTGCCGGCGCAGCTCGGACCGGATGGGCAGGTGGTGCCGCACCGGGTGGAGCCGCGGCAATGAGCGAGGACCCGCCCGCCGACCGGATCGCGCCGCCCGTGCTGCTCGGCCGCGGTGCGCCGGCCGCCGTGCTGGCGGTACTGCCCGGGGCGCGGGCCGTGGGCGGCGCGGTGCGGGATGCGTTGGCCGGGCTGCCGCTGCATGACGTGGATGTCGCTGCACCGCTGCCGCCGGAGGAGATCGCGCGGCGGCTGCGCGCAGCCGGCCTCAAGGTTTTCGAGACCGGCCTCGCCCATGGCACAGTCACCACCGTCCTGGACAAGGAGCCGGTGGAGGTGACCAGCCTCCGCCGTGACCTAGCAACGGACGGTCGCCATGCCGAGGTCGCCTGGACCACCGATTGGCGCGAGGACGCGGCGCGGCGGGACTTCACCATTAACGCCATGTCGCTCTCCGCCACCGGAGAGCTATGGGATTACTTCGGCGGGCGCGCGGATCTGGCGGCAGGGCTCGTCCGCTTCGTCGGCGACCCGGCGACGCGGCTGCGGGAGGACTACCTGCGGGCGCTGCGCTTCTTCCGCTTTCAGGCCCGTTATGGGACGGGCGGGCCGGATCCGGCAGCGGTGGCGGCGATCCGCGTGGCGGTGCCGGGGCTGGCGCGGCTGTCGGCCGAGCGGGTCTGGATGGAGATCAAGCGGTTGATGGAGGCGCCCGATCCGCGCGAGTCGCTGACGCTGATGGCGGAGACGGGTGTGCTTGGTGCCGTACTGCCGGAGGCGCCGGGGCTCGGCCTGCTGGACCGGCTGGTGGCGATCGGCGCGCCGGTCTCTCCCATTCTGCGCGTCGCGGCCTTGCTGCCGCCCGAGGCCGTGGCGGCGGTGGCGAACCGGCTCCGCCTCTCCGGCGAAGAGCGTGCGGCGCTGGAGGACCGGCTTGGCTCGCCATGGCCGGAGCCGGCGGATGCGGATGCAGCGCTGCGCCGGTTGCTCGCCGGCCTCGACAAGCCCGCATCGCTCGACCGTGCCTGGCTCGCCGAAGCGAGGCATGGTGGTGAGGGCTGGGCGGCACTGCGGCAACGGATCGCGGCGATGCCGCGCCCCGTCTTCCCGTTGCAGGGGCGGGATGCATTGGCCGCCGGCCTCGCACCCGGCCCTTCAGTCGGGCGACTGCTGGCGGCGCTGCGAGCCTGGTGGCTGGAGGGCGGCTGCGTGGCCGACCGCGAGGCCTGCCTCGCGCGGCTGCAGGAATTGGCCGCCGCGCCGCCCAGCGGCTAAACCCCGCCGCATGGCCGCCATCGACCCGTCCTCCCGCGCCCTCATCGCCCGCCTAGCGCGGGACTATCTCGGCCATCACCGGCGGGGCATCGCGCTCGCCATTCTCTGCACCCTGCTCCTCGCGGGGCTGACGGCGCTCTACCCCATCGTCATTCAGCAGGGCTTCGACCGCTTCTCCTCGGGCGATGTCGCCATCGCCTGGGTCATCCCGCCCGTCATCATCGCCGTGACCTGCCTGAAGGCGCTGGCGCAGTACGGCCAGGCGGTCGCGGTCCAGGCGGTGGTGCTCCGGGTGATCGAAGGGCTGCAGAACGACCTGTTCCGGGCCCTGACCCGGGCCGACCTCGCCGCCGTCACCGCCGATGCGCCGGCGCGCCATGCCAGCCGCTTCACCGTCGATGCGGCGGCGATCCGCGAGGCCTTGACCAAGTCGATCAATGGCGGTGCGGATGTGTTGACCGTCATCGGCCTCGTCGCCTCCATGGTCTGGCTCGACTGGCAGATGTCGCTCATCGCCGCGGTGATGTACCCGATCGCGGTGGTGCCCACCCTCCGCCTCGGCAAGCGCATCCGCCGCGCCTCGGGCGGGATGCAGGAGCGGATGGGCGAGACGGCGGCGCAGCTCACCGAGAGCTTCGGCGCCGCCCGCGTCGTCCGCGCCTACCGGCTGGAGGAGCAGGAGGAGGCCCGCGCCGCCCGCACCTTTGCCGGGCTACGGGCGGCGCTGCTCGGCATCGCACGGACTCGCGCCAGCCTCGACCCGATGCTGGAGGCGCTGGGCGGCATCGCCGTCGCCGCGGTTCTGGCCTTCGTCGGCTGGCGGGTGGCGCAGGGCGAGGGGACGGTCGGTGAGTTCACGGGCTTCGTCGCGGCGCTGCTGATCGCCTCGCGGCCGGTGCGCGCCCTTGGCTCGCTGAATGCCGCCTTGCAGGAAGGGCTGGCCGGCCTTACCCGCGTCTTCGCCGTGATGGACCGGCCGCGGCTCGTGGTGGAGGCCCCGGGGGCAGGGCCGTTGCCAGCGGGGCGGGGGCGCGTTGAATTCGCCGAGGTCGGCTTCCATTACCTGGGTACGGCCGAGCCGGCGCTGGAGGGGCTCAGTTTCACCGCCGCTCCCGGCGAGACCGTGGCGCTGGTCGGGCCTTCGGGGGCCGGCAAGTCGACCGCGCTGGCCCTGGTGCCGCGGCTGCACGATGCGACGAGCGGCGCCGTCCGCATCGACGGCGCCGATCTGCGTACGGTGACGCTCGCCTCGCTGCGCGACGCCATCGCCTATGTCGGCCAGGACGCGGTGATCTTCGACGACACCGCCTTCGCCAATATCACCTGCGGCCGGCCGGGGGCGACAGAGGCCGAGGTGGAGGCCGCCGCCCGTGCCGCCGCCGCCCACGACTTCATCGCGGCTCTGCCGCAGGGCTATGCGACGCCGCTCGGGCCGGGCGGCGGGCGGCTTTCGGGCGGTCAGAAGCAGCGCGTGGCCCTCGCCCGTGCCCTCCTGCGCGACCCGCGCGTGCTGCTGCTCGACGAGGCAACTAGCGCCCTCGACGCGGAGAACGAGGCCCTGGTCTCGGCCGCCCTGGCCCGGCTGCGCCAGGGGCGGACGACGCTCGTCATCGCCCATCGCCTGGCGACGGTGCGCGATGCCGACCGGATCGTGGTGATGGAGAATGGCCGCGCGGTGGAGCAGGGCAGCCATGCGGCGCTGATGACGGCAGGCGGGCTTTATGCGCGGCTCGTGCATACCCAATTCGGTTCTGCGCCGGTGGAGGCCGGCTGATGGCATGGATTTGGCTCATCATCGCCGGCGGATTCGAGATCGTCTGGGCTGTATTGCTGAAATACACCGAAGGCTTCACGCGGTTGCTGCCGAGCCTCGCGACGGTCGCCAGCATGGGGGTCAGCTTCTATTGCATGTCCCGTGCGCTGCAGGTGCTGCCGATGGGGACGGTCTATGCCGTCTGGGTCGGCATCGGCGCGGCGGGCACCGCGCTCTGGGGCATGGCGATAGAGGGCGAGATGGCGAGCGCCGCTCGCATCCTCTGCCTCGTTTCCATCCTTGCTGGAGTCGCAGGGCTGAAGGCGACGAGTTGAGCGGCGCCGCGTTGCTCAATGCAGGGCTTTCCAGATGGCAAGCATCGCCGAAGTGGCGAGGATTGCCTTGTATAGGAACTCGGCGACTGGCTGCAGCCGCTGGGAGAGCGGACGCCGGGCGGGGTCGGGGTGCTGCGAATCGGCCATGGGGAAAGGATAACATTCCTATACCATGGGCAGGCATGCATTTCGCGCCCGTCTCGTGGAATTGACGCTATGCCGCGGAGCACAATAATACCCGTAATCAACCTGCGCCGCGGCCCGAGCGGCGCGGGCACCCCCGGAGTGGATGACCCGATGCCTATCATGCAGGACTCGCGCGAGGCGACCATGGCTGGCCGCCGATCGGATGGCTCGCCCGTGAAACGGCCGCTTTCGCCGCACCTGCAGGTCTACGACATGCTGCAGATGACGAGCGCGCTGTCGATCAGCAGCCGCATCACCGGCGCGGCTTGGTCGGTCGGCCTTGTGCTGATGGTGTGGTGGCTGGTGGCCGCGGCGGCGGGGCCGGAGGCCTTCGCCAACGTGCAATGGTTCATGTCGTCCTTCCTCGGTATGCTCGGCCTTTTCGGCCTGACAGCAGCCGCCTGGTTCCACACCCTGAATGGGGTGCGTCACCTCGCCTGGGATGCGGGCTACGGCTACCAGATCCAGGACACCTACCGGACCGGGCGCTGGGTGCTGATCGGCACGGCGGTCGCCACCGTGCTGACCTGGGTTATCGCTTTCATCGCCTGGGGCTGAGGAACGCATCGCCATGGCCAACGAATATGCCAATAACACCACGATGCGCTCGCCGCTCGGTCGCGTGCGCGGGCTCGGCTCTGCCAAGGGCGGCACACATCATTGGTGGATGCAGCGCGTCACCTCCATAGCACTGCTGCCGCTGACGATATGGTTCGCCCTCTCGGCCGCCTCGCTCGCCGGCGCCTCCTATGAGACGACCGTCGCCTGGATCGGCCGGCCCTGGAATGCCGTGCTGCTGCTCGCCACCATCGGCCTCAGCTTCCACCATACTGCGGCCGGCGTGCAGGTGATCATCGAGGATTATGCCAACCAGGAATGGGTGAAGATGGGTGGCATTCTGGCGGTGAAGGCCATCTGTGTCCTGCTGGCGCTGGCTTCGGCGCTCGCGGTCCTGCGGATCGCGGTCTGAGGTCGGCACTCTGAGATGAATGGATCGATGCGATGAACGCTATCACGATGCCCTCCCGCGGCGCCTACCGGATCGTCGACCATACCTATGACGTGGTCGTGGTCGGGGCCGGCGGCGCCGGCCTGCGTGCCACCTTCGGCATGGGTGCGGCCGGGCTGAAGACCGCCTGCATCACCAAGGTCTTCCCGACCCGCTCGCACACCGTCGCCGCCCAGGGCGGCGTCGGCGCCGCGCTCGGCAATATGGGCGAGGACGATTGGCGCTGGCACATGTACGACACCGTGAAGGGGTCCGACTGGCTCGGCGACCAGGACGCCATCGAATACATGTGCCGCGAGGCGATCCCGGCCATCATCGAACTGGAGCATTACGGCGTGCCGTTCTCCCGCACCGAGGACGGCAGGATCTACCAGCGGCCCTTCGGCGGCCACATGCAGAACTACGGCAAGACGCCCGCGATGCGCGCCTGCGCCGCCGCCGATCGTACGGGCCATGCCATCCTGCATACGCTCTACCAGCAGTCGCTGAAGCATAACTGCGAATTTTTCATCGAATACATCGCCCTCGACCTGATCATGGACGAGGAGGGCGCTTGCCGTGGCGTCACCGCCTGGTGCCTCGAGGATGGCTCGATCCATCGCTTCCGCGCCCAGACCACGGTGCTGGCGACGGGCGGCTATGGCCGGGCCTATTTCTCCTGCACTTCCGCCCATACCTGCACCGGCGACGGCAATGCCATGGTGCTGCGGGCTGGCCTGCCGCTGCAGGACCAGGAATTCGTCCAGTTCCATCCGACCGGCATCTACGGCTCCGGCTGCCTCGTCACCGAGGGCGCGCGTGGCGAGGGCGGCTACCTGACCAACTCCGAGGGCGAGCGCTTCATGGAGCGCTATGCGCCGACGGCGAAGGACCTCGCCTCGCGCGACGTCGTCTCCCGCGCCATGTCGATGGAGATCCGCGAGGGCCGCGGCGTCGGGCCGCAGAAGGACCACATCCACCTGCATCTCGAGCATCTCGGCGCCGACCTGCTGCATGAGCGGCTGCCCGGCATCTCCGAGACGGCAAAGATTTTCGCCGGCGTGGACGTGACCAAGGAGCCGATCCCGATGCTCCCGACCGTCCATTACAACATGGGCGGCATCCCGACGAACATCCACACCGAGGTGCTGAACCCGACGGCGCAGGACCAGGACCGCGTGGTCCCCGGCCTGATGGCGGTGGGCGAGGCGGCCTGCGTCTCCGTCCACGGCGCCAACCGGCTCGGCACCAACTCGCTGCTCGACCTCGTGGTCTTCGGCCGCGCCGCGGCGCACCGGGCGGCGGAGACGATCAAGCCGGGTGCCTCCCAGCCGGCGCTGCCCTCGCGCGCCGGCGAGAAGGCGCTCGACCGCTTCGACCGCGTCCGCAACGCGAAGGGCAATACCCCCGTCGCCGAGCTGCGCGGCAACATGCAGAAGACGATGCAGACCCATGCGGCCGTGTTCCGCACCTCGGAGCTGCTGGCCGAGGGCGTCGAGAAGATGAAGAAGGTGCAGGCCGCCTACGCGGATATCCGCGTCGCGGACCGCAGCCTGATCTGGAACAGCGACCTCGTCGAGGCGCTGGAACTCGACAACCTGATCGGCAATGCCGTCACCACCGTCGTCAGCGCCGATGCCCGCAAGGAGAGCCGCGGCGCCCATGCGCAGGAGGACTATCCCGAGCGCGACGACGCCAACTGGATGAAGCATACCTTGGCCTGGGTCGGCGAGGATGGCGCGGTGAAGCTCGACTACCGCGACGTGAAGATGCGGACCCTGACTAACGAGGTCCAGGTTTTCCCCCCCAAGGCGCGCGTGTACTGAAGGACCGCACCCCCTATGGCTACTTTCACGCTGCCGAAGAACTCAACGATCCAGCCCGGCAAGACTCACAAGGCCGAGGCCGGGGCGAAGAACGTCAAGGCCTTCAAGATCTACCGCTGGGATCCGGACAGCGGCGAGAACCCGCGCACCGACACCTATGAGATCGATCTCGATAAGTGCGGGCCGATGGTTCTCGACGCGCTGATCAAGATCAAGAACGAGGTCGACACCACGCTGACCTTCCGGCGCTCCTGCCGCGAGGGCATCTGCGGCTCCTGCTCGATGAACATCGACGGGCTGAACACGCTGGCTTGCCTCAAGCCGATCGACGACAACGTCTCGGGTGAGGTGAAGATCTACCCGCTGCCGCATATGCCGGTGGTGAAGGATCTGGTGCCGGACCTTTCGCAGCTCTACGCCCAGCTACGCAGCGTCGAGCCCTGGCTGAAGTCCGAGACCCCGCCGCCGCCGGATGGCGAGCGTTTGCAAAGCAAGGACGAACGGGCGAAGCTCGACGGGTTGTGGGAATGCATCCTCTGCTTCTGCTGCTCGACTGCCTGCCCGTCCTACTGGTGGAATGGCGACCGGTACCTCGGCCCGGCGGTGCTGCTGCAGGCCTATCGCTGGATTGCCGACAGTCGTGACGAGGCGACAGGCGAGCGGCTGGACAACCTGCAGGACCCGTTCCGGCTCTATCGCTGTCACACCATCATGAACTGTGCCCGAACCTGCCCAAAGGGGCTGAACCCGGCGGCCGCCATCGGCAAGATCAAGCAGATGATGGTCGAGCGCGAGACCTGATGTAGGCTCCCGGGCAAAAGCCCGGGAGCGTCCCATGAGAAGCCTGCTTGCGCTGGCAGCCTGCGCCCTTTGGGCGCAGGCTGCCGCTGCCCAGAGCCTGACCATCGGCTATGCCGCCGTGGTCACCACCATCGATCCGCATTACCACAATCTCGGCCCGAACAACGCGCTCGGGATGCAGGTCTTCGACCGGCTGGTGGACCGGGACGGGCAAGCCCGGCCCTACGCCTCGCTTGCCGAGGACTACCGGGCGATCAGCGACACGCTCTGGGAGTTCCGGCTGCGCCGTGGCGTAGCCTGGCATGATGGCCGGCCCTTCACCGCCGACGATGTCGCCTTCACCTTCGCCCGCGCCCCCGACGTGCCCAACAGCCCGGGCGGCTTCGGCGGATTCCTGCGTGCCATCGCCCGAACCGAAGTGGTGGATGCGCACACCGTCCGCATCCATACCCGTCAGCCGCACCCGCTGCTGCCGCTCGACTTGGCCTCGGTCAGCATCATCGCCCGTCACGCGGCGGAGGGCGCCCAGACCGAGGACTACAACACCGGCCGCGCCGCCATCGGCACCGGGCCATACCGCATGGCCTCCTACCGCTCCGGCGACCGGGTGGAACTGGTTCGGAATGACGCCTATTGGGGCGAGCGGGAGCCCTGGGCACGGGTCGCGGTTCGTTTCCTCCTCAACGACGGAGCGCGGACCGCGGCGCTGCTCTCGGGTGACGTCGACCTGATCGAGCAGATCCCGACCAGCGACCTGGCCCGGCTGCGACGCGACCCGAAGCTCGTGGTGACAGAGAGCCCCAGCACCCGCACCGTCTTCCTCTCGCCGGACTACTCTCGCACCGGTCCTACGCCGCTGGTGACCGACAATGCGGGCACACCCCTGCCGGCCAACCCGTTCCACGATGTCCGCATCCGTCGCGCCCTCTCCATGGCGATCAACCGGGAGGCCCTGGTGGAGCGGGTGATGGAGGGAGCGGCCGAGACCACAGCTCAATGGCTGCCGCGCGGCGCCTTCGGCTACAACCCGGAGGTCCGTCCGCGCGCCTTCGACCCGGAGGGAGCCCGCCGCCTGCTGGCCGAGGCCGGCTTCCCCGAGGGCTTCCGCCTGGTGCTGGCGACGCCCAACGACCGCTGGCCCAATGACAGCCGCCTCGCGCAGGCCGTGGCGCAGATGTGGACGCGGATCGGTGTGCGGACCCAGGTGGACGCCATGCCCTTCGCTGCCTTCGTGCCGCGCCGATCCCGCCAGGAGCACGCGATGCAACTCGGCGCCTGGGGCAGCTCGACCGGGGAGGGGTCGAACTACCTGCTGGCCATCGTCTCGACCTATGACCGGCAGAAGCTGACCGGCCCCTCGAACATGACCCGCCACTCCGACCCGCGCTTCGACGCGCTGCTGCTCAGTGGCGCGTCGACGATGGACGACGCCGCGCGTGAGGCGATCTGGCGGGAGGCGGTGGCGCTCTATGCCGAGGAGGAGCCGATGATCCAGCTCGTGCAGTACATCAACACCTGGGCCCATCGCCGCGGGCTGCGGCACGAGCCGCGCATGGATGAGCGGACCATCGCCATGGGCGTCCGCCCCGCGCCTTAGGGCATCCCGGGGTTCGCGGCGCGGCACTGCGCCGCGAAGCCTTCCGAGATGAATTCCGGCTGCTTGTAGAAACCCTTCAGCCAGCTCGCCAGCATGCAGAGCTCTTCCAGCCGCAGCACCTCGTCCAGCACGCCCTCGGGGAAGCGGATGGCGAAGCTCTGGCCGATGACGCCAAGCACCTCCTCCACCTGCTCGATGCCGAGGCCAAGCTCCGTCTCGAGCTGGGCATGCCGGGTCAGCCGTGCTTCCTCGATGCCGTAGTCGTCGCGGATGACCTTCACGATCCAGCGGAACATGGTCATCCAGTTCTTCACCTCGGCGATCGATCTGGACATGCAGCTGCCGTCATCCGTGCGATGACGGCAGCTTAGCCAGCGAAAGCCGAAGAAATCCCTACCGGACCGGTGCCGCCAGGTTGTTCGGGTCGAGGCCAAGGGCGGCCGCCGTCGCCGGGTTCACTTGGCCGGTCGCCTGCAGGCCGCGGCCTTGCTGGAAGCGCTCGATGGCCGATTGCGTGCCGGCACCCCAGGCCCCGTCCACCGGGCCACGATAAAAATTCATCGCCCTGAGCCGGTTCTGGATGTTGCGCACCGCAGCCGGGCTCAGCGGGTCGGTCGCCATGGCGGCCGGCGTGCCGGGGGCGGGGCCGGCGGTCGGCCCAGCGGCCAGCAACTCGGAAGGTCCGAGGCCGAGCGTTGCCGCCGTCGCCTGATTCATCTGGCCGGATACCTGGAGGCCACGGCTCTGCTGAAAGCGCTCCAGCGCCGCTTGGCTGTCGGGGCCCCAGACCCCATCCGGTCGGCCGCTATACAGCCCGGCCTGCCGCAGCCGCTCCTGCACCTGTGTTACCGCAGCAGGCGCCAGGGGCTGGCTGTACATGAGCGAGGGCGCCTGCTGCGCCGCCGCCTGCCCGGCGAGCAGCATCCCCGCGAGGATCCAACCGTGAGTCCGCATCGTTCCTGCTCCCGTTCTGTCCGGGGCGTAACACTCGAAACGGTGCGCGGTTCAGGCAAAAACCGGATCGATTGCGCCGAGCATCCATCGGGCGAAGCCGGTGATGCGAGCATCCTGATGCATCTGCCCCATCAGCTGCACCCCGACCGGCATGCCGCCGACGGCCAGCAGCGGCATGGTCACCGCTGGCGCGAAGAGCATGGAGGAGGGGGCGTTGAAAACGAAGTCGCCAGTCGGGCGCGGGGCCAGCGGCTCGCCCGGTCGATCGCCGGACCAGAGCGGCGCCGGGCCCGGGCAGGCGAGGGCGATGACCCCATCGGCCAAGGGCGCGATGCGGGCAAAGCGCGCCTGCGCCTCCTCCCGCCGGGCGAGGGCGGCTTCGTAATCCGCTGGGTTCATTGCCTCGGCTCGGGCGAGGATGGCCTTGGCGCGCGGGCTGAGGGCCTCCGGATCCTGGTCGAGCAGATTGCGCTGCCCCCACCGATTTTCCCAGCCGGTGATGGCGCCGCAGATCGCCCGTCCTTCGGCGATGCCCTGCTCGAAGGCCTCGATCAGCGGATGGTCGGTGCGGCGGAGCAGGGTGATGCCGGCGCTGCGCAGCTGTTCCAGCAGCCTCTCGAAGGCGGCGCGGCTGGCGGCATCGAGCCTGGCCCAGCCCTCGGTTTCCATAACGATCAACCGCTCGGGGCGCGCCGCGGCGGGCAGGGTCATCGGCCCCGTCAGGGCGGACGAGCCCCGGTCGCCGCCGCAGCGCGCGGCGATCTCGATGGCCACCTGCCACATGTCCTCGATGCAGCCGGCATGCGGCCCGTGGGTGCTCTGGCTCGTCGCCTGCCGCTCGCCGCGGTTGATGCCTCCCTGGGTCGGCTTCAGCGCGACATTGCCGCAATAGGCGGCGGGGCGGATGATGGAGCCGCCGACCTGGGTGCCGATCGCCGCCGGCACCATCCGCGCCGCGACCGCCGCCGCCGAGCCGGAGGAGGAACCGCCCGGCGTCCGCGCCGGGTTGAAGGGGTTGGTCGTCGGGCCGGGATGGGAGCCGCCGAGTTCCGTTGTCACCGTCTTGCCGAGCACCACCGCCCCCGCCTGGCGCAGCGCCCAGACCGCGGCGTTGTCGCGCCTCGGGAAGTTGCCCCTGTACCCGGCGCAGCCCATCTCGGTCGGCATGTCGCGCGTCTCGAGTAGGTCCTTAATGCCAATGGGCATGCCGTCGATCGGCGAGAGCGGCCGACCCTCGCGCCAGCGGACGGTGCTGGCATCGGCAGCCATCCGCGCGCCCGCCTTGTTCAGCGCCGCCCAGGCGCGCACCACCGGCTCCCGCGCCGCAATAGTCTCAAGGCAGCGCTCGAGATAGGCGCGCGGCGAATCGGCGCCGACGGCGAAGCGCGCCACCGAATCGTACCAGCGCAGCGGCTGGAATTCCTTCGGCGAATACTGGCCCATCACACAGCCTCCTATCGCAAGAACCCGTCCCAGAGCGGCAAGCCGAGCAGGGCGGCTAGCGCGATCATGGCATAACAGCCGAGGCGGAAGGCACACTCGCTGGCAAGGCCGAACATCCGCGTTCCTAGCCAGATGCCGACCCCATAGACCGGCGCCGTGACGAGGAAGGGCGCCGCCAGCGCCGCGGTCAGCAGCCCCGCCGCCGCATAGGCGATGCCCGCGATCAGCCCGCCGGCCGCGAGGAAGAGGCCGAAGGAGGCCCGCACCTGCCGCGCCGGCCCCGCCTGGCCGAGCAGGTAGGCCATCACCGGCGGCCCGCTCACCATGGCGACGCCGCCCAGCACCCCGCCCGCCACCCCGACGCCGAGCGTCGCCGGCAGGCTCGGCCGGCCGCGGAACCGCCAGCCGGAAGCCAGCAGCCCGAGCAGGCCGAGGATGCCCAGCGCAATGCCCCAGCGCAGCGAGAGCGGATCCGCGTACACCAGGATGGCCGCGCCGAGCGGCGTACCCAGCACCGCCCCGAGCGCCAGCCAGCCCACCTGCGCCCGATCTGCCATTCGCCATGCGGCGGGGGTGAGGCTGACGATCGCCACCGCTTCGACCAGCAGCATCAGCGGCGCCGCCCCCTGCGGCCCGAGCGCCACCGAGGCGAGCGGGACGAAGATCAGCGCTGCCCCGAAGCCGGAGAAGCCGCGCGCCAGCCCACCGGCCAGCGCCGCACCGAGCAGCCAGCCGAGCGCCGCGCCCTGCGGCATGTCCTGGAGGAAGGCCATCCGCATCAGTCCTGCCCGGCCCGGAGCGAGCGTGAAGCCTTCACGCCGTGCCGCGTCCCGCCGATAGTGCCCCGACATCCATCGGGAGGAGGACTGCATGTCGAAGGTCATCATCAGCGTCGCCGTCACCGGCGCGATCCATACGCCCAGCATGTCGGACTACCTGCCGATCACCCCCCAGGAGATCGCCGAGCAGTCGATCGCCGCGGCGGAGGCCGGTGCGGCTATCATCCACCTGCATGCGCGCGACCCGAATGACGGGCGGCCGACGCCGGACCCGAAGGTGTTCATGCAGTTCCTGCCGGTCATCAAGCAATCGACCGATGCAGTGATCAACATCACCACTGGCGGCGGCCTTGGCATGTCGGTCGATGAGCGGCTGGCGGCGCCGCTGCAGGCGAAGCCCGAGATGTGCTCGCTGAATATGGGCTCGATGAACTTCAACATCTCAGGCAGCGCCGCCCGGATCAAGAATTTCAAGTACGAGTGGGAGCGGCCCTACCTGGAAGGCACGACGGACTTCATCTTCCGCAATACCTTCAAGGACATCGAGCAAATCGTCGAGCGGCTCGGCAAGGGCCACGGCACCCGCTTCGAGTTCGAGTGCTACGATGTGGGCCATCTCTACAATCTGGCCCATATGCTCGACCGCAAGGTGGTGGAGCCGCCGCTTTTCACCCAGACGATCTTCGGCATCCTGGGCGGCGTCGGCGCCGAGCCGCGCAACCTGCTTTTCATGAAGGAGACGGCGGACCGGCTTTTCGGCAAGGACTATGTCTGGTCGGTGCTGGCGGCGGGGCGGAACCAGATGCCCTTCACCACCATGGCCGGCATGCTCGGCGGCAATGTCCGCGTCGGGCTGGAGGACAGCCTCTGGCTTGGCCGCGGCGTGCAGGCGAAGAGCAATGCCGAGCAGGTGGCGAAAATCCGTCGCATCCTCGAGGAGCTGAGCCTCGAGATCGCCACGCCCGCCGAGGCGCGGCAGATTCTGGCGCTGAAGGGCGGCGACAAGGTCGGGTTCTGAGGCGGCCGGGGCGGCGGCGGACCGCCGCCCCGCTGGGCCTTACGGCATGATGGCGATGTCGATCACCTCGGCCTGCGGCAGGCCGCTCACCGTGCCGACGGTCGTCGCCTTGCCGTTCGACAAGTCGACGTTATGCAGCGTGGCGCCGGTCATCAGCACCGCCATGTTGCCGCCGCCCGTCTCCGGCATGATGTCGAAGGCGACGCCCACCGGCAGGCTCGGCGCGATCTCGCCCTTGGGCTGCTGCACGCCGTCATTCGGCGGGGCCTGCAGGTTCAGGCTGCGGCTCAGCGTGTCGATGGTGAAGAGCATCGTCGCCGTCGCGCCGGCCACGCTGTTGGTATAGGCGCCAGCGACAACGCGCGGCGTGGTCTCGGCCCAGGGCGTGCCGGCCTGGTAGCGGAGTTGGCCGTCCTTCACCACCGCGCCGGTCTCGACATTGACGCGGAAATTGACGCCGCTCATGCCCATGACCCGCAGCCGGTCGGCAACCGGGTTGAAGTCGACCGTCGCGCGGCCGCCGCTCTCGAAACGCTCGGACAGGCGGCTGACCTGGGTGGCGCGGCCGGTCACCGCATCGATGGTGACGATCTGACCGGCATCGGTCAGGCCATAGAGCTTCATGTCGGCCGGACGCACATCGATGCCGAGTAGCCGGCCCTCGGTGCCGGTCACGCGCACCGGTGCCATGCCGCGGCGGGTCTGGCTGTCGATACGGACGAGGTGATTGTCGGCGGTCAGGCCGACCAAGGTAGCGGCCTGCGCGCCGGCAGCCGAGAGGGTGAGGGCGGCGCCGGCGGCGAGCATCAAGTGGGTGGTGCGGGTCATGGCGTCTCTCCGAAAGGAAGCGGCAACCATTCCGGTGCCGCTATTAGCCTTACGGAGCGCGTCCGGGGATGGATGCGCCGCAATCTTTCACGGGAGCGCGAGAATCGCCCTCACCCACGAAAGCCCGACAGCACGAAAAGCAGCAGCATTACCGCCAGGAAGATTGCGCCGGTGATGAACTGCGACATCCGCCCCTGTTCCTCCTCCCGCGACATCGTATTGCGGCGAGGGCGAGCCGTATTGGCTTCGGACATCGGATCAAGCCACCTGATCGGAGCAGCAGGACAAGCGGAGGCAGTAATCGAACGGGAAAGGTCCGGGCATGCTCGTGTCCAGCGCTGGTAACCCGCACCCCCATGGCACGAGCGGCCGGCAGGAACCGGCTGATCCAGTTTAGCAGTCACGAGGCCGTGATGCATTTCTAAGAATAGAATACTGCCGTTGATTGAGTTACCAGACTTGTTGCTAATTCCTGAGCGAGGTCTCTTTCAGCTCGCTCCCGCCGCCGTCAGCTGCCCGATGAAGAGCACCGGTCCGGTTGGACGCCCCGTCGGCGAGCCACCGGGAGGCTCCAGGCTGATCTCAATCAGCATGCCAGGCTCTGGCCGCAGCCCGCCTGTACTCACCGTCAGCCGCCCCTCGGGCGGGATGAGGCCGAGCGAGGTTGGCACCGTTGCCCCTGGCGGCAAGCCCCAGAGCTGCATAACCCGACCCTCCTCGAGGCGGCGCGGGTTGAGCGAAGCGAGCCGCAGCTGGCCGCCGGGGTCGGCCTCCACCACCCAGGCCGGTTGGTCGCGCTGGGTCAGCAGCACGGTCATCAGCCGCGGAGGCTCGGGCGCGGGGCGGATCACGATGAGCGCCGCGAGGCCTGCCGCCACCGCGCTGGCTCCGATCGCCCAGCCGCGCCATGGGTCGAGCCAGCCGCGCCGCTTCGGAGCCGGCGCAGGCCGTGCCGGGCCGGGCAACGCCGCCTCGATCCGGTCCCAGAGGTCCGGTGGCGGCGCCTCCGGCCCGGCCAGAACCATCAGCGGGGCAAGGCGTGCTTCCCAGGCATGGAGAGCGGCGCGCAGCGCGGCATCGCCCGGCAGTGCCGCTTCCAGCTCCGCCGCCGTCCGGGCATCGAGCGTGCCGAGGACATACTCCCCGACGAGGATGTCGCGGTCCTGCGGATCGGTCGGGATCATGTCAGGCACTCCCGCAGCTGCAGGAGGCCGCGGCGGATCCACGCCTTCACCGTGCCGAGCGGCAGGTCGAGCCGCGCCGCCACCTGGGCATGCGACAGGCCATGCACGAAGGCGAGCAGGATTCCCTTACGGTTCTTCTCGTCGAGCGCCGAGAGACAGTCGTGCAGTCGTCGGCCCTCGGCATCAGCGGCGACGCGCTCCAGTGCCTCAGGCGCCACCACCGTGTCGCCAAGCGCCGGGTCATCCGTCGGCAGTTCCCGTCCGCGCGTCCGTGCCAGGTCGAGCGCCGCATGCCGGGCGACGGCGCCGAGCCAGGCGCCCGCCTCGCCCCGTGCCGGGTCGAATTGCGCCGCCCGCTGGCTGATGCGCAGGAAGGCATCCTGCATCGCATCCGCCGCCGCCTCGCGGTCGCGCAGGATGGCCTGGGCGATGCCGAAGAGCCGCGTCGCCTGCTGCTCATAGAGTGCCCGGAGCGCGGCGCGGTCGCCGCGAGCGATCTCGGCGAGCAGTGCGGCCGCCGGGGCTTCCGCCTTCACTGGGCGAAGAGGCGATAAAGGCGCTGCAACAACTCCCGGCCATCGAGGCCAGGGGGCGGCTCCACCGCGGCCTGGGATTCGCGCGGGACCTGCCGGGCGAAGCGGGCTACCGCCTCGCGCGTGCCGGTAAGTCGCAGCTCCACCGGCTCGGCCGTGCTGCTGCCGCCTCCGGGGCCGACCAGCCGCACCAGCGCGCGGTCGGCCTGCAGGACCTCGGCTTCCATGCGGGCGGCATCCTCGGCCCGCGGGGTACAGAGGATGCTGCGCCCCTCGAGCCCACAGGGCATCTCCACCATCCGGTTGGGCGGGAAGCGAAGCTGCGCCGTGCCGGAGAGCGCCAGCAGGCCGCGCGCTGCGTCGTCCAGCGTCAACTCGCGCGCCGTCACCGCGGGAACCAGCCGGCCGCGCCGGTCGATGATCTCGAAGGCGAGGCCACTGCCGGCGCCGGAAGGCCGTTCCAGCCAATCGCGATGGCGCAGCAGGCAGGCCGCCCGGTCGGTCATGCGATCGGCGACGCAGGCGAGGCGCCAGCTGCCGATCTCCTCCGGCGGTTGCGCCCGGCCAGTGCCGGCGAGGAGCAAAAGGACGAGGCATGCTAGGACGATGCGCGGCATGGGGCCGAGCATAGGCTGGGATGCGGAGGGACGGAATGGCACCGATCACGCTGGCGGATGGGACGAAGGTGCCGCCGCTCGGCCAGGGTACATGGCATATGGGCGAGCGCGGCGGCGACCGGCGGCGGGAGGCCGATGCGCTGCGCCTCGGGCTCGATCTCGGCATGACCCTGATCGACACCGCCGAGATGTATGCCGAAGGCGGCGCCGAGGAGGTGGTGGCCGAAGCCATCGCCGGGCGGCGCAGCGATGTCTTCCTCGTCTCCAAGGTCTATCCCCATAATGCCGGCGGCCGGAAGCTCGAGGCGGCGCTGGAGCGCAGCCTCAAGCGTTTGCGGACCGACCGCCTCGACCTCTACCTGTTGCATTGGCGGGGTTCGGTGCCCCTCGAGGATACGGTCGAGGCGATGGAGCGGATGCGGGGGTCGGGCAAGATTCGCCGTTGGGGTGTCTCCAACCTCGATGTGGATGACTTGGAAGAGCTTGGCCCGGCGCTGGCCGACTGTGCGACGGACCAAGTCCTCTACAACCTCGAGCATCGCGGGGTGGAGTTCGACCTGCTGCCCTTCTGCCGCGAGCGGCGGATGCCGGTGATGGCCTATAGTCCGGTCGGCCAGGGTGGGGCGCTTCTACGGCACCCGGCCTTGCAAGGCGTCGCCCGGAGGCTCGGCGCGACGCCGGCCCAGGTGGCGATCGCCTGGACGCTCCGGCAAGGCGGAGTCATCAGCATCCCGAAGGCGGCCGACGAGGCGCATGTCCGGTTGAACGCCGCGGCCGGCGAACTTCGCTTTGCGCCCGAGGATCTGGAAGCGCTCGATGCCGCCTTTCCGCCGCCGAAGCGGAAACGGTCCTTGGCGATGTTGTAGCTCGTGCTTCACGCCTGCGGCCGTGCCGGCCTCGGCGATCACGCTTCAGGCTCGTTCAGCACCCCGAGATGCAGCCGCCGGACGGCGCCGGCGACGGCCACGTCCAGCCCCGGCCGCGTGTAGTAGCAGCCACGCACATGCAGGCTGGCGGCGAGGGCGCGGATGAAATCCTCGGCAAGCGTCGGCTCCGGTGGCGGTGCCTCGCCCCAGAAACGGTCCAGCCCGCCCTGCCAAGCGAGGCCGGGCACGTCGTAGATCGCCTGGCCGAGCGGTAGGGTGGCGCAGCCCATGGCGATCGCCTTCACCCCGACCGTGCTGTTCACCGTGACCGTGCCGCGGCACCGGTCGATCACCTGCTCCATCGGCAGCGCCCCGCCGAGATAGGCGACGCGCCCCTCCACCCCATGCTGCAGGGCGATCCGCCGCACCCGCCGCGCCCAGGATTTCAGCCCCGGGTCGAGCGGGTGGACCTTCACCATCAGCCGCGCCTCGGGCGGGGCATGGCGGGCGAAGCTTGCCACCGTCTTGGCGATGGCGCTGTCCATGTCGGGGAAGCGGGAATAGGCCCGGATGGAGTAGTCGGTCTCCATCTGCATGGCGAAGAGGTAGAGCGGCACGCCGAGCGCGGTCAGTCGCTTGAGTGTCTCCGCCGCCGCCTGCGTCTCGCGCTTGCGCAGCAGCAGGCGGAGCCCGGTCGCCAGATAGGCCGGGACCGGCGCGTGCAGCAGGAAGCTCTCGTAATGTGGGAAGGAAAAGGGCAGCGAGGAGGCCAGGTGGAAGAGCACGTCCCAGCGCGCCTGCGTGGCGAACCTGTCCCAATGGTGCTCGCGCAGGTCAGGCGGTGGACAGCGGGCGGCGAGAGCCCGGATCCCCTCAGGATCGCGCGGGAACCGGCTTTCGGCCCCCATGCCGTCGCGCTCCAGCGTCACCCAGTCCGGACGGAGGTAGCCGAAATCCGTCACGGTTACCCCTATATCGCGCGCCCTGGCGAGGGCGATGGCCGGCTTGTGGTAGGGCCGCTGCTCGCCGAGCAGCACGAGGTCGGTAATGCCGTGACACGCGTAGAAGCCCTCGAGGAAATGCGGCCACTCCGCCAGCCGCCCGCGGAAATCGACTGCCCCCGGCCCCTGCCAGAACAGCCTGTCGCCGAGGCAGAGATTGATTCGCCAGGCATCATGCCCGAGAGCCCGCAGCCCGGCCGCAACCTCCGCGAAGAAGGGGCTGATCGGCCCCTGCAGGAAGAGGAAGCGGCGTCTCCCCGGCGCAGGCTGGTCTGGAGTGGCGGCCATGCCCGGCCCGTTTCGCAGCGAAGGCATGAAAGGTCAAGCTTTTTAGTGCAAATTCGTAACTTAATCCAGCCGAGCCAAGCGGAGCGCGAGACGGAGATCCTTCCGATCTGCAAGGCGCCGCCGCTGCTGTGCCAATCGCCGCAGCAGATCGGGCGGCGGGAAGGGGCAATAGGGCAGGGGCGTCACCTCCCGTCCCAAACTCGGACGGGCGATGGCCTCCGCCAGCAACGGTACGCCGGCCAGGTGCAGCGCCCGGGCGGCAGCGCTGGCGGTGGTGCCGGGCGGGAGCGGCACCTCCCGCTGGGCAAGAATGGCGCCGGCATCGATCCGGGGCACCAGCCGGTGCACGGTAACGCCGAAGCATGGCTCCGGCTCGGCCAGAGCCCAGATGGTCGGCACCGGCCCGCGATGCCGCGGCAGCAGCGAGGGGTGCAGGTTGATCCCCCCTCGCGGCGCCAGGGCCAGGGTCTCGGCACCGAAGATCTGGTCGAAGTGCAAGGAAACCAGCAGGTCCGGCCGTGCGGCACGGATCGCCGCCGCCATCGCCGGCCCGTTCACATCCGCCACCTCGACCACCGGCAGGCCGAACCCGGCCAGCCGGCCTCGTGCCGGATGAAGCGCGTAGTTCACCGCGAGATAGGGCAGCAGCCGCGGCCCCGAGCGGCGGAGATGCCGCCAGGCCTGCCCTACCGGCCCGCCCGCACCCGGGCGGAAGGGGTCGGAGCGGCCGACCAGCACCACGCGGTCGCCATGGGCGCGGAGGAAGGCCTCCACCGCCTCGGCGCTGAGCGCGCTTTCCAGCGTGAAGAGGGCGATGCGCAAGCCGGTCAGGAGGCCTTCAGCGTTGCCAGCCCGTCCCGCGCCGCGGCCAGCACGGCGATGCTGCGCTCGATATCCTCGGTCGTATGCTCGGCCGAGAGGAAGAAGCGGAGCCGCGCCGCCCCTTCCGGCACCACAGGAAAGAGAATCGGCTGGACGTTCACGCCGCCCTCGAAAGCAGCAGCGGCCAATTGCGCCGCGCGCAGAGAACTACCGAGGATGATCGGCACGATGCCGAGCCCGGCGGAGGTTCCGGTATCAAATCTTGCCTGCCGCGCGAGCCGAAGGAAGAGCGCCGCATTAGCCTGTAGCCGTGCGACGCGCCAGGGCTCGCCTTGCAGCAGCCGGAGCGATTCCAGCGCCGAGGCGGCGAGCGGCGGCGCCAGCCCGACCGAATAAACGAAGCCCGGTGAAGTGTGCCGCAACCAGTCCACCAGCCGCCGCTGGCCAGCGATGTAGCCCCCGCAGGAGGAGAGCGTCTTCGACAGCGTCCCCATCCAGATATCGACGAGGCTGGGATCGACGCCGCATTGCTCGGCAACGCCCTGGCCGGTGGCACCCAGCACGCCGATGGAATGCGCCTCGTCCACCATCAGCAGCGCGTCATGCTTGCGCACCAGCGCGGCGAAGCGGCCGAGATCGGGCAGGTCGCCATCCATGCTGTAATGGCCCTCGATCACCACCAGCACCCTGCCATGCCGGCCGCGATGCGCCGCAAGCTCCCGCTCCGCCGCCTCCCGGTCGTTATGGGCGAAGGCGATGCGCCGGGCGCCGCTCAGCCGCGCTCCCTCGGCGACCGAGTTGTGGATCAGCCGGTCATGCAGGATGAGGTCGCGCGGCCCCATCAGTTGCCCGATCACGGTGACATTGGTCGCATGCCCGCTGACGAAAGTGAGGCAGGCCTCCGCGCGGTGATGCGCAGCGAGCGCCGCTTCCAGCTCGGCATGGATGGGCCGCTCGCCCGAGGCGAGGCGAGAGGCGGAGGCGGAGGCGGAGACGCCGAAGCGGTCGACCGCCGCCTTGGCAGCGGCGGCGACGCGCGGGTCACCGTTCAGTCCGACATAGTTGTAGGAGGCGAAGTTGACATAGCTCCGACCGCCGATGCTGCTGCGGCCGCCCGCCACGCCGTCATGCTGGCGGAAATAGGGGTTCTCGATGCCCAGCGCGGCGCCGGCATCGCGCATCGTCTCGAAATCCCGCATCCCCGGCAGGGTGCCGAGGTCGCGTCCCGGCGATTCGGCCGGCGTCGCTGCGGCCGGGGCGGCGCCGCGCCGCGTCGGGCCAGGCGGCTGAGCAGGGCGTTGCGGGCGCTGGCGCTGAGGCCGAAGCCGGTGCTCATGCCGCATCCTCCAGCCCGGCGGCCTCGGGCTCATGCGCGGCGAGCAGGGCCTCGGCACTATCCACCCGCGGCCCGGTCCGGAGCCGGACTAGGATGCGTCGCGCCAGCCCATTCAGCGTCAGCCCGTCGCCCACCCCGTCGAGCGCCACGGCCAGGCCGAGCCTTCCCTCCAGCGCCGTGCGCAGCTCCATCCCGCCAAGGCTGTCGAGGCCGAGTTCAGCGAGCGGCGCCTCGGCCCCGATGGATTGCGCTGGCAGGCGGAGGATGCGGGCCAACTCGCCCGCCATGGTCTCGCGCAGCAGGGCGAGCGCCTCCGCCTCCGCCAGGCCGCGCAGCTGGGCGCGGAGATCGGCGGCATCCCCGGCGGGGGCGGCGAGGCAGCGCACCGTCTCGAAGCCCGGCTCGGCCAGGATGGCGAGAGCGGCACCGGCGGCCGACCAGGCGATGCGGGCGAGGCCGGAAGTGGCGGCATCGGTGGCGAGCAGAGCGGGCAGGGTGGCCAGCGCCTCCTCCGCCCGCATCGCGGCGACGCCCAGGCGGCGCTCCAGGATTTCCGTCTTGGCGGCATCCCCGGCCAGCATGCCGGCATCGGCGATCGGGCCCCAGCCGATCGCCATCGCCGGGCGGCCGGCGGCACGGCGGCGGCGGGCCAGCGCCTCGACCGCGGCATTGGCGGCGACATAGGCGGCCTGGCCCGGATTGCCGACGGCGACGGTGGCGGAGGAGTACATCAGGAAGAGATCCAGCGGATCGCGGGCGGTCAGCCGGTCGAGGTTGTCGGCGATGACGAGCTTCGCCGCCAGCACCGGCGCGGCCCGTGCCGGGTCGAGCAGCGCCGCCGCGCCATCGCCAATCACTGCCGCGGCATGGATCACGCCGCGAATGGGCGGGCAGGATGTGCGGATTTCGGACAAAACCCGCTCCAGCGCCGCGGCGTCGGTGGCGTCGCAGGGATAGAGCGAGGCGGTGGTGCCGCAGGCCGCCAGGTCGCGGATCGCTGCATCCGCCCCCGGCGTCGCTGCGCCGCGGCGCGAGAGCAGGGCCAGATGCCGCGCACCTCGCGCCGCTAGCCAGCGTGCCGTCTCCAGGCCGAAGCCCCCGGTGCCGCCGATGACGAGGATGGTGCCCTCCATCGCCCGGTCGAGGGGCGAGGCGGCTTCGGCCCGGCCGGCCGTCGCCGGCGGGCGGATCACGAGCTTGCCGATGTGGCCACCGGCCTGGAGGGCGCGAAAGGCGGTCTCCACCTCGGTAGCCGCATGGGCGGCGGCGGGGAGGGGACGGATTGCACCTTCGCGCAGCCGGGCGGCGATGCCGGCCAGCAGCCGGGCCGCCTTCGCCGGCCGGGCGTGGGCCAGCTCATCGACATCGACCGCGAAATAGGTGGCGTTCCGCCGGAGCGGTCGTAGAGCGACGCGGCTGCCCTCGGCGAAGTCGCGCTTTCCGAGCTCGATGAAGCGGCCAAAAGGGCGCAGCAGGCCAAGCGAGCGCTCCATGGCCGCGCCGGCGAGGGAGTTCAGCACCACATCGACCCCTTCCGGCCAAGCGGCGCGGAGGGCATCGGCGAAGCCGGCATCCCGGCTGTCGAGCACCAGTTCAGCGCCGGTGGCGTGGAGGAAGGCGCGGCGCGAAGGGCTTCCGGCGCTGACCGCGACGCGGGCGCCGCGGGCCAGCGCCACCTGCAAGGCGGCGAGGCCGACGGCGCCGCTGCCGCCATGGATCAGCACGCGCTCGCCGGGCTCCAGCTGAGCCAGTTCCTCCAGCGCATGCACGGCGGTCATGAAGGCGACGGGGATGGTGGCGGCGGCGACCGGGTCGAGCCCTTCCGGCATCGGCACCAGAGCCTCGGCGCGGCTGGCGGCATGGCTGGCCAGCGCCGCGGGTGCCACGCCGAAGACCCGTTGGCCAAGGCGGAGCGCCACGCCCTCGCCTACCGCCTCGACCACCCCGGCGCATTCCATCCCGAGATTGGGGCCGGCAAATCCGGGCAGCAGCGCCTCCTCCGGCAGCAGGCCCTGGGCCCACATCACGTCGCGGAAATTCAGCCCGGCCGCCTCGATTCGGAGCACCACCTCGCCGGGGCCGGGCGCACCAAGGGAGAAGCCTGTCCAATGCAGGCTGCCAAGCTGGCCAGGCTGGCGGACTTCCAGCCGCTGCGGGCCAGCGGCGGGTGGGGCAGCGGGCAGGCCGGGACGCAGGCGGGGGACCAGCCGGGCGCCTTCGGTGAGGGTGACCTCGGCCTCGTCGTCCTGCTCGGTCAGTAGCTCGCCGGCGAGGCGGCGGGCGGCCTGCTCCGCGCCGAGCTGTGGCGCGATGTCGATCCGCCGGGGCTTCAGCCCGGGATGCTCGTTGGCCAGCACCCGGCCGAGAGCGAAGAGCGCGGCGGAGGCGGGCTCGTGCCGTGTGCCGGGCGCATCCGGCTGCTGGCCACCCTGTGTGACGATGCAGAAGCCGGCCGCGCTGCCCTCAGCGGCGGCGGCAAGCCGGGAGAGGGCGGAGAGTGAGGCGGCGATCTCCTCCGGCCTGCGGCCATCGCCGGCCAGCGCCACCACAAGGCTGTCGGCGAGGGCATCGGGCGGCAGCGCGGCCGCCTCGGCCAAGCCGCCGCCGGTGACGGTGGCGCCGCGGGATTGCAGCGCGGTGGCGATGGCGGGGCGCAGCCCGGCCATGGCAGCATCGGCAAAGAGAAGGACGCGGCGGAGCTTCGGCGTGGCGAGCAGCATGGCCCCGGTGGCGGCGCGACCGCCGATCAGCAGGGCCGGGAAGGGAGCGGCCCGCAGCGGCTCGGCGAGCGGTGCGGTCCAGCCCTCGGCGGGGAGGGCAGCGGCCCAGGCAGCGGCAGGGGCAAGCGGCGCGGCGCCGCACCAGCCCGGCTCCTGGCCGCAGCAGAAATTCCATAGCCAGCCGGGCAGCGGCTCGGCCAGCAGCAGGGTCGCTCCGGGTGCGGCGGCTTGGCGCAGCAGGCTGAGCACCTCGGTACCGCGCTGCAGCCGTGCCCCGGCGGCGAGGCCGACCACCAGGTCGGCGGCGAGCGGCGGCACGTCGCGGCTCTCCAGGTCCCATGGCTGGACGGCAAATTCGATGCCCTCCGGCACCGGCGGCAGCGGCATCGGCGGCTGCCTCGGCAGCGGAGACGCGGTCAGCAGCACGCGGCGGCCGCAGCCGGCCAGGACCCGCAGCAGATGGGCGGTGAGCGGCCCGGCGCCGGCCGCGACCTCCAGCACCCTGAGCGGTCGGCCTGCGGGCCAGGCGGCGGCGAAGGCAGCGACGGCTTCGGCCAGCACCCGCGCGAGCCGCTCATAGCCGGCGGATTGCGGCGGCGGCGGCGCGCCGGCCTCGCCGGCAAGGCGATGCGCAAGGGCCTGGGGCAACTGCTCCGCCGCCAGCGCTGCCCAGGCAAGGTCCTGCGCGAGGTCGGGTTGTTCCAGCAGCACCTGCCGCCAGATCTCCCCGGAAGCGGGCAGGTCTGGCGCCGGGACAGGTTGCAGGCCGAGCGGGCCTGGCTCAGCGAGCCCGTCCTGGGCTAGGGCCTCAAGCAGCATGCGCGCATAGGGGCCGGTCGTCGGGGCGACGCTGAGCGCGGTATGGGCGACGGCGGCGCAGAAGCCTTCCAGCAGCAGCGCGGTCTCGCCGAGATCGAGCGCCGCATCCTGCTGCAGCGCGGCGGCGAGCGGGACTGCGAGGTCGGGCGGCTCAGCCGGCTCGCTGCCGAGGGCGGGGAGCAGCGCGATGCGGAAGGCGCCGTCGAGCGGGTCCTGCCGGCCGGGCAGGCGGATACTGAGGAAGCTGCATCCTTCCAGCAGCGCGACCACGCCGCCGGTCGCGTCGCGCAGGATGAGGTCGGCGGCGGCGCTGCGGCTGCCGCGCTCGGTCAGGCGGATGGTGGCGGCCGCCGGGGCTTCGGCGCCGCGGCGCAGAACCAGCCGGGCGATGCGGACCGGGACGAGGCCGGTGCCGGGCTCGGCTGGCGCATCGGCCAGCAGGCCGAGCAGGGCTTGCAGCGCGCCGTCGAGCCTGACGGGGTGGAGCAGGAAGCCGGCATCGGGCGGCGCCGCGGTGGGGCGGACCAGCCGGGCGCGGGCGAGGCCGGCCTCGGCATCGACCGACACTTCTTCCAGCGACTGGAAGGCGGGGCCGTAATCGAGGCCGAGCCGGGCGGCGAGGGCCAGCAACGCGGCGCGGTCGAGGCAGCGCGGCGGGGTGGATGGCTCGGCGCTGGCCTCGGGCAGGCGGGGGAGGGTGGCGATGCGTGCCTCGGCATGCAGCGTCCAGGCCTCGTCCGTGAGGCGGCGGCGGCTCGACAGGGCGAAGCCGCCGGCCGCGTCGAGCGTCGCCTTCACTTCGCGCGACGACCCGGCCTCCAGCGGCATAGCCTGATGGATGGCGAGGTCGCGCAGCTCCAGCGCCGGCGCCTCCGGATACCAGGCCTGGGCGGCGGCCAGCGCCATCTCCGCCATGGCCGCGGCGGGCAGCACCGGCTGGCCGGCGAGGCGGTGATCGGCGAGCCAGGGCTCCAGCTCGGTGTCGAGATGCCGGGTCCAGAGGCCGGGCTCGTTCCCGCGACGGAAGCCCAGCAGGCGGTGCTCGGCCAGCGGCTGGGCAATGGGGGTGGCTTCCGTCGTCTGGGCGAGCCAGTAGGGCTGGCGGTCGAAGGGCGTCAGTGGCAGGCCGCGGCGGGTGGCCGGGCCGGCATAGGCCGGGCCCTGGCGTGGATCGGCGCCGAGGACGAAGGCGCGGTCGGCGATGGCCGGAAAGGGGTCACCCGGCGCGTTGCGCCGGGTGAGGCTGGCGAGGATGCCGGCCTCGCAGCCGACCTGGCGCAGCGCGTCCCGCAAGTAGCTCTGCAGAATCGGGTTGGGGCCGATCTCGATGAAGAGGCCGGCGCCGTGGCGGGTCGCCTGCTCGACCGCGGGGAGGAAGCGCACCGGCTCGCGCAGGTTGCGCCACCAATGGGTGGGGGTGCAGGCATCAGCACCGAGCGGCTCGCCGGTGACGGTCGAGATCATCGGCAAGGTGGGCGGGGTTGGGGCGAGGCCGGCGAGGTCGGCGAGCAGCCCGTCGCGCAGCGGGTCCATCGCCGCGCTGTGGAAGGCATAGTCGAGGTCGAGGCCGACGTAGCTCCAGCGCCGCGCCGCCGCGGCCTGGGAGAGCCGATGCAGCGCATCGACCGGCCCGGCGACGGTGATCGCCGCGGGGGCGTTGATCGCTGCGATTTCCAGCCCGGGTCCGCATTCGGCGAGGACCGGCAGCGCCGCCTCGGCCGTGGCGCCGAGGGCGGCCATGCGGCCCTGGCCACGCGTCGCCTGCTGGTGGCGGCTGCGGGCGACGACCAGACGGGCTGCCTCGGGCAGCGGTAGCAAGCCGGCGGCGGCGGCGGCGGCGATCTCGCCGACCGAATGGCCGAGGCAGAGGGCAGGGCGGATGCCCTCGGCCGCCAGCGCCGCGACGATGCCGTGCTGGACGGCGAAGAGCAGCGGCTGGGCTCGGTCGGTGACGGCGACGGCCTCGGCGGTGACACCGGCTTCGATCTGCGCGGCGACGGACCAGCCGAGCAGCGGGGCGAGGGCGGCATCGGCGTCGGCGATGGCGGCGCGGAAGCGGGGGCTGGCGGCAAACGCGGACCGGGCCATGCCCGGCCAGGGTGCGCCGTTGCCGCTGAAGACGAAGGCGGTTCCGCGCTGCGGGCCGGCGGTGCCGGCGGCCGCGCCGGATTCGCCGGCACGCCAGGCGGCGAGACCCTCGGCGAGACTTGCTGGATCGGTGCCGCGGAGGGCGAGGCGGTGCGGCAACAGGTCGCGGTGGCGGGCGGCGCCGCGCAGCAGGGCGGGCAGGGCTCGGGCGGGCGTCGCGGCCAGCGCGCCCTGCCAGCGGACGGCGAGCGCCTTCAGCCCGACGGCGCTGCGGGCGGAGAGCAGCAGCGGGGGCAATGCGGCCGGTGCCTCGCCGCCCATAGGCGCCGTCGCCGGCGCGGCGGTAAGGAAGGCGCAGGCGTTGGTGCCGCCGAAGCCGAAGCTGTTCACCCCGATCACTGCGCGGTGCCGGCGGCGGAGCGGTTCCGCCGCTACCGGCACGCGGAGGCCGAGGCCGGTGAAGTCGATGTCTGGGTTGGGTTTCTCGTGGTGGAGCGAGGGCGGGATGCGGCCGCGTTCCAGCATCAGCATGGCCTTCAGCAGGCCGACCATGCCGGCGGCCGGCTCGGTATGGCCGATATTGGTCTTGGCCGAGCCGATGGGCAGTGGCTCCGACCGGTGGCGGCCGATGGCGGTGCCGATCGCGCCGGCCTCCAGCGGGTCGCCGGCAGCGGTGCCGGTGCCATGCGCTTCAAAATAGCCGATGCGGTCTGGGGTGACGCCGGATTCGGACAAAACCTGCTCGATCAGCCGGGCCTGGGCGGGACCGCTCGGCAAGGAGAGGCCCATGGTGCGGCCGGCGGCGTTGACGCCGGAGCCGAGGATGACGGCGCGAATCGCATCGCCATCGGCCAGCGCGTCCTCGAGGCGCTTGAGCGGTACCATGCCGCCGCCCTCGGCGCGGACATAGCCATCGGCCCGCGCGTCGAAGGCGTGGCAGCGGCCGGTGGGCGAGAGCATCCCCGCCTGGGCGAAGCCGAGGAAGGGGAAGGGCGTGAGCAGCATGTTCACGCCGCCGACCAGCGCCGCCGGAATGCGGCCGCCGCGCAGCGCTTCGCAGGCCCAGTGCAGGGCGACGAGCGCGGAGGAGCAGGCGGTGTCGATGGTTTGCGCCGGGCCGCGCAGGTCGAAGACATTGCCGAGGCGGTTGGCGAGGATCGACAGCGCGCTGCCGGTCATGAAGTAGCGGTCGCCGCCCGCCGGGTCGGACAGGCGAAGGTCGCCGTAATCGGTCAGCGAGCCGCCGATGAAGATGCCGGTGCCGCTGCCGGCGAGGCGCGAGGCGGGGATACCGGCATCCTCCAGCGCCTCGGCGGCGAGTTCGAGCAGCAGGCGTTGCTGCGGGTCCATCTCCGCCGCCTCGCGGGGCGAGATGCCGAAGGCGGCGGCATCGAAGCCGGTGACGTCGTCGAGCACTCCGGCGGCGAAGCTGTAGGATTTGCCCGGCTCGCCACGCCGCGGATGGGCGAAGGCGTCGCGGTTGAAGCGCCCGGTGGGGATGACGGTGACGGCGTCGCGGCCCTCGGCGAGCAGGCTCCAGAAAGCGTCGAGATCGGGGGCGCCGGGCAGGCGGCAGGCGGCGCCCAGGATGGCGATGGCGCATTCCGGCCGGCGCCTCGGCTTCGGCTCCGTGGACCGGCTCATGCGAGGCTTGGCTCCCGGCTCGGCAGGGACTGGGGCAGGGGCCGGATGGCGGGGCGCGGCAGGCCGACGACCTGGTCGAGCAGTGTGTCCACCTGGTTGAAATGCTCGCTCCAGCACGGCCGGACCCAATGCCGCAGCCGTGCGCATTGGGCGGCGCGGGCGGCCGAGTCCGACGTGGCATAGGCCTCGATCAGCGCCATCCAGCCTGGGCCGTCGAGCGGGCCGAGATAATCGGGCACGGCGCCTCCGACCTCGCGGAGCGGCGCTGTGTCGGAGCAGATCGCCGGTGTGCCGAGGGAGAGCGCCTCGGCGACCGGCAGGCCGTAGCCTTCGACGAAGCTCGGGAAGAGCAGAGCGGTGGCGTTGGCGACCAGGCGAGCGACCTCGGTATCGGGCGGGGTGCCGAGCTCCTGCACGAGGCCACGCAGCAGATCGCAGCGCTCCAGCAGGTCGACGACATTCTCGTTCTCCCAGCCGCGGCGGCCGACGACCAGGAGCTTCGGCGGAGGCGCGACGCCGGGCTGTGCCAAGGCGCGTTCCGCCATCTCGCGCCAGACATTCAGCAGCAGAAGGTGGTTCTTCCGCGGCTCGATGGTGCCGAGGCATACGAAATAGGGCTCGGGCGGCAGCAGGCCGGGCGGCGTCCGCAGCAGGTCGACACCGAGCGGGGCGATGGCGAGCGGCGGCGCGGCGCGGCCATGCCGGACCAGCCGCGGCAGCAGGGTGGAGGCCGTGAAGGCGGAGTTGACGACGATCCCGTCCGCCAGCGACGCCGTCGTCGCAATCCGTGCCGCATGGCGCGCGACCTGCTGGCTACGCGAATATTCGGGATGGGTCAGCGGGATCAGGTCATGGATCAGCGGGACGAAGCGGGCGCCGGCGCGGCGCAGGGCAGCGATCGGAGCCTCGCTCTCCAGCGACCGGTGGGAGACCAGGAGGAAAACGGCGTGGCGCTGCGCCTCGAGCCGGGCCAGCAGGGCGGCACGCCCGGCGCCGAGGGCAAGGCGGGCATGCAGCGCGGCGGCGATCCGTCGGGCGCGGTTGAGGGCATTGTCGGCCTGCGGGCCGCGCCGCCAGGTCAGCTCCAGCGCCTCGATCAGGGCCGCGACCAGGCGCCGGGGGACCAGACCGAACCAGCCCCAGGCGCTCTGAGCGGCGAAATCGCAGGAAGTTTGCGGTTCGTCAAGCCAACGCTTGGCATAAGCCATCTCGACGCGGTCGATGCCGGAGGGGGAGTGACGCCGGACGCAGGAGATCAGGCGGGAAACATCGAGGATAGTATACAAGACTTCTCCGCCTTCGATGAGGTTGCGCTGCTGGCCGGTTCAGGTGCCCGCCTGAAGTCGTGGCGAGCGTCGGATGAACATCATGCCATGGCGTTCAACATTACGTCTCCAAAATATTAGAGTGCGATGCAGCATGATCTACCAGAGGTTACGCAGATGCAGGAGTTATCGCAAGGAATGGGCGGGCGAGAGGTCAGCAACGGGTCGACTCCGTTGCCACGACGCTGCCGACGAGTCCTGAACGGAAGATGAAGGTTACGGAGGCGGCAGAGCTCGTCGAAGGGGTTGCAGCCTGCTTCCCGACCCGTTAGGAAGCGCCGACCTGCTGCCGTAGCTCAGTGGTAGAGCACTCCCTTGGTAAGGGAGAGGTCGAGAGTTCAATCCTCTCTGGCAGCACCATTCTTTTCAAAAGCTTAGTGGCTTTCCGTTTCGAGAGAGCTCCAGCAATCCTCTCCGTACTCTGTCCGGGCGGCTAGATTCCGGACCTTCGAACCTTCCGAACCCGCACAGCCGCAGGCGCGCCAGAGCCTTCCAACTGCCCAATCGCCTCGGCCGCCCGCCGCAGATGCTCCGGCGAGTGCTTCGCATAGATTCGGGTCACTACGTCGACCGTGTTACCGAGCAGGCCGGCGATCTCCCACATGGGCACCCCCTTCTGGGCCATCCACGTCGCTGCGGTGTGCCGCAGGATGTGGGGAGTTACCCCCTCCAGTTCTGCGCGCCGGCAAGCGGCGAGGAACCCCGTGCGGACACTCCCGACCGGCTTGCCGGCGAACTCGATCACATGGTTCGACCGAGCCAGTTCTCGGGCTTGGGCCAGGAGCGTGACCAGATCATCCCCCAGGGGAACGGCTCGGACCCGGCGCTTATGCTCATTCCCTTGGCCGTAGTCGATTCGGCGGGCGGAGAGGTCTACCCGGTCCCATGTCAGTTCCAAGATCGCGCCCGTCCGGGCGGCGGTATAGAGCGCCAGGGCCGCGAACACCCGGATGTGGAAGTCGCCGCAGCCTGCCATCAACGCGACAGCCTCCGCCCGGGTCAGCCAGCGGTCGCGCGGCTGCGGTGTCGATGGCCCCTCGACGTGCGGGATCGAAGCGATCCAGTTCTCGTCCTTGGCCCAAGTCAGGGCTACCCGCAGGATGCCGAGTTCCCTGAGCACGGTCCCGTCCTTGACGGGCTTCCGGCGCCGTTTGTCTGGCGGCCCAACCTCATAGCCCTCCGCACGCCGCTGCCGTGTATAGAGGCGGCATCGCTCGCGGGTCAGGAACTCAGGACGCAGATCGCCCAAGTGCCGCCGCAGTGCGGCGCAGCCCGCGTCCAGCGCAGTCGGGGACGACAGGGGGTGCTCGGCGTTGTTTTTGCGATCGTGGCTGTAGCCGTCCAGGATTCGACCGATCGTCGGTTCGGATGGCGGTTCCGGCTTTGCCCACCCGGCCTCGAAGGCTTTTAGGAACTCGCGGGCCGCTTGCTCATCTGCTGTGCCCGTTGAAACGCGGTGCGAGCGCCCCTCCCACCAGTATTCAAGGGCGTAATGACGGCCCCGCAGGGCGAGCTTGAGGGTTGGTCGGTTGAGCTTGGGGCGTGCCACTGTGCGGCCTCGTATGCTTCCACGTCCTGGCGGCGGATACGGATGGCCGTCCCGATGCGGATATGACCGAGCCGCCCGGCCGCGATGAGATTGTAAACGTGGGTCGTGCTCACCTGCCAATGAGCGGCCAAGGACGCCACGGTGAAGTGTCCGGCAGGTTCAGCCATCGCGCTTGGCTCCCCTCCGTCCTTCCTCGCGCGCGTGCTCTAGGCGCTGCTGGCACGTGGCCCAACGGATAGTGTGGACGGGGAAGTCGCGTAGGTTGGCTCGGGACGGGTGCTCGGCGGCCGGCAGCCGCGCCCGAAGCTGATCGGTCTCTGCCACCGACCTATGTGCGTCCACGCCTGCCATCCGACGGCCAACAGCGAAGCGGATCCGCACGGCCTCACCCGTGGTCTGCTGTTCACCCAACGGCTCGCTCCTTTGGTGCCAACAGCACCTTCGCCTCCCGCAGCAGCGCTGCGACATGACGCGCCGTCCCGATCGCCTCGACTGAACGCCCACCATGTTTCCAGCGCGCTGCGCGGCACCGCTCGCGGCCCTCGGCGGTTCTGGGGCCAGTGGACAGGCCGCCATGGAGCCGGCACCGGCATCGCCCGTGCACGGCAGGTCCCTGGCACGGGGTGCCGGCGCGTGTCCGCGCTCCACACCGCGGAGCGCCCGTAGGGTCACCGCCCAGCACGCCATGTTTGAGCCGGTTGCCGACCGGGCGCATGGAGTCCTTCGCTTGATCGATCATCGCTCCTCCCCCCGGGGGCAGGGCGTCACAGCGCCGACAATCGCCTGGCCGCCATCCTGCACCACGACGCGCTCAACCCGGACCACCTGGCGCGCACCGCCGCCACGGCGCCGCTCGATTGCTTCAGATACCTCGATCATCGTTCGGGATAGGTTCGCAGCTTGGCGCCGCAGCCGGTCGGCCGTCCCCACTTCCTGCTCCGGCAAAAAAGATCGGTGGAGACATTCCTGCGCGGCATGGTGCAGCGCCACTGCCTGCGCGGCCATCATTCCTTCGACCTCGTCGCGCGGTGCAAACGCCTTGAGGCCCACCATCGCCGCCTCCATTCGCCGGTCGAGGCTGGCCTTGTCATCATCTCGCGGCACCAGTGCTGCGCGCATCAGATTGTCGAACAGCGTGAGGCTGAATGCTTCGTTGGTTGAGCCACAGATGCCCCGTCGTCGTTTACGAGATACTTCAGGTGAGGCCGTCGATGGCGGGGCCTTCATTGGATGCGTTGGGGGCGTGACCGCGCCTACCGGAGTGAGGTTCCCGGTGGGCACTGAGTACAGTTCCATGGGATCGACAGCCGGCGAAGCGTGTAGACGGGTGGGGGGTTTGACCATCCTGGCTTCCATTGAGGTGGTTGGATTGCGGGAACGAGCAGAGAGGACGCCGCGCCGCCGGTCATCCCGGCGCTGCCTTGGCCATCCCCAGACGGATCGCCGCATGGTCTTCGCTACCCGCATGGATCCGCGCCGGCAGGGGAACAGCGCCAACCCCGCGTCTTCCTCGGCCAGCGGATACAAGGGCGAGATCACTGCCATGACTGCGACCCCTTTGGGCTGTTGGGGTCCTGCTGGGCAGCAATGTGACAGAGCATAGGCAGAGCCGGCGGACCTTGCAGGTCGATCCCATCGGGGGCGCAGGCGAACGGCGTGCCGTCGAGCCGAACGAGGTGATCACAGTCCTCGCTGTCGACGTCCAGCAACACGCAATCAGGTTCAGCGCCGGCCCGCAGCGGGTGCAGCATATTGAGCGGACAGACGGGCCGGGGCGCTTTAGGACCCTTCGGAGGCGGGGTGCCCAGTGACGGGTCTACCTTGTAGGAGGCGAGCAGTCCCGGCTCCTCCAACGTCCGATCGGGCTGAGACCCGAGGCTCTTGCTCAAGGGAGACAAGGTGACGCTAGAAGGGGGAGCGTACCCACGTCCCCACCTCGCATGGCCTTTTCCAGAATGGCCGAAGTATGCGCACTTCAGTGAATATAAAGAGGGGTGGGTACGGTGGGTACCATCGTTGATTTTCAGGAAGTTACTGCCGTCACCACCGTAACCGCCGTACCCACCTTCGCTCCCTGCATCCGTACCCACCCCCTCTGCCGTACCTACCCCACACTGAATGCCCGTCCCCACCTTTCTCATGTCTCGCTCTCCCGGATGATCCAGTGCCGGATTGGTTTGCTGCCGCCTCGCCGCGTTTGTGTCCGCTGGTAGCCAAGCCTCGTCAGGATGGCGCTCATGCGCATCTCGCTGCGCTTGTCGTGCCGGTCTGTTGGCATGCTGATCGCCTCGGTCAGCACCTTCGGTACTGTGACGAGTGCTCCAGGATTGGCGCTGAGCCAGGCGCGGACACCATCCGTCCACACATCCTCAGACATGCGCTCATCCTGCTGCGCCGCAGCCTCTGTCCGAGCTTCGTCACCGTCGATCCAGATGGCTTCACCCTGCTTTTCTCGATGCGCCGCCTCTGCCCAGAGCTGATCGCGGTTCTGCGCAATCCAGATTTCATCCGCATGGCGGCAAGTGATTGGCCAAATGCGGCGATTGCCAGTGGCATCGCGCAGGTAGTCCGTGCTGTTTGTGGTGCCAATGAAGATGCACTGGCGAGGGCGCTTGACGAAGGAACGGCCGTAGCTTGGCCTGTAGCGCTCCACGGCTCGCGACAAGAACGCCTTGATGGTCTCGACCTCCTGACGAATCAGGTGCTCCATTTCTGCGAACTCGATGCACCAGATCCCAAGCATAGCCTGGGAGCCGTCCTTGCTCTTCAGATCCGGCGGCATCGCGTCCGTGAACCAAAACTCGCCGAACAACCGTTTGATGGAGCGGGACTTACCCATGCCCTGCCCACCTTCCAGCACGGGCATGGTGTCGAACTTGCATCCCGGTTGCCGGATGCGGCGCACCGCGGCGATCAGCGTCTTGGCGGCAACCGCTTGGACGTATGCACTGTCATCAGCACCAAACGCCTCGTGCAGCCAATGATCGAGGCGGCTCACTCCATCCCAGCGAAGGCTATCCAGCCAGTCGCGAACGGGATGGAACCGGCGCCGGTCCGCCTCGCCCACCATGGCCTGTTCGACGTCACCAGCCCTCATGCGCTCGCAGTGAGTGCGCTGGATATAGGCTGTGACGAGCGCAACGTCAGCGGGCTGCCATGGCCGCGGGTAGGGGCCGGGTGCGGGTCTGTCGCCGGGATTGGCAACGGGCGGCGGGCGTAGAAGCTGGGCCTCTGTCTCAAATTCGTTGTAGCCGACGAGATCGGTGCAGCACGGATCCAACGCGAGGATTAGCATGGCGTTGGACAGGTTTGGGTGCGTCAGTCCCTTGTCGGATTTGCTTACTCGGGCCTGAAGTTGCGCGAGATTTCCGCCGATGCTGAATGAGTTCATGCGATCCCCCATTCAAGCGGCCTTGCTTCCCCGCGTCGAAGTCCGGACCGTACGGTTGACTGCGCTTCTGCTCGGCTTTGCCCCGAGGCCATCCCGGCGGCGACTAGTTCCCGCTCTGCTTCGGCACGGCCGATGGCGCCTGCTGCGACAAAGCCTCCGATCAGAGTTGCTCGACGCAGCAGGGCGTTGTTGCGATTGCCGGGCGGTGCGTTGCCGACAGCCTCGAACGTCCGCATCAAGGCGCGCACCGCCTTATCAGAAGTTGGTACAATTGGCCGCGCTGAGCGCGGCGGTGACGGCGGCGGAGCCAACATGCGGACCAGCCATTCCGGAGCAGGTGGCGGCGGGCACTCCCACGGCGCGATAACCCAGCGGTAAGGCGCGCCGGTCCGACGGTGCCGCGACGGGCTGATGGTGAAGGTGCTGCGGCTGGCTAGCGTGTCCAGGCCAGGCGCTGGACGACTGCTGCCGGAAAATATGCCAGTGCCACCCTTAAACACCAGCAGGTGCCCACCGCCGCCGGAGCGGCCGTGTGGGCGCGGCGGTAAAGCGCCGTGGAGGTTGCACAACTCGCGTAGCGATGCCACGCCGTCGTTCGCATGGTCCGCGCCAGGGATATCCACGTCGAGCGCCCATACGCCGGAGCCCTCCGGGATTACGGACCAGTTGCAGCCGCGATATTCAGCCTGCCAACGCTCTATCTGGTCGAGGTCGGCCGTAGCCGCCTGAATATATCCTTTGAAACAGCCGGCTCGGTTTGGCCAAACTGGCGCAACGCGCCATCCGAGCAGCGCCACGCGCTCCAAGTCGCAATGCAGCGTTGTGCGGTTTATGCGTACCTGTTGTGACGGCCCCACCTTGCGAAACGTCCCGGGCTTGAGGCCGTGATGTCGGTCTCTGGCTGATGGAGGCAGGTATGGAGGCGGACGTAGAGACCACGAGTACGCATACAAGTACGCTTACGAGTGCTCGCAGCGAGGTGGTGGAGGTGGTGACCCGCGGCGAGCGGCGCCGGCTGTGGTCGGATGAGCAGAAACAGCTGATCGTGGCCGAGGCGATGCAGCCTGGAGCGTTGGTCACCGAGGTGGCTCGGCGTTGGGGCATCGGCACGGGGCTGATCTACACCTGGCGCCGGCAGATGCGGCAGGGTGAGCTCGGCGTTGTGCCGGTG
>NZ_JQKB01000018.1 GCF_000745835.1 Belnapia moabensis DSM 16746 | reverse complement strand
AGCCATGAGCCTGCATCTCGCCGAGATCGCTGCCGCTGTGGCGCCGAACGCGCATGCCGTGCTGCTGCTCGACCAAGCCGGATGGCACCTATCGGACAGGCTCGAGGTACCGCCGAACATCACCCTCATCCCGCTGCCGCCCAAGTGTCCAGAATTGAACCCGGTCGAGAACACCTGGCAGTTCCTGCGGGACAACTGGCTCTCCAACCGCATCTTCCGCTGCTACGACGACATCGTCGACCATTGCTGTCGCGCCTGGAACCGCCTCGTCGAGCAGCCCTGGACTATCATGTCCATCGGACTGCGCGATTGGGCGCATCGGTTCTGATCAGTGGGATTTGGTATCAGGCGCCGAGGCGCCGAGCGATGGCCCAGGCGCTTTCCGCCATGCCGCGGTAGCGCTCGCGGTAGCCAACGGCATGTGGATCGGATGCGTTGCCATCCAGCTTGCGCCGCCATACGCCGGCCACGATGGAAGCGAGGCGAAACATCGAGAAGGCGATGAAGACGTCGAGATTCCCGGGAATTGGGCGGTTGGCGGCAGCGCAGTAGGTGGCGACGAACTCGCCCTGTGTCGGAATGCCCATCGCCTGATAGTCGATGTCCTGTACGCCGGTGAGGCCGGACGGGCCGGGCGGCATGTGGTAGGTCAGGCAGGCATAGGCGAGGTCGGCCAGCGGATGACCGAGCGTTGCGAGTTCCCAGTCCAGCACGGCGACGACGCGCGGCTCGGTCGGATGGATGATGACGTTGCCGAGGCGGTAATCGCCATGGGCGATGGCGGTCTCGTCATCGGCGGGGAGGTTGGCGGCGAGCCAGGCGCCGACCCGGTCCATGGCCGGCATCTCCTCCACCTTGACCTGCTGCCATTGCCTGATTCCCCGCTCGACCTGGCGCTCCATGTAGCGCTCCGTCTTGCCGAAACCGGTGAGGCCGGCCGCGCGCCATTCGACGCCGTGGAGGGCCGCCAGCACGCGGGCCAGGTCGTCGTAGACGGCGCGGCGCTCGGATGGCGTGCCGGTCGTCATGACGCGGTCGGCGAAGATGCGGCCCGCGACATGGTCCATCACGAAGAAGGGCGTGCCGATAATCGACGCATCCTCGCACAGCAGCCGCATCCGCGGCACCGGCACGGCGCTGCCGTCCAACGCCTGCATGACGCGGAACTCGCGCTCCACCGCATGGGCTGACGGCAGCAGCTTGCCGGGTGGCTTCTTGCGAAGCACGTAGGCGCCGGACGGCGTCGTCAGGTGGAAGGTCGGGTTGGATTGCCCACCCTGGAACTGCCGGACGACGAGGCCGGTGCCGTCGAAGCCCGGCAGTTTCCCGGCTAAGAAGCGCGCGAGCGCGGCCTCGTCGAAGCGGTGGTTCCCGAGCACCGGCACCAGCACCGGGACACCGGGCTGCGGCGCCGTGGCAGTCGTGGACATAGGCTCAATCTCCGTCGGCGCCCGGGGCGCCGGTGACGACTGCGAAGCGGCCCGGAAGGCCAAGGAGCAGCGGGATCATGCCGCGGCGCCTGCCTGGGAGTTGCGAGGTGGCTTGTACTTGTTCAGCTCCATGCGGCCGAGCTGGAAGCGGTGCACCTCGTCCGGCCCGTCGACGATGCGCAAGGTACGGGCAATCTTGAACATATAGGCGAGCGGGAAATCTTCCGTAACGCCGCCGCCGCCATGCGCCTGTATCGACCAGTCGATCACCTGACAGGCCATCTCGCCGGCAGCGACCTTGATCTCGGCGATGTCGGCGCGCGCCTCCTTGTTGCCGACCGTGTCCATGCGCCAGGCGGCGTGGAGGGTCAGGAGCCGGCATTGGTCGATCATGATGCGCGCACGGGCGATCCGATCGATGATGACGCCCTGGTCGGCCAGCGGCTTGCCGAAGGGCCGGCGCTGGAGCGAGCGGCGGCACATCAGCTCGAGCGCACGCTCGGCAAGACCGATGGCGCGCATGCAGTGATGGATGCGTCCCGGGCCAAGCCGCCCCTGTGCAATCTCGAAGCCGCGTCCTTCCCCGAGCAGGATGTTCGAGGCCGGCACCCGGACATTCTCGAACAGGAGCTCGGCATGGCCATGGGGCGCGTCGTCGAAGCCGAAGACCGGCAGCATGCGCTTGATGGTGAGCCCTGGCGTGTCGCGCGACACCAGGATCATCGATTGCTGGCGGTACTTGTCAGGGCTGTCGGGCGCGGTCTTGCCCATGACGATGAACACGGCGCATCGTGGGTCCCCGGCCCCGGAGGACCACCACTTCCGGCCGTTGATGACGTAGTGGTCGCCCTGCCGCTCGATCCGCGTCTGGATATTGGTGGCATCGGAGGAGGCGACGTCGGGTTCGGTCATGGCGAAGCAGGAGCGGATCTCGCCGGCGAGCAGCGGCTTCAGCCACCGCTCCTTATGTTCCTCCGTGCCGTAGCGCTCGATCGTCTCCATGTTGCCCGTATCGGGTGCGGAGCAATTGAACACTTCGCTCGACCAGGGAATGCGGCCCATGATCTCCGCAAGCGGCGCGTATTCGAGGTTGGTGAGCCCGGCGCCGTGCGTCGATTGCGGCAGGAACAGGTTCCACAGCCCGGCTTCCTTCGCCCGCTTCTTCAATTCCTCCGTGATGGGCACGGGCTGCCAGCGATCCGGCATGGCGGCATGCTGTTCGTGGTGCAGATGGTCGTTCGGGATGATGTGCTCATCCATGAAGCCTTGCAGCTTCATGCGCAGTTCCTGGACCTTTGGCGAGAAGCTGAAATCCATGGGAGGTTTCCTTTAGTCGCTTGATGTGCAGGCTTGTGTGGCCGGGTTGGCGTGTCCAGCCTTGTGACGAAGCAGAATGACCGGAGGGACGCAGAGATGAAGGCCGTGCTGTGCCGCGAATTCGGGCCGCCCTCGAGCCTGGTGGTGAGTGAGGTGGATGAGCCCGTCCCGGGACCAGGCGAGGTGCTGGTGCGCGTCGAAGCCTGCGGCGTGAATTTCCCTGACACGCTGATCATCCAGGGCAAGTACCAGCAGAAGCCTGCCATGCCCTTCACGCCCGGCGGCGAGGTGTGCGGTACGGTGGCGGTGCTGGGCGAGGGGGTTTCGGGGCCGGCGGTCGGTACGCGCGTGGCGGCGCTGATCCCCTATGGTGGCTTCGCCGAGGCCGTGGCGATCGAGGCAGGGCGACTCGTGCCGGTGCCGGAAGGCGTCGCGCCGGATGCGGCGGCCGCGATCTGCACCGCCTATGGCACGGTGTTGCACGCACTCGAGGATCGGGGCGCGCTGATGCTCGGGGAGACGCTGCTGGTACTCGGCGCTGCGGGGGGTGTCGGCATGGCGGCGATCCAGATCGGCAAGTTGCTCGGCGCGCGGGTGATCGCGGCCGCCTCCTCGATGGATAAGCTCGAAGCGTGCCGCGCAGCCGGGGCGGATGGGTTGGTCAACTACACCGAAGAGCATTGGCGTGACGAGCTGCGCGCGCTGACCGAAGACCGCGGCCCGGACGTCGTGTTCGACCCCGTGGGCGGCCCTTATACCGAACCGGCGCTGCGCTCCATCGGCTGGCGTGGGCGCTACCTGGTGGTGGGCTTCGCAGCGGGTGAGATCCCGCGCATCGCGCTCAACCTCGCGCTGCTGAAGAATTGCGCCATCACCGGGGTGTTCTACGGCGAGTTCGTGCGACGCGAACCGGCCAACAACCGTGCCATGCTGGCCCGGCTGTTCCGCTGGGTGGCGGACGGCCAACTCGTGCCGGCCGTGTCGCACCGCTTTCCCCTGGAAGGGGCAGGCAAAGCTCTCGGCCTGCTTTCCGGGCGGCGTGCACTGGGCAAGCTGTTGCTGGTTACCCATGCTGGGCAACGCCCCTCGGGCTGAGGCCGATCAGCGCATCGACCGCGACGAGACGCGGGCCGGTGCAGATCACCGGGTTCACATCGATCTCGGCGATCCGGTCGCCGTGGTCGGCGGCGAGTTCCGAGACACGTTGGACGATGCCGGCTAGCGCGCCCAGATCGACGGCCGGCATGTTGCGGAAACCGGAAAGCAGCCTCGCGCCCTTGAGCCGCCCAAGCATGTCGCGCCCTTCCGCCTGGCTCACCGGGGCGAGGGCGACCACGCTGTCGCGCAGCAACTCCACCAGAACGCCACCCATGCCGACCAGCACGGTCGGGCCGAAGAGCGGATCGCGCCGGGCACCTATCACGATCTCGATCCCCTGCGGCACCATAGGTTGCACCAGCACGCCATTGATCGGCGCAGCCGGTGCGTGGCGACGGGCGTTCGCCATCACGGCAGCGAAGGCATCGCGCACGGCATCGGCGCTGCCGAGGTTGAGGCGGATCACGCCGGCCTCGGTCTTGTGCGGAAGGGCCGGGCTCTCGACCTTCAACACCACGGGGTAGCCCGCCGCTTCGGCAGCGGTGACGGCCGCCTCGGCATCGGTCGACAGCGTCTCCCTCACTACCGGGACGCCGTAGGCGGCGAGCACGGACTTCGCCTCGCGCTCGCCCAGCACAGCGCTCCGCGCGGCATCGAGCAATGCTGCGGCCTCGGCGCGCGCCTCCGGCGGCGCTGCACGGGTGGCGATGGCGGCGCCGGCCCCGCGCTTCGCATTGCGCGCGTGCCAGGCGGCGATGGCCGCCATGCAGCGGTCCATGGAGCGGAACAGCGCGACGCGTTCCTCGCCTTCCGCTTCCCGCGCGCCGGGGCCCTCCAGCCATTGCGCGGTCCAGACCACGCAGGCGGCCTTGTCGTATTTGGCGGCGAGCTCGCCCATCACACGGAAGCGCGGCGTCGCCACGTCATAGGCATAGCCGTTCGGAACCAGCACGACGCCATAGGCCGGGTCGGCGAAGAGTGCCTCCATGCAATCGCGGAGCGAGTTAGGGTCGTTCAGCACCTGTGCCGTGACGTCGCAGGGATTGCGGGCCGAGCCGAATTCGGGGATGCGTGCCTCCAGCACGGCGCGGGCCTCGGGGCCGGGCTGCGGCAGAGCCACCTCGCGCGCCTCTGCGCGGTCCGCCGCCATGATGGCGGCGCCACCCGAAGTGGAGACGACGGCGACGCCAGGCGCACGCGGCGTGCCCGCCTTGCTGAGGAAGCTTGTGAGCTCCAGTAGGCCCTCGAAGGTTTCCGAATGCACCATGCCGGCCTGTTCGAAGGCGGCGCGGTAGACGGCGTCGGTTCCGGCGAGGGAGCCGGTATGCGACATCGCCGCCTGCGCGCCCTGTTCGCCGGTGCCGAGCTTGTGCACCACGATCGGCTTGTTCTCCCGCCAGGCGATCTCGGCGGCCTCCATCAACCGCCCAGGCTCGGCCATGCCCTCGAACAGCAGCGCGATGGCCGAGCAGCCCGGATCCTCCGCCAGCGCCGCAACGAGGTCGGCCACATCGACATCGCCTGAATTGCCGCAGGTGAGCACGCGGGCCACCTGGGCGCCTGCCTCGACCGACTGGGCGAGGGCGAAGCCGAGATTGCCGGACTGGCTGACGATGCCGATGGCGGGGCGCGTCGGCGGCGCGGCGGGGCGAGGGACGGCGGTGAAGGAAATCTCGGCGCCGCGAACATAGTCGGTGAGGCCGAGGCAGTTCGGCCCCACGAGCCGCACGCCGCCCTCACGCGCCATGGCGACGAGGCGATGCTGCAGCGCGATGCGCTCGGGCTTGCCGGTCTCGGCGAAGCCTGCAGCATACATGACGAGGGCGCCGACGCCGGCGGCGACGCAGTCCTTCACCACCCCCTCGCAGGCTTCCATGGGTGTCGCCGCGACCACCATGTCGGGCACTTCCGGCAGGGCGGCAATGGAGGGGAAGCAGGGTTTGCCGGCCAAGGTTTCGTAGCGCGGGTTGATCAGATGCAGCCGGCCGGCGAAGCCGGAGAGGTTGCGCGCCGTGCGCTCGCCGAAGGAGCCGGCCCGGGCGGAGGCACCGACGACGGCAATGCTCTGCGGCTCAAGCAGCTTGAGAAGTTCGGTGCGGCGATAAACCGGGCGGCGGGCGAGGGCGCGGCCATCCGGCGGAGAGGGGGCGTCAGGGGTCATGGCTGCACCATCGGCTTTGTGTTCGGCGTGCCAACGGACGCCTCGCTGTTGGAAGCGCCCGTCTGCGAGGCGCGGCGGGGTTCGACGAGGCGGTGCAGCAGGGCATCGAGCCCGCCTGGCAGGATCGCCAGCGCGGTCACCAGCGCGCCGCCGAGGATGATGGCGTTCACGTCGCCGCCGAAGGACAGGAAGCGCTCCTGCCCCACGATCAGCGCCGTGCCGATCAGCGGCGCGAGAAGGCGTCGGCGGCCGACCAGCACCACGGCGGTCAGCATCAGCACGAGGAAATAGGTTTCGAAGAGGTCCGGCCCGATATAGGCGCGCTGGTAGGCATAGAGCCACCCGGCCGCTGCGCTGAACGGCGCCGAGAGCACGAAGACGGCAAGCCGCACGCGCCGGGGCTCGATGCCGGACATGGTGGCGAGGCGCGGGTTCAGATGTACCATCATCGCCATGGCGCCGAGGCGCGAGAGGCGGAACTGCCGGATGGCGTAGAGCGTAACGAGCAGCAACGCGAAGGCGACGGGCCAGAGCTCCACATCGTTTCTTGCGGTGAGGTGGAGCGGGCCGACCGACAGATCCAGCGTCGGGATGCCGGACACGCCGTCCGAGCCGCCGAGCAGGCTCCAGTTGTGGGCGATCGAGGCGGCGACGACCGTCGCAGCATAGGTGACGAGCGAGAAGACGAACTCCCGCAGCTTCAGCGTGACCAGGCCGAGCACCAGCGCGATCAGCGCGCCGCTTGCCAGCGCCGCCGCGAACGTCACCCAGGACCCGGCGCCGAGCCGGGTCGACAGCAGGCCCGTGGCATAGGCACCGGCCGCGAAGAACACGGTATGGGCGAGGCTGACCTCGCCGAGATCCGAGACCACGATGTCGAGACCGTAGGCCGCGACCGCCATGATGGCGATGACCGCAAAGGCGCCATGCACGCCGCCGATCCAGCCCGGCAGGAGGAAAACCAGGACAGCCGCGACGGCGAAGGCGAGGGTGCGAAGCGGGGTGCTCATCGGCTGGCCCTCCCCATCGCAAGGCCGCTCGGGCGCAACACCAGCACCACGATCAGGACGAGGAAGGCTGCCGTGGTGGCATAGGCGGGCGAGACGAAGCCGCCGAACAAGGCGGTGAAGATGCCGAGGCCGAGGCCGGCGAGGTAGCTGCCGGCCACCGAGCCGATGCCGCCCAGCACCACCACGACAAAGGTGATGATCACCTCCTCGAAGCCGATATTGGTGAGGATGGGCGTGCGCGGCGCGACCAGCGCGGCGGCGAGCGCAACCGCCGCCCCCTCGAAAGCGAAGACGGCGAAGTAGACGCGGCGGACATCGATGCCGGCGAGCTGCGCGAGCTTCGGGTCCTCGGCCACCATGCGCGCCGTGCGGCCGAGCGAACCGCGCTCCAGCACCAGGTGGAGCAGCAGGAAGAACAGGATGGCCACGACCACGATCGCCACGTCCTGCGCCGTGACCCAGGACCCTGCGATCTCGAACTCCACCCAGCTCAGCGGCGTCTCGAGCACCTGCGGGTTGCCGCCGAAGACGAGGCCGGCGATGCCACGCATCATGTGCCCGAAGCCGAGCGTCACGATCATGATGGAGACGAGATCCTGCGCGAAGGTGAGGCGCAGCATCGCGGCTTGCATGATCAGGCCGATGACGATGCCGGCGACGACCGCAACCCCGATCGCCACCGGATAGGGCAGGCCGAGCGCCGCGACGGACCACCAGGTCACGAAGGCGGCCAGCATGTAGATCTGGCCATGGCCAAAATTCACCAGCCGGGCGACGCCCAGCAGCACGGTCCAGCCGATGGCGATCAATGCGTAGGCGTGGCCGAGAACGATGCCGTTGATGAGCTGCTGCACCAGATTCATGCGGCGGCTTCCCCGAGATAGGCCGCGAGGATGCGCGGGTCGTCGCGCATGGCGGCGGCTGGGCCGGACGCCAGGATGCGTCCGCGCTCCAGCAGCACGAGGCGGTCCACGACCTCGATCGCGGCGCGTACGTTCTGCTCCACCAGGAGCACGGACAGCTTCTCGTCCACGAGGCCGCGCACCGTACGCAGCACATCGGCCACAAGCCGCGGGGCGAGGCCGATCGAGGGTTCGTCCAGAAGCAGAGCACGCGGGCCGAGGCGCAGCGCGCGGGCGATCGCCAGCATCTGCCGCTCGCCGCCCGAGAGCATGGAGGCGTGGTGGCGCAGCCGCTCCTTCAAGCGAGGGAAGAGCGCGTAGATTTCCGCCTCGTCATGGGCACGGCGGTTGCTGCCGCGTGGCGCCTGGGCGGCAGCGAGGTTGTCCTCGACGGTGAGGCGCATGAAGACGGCGCCGCCCTCGGGCACCAGGGTCAGGCCGCGGGCGACCCGGGCATGGGGCGGCAGCTGGCCAATCTCCTCGCCGTCGAGGCGGATGCTGCCGCTGACGCTCGGCGTGCCGCGCGACCAGCCGAGCAACGCATTCACCAGGGTAGACTTGCCCGCGCCATTGGCGCCGACCACGCCTACCAGCTCGCCGGGCTCGAGCGCGAGGTGCGGGATATCGAGAGCCAGGTTGCCGCCATAGGCGACGCGGAGATCGCGCGCCTCGAGGACCGGGCTCATGCCGCCTGCCCCAGATAGGCTTCCAGCACGCGCCGGTCGGCCTGGATCTCCTGTGGCGTGCCGGTGGCGATGCACCGTCCTTGATCCAGCACGACGATGCGGTCCGCGACCGACATGATGAGGTCCATGTGATGCTCGATCACCACCAGGGCGATACCCTCGCCACGAAGGGAGCGCAGCAGCGCGATGAGCCGCGCCATGTCGGCCCCGCCGAGGCCAGCCGCCGGCTCGTCGAGCATCAGCACGCGGGCGCCGCGGCCGAAGGCGAGCGCGATGGAGAGCATGCGCTGGCTGCCATAGGGGATGTTGCCCGGGCGCAACCCGTGCATCTCGCGTGGCACGGCGAATCGCTCAAGGATCGCCGCCGCCTCCGCCTCCAGCGCGTGGCGGCTGGATGCCTCGCGCCACGGGAGGAGCAGGCTCTCGAGGAGGCCGGTGCCGGCCTCCCGCGCCAGCACGGCGACCATGTTGTCTCGCACGGTGAGGGCGGCGAAGAAGGCGTTCTGCTGGAAGGCGCGCTTGAGGCCGCGCGCAGCGAGGCCGTGCGGCGGCACCGCCGTCACCTCGTCGCCGCCGATCCATACGCGTCCGGATCGCGGCGCCATGTTGGTCGTCGCGTCGTAGCAGGAGCTCTTGCCCGCGCCGTTCGGCCCGATGATGCCGAGGATCTCGCCATGTGCGACCTCCCAGGAGACGCCCTCAAGCGCCACCAGGGCACCGTAGCGCACGCCAAGCCCCTCGACGCGGAGCGCCGGCGCGGGCGCGCTCACGCCCGGACCTCGATCCTGCCGTCCTTCACCGTGAAGAGGTGGTGGGAGGAGCCGAGCTGGCCGTCCTTGAAGGACACGTCTCCGAAGACCGTGCCCTTGAACGACCCGTTGCGGATATGCGTGCCGAGCTTCTCGCGGTCCAGTGTCTTCAGTTCGTTCGCCGCCATGGCCCAGACTTGCAGCGAGGCGGCACCGAGCGCCATGAACTTGTCGGGCGTGTAGTTGATCTTCTCCTCGCCGCGGCGGACGAAATCCTGGTTCACCGGGTTGGAGGCGAAGGGCTCGACCTTCGGGAAGTAGATGTCGGCGCCGACGATGCCGTTGGCGGCCTCGCCCGCGACCGAGATGACGCTCGGGGCGACCGTGCCGACAGCGGTCACCAGTTCGCCCCTGAGGCGCATCTGGCGCGCCTGGCGGATCAGGGCGGGGAGGCCGGAGCCTTCATTGGCGTTGATGGCGACAACCGCATCGGCATTGCTTCCGCGAATGCTGGTGAGCGCGACCCGGAAGTCGACCTGGGTGAAGGGGAAGCGTTCCTCACCGACCTTCTCGTAAGCATGGCCGATGGCCTTCAGCATGTTCTCGATCGAGGCCTGGGCGCCGTTGCCATAGGCGTCGTTCTGCGTGAGGAAGGCGATGCGCTTGGCGCCATTCGCTTTCAGATGGTCGGCGATCACCTGCCCGTCTTGGGCGTTGGAGGAGTTGAGCCGGATCGCCAGCGGGTTGCCGCCGCCGGTGAGGATCTGGTCCGCCTTGGAGATGGCGGTGATGTCGAGCACGCCGGCACGGGCGATGACGGTCTGTATCGCCAGGGTGACGGGGCTGTTCCAGCCCTCGATGATCACCGCGACGCCCTCGCCGATCAGCTCGTTGGCGCGGCTGACGCCGACTGCCGGCGTCGATTCGTCGTCGCGCCGGATGACCTCGACCTTGCGGCCCATGACACCGCCGGCGTCGTTCACCATGCCGGCGGCGATGCCGATCGCCTCGCACACATGCTGGCCCTGCACCGCGGCGCCGCCGCTCAGGGGAAACAGCGCACCGACCTTGATGGGGTCGGCGGCGCGGGCGAGGCGCGGCGCGGCGAGGGATGCGGCGCCGATGGCGCCCAGGTGCAGGAAACCCTTGCGGGATATCGACATCGGAACGTCCTCCATGGCCGCCATGGTTTTCCATGGTCGGGGTCCTTGCCCGGGAGAAGCCGCCCCGGGCGCGCGGGAAGGCGCTTCAGATCACGGCGGCAGAATCCGCTGGCGTTGCAGGTCGCGCAGCCACCATTCCAGCATGGCCGCGCTGTCGATGCAGTCGTGGAAGCCGGCCTGGCGGATCTTGATGGTGCTCACCAGCGAGGCGGCCTGGTCGTCGCGGCTCCAGGCGAAGTCGGCGAATTGCCAGGAATCGCCGACCAGCTCGCGGAGCGTATGGGGCTGCAGCTGGTGGTCGCGGACGATCCGCTGCCAGACGGCTTCCTTGTCGGACATGATGACCGGGAGCGACATCGGGTGCGGCGCGCCCTGCTCCATGCCGAAGACGCGGGCGACAACCGGGAACAGCCCACGCCAAGTCAGCGTGTCGCCGTTGGTCACGTTGAAGATCTGGTCCCGCGCCGCCTCGGTGCGGCCGGCCCAGGCGATGGCCGAGGCGAGGAGGCGGGCGTCGGTGATCTCGGTGACGCGGTCGCCCTTTCCGGGAAAGATCAGCGGCAGGCCCACGGTGCGGCTGATCGCGGCATAGACGCCCGTCGCCGCCAGCATGTTCATGGCGCTGCCGAGGGCGAAGCCGATCACCGCCTGCGGGCGGAACACCGTCCAGTGCCAGCCGCGCCCGCGCTGGCGCTCGCGGAGGTAATCCTCCTGCAGCCAGTAGAAATTGGGGTGGATATGGCGTGGCGCATCCTCCTTGCCGGGGATGGGCATCTGCCCGAGATGCACGCCATAGGCCTTGGTGCCTTGCAGCACCGCGATGTGCCGCAGGCCGCTCTCGTCACCGCCCTCCAGCGCCTCGACGCAATTGGCGAGCATGCGGCGGTTGGTCTCCATCTGCTCAGTGTCGAGCCAGCCGGCACGGAGTTCGGGCTTCTCGTAGAGCGCGCCGTAGACCAAATGTGTCGCGCCCAGGCCGGACAGGGCCTGTCGGCAGGCGGCGGCATCGGTCAGGTCGACGGAGAGGAAGCGCGCGCCGGTGCCCTCCGGCGGAGCGCGGCGGGAGAGGCCGATGACGTCCCAGCCATCGGCCACGTAGCGGTCGAGCGCCGCACGCCCGACCAACCCCAGCGCGCCGGCGATGACGACCGTGTTGCGCATGTCAGGCAGGGTTGCTCTTCGCCAGCCGCGTCACGAGGTCGCGCCAGCGGTCGCGGTCGCGTTGCAGGTAGGTGGCATAGTCCTCCGCCGTGCCGCTCATCACGTATTGCCCCTCATCCAGCAGGCGTTTGCGGAGGTCCGGCACCTGCATCGCCTGCTGCGCGGCGGCATTCAGCCGTGCGATGGCGGCGGGCGGCGTACGGGCCGGGACAAGCAGGCCGAAATGCGTCTGGCAGACCATGTTCGGGCCTACTTCCGCGAAGTTCGGGATGTCGGGCGTCACCGCCAGCCGCTCGCCCTTCTCGCCGGTCCAGCCGATGATGGTGCCGCGCCCGGCGCGGAGCGCGGCGAGCGAGGAGGAGCCGCCCACCGAGATCACGTCCAGCGTCCCGCTCATCAGGTCGGTGAGCTGCTGGGCGTCGCCGCGATAGGTGATCTCCTGCATCTTGATGCCGAGGCCCTCCATCACGACGACGGCGGCGAGGTTGTTGAAGCTGGTCGGGCCGTTGGAGCCGTAGTTCAGCTGGCCGCCGCGCGCCTTCGCCAGGGCGACGAAGCTCTCGATGTCGTGGGCCAGCCCCTTCCGCACCACGATGCCGAAGGGCAGCGTCGAGACGAGCGCCACCGGGGCGAAATCCTCCGCCTTGTAGGGGAGCTTGTCCGGCAGCAGCGGATTCAGCGTCATGGTCGTGCCGGAGGCCATCAGCATTGTGTGCCCGTCCGGCTCGGCGCGCGCCGCGGCGTCGGCGCCGATGGCGGTCTGGGCACCGGGCTTGTTGTCGACGACCACCGGCTGGCCGAGCAAGGGCGCCATCTTCTCCGCCATGGTGCGGGCGGCGACATCCGTCGCGCCGCCCGGCGGGAAGGGGACGATCATCGTCACCGGCCGGGACGGGAAGCTTCCGGTCGCCGCAATCGCGGGCATGGCGAGGGATCCGGCGATCGCCAGCCCGGTCGTCCTGCGCAGGAAATTCCTTCTCTCCATCCCTCATCCTTTCGTTGCGGGCCGCGCGGCGCCGTCCGTGTCGCTCTATTCCAGCATCTGGTCCCGGAGCGCGGCGAGCCGCGCCGCGTCCAGGCCGAGCGAGGCGAAGAACGCCTCCTCGCTGTCGTGTCCGGTGAGGGCGATCTCGATCGCGCGTTCCAGCAGCGGCCGGTGCGCGCGGGTCAGCGCCTCGGCGACTTCCGGCGGCGTGCCCTCGGGCAGCGCGTGCTCGCGGCGCCAGAAGCGATTGGTTGCGAGATAGTCCTCGATGATGTCGGCGCGGTCGACGCCGAGCGCCATCAGCAACAGCGCCGTGCCGAAGCCGGTGCGGTCCTTGCCCGCCGAGCAATGGAAGGCGAGAGGCCGCCGCGCCGGATCGGCGACGAGCGCCAGCAACCGGCGATAGACCGGCAGCTTCTCCGATGCATAAGCCGTGTAGGCGCGACCGAGCAGCGTCAGCACATCCTCGCCGGTGGCGCGACCGGTGGCCAGGATGTCGCGCAGGGACGCACCGACTGTAGGCTCGATCGGCAACGCCACGACGTCCGGCCCGGGGGAGGGAAGTCGGGAAGGCGCCTTCGCGCTCTCGTTCACGCCACGCAGGTCGACCACGGTGCGGAGCCCGAGCGCCATGATGCAGGGCATGTCCTCGTCCGTCAGCCCGCCGAGCGAGGGCGCGCGGAATACCTGACCGAAGCGGACGCGCCGCCCGTCATGCGCAGTGTAGCCGCCAATGTCGCGCATATTGGTGCAGCCCTGGAGTTGCACCCGTCGCGGCAGAATTCCGGCAGCGTCCGTCATCGCAGCGGACCTCGACATTCAGATGGCGCCTGTCGGATCAACCATCCGACGCTTGCTCGTGGCCGTGTGTACTCTGCGGCCATGCCAAGTCGGCGGCGGAAGGCCTGAATGAGGATGAGGGGCATATGCGCCGCCCTTCGCGCGCCGCGCGCTTCGTCGTTGGCGATGCCTGGCATGGTATGCGGGCGATGCGCTTCAATGCTGCAACGCTGGAGCTGCGGCCCGCCCTGTCGGCAGGTGGGCCGGGCCGGCACTTCGGTGGCAAGCAACGCCTTCGCCAGCACAGGGCGGGCGAGCGAGCCGCCGGCCATCTCCGTCATCCGGTTCACGCGGCGTCGCCTGTCGGCGGGCGCCATTCAGCTGCAGCCATTCGGCTTTACCTCCCGCACTGTTCGGACCGGGCCCGCTGGCTCGCTGCGGGCGGACCGGACTAGACGTCGACCTGTTCGGACCGTATTTCTTGGACTTGGTTTCAGTAAATGAAATCTAATTTCAGAAACTATGACATGAGGGTGAGGCGATGCAAACCCGGAAAGCGCTGCTGCCGGCAGCGGGGCCCGACGATGCCTTCTTATGAGCCGGTGGTCGCCCTGCTGCGCGGGATGGAGGTGCTGCGGACGGTAAATCGCCTTTCGCAGGCCAGCGTCTCCGACATCCACCGGCTGACGGGGCTGAACCAGCCGACAATTGTGCGCATGCTCGAGACGCTGATTCACGCCGGCTACGTGATGCGCGACCCACGGATGCCGGTCTACCTCCCGACCGGGCGGACCCTGGAACTCAGCGCCGGCTACATGCTGCACCGGGAGGTCGGTATTGCCGCGACGCCGGTGATGACTCGCCTGCGCGCCAAAGTCGGTTGGCCCTCCGACGTCGCCGTGTTCGACGGCGATGCGATGGTGGTGGCGCACACAAGCCGCGGCGAAGGGCGTTTCATGTTCGAGCGACGTACCGGCTTCCGCGCCCCGGTCCTCGCCACCTCCCTTGGCCGCGCCTTTCTCGCATTCTGCGCCCGGCCCGAGCGCGAGCGTGCCTTGCTGCTCGCCGCGCGCTCGCCCGAGCCCTGGAACGCCCTGGCGCGTGATCCGACCGCGGCGGACGCCGCCTTCACGGCCATCCGCGCCGCGGGCTATGCCGCCATGGACGACGCCTACGCTGCCCGCGAATACGGCGGCCTCGCCAGCGCAGTGGCGGTGCCCGTCCTGATCGGTGGCGTCGCGGCGGCCTCGTTGAACCTGATGTACCTGCGCGACGCGATCGAGCGCGGCACGGTTGTGGAACGGCTTCTGCCAGTACTGCAGGAGGCGGCGGCGGAACTCGGCACCGCCGTGGCAGGGCTCGGGCAGGGGTGACGCATTGGGGGGCGGGGATTCTTTTCCGGACCGGTGGGGCCGGGCAGGGCTGACGACCCTCCTCCGGCGCAGGACAGCAAGACCCGCCATGGGGTTGGCGTTTCGGCGTCGGCGGCCAATCTCTCAAGAGCAATGTCGATCCTGAAGCCCGCGCTCCTGCTCTTCGTCCTGTTCTTCCTCCTTCCCCTGGCTATCTCGGCGATCCTGTACCGCCTCGAAGGTGGCGGTGCCGGCTGGCAGACCGCCGATCGTTCGAGCATCGGCCTGCTGCCGCCGCCGGCGCAGCATCCGCCTGCCGTGGTCCGCATCCTGGCTGCGCAGACCGTTCGCTGGCGCGGCATCTTCGCTGTCCATTGCTGGATCGTCTTCAAGCCCGAGGGTGCCGCCTCCTATACCCGCTATGATTACACCGCCTGGGGCGAACCGATCCGCATGAACGGCTTCGAGCCGGATGGCCGCTGGTTCGGCCGCTCGCCGGAACTGGTCTTCGCCGCCGACGGCCCGGCGGCCTCGGTGCTCATCCCTCGCATGCAGGCAGCGATCGCCGGCTATGCCTGGCGCAACCGGGGCGACTACCGGCCCTGGCCGGGGCCGAACTCCAACACCTTCGTCGCCGCCGTGATGGATGCGGTGCCCGAGATCGGGGCGGTGCTGCCGCCCACCGCCATCGGCAAGGACTATCCCTATGACGGGCGCTGGCTGCGGCGAACCGCCACCGGAGTCCGGCTGAGCCTCGGGGGTTATGCCGGCATCACCCTTGGCTGGATGGAGGGACTGGAGGTGAACATACTCGGTGGCGTTGCCGGGCTCGATCTGCGCCGGCCCGCGATCAAGCTGCCCGGGCTCGGCCGCATCGGCTTCGGTAGGGTCGAGGCCGTCACCGCGCCGGCCGCCGTGGGATAGGTACCAGGAAAAGGGCCATGAAAGCGGCCGGCCAGGAGACGCGAAGGGCGGACGGCAACGGGAAGCGGACACGGTAGACGGGCCGCGCCGCTTTGGCCGCTCCAATAGCTTGCGGTCCCATCAAAGAGGCCAACGGGCCTGCGCCCGTCATGGTCCGTCCTGGAGCGGTATCCGTCCGCGTGGGCGCACGGATACCGCCTTACTCACTCACTCGACCGGGCCGATACGTCCGATCGGATGATCCCACCGGATAGGAGCCTGGTTCAGCCCTCGCCCCAAACCTCCCTCGCCACCTCGACGCAGAGCCGCAGCTTGGCCCATTGCTGCTCGACGGTCAGCAGGTTGCCCTCCTCCGTGCTGGCGAAGCCGCATTGCGGGCTGATTGCCAGCTGCTCGAGCGGGGCGAATTTCGCCGCCTCCTCGATGCGGCCCATGAGCATGTCCTTGCTCTCCAGCTCGCCGGTCTTGCTGGTGACGAGGCCGAGCACCACCGTCTTGCCCTTGGGTAGGAAGCGCAGCGGGGCGAAGCTGCCGGCGCGCTCGGTATCGTACTCCATGAAATAGGCATCGGCATCGATGCCGTTGAACAGCACCTCCGCCACCGGGTCGTAGCCGCCGGAGGCGATGTGCATGGACCGGAAATTGCCGCGGCAGAGATGCATGGAGATGGTCATGTCCGCCGGCCTTCCGGCGATCGCGGCATTGATTAGCCTGGCATAGGTCTCCAGCAGGCCTTCCACCTGCTCGCCGCGATTCTTCAGCTGCGCCAGCTGCTCGGGGTCGCAGAGATAGGCGATGTTCGTCTCGTCCAACTGCAGGTAGCGGCAGCCGGCAGCGGCGAAGTCCATCACCGCCGCATTGTAGGCGGCGCCGAGGTCGGCGAAGAAGTCGGCCATGTCGGGATAGGTGTGGCTGTCCACTGCTCGCCGCCCGCCGCGGAAATGCAGAACAGAGGGCGAGGGGATGGTCTGCTTCGGCACCGCGCCGCCGGCATGCGCCGCGACGAAGCGGAAATCCTCGATGAAGGGATGCGGCCTGTAGCGGATCGGACCAGTGACCTTCAGCCCATAGGCCTTGGTCTGGCCGCCCTGGAACTGGATGCCCTGGTCGCTCTCGTACATCTCGACGCCACCGAGCTTGGCGAGGAAGTCGAAATGCCAGAAGGCACGGCGGTACTCGCCATCGGTCACCGCCTTCAGCCCGGCGGCCTTCTGGTCGGCGATGGCCTCGATGATGGCGGCGTCCTCGGTGGCGCGTAGCCCGGCGGCATCCAGCGCGCCGGCGGCACGCGCCGCCCGGGCCTCGCGCAGCGGCACCGGGCGCAGCAGGCTGCCGACCATGTCGGCGCGGAAGGGGGGCTTGCCTTGAGGCATGGGCGGTTCCTCTCTCAAGTGGTGAGGCCAAGGTAGCGCTCCGCCACCTCCGGCTTGGCGGTGATTTCGGCGCTCGGGGCAATGAGCGCGACGCGGCCGCGTTCCAGCACCACGGCGCGGCGGGTGATCGGCAGCACCAGATGCGGGTGCTGCTCGACGATGAGGACAGCGAGGCCCTCCTCGGCGGTCATGCGGCGGATGGCGGTCAGAAGCTGCTGCGCCACCACCGGCGCCAGTCCCTCCAGCGGCTCGTCCAGCAGCAGCAGGCGGGGGTTCAGCATCAGCGCGCGGGCCATGGCCAGCATCTGCTGCTCGCCGCCCGAGAGCGCGCTGCCGAGATTGCCGCGGCGCTGTTCCAGCCGGGGAAAGAACTCCCAGGCGCGGGCGAGGGTCCAGGGCCCGGGGCGGGCGACGGCGGTCAGGTTCTCCTCCACCGTCAGGCTGCGGAAGATGTTGCGCTCCTGCGGTACCCAGCCGAGGCCGAGCGCGGCGCGACGTTCGGGCGGCAGCCGGTCCAGCGCGGTGCCCGCGAAGGCGATGCGCCCCGCCTGCTGGCGCGCCACGCCCATCAGTGCGCTGATCAGCGTCGTCTTGCCGGCGCCGTTGCGGCCGAGCAGCGCGACCGCCTCGCCCTCCGCAAGGTCGAAGGTGACGTCGTGCAGGATGCGCGCCTCGCCCCAGCCGGCGCCGAGAGCCTCAAGCCGCAGGAGCATGCGCCATCTCCCCCAGATAGGCCTCGCGCACAGCCGGGTGGCGCTGGATCCCGGCCGGGGTACCTTCCGCCAGGACGGCACCCAGCGCCAGTACGGTGATGCGCTCGGCGAAGCGGAAGACCAGGTCCATGTCATGCTCGATGAGCAATATAGCGACGTCGCGCGGCAGGGCGGCGACGGTGTCCAGCACCTCGCGGCTCTCGCCGGGAGGCACGCCGGCGGCAGGCTCGTCCAGCAGCAGCACGCGGGGCTTCAGCGCGAGCGCCAGCGCGATCTCCAGCATCCGGCGCTTGCCATAGGGCAGCAGGTCGGTCCGCGCCGTGGCCTCGGCATCGCTGAAGCGCAGCCGCGCCAGCAGGGCGGCGGCTTCATCTTGCTCCGCCCGATGCCGGCGCAGCGGGCGCCACCACACCGCACCGCGGCCGGCGCGCTGCAGCACCGCCAGGGTCACGCTCTCCAGCGGCGACAGCTCGGCGAAAAGCTGGCTGATCTGGAAGGTGCGGACCAAGCCGCGTTGCACCCGGAGATGCATCGGCAAGGCGGAGACATCCTCGCCACCCAGCACCACCTGCCCGGCGCTGGCCGGCAGCGCGCCGGAGAGCAGGTTGACCAGCGTGGTCTTGCCCGCGCCGTTCGGGCCGATCAGCGCCTGGCGCGCACCGGCCGGCAGGCTGAAGGAGACGTCGTCCACCGCGGTGAAACCGCCGAAGTGGCGGGTCAGCCCGCGGGTTTCGAGCGCCGCGTTCATCGGCCGAGGCGCCGCAGCAGGCCGAGCATCCCGCCGCGCCCGAGCATGACCAGCATCACCAGCGCTGCGCCGATCCAGAATTCCCAGAATTGCGGCGTCATCTCCGCCAGCAGGTGATGCGCCACGGTGAAGGCGGCCGCCCCCAGTACCGCACCGTAGAGCGCGCCAAGCCCGCCAATGAGCAGCATCAGCAGCCCCTCCGCGCTGCGATGGAAGGCCAGCACGTCGAGCGAGACGAATTGCGCCGTCTGCGCCAGCAGCGCGCCGGCCAGGCCCGCCACCCCGGCCGAGACGGCATAGGCGGCCATCAGCCGCCGCCGCACCGGCGTGCCTATCGCCGCCATGCGCAGCGCATTGCCGCGGATGCCGCGCAGCGCCAGGCCGAAGGGCGTCGCCACCAGGAAGCGCAGCGCCATGAAGCAGAGAAAGAGCACCCCGAGCGCATACAGGAAGGCGATGCGGCCATAGAGGTCGAAGCGGAAGCGGCCGAAAAGCGGCCAGATCTCCACCCCTTGCAGGCCATCGGCGCCGCCAGTCAGGAAGGCCGCCTTGTTGGCCGCCTCGTACAGCATCAGCGCCAGGCCGAGGGTGACCATCAGCCCCGCCAGCTCGCCGCCGCGCAGCACCAGGGGCGCAGTCAGAAGCCCAAGCAGCGCGGCAGCCAGCCCGGCGAGGAGCAGGCCCGAGAAGGGTTCGCCCCAGCCCTGCACGGCCAGGATGCCGGCGACATAGGCGCCGAGGCCGAAGAAGGCCGCATGGCCGAGGGTGACGACGCCCGCATAGCCAACCAGCAGATCGAGCGAGACGGCAAAGAGTGCGGCGATCCAGACCTGGGCCAGCAGGCCGAGATAGTCCGGGAACAGCCAGTAGCTGCCCAGCGCCAACAGCCAGAGTGCGACCTCGGCGGCGTATCTCATGCCTGTTTCGCCAGCAGCCCGTGCGGGCGCAGCAGCAGCAGCGCCACCATGGCGGTATAGATGATGAAGGCGCCAAGCTGCGGCAGCCAGTACTTGCCTGCCACATCCACCACGCCGAGCAGCAGCGCCGCGAGCGCCGGCCCGAGGATGGTGTTCGCCCCGCCCACCGCGACGACGATCAGCATGTAGACCAGGTATTTCAGCGGAAAGGTCGGGTCGAGCCCCAGCACCTCCACGCCGAGCGCGCCGCCCAGTCCCGCGAGCCCGCTGCCGAGGGCGAAGGTAATGGCGAACAATCGCGGCACCGGGATACCGAGGCCGCGCGCGACCGTCGCGTCGTCCACCGCTGCGCGCAGTTGGGCGCCGAAGCGAGTGCGCAGCAATCCGAGCTGCAGCCCCGCGACGATGCCGGCGCAGACCAGGATGAGGAAGATCCGGTAGCGCCCCAGCTCCCCTATGCCGAGATCCACCCGCCCGCTCAGCCAGGCCGGCAACTGGATGATCTGCTGCTGCGCCCCCATCAACCAGTCCGCCGTCGCCCCGGCCATGAAGACGAGGCCGATCGAGAACAGCACCTGGTCCAGATGCTCTCGCCGGTACAGCCGGGCGTAGAGCGTACGCTCCAGCAGGAGCCCCAGCAGCGCCGTGGCGAGGAAGGCGGCCGGCAGGCAGGCGAGGAAGGGCCAGCCCCAGCGCTGCAGCAGCACCACCAGCACATAGCCGCCGGCCATGCCGAAGGCGCCATGCGCCAGGTTGACGAAGTTCATCAACCCCATGGTGACCGAAAGCCCGCAGGCCAGCACGAAGAGCAGCATGCCGGAAGCGATGCCATCCAGCAGGATGGTCAACACCTCAGGCGGCAACCTGGGCGATGCGGTCGAATTCCAGGTTCCACAACTGGCCCTCCCGGCTCTCGACGCGGCGGATATAGACATCCTGGGTGATGTCGCGGGTCTCGGCGGCGATCGTCACCGGGCCGCGCGGGCTCAACCAGCTGCGGCCCTTCATCGCCGCCAGCAGCTTGTCGCCATCCGTGTCATTGGCTGCCTTCAGCGACTCGGCGATGAGCGTCATGCCGTCCCAGCCGCCCACTGCCATGAAATTGGGCCGCATGTTCGGTGCCACGGCGCGGAAGGCGGCGGTGAAAGCGGCGTTCTCCGGGCTGTCATGCGCCGCCGAGTAGTGGTGGCTGGTGATGGTGCCGAGCGCATCCGGGCCGAAGCTGTTGAGGATGTCGTCATCCATCACGTCCCCGGTGCCGATCAGCTTGATCCCCGCCTCCTTCAGGCCGCGCTCCTGGAACTGCTTCATGATGGCCGCGCCCTCGCCCGAGGGGCAGAAGATGAAGAGCGCATCCGGCTTCGCATCCTTCACCCGTTGCAGGAAGGGGGCATAGTCCGGGTTGCGAAGCGGGCTGCGCAGCTCGAGCGCCATGCGGCCGCCGGCGGCGGCGAAGCGGGCCTTGAAGACGCCCTCTGCATCGTGGCCCGGCGCGAAGTCGGTCACCAGCGTGGCGGCGCTGCGGATGCCGTTGCGCGCCGCCCATTCGGCGATCGGCGCCGTGACCTGCGGCAGGGTGAAGCTGGTGCGCAGGATGTAGGGCGAGCGCTGGGGGATGATGGCGGTGGCGGCGGCCATCACCACCATGGGCAGCTTCGCCTCGGTGGCGATGGGCGCGGTGGCGAGCGCCAGCGGGGTCAGGCCGAAGCCGGCCAGCACCTTCACCTTGTCCCGCACGACCAGCTCCTGCGCCAGGCGCCGTGTGGTGTCGGGCTGCACTCCGCCGTCGTCGCGCAGCAGGATCTCCAGCCTGCGGCCAGCCTGCACCTCCCCGTTCGTCCGCAACCAGGCGCGGGTGGCGGCGTCGATCTGGCGCCCCGTCGAGGCGAAGGGGCCGGTCATCGGCAGGATCAGGCCGATTTTCAGCGGCTCCGCCTGGGCCCGGGCCAGGCCGGGGGCGGCGAGAAGGGCGGTGCCGCCGGCGAGCAGGCCACGACGGGTCGGGCGGGACATCGGGATCCTCCGCAACTGTTCTTGCCGGGCTGCGCGATGCGGCTCGGTGCTGACCCATGGCTTACCGTGTGCCGGCTGAAAGCGGCAGGGGCCACGGGCTCGCCCGGCCATCGCAAGGCAGGTTCTGGCGATGATTTGGTTCGGTGCCGCGCTGGCGTCAATCCGGAGCTGGCACTTCGGGATGGGCGGAGGCCGGTTCGGGCACCAGGCGGAACCGGGCCGCAGTGGCCGCATCCTCTCGCAGGGCCGCCGCGACCTCGGCCGCCGCCTCGGGAGTTTCGACGATGACGAGCACCCGGTCGAACCAGCCGCACAATGCCCGGACCCTGGCCTCGAACAACCGGTCCAGCGCCGCCTCGGCGCCGCTGCGGCCGCCACAGCAGCCGCAGGCGGGGGAGTGGGACGGGCCCGGGAAGAAGCTTACCTGCGCCACGGCACCGGCCGGCAAGGGCGCGGGCGGAGCTTCGACGAGCAGCGCCGTTGCCACGCCGTCGCCCAGGGGCGCGACGGTGCAGAAGGTCAGCGGTATCCGGGTGTCGAGCGACCAAGCCATGCCACGCGCATAGGGCGAAGCCTCGGGCGAGGGAAGAAGCTGCTTCAAGCCATTTGGCTCGATGGCGGCAAGACGATCCTCTTCGTCACCCACTCCATCCAGGAGGCGGTGTTTCTTGGCGAGCGCTGTGCGGTGCTGACGGCGGGGCCCGCGCGGATGTCGGACTACTTCCCGATCGAGCTGCCCGCCGAGCGTGGCCTCGACATCAAGACGGGCGAGGCTTTCGGCCAGTATGTCCGCCGGATCCATGGGATGCTCGGGCTGGGGTAACGTGCCGAAGGCGGTGTCCTTGCCCGGTGGAAGACGTATAATCGGACCGGAGGCGCACCGCGGCGACCGGCAGGCGCTCTCGTGCCGAAACGTCCAGGGAGGCCAGCATGACCGCCGAGGGTGCAGCGACGACGGAGTTCCGGCCCCATAGCTCGCATTGGGGCCTCTTCACGGCGGCGATGCGCGACGGGGAGCTTCTGGTCCGTGCGCATCCGGGCGACCCGGACCCGAACGACATCATCCAGAACTTCCCCGCCGCGCTCCGGCACCCGGCGCGCATCGCGCAGCCGATGGTGCGCCGCGGCTGGCTCGAAGGTGGCCCGGGCCCGGATCGTCGGCGCGGCCGGGATGAGTTCGTCCCGATGGCCTGGGACGCCGTGCTGGACTTGCTGGGCGGGGAGCTTCGTCGCATCGGGGACAGATACGGTCCGGGCGGAGTCTTCGGCGGGTCCTATGGCTGGTCGAGCGCGGGTCGGTTCCACCATGCGCAGAGCCAGATCCATCGCTTCCTGAACAGCGCCTTCGGGGGATACGTCGCCTCGGTCAACAGCTACAGCTCCGGCGCCGCGTCGGTGATCACCCCCTACATCCTCGGCAATTACGAGCAGCTCACCAAGCATAACGTGACCTGGGAGCAGGTGGCGCAGCACACCGAGGTAGTGCTGGCTTTCGGCGGCATGGCGCTGAAGAACGCCATGGTTGCCGGCGGCGGCATCAGCGAGCATGTCGAGCGCGGAGCCATGCAGGCGGCGCGCGAGCGCGGCTGCGAATTCGTCCTCATTGGCCCGCTGCGCAGCGACCTGCCGGCGGAGGCCGGCGCCGAATGGCTGGCCAACATCCCAGGCACCGACACCGCCCTGATGCTGGCGCTCGTGCACACACTGGTCGCCGAGGGGTTGCACGACCGGACCTTCATCGACCGCTATACCGTCGGCTGGCCGGTCTTCGAGCGCTACCTTCTCGGCGAGGCGGATGGCCAGCCGAAGAACGCCGACTGGGCGGCGCCCATCACCGGCATCCCGGCGGAGGCGATCCGCGGCCTGGCGCGCCGGCTGCGTGGCCGGCGCGTGCTGGTCACCGTGGCGCATGCGCTGCAGCGGGCCGAGCATGGCGAGCAGCCCGTCTGGATGGGCGCCGTCCTGGCGGCTGCGCTGGGGCAGATCGGCCTGCCGGGCGGCGGCTACGCCTATGCCCTCGGCGCGATCGGCTATTACGGCCGGCGCGCCAATGCGGTGCCTGGCCCGACGCTGCCCCAGGGGCGCAACCGGCATGGGGACTTCATCCCGGTGGCGCGCATCGCCGACATGCTGCTGAACCCCGGCGGGGCCTATCGCTACAAGGGCGAGACCCGGTGCTATCCCGAGATCCGGCTGGTCTATTGGGCCGGCGGCAACCCCTTCCACCACCACCAGGACCTCAACCGGCTGCGCGAGGCCTTCGCGCGCCTTGACACGCTCGTGGTGCACGAGCTCGCCTGGACCGCGACCGCGCGCCATGCCGATATCGTCCTGCCCGCGACCATGACGCTGGAGCGGGAGGATATCGGCTACAGCTCGCATGACCCGCTGATGGTGGCGATGCACCGCATCGTCGAGCCCTTCGGCGAGGCCCGGGACGACTACGACATCTTCGCCGAGCTCAGCCGGCGCCTCGGGGTGGAGGAGGCCTTCACGGAGGGCCGCAGCAGCCGCGACTGGCTGCGCCACCTCTATGCCCGCACGCAGCAGGGGCTCGCCGAGGCGGGCTTGCCGGCGCCGGACTTCGATGCCTTCTGGGCGGAGGGTAGCCTGCGCCTCCCTCAGGCCGCGGACGATGGCGGGCCCTGGCGCGCCTTCCGCGAGGACCCGGAGGCCAACCCGCTGCCGACGCCGAGCGGGAAGATCGAGATCGCTTCCGAGACGATCGCCGCCTATGGCGAGGCGAGCTGCCCCGGCCACCCCGCCTGGTTGCCGCCCGAGGAGGCGTCCGGCGGTGGTACGCCGCTCCACCTCGTCGCCAACCAGCCGGCGACGCGGCTGCACAGCCAGCTCGATTTCGGCGGGCACAGCGTGGCGGCGAAGCGCCGCGGGCGGGAGGTCGCCTCCATGCATCCGGCGGATGCGGCGGCGCGCGGCATCGCGGATGGCGACATCATCCGCCTGTTCAACGGCCGTGGCGCCTGCCTGGCCGCGGTTCGGCTGACCGCGGATATCCGCCCCGGCGTGGTGCAGCTGGCGACGGGCGCCTGGTACGACCCGGAGAACCCTGAGGAGGACAGGCCGCTCTGCGTGCATGGCAACCCGAACGTACTGACGCGGGACGTCGGGACATCGGCGCTGGCGCAGGGCTGCACCGGGCAGCTCACGGTGGTGGAGGTGGAGCGGTTCAACGGCAACCTGCCGCCGATCCGCGCCTTCGATCCACCAGCGAGCAGATAAACGGCGCGGGCCGTCAGTCCGTGGTGATGGTGTTCTCGCGGCTGATCCGGCCCGGCCGCTCCGTCTCGCAAGCCAGGCAGCGCGTCGGCCCCCCTGCTGCGCCATCCCGGCGAGAAGGGTTTCCCTCGACAGCACCATGGGGCAGGCGTGCCTGACCGTGCAGGACGGGCCGAGCCGGAATGTCTGCGTTGGCAGCGGCAACGCGCAGGACCCGTGCGAGCAACTGCGCAGCCTCGCCGACGAGCCTCCCATGCGGCGCCGGCCTGACGATCCGCGTTGACAGCGCCGCCCACGGCACCGCAGCCTTTCCCTGTCCAGGAAGCGAGCCGTCCGGTACGGGACAGGCCCGCCAACAGAATGACCGGGAGGATCTCATGCATCTGCCACGCCGGGCCCTGTTGCGTGCCGCGGGCGCCGCAGCCCTCATCCCCTTGCCGGAGGCACGGGCGGCCCTGCCGCCAGGCTTGGTTCGCATCCTGGTGGGCTTCCCGCCTGGCGGTGGGACCGATGTGATGGGACGCGTCATCGCGGAGATGCTGCGCAAGCGCGGCAATCTGAAGAATGTCGTCATCGAGAACCGGGTGGGCGCCAGCGGCACATTGGCCTGCGAGGCGCTGAAGCACGCGACGCCGGACGGCACGACGTTGCTCTTCGCACCCAGCGCCTCTACCGTGCAGCCCGTCCTGACCTTCCGCAAGCTACCCTGGGATCCGCGCACCGATTTCGCGCCGGTTACCATGACGGGCACGGTGCAGACCTGCTTCGTCCTGTCGCCGGGACTGCCGGTAAAAACCTTTCCCGACTACATCGCCTGGCTGAAGGCGGATCGGCGCCGCGGCAGCTTCGGCAGCACCGCGCTTGGTTCCTCCACGCATTTCTTCGGCCTGCAGCTCGGCAGCGCCTTCGATGTCGAGCTGGAGCCGGTAGGATACCGGGGCGCTGCGCCGCTGATCTCCGATCTCACGGCCGGGCATATCGCGGCCGGGTGCGGCGGCGTGTCCGACTTCCTGACGCACCACAAGGACGGGAAGCTTCGGATCGTCGTCACCTCGGGCTCCCGCCGTGGCATCATCACGCCGGAGGTCCCGACGATCGCAGATCTCGGCCATCCGAACCAGGCGAGTTTCGGCTTCTACGCCTTCTACGCGCCGGCCGGTACGCCGGCGCCCATCATCGCCGCGCTCAATGCCGAGTTGGCGGCGGCGACGATGGAGCCGGAGGTGAGGTCGCAATTGCTGGCGATCGGGTTGGAGCCGGAAGTATCCAAGCCCGAGGAATTGGGAAAGGTGCTGGCGGAGGACATCGAGCGCTGGCGCCCTGTGGTGGAGAGAAGCGGCTTCAAGGTCGATTGAGCATGTGGTCCCGCCATGACGGTAGGTTCCCGCGCGCGGCAGGACATCCTGTGGCGCAGACCTTCGCGGCCCGGGACAGATGTGCTCTCGACTGGCTGCCAGTGACAGGCGCTGGCGAAGGACCTGCCGCCGAGGCGCATGGTGTGAGCATGCTTCTCGTGCTGGGAATGGACAGGCATCATCGAGCGCATCCGTCACGCGCTCTGCATGGCGATGATCCGCATCATGCTTCAACGGCTAGCCGCAAAGCCCTCAGCATGAAGCCGAACGGCCCGAGCGGGCACTCAGGAGAGTGCACGACGCAGGCCGGACGTGATTCAAGGTGCCTGGTGACGGGAAAACGAACAGGTAGGTCAAGGCGCTGTCGGTCGGTCTTCGGGAGCGATGGTTGCTGCGGTCGCGGTCAGCGCCTCGAACGCGGTCCGCTGGTGAGCCATGGTGCGGAAGGCGGGATCGGGGTGGCGCTGGGCCCACTCGGATGCGACCGGCACAGCTTCAGGCCTATGCTGTCTATTGCCGGATCCAGCGGGCCGTCTGGTACCATCCTAGGGCGTTTTCCCGCCTGACTGAATCGCTTGTGATCCGATCGGGGCGGTGACGCCGGCTCCCTCAACCCCAAGAACCCGCCGGGCGTGCGTGGCGTAGGCGAGGGCTCCGACCTTCCCGTCTTTCGCGGCGACCTCCAGTGCCATCCACAACGCGCCCGGCGCCCGTCGCCGCGCAGCGGTCTTGCAGGGAGTTCTAGATGGCGTCGGCCAGGATCATGTCGGCTGCCTTTTCGCCGATCATCATCGAGGGCGCGTTGGTATTGCCCGAGGTGAGGGTCGGCATGATCGAGGCATCGGCCACCCGCAGCCCGGCGATGCCGTGCACTCGCAGCCGCGCATCGACCACGGCCATCGGGTCGGCGCCCATCTTGCAGGTGCCGACCGGGTGGTAGGTCGTCTCAGCCGTCCGCCTTACCCAGTCGAGAATCTCGTCGTCGCTCGTGCAGTCAGCATCCGGGGCGACCTCCGTCACCTGCAGCCGGGCCATGGCGGGCGCGGTCATGATCCGGCGAGCGAGGCGGACCGCGCATACCGTCAGCTCGGCATCGACGGGCGAGGAGAGGAAATTGAACCGGATCGCCGGCGGCCGGTGTGGGTCGGCCGCGGTGATGTGGATGTGCCCCCGGCTCTCGGGCCGCATCGGATGGGCGTAGCAGGTCATGCCCGACTGGCGCGACAGCCGCGGCCCCTTGGGGCCGGGCTCCATCAGCATGGGCACCCAGCCCAGCAACAGATCCGGCGCCTCCAACCCCTCGCGTGAGCGCATGAAGGCGCGCAGCGGCGCGCCGACCATGGCCAGCATCCCCTCCCGCCTCAGGGCGAAGCGCAGCGCTTGGCGGGCCAGGCCGATGCCGCGGCCGGTGTCGTTGTAGGTGTAGCCGGGCGCGCCGACTGCCCAGCGGGTGCGCGGCGCGTAGTGGTCGCGCAGGTTCTCGCCGACGCCGGGCAGGGCATGGCGCACCTCGATGCCGAGGTCGCGCAGCCGGTCGGGCTGGCCGATGCCGGATAGCTCGAGAAGCTGAGGGGCGTTGATCGAGCCGGCGCTGATGACGACCTCGCGCCCGGCCCGCGCCTCCCGCACGGCGCCGCCGACCGAGTAGCGGATCCCGACGCAGCGCGTGCCATCGAGCAGCAGCGTCTCGGCCAGCGCGCCAGTCTCTATGTGGAGGTTCGGCCGCCGCCGGGCCGGCGCCAGGTAGCAGGCGGCGGTGCTCATCCGGCGGCCGGAGGCGATGGTCGCCTGGCTCATGGCGATGCCGTCCTGAGCTGCGCCGTTGTAGTCCGGGTTGTGCGGGATCCCGACCTCCCCGGCGGCGGCGATCACGGCGGCATGGAGCGGCTCGCAGACCCGCGGGTTGGTGACGCGCAGCGGGCCGTCGCGGCCGCGGAAGCGGTCGTCCCCACCGCCCTCGTAGCACTCCATGCGCTTGAAGAAGGGCAGCACATCGGCATAGCTCCAGCCGGGATTGCCCATCTGCGCCCAGGTGTCGAAGTCCTGCGCCTGGCCGCGCACGAAGGCGAGGCCGTTGAGCGCGCTCGAACCGCCCAGCATGCGGCCGCGTGGCACAGGCAGGCGGCGGCCGCCGGTGGCCGCCTCGGGCTCCGAGGCATAGAGCCAGTTCACCGCCGGGTTGGCGATCATCCGGGCATAGCCGACCGGGATATGCGTCCAGGGACTGCCCGAAGGGCCGGCCTCCAGTAGCAGGACCCGGTTGGCCGGATTGGCCGAGAGCCGGTTGGCCACCACCGCGCCGGCGGAGCCCGCGCCGACCACGATGTAGTCGTAGCTTTGCATCGTTCCTCAGTTCCGGTGGCTGAGCAAAGGCATGCCGCGACGCAAGCCTCAGGCCGCCGCGGCGTGGCGGCGGCGCGCCGCCGCCTTGACCAGCATCGCCCCCTTCTCCGCGATCATGATCGTCGGGGCGTTGGTGTTGGTCGAGGTGACGGCCGGCATCACCGAGGCGTCGATCACCCGCAGCCCCTGGAGCCCGTGGACCCGTAACTGGTCGTCCACGACCGCCATGGCATCGGGCCCCATCCGGCAGGAGCAGGAAGCGTGGAACACCGTCGTTCCGGTCTGCCGTGCATAGGCAAGAAGCTCGTCATCCGTCCGCACTTCCTGCCCAGGCAAGGTTTCCGCCACGAGATAGCGCCGCAGGGCAGGGGCGTTGAACCAATCGCGCACCCGCCGCATACCGGCGATGATGGTGCGCCGGTCGCGGTCCTCCGCCAGATAGTTCGGGTTGATCGAAGGCTGGTCATGTGGGTCGGCGGTGCGCGCCAGCACATGGCCGCGGCTCTCAGGGCGCATCTGCCAGAGGCCCGAGGTCATGCCCGGCTTGCTGTCGAGCTGCCGTGACACCCCGGGGGCGTAGCTGGCCGAGGCGAAGAGCGCCTGCAGGTCGGGCGTCGCCGATTCCGGCAGGACCTTCATCGAGGCGGCGACGAGGGAGGCGGCATAGGTCAGCATTCCCCGGCCGGCGGCGACGTATTTGAGAACCTCGCCGGCGAAGCGCAGGCCACGGGAGCGCTCGTTGAGCGTGGCGATGTCCTTCACCTCGGCCTGCACACGGACGAGGAAATGGTCCTGGAAGTTCCGGCCGACCCCGGGCAGGGCGTGCCTGACCGGGATGCCGATGCGACCGAGATGCTCGGCTTCGCCGATGCCCGACAGCTGCAGGATGTGCGGCGAGCCGATGGCGCCGGCGGAGAGGATCACCTCCGCCCCGGCCATGGCCCGTTCGACGACGCCGCCGCGGGAGAACTCGACGCCCACCGCCCGGGTGCCGTCGAGGATGACCCGGTGCACCAGCGCATGGGTGACCACCTGGAGGTTGGGCCGCCGGAGCGCCGGCCGCAGGTAGCTCCGGGCGCTCGAGGCTCGCCGCCGTCCGCCGCGGGTCTGCTGCACCCAGCCGATATGCTCGCCGAGGCCATGCGGCAGGTCGTTCAGGTCGTCGCGGTGCTCCCAGCCCAGCTCGGTGCCTGCCTGGATCGCGGCCCGGCACAGTTCCGGCTGGTCGCGGGTGCGGGAGGTGAAGAGCGGCCCGTCCTGCGAGTGGACCGCATCGGCCGGGCCCTCCCAGCGCTCCGACTTGCGGAACAGCGGCATGACGTCCTCCGAGGACCAACCGCGGTTGCCGAGCTGCGACCAGTGGTCGTAATCCTCCGGCTGCGAGCGGATGTAGATCATGCCGTTGATCGAGCTGGAGCCACCGAGCACCTTGCCCCGCGGATAGGGGATCTCCCGCCCGTTCAGCCCCGCCTCCTTGTCGGCCTTGAAGCCCCAGGTCAGCGTCGGATGCTGCAGCAGCTTCATGTAGCCGGCGGGGATATGGATCAGCGGATGCCAGTCGCGTCCTCCTGCCTCGATCAGGATCACGCGTGTCGCGGGGTCCTCCGTCAGCCGGTTGGCCAGCACGCAGCCCGCCGAGCCGGCGCCGACGATGACGTAATCCGCTTGCATCTACTGCGCCGCGGCCGCCTCGAAGAACTTCCGTTTCAGCCCCTTCTGGTTTTCGTAGATGGAGCCCTGCTTGTCGGCCGGCGGTAGGGGAAGGCGGACCGGGACATCGGCGAGGCGCGGCGCAAGGCTCGATTGGCCTGAAGCCATCAGCGCGTCATAGGCCTCGATCCCCTCGGGGAAGCCGAGCAGCGGCCAGGCATCGGCGGCGCGGAACTGGAAGAGCAGCAGCCGGCGCTCCTTGTTCGAGGTGTTCGGCGCCGAACCATGCACCGCGCGCACATGGTGCACGGTGATCGACCCGGCCTTGCCGGTCAGCGCGACGGCCTTCGCATAGTCCACGTCCCGGTTGGCCGGATCCATGGCTCCGCAGAAACGCCCCTCCGCATGATGGTCGAAGACCGGGCCCTTATGGCTGCCGGGGATGACGAGGAGGGGGCCGTTCTCCGGCTCCATGTCGTCCATCATCACGCCGACAGCGGCGAGGTCGTCATTGGTGTGCGGGTAGAAGGCCCAGTCCTGGTGCCACTCCACTGCGGCGCCGAAGCCGGCCGACTTCATGTTCAGCTTCGCCGTGTCGAACCGGATGTCCGGCCCCCAGAGCGACTGCAGAACGGCGAGGATGTGCGGGTGCCGCACCAGCGCCGCATAGGCCGGATGATGCAAGTGGGGCGACTTGATCCGACGCACCCGCGGCATGGCCGGCGAGTGGCTGTCCTCCAGGTCGAATATGGCGTCATGCGCGCTGATGCCGCGGGCGCGGTCGACGAAGCCGTCCGTCACGCGGCGCAGCTCGGCGACCTCCTCCGGGGACAGGATGTCGGGGACGACGATGGCGCCGACCTCGTCGTACTCGCGCTTCTGGGCATCCGTGAGCATCGGTTCCTCCCTCAACGATACCAGCGGCGCGCAGCGCGCACCGCTTCGCGCAGGCTGTCGGCTGGGCGGGCCTCGCCGGTGGCGACGCGGGCGAACATGTCGACCAGCACCCAATTCTCGGCGACGGCCCCGGCGGCCGGGGTGATCGGGCCGGCGTAGCCCTCGTAGAAAGGCGTATCCATGGCGTCGCGGTAGACGGCGAGCTTCGGGTCGGACGACCAGACCGCGCTCTCGCCATAGGCCTTCAGCGGCTGCGACCAGTAGCCGAGGCCGCCGGTCAGCCAAGGGTCGTACTGCTCGGCCTCCATCATGAAGCGCAGATAGGCCTTGGCCGCATTCGGCGCCGGGGTGTGGCGCGGCACCATGCCGACCAGGGTCAGGGCCGTCTCCGGCGCCTTGCCAGCCGCGCCGTGCGGCATCTCGGCATGCTCGGTGTCGGCCGCGAGGGCGTTCTGCGCCGGGTCCGTCGAGGTCTTCAGCGAGTAGTAGACGGAGACGCCGTTCTGGGTGAGGCCGATCTCTCCGCCGATGAAGGCGCGGTTGTTGCTGACGCCGCTCCAGCCCATGGTCCCCGGGATCATCGTCTCCTGCATGGCGCGGGCATAGTCGAGCGCACGCAGCGTCTCCGGCGCCTCGAGCGCGATCTTCCCGGCCTCGTCCACCAGCCGGCCGCCATGCGACCAGAGCAGCCAATTGGCATAGCCCGGCGCATCGCCGGGGGCGTGGCTCAGCGGGAAGCCGCAGGGATGGCCGATGCGCTTCAGCTCCCGGCAGAGGCGGAGGAACTCGCCGAGGTCGTTCGGGATGCCGTCGAACCCGGCCGCCTTCACCCAGGAGCGGCGGTAGACGGCGGGGCCGGTGGTGCCGCCCATGGGCAGGCCGAGCCAGGTGGTGCTGCGCCAGCGCTGGCCGTAGACCTTGGCCAGGTCGTACCAGCCGCCGTACCGGGCGCCGAGATACTCGGCCAGGTCGGTCACCTCCAGCAGCTTGTCGGCGTAGATATGGGCGTCGGCGCCGAAGCCGATCAGCACGTCGGCGCCCTTACCGGTGTTGAAGGCGACAGCCACCTGCACCGGCATGTCCGGCCAGTTCACGTAGTCGATCCGCACCTCGATGCCGGTCTGCTCGGTGAAGCGGCGGGTGTTCTGGTTGAAGATCGCCTCGTCAGGGTCGATGTACTTCGCCGGCCGGAGCACCCGCAGCCGGGCGCCTGGTTCCGGCGCGAGGCGTGGCGCCGGGACATCCGCCACGGGGATGGCGCGCGCCGGCAGCGCCGCCCCGGCCAGCATTCCAGCAGCCAGGCCCATGGTCTGGCGACGCCCGATGATCGGTCGCATGCACGTCTCCGCCCACGGGTGTTGCCCCCGTTGCGGACAGGGTATCGGCAGGTTCGGGCCGCCGTCGAGGGGGAATGCGGAACCGGGCCGCGCTACTCCTCGGGCTCGGTGGTGAACAGCAATGGATAACCCTGCTTGCGGCCCATCTCCGTCGCCGCCGTTGCCTTCTCCTCCGCCACGTCGCGGGTGAAGACCGCAACCACGCAGACGCCGCGTTGATGCGCGGTCATCATGACTCGTTGCGCCTGCCCGTCGCCCATCCGGAACTCCGCCCGCAGCACCTGGACCACGAAGGCGCGCGGGGTGAAGTCGTCGTTCACCAGCAGCACCTTGTGCAGCTTCGGCCGCTCGACCTTCAGCTCGGGCTTCACCCTCGGAATGGTCGTCGTGTCAGGTTCCGGCATCGCACCGCTCCCGTCGCTGGTGACAGGTCAGCTATGCGCCCTTGAGGGAGGCTGCAAGCCCGGGGACGCGCCGAAAGGCGGGAGCCAGCGTCGAGTGGCAGCGCCGGATCTCAGCACTCCAGCACGATCTTTCCGAAATGGGCATTGGCCTTCATATGCGCCAGCGCCGCCGCTGCATCCGCCAGCGGGAAGGTGCGATCCAGCGGCAGCCGGAGCTTGCCCGCCTCCACCGCCGGCCAGAGGTCGGCCCGCATGCGGCGGTTGATTTCCCTCACCTCCTCGAGGGTGCGGGTGCGGAAGGTGACGCCGATATAGCTGATGCGGCGCATCGCATGCAGGTCGAAGTCGAAATCGCCCCTGGCGCCGCCGAGGCGCCCGACATTCACGATCCGCCCCAGGATCGCGCAGGCGCGGAGGTTGCCGTTGGCGACGCTCGCGGAGACCTGGTCGACGATGATGTCGACGCCCCGGCCTCCCGTCGCGTCCAGCACGCGGTCGGGCCAGTTGGCATCGCCCGTGTCCATCGCGACGTCGCAGCCGAACTCCGCCAGCCGCGCCCGCCGGCCTGCATCGGAGGAACTTCCGAGCACCAGCGATGCTCCCATCGCCTTCGCCACCTGCATCCCCATGAGCCCGACGCCCGAGCTCGCGCCCTGGATCAGGATGCTCTGGCCAGGCTTCAGGGCGCCGTTCGTCACCACCGCGTCATGCATGGTTTGCAACGCGATGGGCAGCGTCGCGGCCTGCACCCAACCCATGTTCGCATCGGGGAGAGGGGAGACGCGCCCCCAATCCGCTACCGCATACTCGGCATAGCCTGCCGCACCGCTGGCCATCACGCGCATGCCGGGGCGGATGCTGTCGGGCACCTCGGCTCCGACCTCGGCGACCTCGCCGGCGAACTCCATCCCGACGATGGTCCCGGCGCCGCCGATGCTGCCATGTGCCTGCCCGGCGGCCACGGCCAGATCGGCGCGGTTCAGCCCGGCGGCGCGGACGCGGACCAGCACCTCGTTCGGCTTCGGCTTTGGCTCCGGCACGTCGCGGACCTCAACGCCGAGTTCGGTGACAACGGCTGCCTTCATAACGGCTTGCTTCCTGCTGCGTAGGAGGCGGCGAGTAGAGCGTGGAACCGCTTCGCAGGCCAGTGGCGGGGATTCCGCCCACCGTACCGGCCGGCCAAGGGGCATCTTGCCGACCATCGAGCGGGAGCGGCGGAGATTGCACGATCCCGGACCTGCTCGTAGGCTTTCGAAAAACACGGAGGAACGCCATGCGCTTTCAGGATCAGGCCGTGTTGGTGACCGGCGGCGGCAGTGGGATCGGCCAGCAGGTGTGCTACGCGGCAGCACAGGAAGGCGCGCGTGTCGCGGTCGGCGACCTCGATCACGAACGCGCGGAGGCAACCGCCTCCGAGATCCGCCGGCGCAAGGGTGAGGCGCAAGCCTTCCGCATCGACGTGGCCGACCCGGCCTCGGCGGCGGATTTTGTCGCCGCGGCGGAAACCACTCTCGGCCGGTTGGATGTTCTCGTCAACTCCGCCGGAGTGCGGGAGATCGTCCCGCTGCTCGACCTGTCCTTCGAGGAATGGCAGCGGGTGATCAGCGTGAACCTGTCGGGCACCTTCCTGCCGAGCCAGGCCTTCGCGCGGCGACTGGTCGCGCTGGGCCGACCGGGGCGCATCGTCAACCTGGCCTCCACCCTTGGCCTGATGGCGGCGCCCAAACGGGCCGCCTACACGGCGTCCAAGCACGGCGTCGTCGGTCTGACCAAGCAGATGGCGTTGGAGCTGGGCGAGAACAACATCCGCGTCAACGCGGTGGCGCCGGGGGTCGTGCGCACGCCCCTCACCGAGCGCTACTTTCAGGATGAGAGCTACGCCCAGGCCATCCGCGACATCCACGCGCTGGGCCGTTGGGGCGAACCGTATGAGATCGCCCTCGCCATCCTGTTCCTGGCGGCGGAGGAAAACGGCTTCATGACGGGCAGCATCCTGACCGTGGATGGCGGCTGGACGACGGGCAAGAAGATGTAGCCAGCAGTTGCATGATGCGTTCCGGCTCATCCTTCCACCACGGTCCGCAGGCCCGCCGTCGCTGCCCGGCTTATCGGAACCATGCCATGCTGGCCGGCACGCTTCCCCCTGCGAGAAGGGACACGGAATGACACAGGCAGCCCGGTCTGACGCCTTCTCCGAATTGATGGCCGTCCGCGCCCTGCCGCCGCCGGAGGTGGGCGAGGTCACGATCACAGGGGCCGATCCATTCTACCGGACGCCCTTCCGCGTCGGAGAGACGGCGGCCGCCGTCCTCGGCGCCACCGGCGTCGCCGCCAACGACCTTTGGGAGCTGCGCACCGGCCGCCGCCAGTCCATCGGCATCACGGTGCCCGAAGCGGCGGCGACGCTGCGCGTGGTCGACTACACGAGGAAGCGGGATTCGGACGGGCAGTACCGGCGCCCGCCCGTGTCCGACAGCATGAAGCACATGGCGACGGTGACCCAGCCCTGGCCGACCGCGGACGGGTGCTGGTTCCTGCCGCATTTCAACCTGCCTCATCTGGAGCGCCGCGTGCTGGATGTTCTGGAGTGCGAAAGCACGCCAGCCTCCGTCAGCGCCGCCGTCGGCCGCTGGACCGCCGATGCGCTGGAGGCCGCGATCGCCAGGGCACGCGCCTGCGGCGGCAAGGTCCGGACGCGGGAGGAGTGGCTGGCGCATCCGCAAGGCGCCTATCTCGCCGCCCGGCCCGTCGTGGAGGTCACCAGGATCGCCGATGGCCCGCCCGAGCCGCTGCCGCCCGGCGGCCGGCCGCTATCCGGCGTGCGCGTGCTCGACCTGACCCGCATCCTGGCGGGGCCGACCGCCGGGCGGACGCTGGCGGAGCACGGCGCCGACGTGTTGATGGTCACCGCGCCCCACCTGCCGCAGGTCCCCGAGTACGTTCGCGACCTGAGCCACGGCAAGCGGAGCTGCTTCCTCGACCTTCGGCAGGCCGACCAAGCGAGCTGTCTGGCCGCACTGACGCGGGAGGCCGATGTCTTCGTCAACGGTTACCGCCCTGGACAGCTCGGCGAACATGGCTTCGGCCTGGAGGATCTGGTCCGGCTTCGCCCGGGCCTGATCGCCGTCTCGGTCAGCTGCTTCGGCTCGGGCGGACCCTTCGCGGGGCGGGCCGGGTGGGAGCAGATCGCGCAGGCGGTCTCGGGCATTGCCCACACTCATGGCCAAATGACGAATGCCGGGCAGCCGACGCTCGCCCCGGCCCCGATCTGCGACTACCTGACGGGTTACCTCGCAGCCTTCGGCACGATGCTGGCCCTGCACCGTCGGGCTCGGGAGGGCGGGAGCTATCACGTGCAAGCTTCGCTATGCCAATCCGCCATGTTCTATCAGCGCCAGGGACTGCTCGACCGCTTCGATGACGGCCCCGAGCAGCTGACCGAAGCGGAGCTTGCGCCGCTGCATGTGCGTGAGGATTCCTCCTATGGCGACCTGCTGACACTGGGCCCGGTGTTGCGCCTGTCAGAGACGCCATGCCGCTGGGCGTTGCCGACGCCGAAGCTCGGCGGAGACCGGCCGGAATGGCTGGCCCGGGATGGCGGCGGCCGCTGACGGCATCCGGCCGGAGGTAACCTCCGTCGAGCTCACCGCCGGCGGTCTTGCCGCCCCGAGCCGGGCGGCCGCGTCGATTATGCCCGGTCCATGCGGGTTTCCTCTTGCTTGCCCCGGCGCCCGTTCTCACCTGATCAGGATGAGCCAGAACGACGCCATCATCGCAACTCAATCGCTGAGCGCGGAAGCCGAACGGCTTCACGGCGACGCCGAGGCCATGCGCCGGGAGGCAGAGGCACTCCGCTCCGCCATCCAGGCTCCCTCCGGTCTGGTGCAGCAGGCCATCGCGCGGCTTGAGGCGGAAGCCGGGGCAAAGACCGAGCGGGCGCAGGCCCTGGAACGGGTCGCCGCTACCCTGCTGTCCCGGGATGCTGCGCAGGGCGATGCTTCGCCCGAGGGGTTCGACGCCTTCGCCAAGGCCAACCTTTCTCCTCTCCTGGTCCGGCTCGCATCTGCGGTCAGGGGCCAGGGCCACGCGGCGTATCAGCCAGGCCCGAATGCGGCCGCCGCGATCGACCTCCAAGCGATCGGCAGGATCGTGGAGAACGGACTGGACTGGCTGGCCAGGGAGAGGCGGAGGCAGGACGGGCGACCCTGACCGGTCGTCTGCTGGTTCAATTTGCCGAGCCGCCGGACCATCTCCTGCCGCAGCGGCGTGGCTGCGACCACGCGGGCCGAGCGCCCCTTCTTGGCCGGGATCAGGCTGTCGACGCCGGGGGCTTCGCGGCAGTGGCGGTGGTTGGCTTCGGTATCATAGCCTGCTTCCACCAGGAGTTGCTCGAAGGGCATGCGGGCGTCGGTTGCGCTCGTCGGGGGTGGCAGATCGGTGAAGTCGCCGGATCTGCGGCGCGACCCACATGGCGAAGGCCCATTCCAGCCAGCCGCGCTGGCCCCGGTGCCGCTTCGCGCGCCACTCGAAGTAGCGGGATGTGTGCGAGGAAGAGACCGGTGGAGCCGAGCGCGATCTGGCAGGCGCGCTCGGCGTCCCCGCGGGCGCGGCGAACGGTTTCTTTCAAGGCCGGGTCCAGCAGGTGGGGCCGACGTGACGGCGGGCGAACCGCCACATCGTCGCGCGGTCGGGGACGGCTCGGAGGCCGAACACGCGGCGGAGTTGGCCAGGCAGGCGGAGAAGGTCCTTTAAGCCATGGTAGGTCAGCCGCAGCCTCTCCCGCAGCAGGAGCAGGGCAAACAAGGCGGCGGGCGCGTAGGCCGGGGTGGCGAAGCGGCTCGGGGCGGGGGCTACGTGACGCGATACTACCTCTGCGAGCCGGCTAAAGCGAAGCAGCTCATGATCCATCATTGCCCCAAGGCGGGGCTTGAGACCTCATCCTGCTCCACATAGGTTCGCAACAAAGCAAGACGCTTTCGAACGACGGGCGGACCGGCCTGCAGGGCACAGACCATCGACCGGAACACAAGCAGGTCGAAGGCGAGTGTACCCTTCTCCTAGTGATCTCAAGATGCACCCTTTTCAGCGGGCTGGAGCCTGCGGTCCAACCGCAGGATCGGCTGCTGCTTCGCCTTTCCCTGGCCTGCATACCCCAACCATACGACACGAGACCAAACACCGACGTCATAGCCATCCGCGTTCGCGGAAGCCGTCGAGGTCGGTGCCAGGTGGCGCATACCAGCTGCCGGCACGATAGCGGGCACCGAGTTGCCGCGCGGCATCCTTATTCCCAAATGGAATGCGCAGCCGTGTCTCACCCTCCGCTGCCGGCGATACCGAACCATCGCCGGCTGCCTTCACGACACGCGTCGCACGCGCTGTCCCACTATTGTTCTTCCGGCCTGGAACACCGTACTGGCCGCCACGCGACGCCTTGGGTCCTGGAGACGACACGGCCGCCTTGCCTTGCCTGGCCCTGGGCCGCTTCGCCATCGCCTGCCGCGGCGGTGCAGGGTGTTCAGCGACAGGCTTCGCCCGCGCCTGGGGAGCCTCCTTCCTCGGCGCATGCTGGTCGAGGAAGGCGCGGCACGCAGCGCTCGATGTCGTGTATCCGGGCGGCGGCGGAAGCCCTTTCCGCCGGGCCAGGCCGTCGACGAACTGCTTCATGGCCGGCGTCGGCGGGCGGTCCACGCCGCGCTTCTTCGCCCCGACGCCGAGCAGGTCGGCATCGCCGACCGGCGCCCCCTCCTGCAGCCGCCCGATGATGCGGCTGGCCTGCGCGCAGACCGCATCGATGGCACCGACCATGTCCTGCTGCCCGACCAGTACATCATCCAGCAGGCGTTCCATCTGCGCGGTCACGCCGGGATCGACCAAGGCTGGGTCGGCCCGCTCGAGCACCGCGAACAGCGCGAGCCCGCGCTCGGTGGGCAGGATGTGCTTGCCGTTGGCGACGAGGAACTCCTGCGCCTTGAGGCCACGAATGATCTCGGCCCGGGTCGCCGGCGTGCCGATTCCCTTGGCCTCCTTCAGACGCTCCTGCAGTGCCTCGTTCTCAACGAAGCGCCAGGCATTCTGCATTGCCTCGATCAGCGTTCCCTCGTTGTAGCGCGGCGGCGGCCTGGTCTCCTTTGCCTCGACCGCGGCATCGCGTAGCAGGGCCGTCTCGCCGTGCCGGAGGGCGGGCAGCAGTTGCGCGTCCTCGCCCTTCTCCTCGGCCGGCTGCCAATCGGGGAAGGCCTGCCGCCAGCCGAGTTCGATCGGCTGCCGCCCTGTGGCCCGGAACAGGTAGCCGCGGACGTCCAGCGTGACCGTGGTCTGCCGGTAACGGAAGTCCGGCATGACGGCGGCGAGGTAGGCGCGGGCGATGACGTCGAACAATCGGCGCTCGTCGCCCGACAGGCGCGGCCACACCTCGCGCAGCGTGTCGACCGTGTTGACGTTGGGGATGATTGCATGGTGGCTGGCCCCGGCCAGGCCCTTGTCGTGGAAATGGCCGCTTGCACCTCGGCGGACCACCGGCGGCTCCGGCACCGGGATTCCGCTGAAGGCCCGCCCCACGCGCAGCCCGGCGACGATCCGGGGAACGTCCGGGATCAGGCTCTCGGGCAGATAGCGAGTTTCGGCGCGGGGGTAGGTGATGATCTTCTTGCCCTGGCCGTCATAGAGCTCCTGCGCCACCTCCAAGGTGCGCGCCGCCGACCAGCCGAAGCGTGAGCCGCAAAGCTTCTGCAACGCAGGCAGGTCATGCAGCCGGGGCGGGCCCTGCCGCTTGTCCTCGACCTTGACCGCGAGCGGCCCGGCGAAGCCTTCGGCGGCCGCAGCGATGGCCTCGGCGTCCTCGCGCTTCAGGATCCGCTCCTTGGGTGCATGCCGCATCCGCAACTGGCCTGCCTCGGCCTCGGCGGTGGCCACGACCTCGAAATAGGCCTGCGGGACGAAGTCCCGGATCTCGAGCTCACGCTTGCAGACGATGGCCAGGGTCGGGGTCTTTACCCGGCCGACGCCGATGACGCCCCGTCCGCCGCGGGCCAGGGTCACGGTCGCCGTGCGGGTCAGTGAGAGGTTGTAGATCTGGTCGGCCTGCCGTCGCGCCACCGCTGCGGCATAGAGCCGGGCATACTCCGCATTCGGCCTGGCTTGGGCGAAGGCGTTGCGGATGGTCTGCGGGTCCTGTGCGGTGAAGATCACCCGCATCACCGCGCCGCGGAAGCCGTAGTGTTCCAGGATCTCTTGGCCGATCAGTTGGCCCTCGCGGTCGCAATCGGTGGCGAGCCAGACGCGCTTCGCGTGGCGCAGCGCGTCGCGGATCGCCTTGAGCTTGGGCGCCTTGTTGCCGCCTTTGGCCGGCTTGGTGCCGTAGAGCCCTTCCGGCCGGAGCAGGACCGGCGTCCAGCGCTTCCAGTCCGGTGAGACCTCCTCGGGCTCGATCAGGTCGAACAGATGGCCCTCGGCCGGCAGGATGGCCCCATAGCGGCCGCCGACCGCGGCGCGGACGTCCTTCGCCTGGCTGGTCTTTTCGGTGATGACGATCTGGTCGGTCATGGCGGCGCTGGGTTAGTTCTTTAGATGTTCCAGGACCGGCGCGCCAGCGAGATGTGATGCGAAGCCCGCAGCCGCTATGAGCTCTGGCGGCGATTGCCTTCCGTCACGATCCAAGCCGCTGCGGTACCTGCTGATCCCGATGCAGGCGCCGCAGCCCGACCGAAGGGAAAATCGCATCGGCGAGGCGGCGCCAGTCGCCGGCGTGGTTGGCCATGAGGCCGACCTTCAGGCAAGTGATGAGGCGTGGCCCTCAGTCGTCCACTTCGATCCCTGCAGCACGGACCACCTCGGCCCAGCGGCGCATGTCGGCGCGCCACATGGCGTCGAACTCGGCTGGGCCTGCGGGGGAGGGGGTGCCGCCGAGATTGGCGATCCGCGTGCGGCCCGGCTCGGTGCGGACCGTGTCCACGACGGCGTCCGAGAGCTGGCGTACCGTCGCCGCCTCCATCCGCGCCGGGCCGTAGACGCCGACCCAACTGGAGACGACGAAGTCCGCCATCCCCGCCTCCGCCATGGTCGGCACCTCCGGAAGGGTCGGCACGCGCTCCGCCGAGGTGACGGCGAGCGCCCGCAGCGTGCCGGCCTGGATGCCGCCGAACACGTTGGGCAGGTTGTCGAAGATCACCGCGATCCGCCCGGCTTGCAGGTCCAGCACGGCCGCCGGGCTGCCACGGTAGGGGACGTGCGTCATCTCCAGCCCCGTCCGCAGCCGGAACAGCTCTCCCGTCAGGTGGATGGAGGTGCCGGTGCCGGAGGAGCCGAAATTAAAGCCCCCGGAGCGGCGCGCCCAGGCGACGAAGTCCTGAACGGTGCGGACGGGCATTGCGGCCGAGACCACCATGGCGTTGGGGAACTCGGCCACGCGCGCGATGGCGGTGAAGTCGCGCGCGGCGTCGAAGGGCAGGGTCTTGCGCACCGCCGGGGTGACGCCGTGGGTGCCGGCGCCGCCGATGAGGATCACCGAGCCGTCCGCCGGCGCCTTGGCCACATAGTCGGAGGCGATGGCGCCGCCCGCACCCGTGCGGTTCTCCACCACCGCGTTGACGCCCAGGCGCTCGCGCAGCCCGTCCGCCACGATGCGGCCCGTCGCGTCGAAGCTGCCGCTGGCGTAGCCGACCTGGATGCGGAGGGGGCGTCCAGCGCCCTGCGCCGCCGCGCGATCCGGCTTGGCCGCCGCGGCGAGGAGCAGCGTCCCGAGATGGCGTCTCTTCATGCAGCGTCTCCCCAGCCCCCGGCCCCGGCCGTGCCCATCAGCAGCCGGTCGCCCGTTTGCAGCACAGTGGTCAGCTTGGAGCGGACCCCCTCCCGGCGCCCGTCCGCGCGGATCACCCAGGCCTCCGCGGGCAGGCCGTCGCCGCCGCCCGCGGCGCCGCGCGCGGCGTGGTAGTGGCGCTCGCCGCGAAAGGTGAGGGTGAGCGGGCCGCGCAGCACCTCGTACTCCCGGCTGATGCCGCAGCCGCCCGCGTGCCGCCCCGTGCCGCCCGAGCCGCGCCGGACGCGGTAGTGGTGCACGCGCACCGGCGCGTCCGTCTCCATCGCCTCCGCCGGCATGTTCATCGTGTTGCTGATGTCGGTGGAGATGCCGCTGACGCCCGGCCCGTGTGCGGAGGCGCCCGCCGCGCTCGCCATGGATTCCGTCACCACCCAGGTGCTGCCGTCCGCGTGCCGGCCGGAAAGCGCCATGATGGTGGAGCAGCCGGCATTCGCCGCCGGGATGCGCTCCGGCAGCGCCTGGGCCAGGGCGCCGAGGATGGCGTTCGTCGCCAGCTTCACGGTGCCCGTGCGCGCGTTCAGCGGCGCCGGCAGGCGCGGGTTCAGCACGCTGCCCTCGGGCAGCACCACCGTCAGCGGGCGGGCGCAGCCGCCGTTGTTCGGGATGTCCGGACCGGTCACGGCGCGCAGCGCGAAGAAGCACCCGGCCATCACGCCGGCCGGAGCTGCGTTCACCGGCCCGCGCACCTGCGGGGCGGAGCCCGTGAAGTCGAAGGTCATGGCTTCGCCCGAGACCGTCACGCGCACCCGGATGGGCACCGCGCGGTCGAGTTCCACGCCGTCGTTGTCGAGCGCGTCCTCGTAGGTCCAGGACCCGTCGGGGATGGCGCGGATGGCGGCGCGCGTCGCCATCTCGGCGCGCCGGACCAGCTCCGCCATCATGGCAGCGAGCGGAGCGGCGCCGTGGCGGGCGGCCAGCTCCTCCATCCGCGCCGCGCCGCCGCGGCAGCAGGCCGCCTGCGCCTCCAGGTCCCAGGCGAAGGCGTCGGGGGTGCGGGTGTTGAGGGCGATGATGCGCAGGATCTGCGGGTCCGCCACCCCCTCCCGCGCCAAGCGGAGCGGCGGCAGGCGCAGCCCCTCCTGGTAGATCTCGGTGGACGCGGTGGGCAGCGAGCCCGGCGTCATGCCGCCCATGTCCTGGTGATGCACGATGGCCGCCGCCAGCGCGATCACCCGCCCCTCCGCGAAGGCCGGCACCATCAGCGAGACGTCGGGGATGTGCGTGCCCCCGTCATAGGGGTCGTTCATGAGGTACGCGTCGCCCGGCCGCATCGTCTCCACCGGGAATTCCCGCAGCATCCGGTTCACGGCCGGCATCAGGCAGCCGAGCAGCAGCGGCAGGGAGTTGGACTGCGCGATCAGCGTGCCGTCCGGTAGGAACAGGCTGGCTGAGGCATCATTCGCCTCCCGCACGATCGGCGAGACGGCGGAGCGCAGCATCACTCCCTGCATCTCGTCCGCGATCGCCTCCAGGCGGCGACGTACGATCTCGACCGTGGCCGGATCCAGGCGTTCGGCGTTCATGCGCGCCTCCCTGCCACTCGTTCCATCAGAAGGTGCGCCGGATGCGTCGTGACGCGCCAGCCCGCCGGCACCACCAGCGTCGTGTCGTCCTGCTCCACGATGGCGGGGCCTGGCAGGATCTCGCCGGGCGCGAGGGCGCCGCGCGGCACCACCGAGATGGTCTGTGCCACGCTCTCCAGCACCGCCTCGCGCGCCGTGCGGGCAGCGTTCGTGGCCGCGACGGGGCGGAGCGCCAGCGGCTCGCTCCGCAGCCGCAGCACGGCGCGCAGCGAGACGAGCCGCACCGGCGCCTCCCGCGCGTGGCCAAAGGTGGCGCGGTGCAGGTCGATGAAGCCCCGGCGGATCGCGCCGGCCGGGTCGGGGGCCTCCGTAGGAAAGGGCACCTCCAGGCTGTGCCCCTGGCCGACATAGCTGGCGCTCGCGGTCAGGGCCATCTCGGCGGCCGCCACGTCGGCGCCTTCGGCCGCCATGGCCGTGCGAGTCTCGTCCGCCAGCGCGTCGATGGTGGCGCGCAGATCCGCGGTCGGAATCTCGTCCAGCACGCGGCCGAAGCCGCGGGCGGCGTCGTGCTCCAGGGGCGCGTCCAGCAGGCCCATCGCGGCCAGCACGCCCGGCGCGGCGGGGACGACGATCCGCGTCTGGCCGAGGTCGTCGGCGATGGCGTGGGCGTGCAGGCCGCCGCCGCCGCCCGCCGGCACCAGCGGCAGCTCCCGCGGGTCCACGCCGCGCGCCACCGTCACGGCGCGTACCGCCTCCGCCATGGTGGCGTTGATCACGCGATGGATGGCCACCGCCGCCTCCCGCACGCCGAGGCCCAGGGGGCCGGCCACCTCCCGCTCGATCGCCGCCGCCGCCGCCGCCGAGTCCAGCGCCAGCTGCCCAGCCGCGAAACGCGCGGGATCGACCAGCCCGAGCACGACGGAGGCGTCCAGCACCGTCGGGCGTGTCCCGCCGCGCCGGTAGCAGGCCGGGCCGGGATCGGCGCCGGCCGAGCGCGGCCCGACGCGCAGCCCGCCCGCGTCGTCGATCCAGGCGATGGAGCCGCCGCCGGCCGCGACCGCCAGCACGTCGGCGGTGGGTACGCGCACGGGGAAGGTGCCGATCATCCCATCCACCCGCAGCGCCGGCGCGCCGCCGCGGATCACCGCCACGTCCGCGCTGGTGCCGCCGACGTCGATGGAGACGCCGTCCAGGAAGCCGGCCTCGCGCAGCAGGGCGGCGGCGCCGATCGCCGCCGCCGAGGGGCCGGAGAGGGTGAGGCGGATGGGCCGGCGCCGCGCTGCCGCCGCGCCCAGCAGCCCGCCGCGCGAGTGCATGACCCCCATCGGCACGCCGATGCCGGCATCGCGCAGGATGGCCTCGATCCGGCCGAGATAGCTGCTCATCACGGGCTTCAGCGCAGCGTCGAAGGCGGTGGCGCAGCTCCGCTCGTACTCGCGCGGCGCCGGATCGACCTCGGAGGAAAGCGAGACGGCGAGGCCCGGGCAGGTCGCCAGCACGATCTCCCGCGCGCGCCGCTCGTGGGTGGGATCGATGAAGGCGAAGAGAAAGCAGATCGCGACCGCCTTCGCGCCCCCCGCCTCCAGCGCGCGGGCCGCCTCGGCGACGCCCGCCTCGTCCAGCGGCTCCCACACCGTGCCGTCGGCGCCGATCCGCTCGACCACCTCCATCCGGCGCTCCGGCGGCACCAGCGCCACCGGCGTCTGCGGGCGGATCAGCAGGTCGTAGTTGGAGGCGCGATTGGTCCGTCCGAGCTCGATCACGTCGGCGAAGCCGGCCGTGGTGATGATCCCGACCGGCGATGCCGTGCCTTCCAGGATGGCGTTGGTGGCCACCGTGGTGCCGTGCAGGAAGCGGCGCACGCCTGCGGCCTCAGCCGCCCCCAGCAGCCGCTCCAGCGCGTGGCCCACGGCGCGGGCGGGATCGTCCGGCGTGCTCGGCACCTTGAGGGAGCGCATCGACCCGTCCCCGCTGCGCAGCACCGCGTCCGTGAAGGTTCCGCCAATGTCGATGCCGATATCCATCCGATTCCCCTTGGCGGCCGTCTCAACACGCCTGGACCCGATGCATCCGTGCCGCTGCATCGAGAAGGCGATCAGGAGATCGTAGAGGAGGAAGAGTACGCCGGCGACGCTCAATGGCTCCAGGTAGCGGAAGGTGTTGGAGGAGTGGTCTTGAGAAGCGTGATCTGTGGCTGGCCATTGGCGAGACGACGATCTGGATTATTTGCGGCAACAGGACGGGGGAGGGCATCTGCCAGGGCCTAGGGCTGTAGGGCCGGACACATCACCGCACCCGTGCTCTCGGCGCCAACGCCGCAGATCCGCCTTGATCCGCAAGGGACATCCACACATGCGATAAGGCGCGCATGATGTGGGTCACCCCCAGTCATCAGCATCAGAGGCTCGCCCGGCCGGTGGCCATCAACAGGCTCAACCGGCATTGCAGCCGAGTGCTGCTTGATTTGCCGACTATACGAGGCACCCACGGCCCATGGCATGCCTCGCAATGAAAACGGAACGGAGCAGCCGTTAATTGGTCACCCATCGTGCTGTGGCGCGCATTCCATCCCATGCCTCCATCTCGATCGAGAGTTCCCGGCCGGGCCCATACTGTGCGACCGGCGAGTTGCCCAGGCTACTTGCGAGACGGATGGGCAGATCGGGTTCCCCCTCCGTCCGCAGCCAGGCCGCACGAGGATTGGCAAGGCACCCGCCGCAGTCGAGGCGTAGATGCAGGCCCCGCCGGGCCGCCGGGCCGTTTTCCTGCCAAAGCAGCGTCACCCGATAGGGACCAAGGTCGCGGGTGCCGAAGTCGCGCGGCGTGCCTCCATCCTCCCAAGCGGACAGCGCAGCCGGTGCCAGCGCCGTCGCGGTGCCAAGCAAAGCGAGGTTCGCCCAGCGCCACCGCCCCAGGCGCCAACCATCCGTCCTGGACTGACCGGCTACTTGCCGCAGCCTTATGCCTCGCCGCAGCGTGAGGCAGCCGCCGCTGACGATGAGGCCCGTGAGGCCCAGGCCGAAGACGAGGTAGAGCAGCTTGATCGGCAGCCCGCCGAAATTGCCGAAATGCAGCGGGTCGGCAGTTTCCACGACGCGTTGCATGGGCGTGAGTGCCTCACCGCGCTGGATGTCGAGCACGGCCCCGGTCACCGGATGCAGGCGCACGGCACTAGCGCGCTCCCGCACGAGCCAGGCTGCGTCCTAGCCCCAGACCACGACCGGTTCCCGTGCGGAGCGGGCGGGAATGACCGCGACGATCCGGAGTTCAGGATAGGCGATGCGCGCAAGTCGTGTGACCCCGCCCAGGCCAAGCGGCTGAGGTGCAGCACCGAGATCGGCGAGATTCTGTCCGGGCGCGGCCGGCACCGGACGATCGAAGCGATGGCCGTTCATGTATCCGATCACTTCGACCAGGTACCAGACGCCCGTCACGCCGATGACAACGACGAACCAGAGCGACCAAAGCCCGATCAGCCGGTGCAGGTCCCCCACCAGCACCCGTGGTCCTGCCCGCAGGCGCAGTCGGAAAAAGCCGCGCCAGAAGCGTTTGTAGACAACCAGCCCAGTCACCAGCGAGGCCAATAGCGGAATTGAAAAGGCCGAGACGGTCACCAGCCCCCAACTGTTGGTGATAAACAGCCACATATGCAGATCCCGCAGAAAGCGCTGCACGGTCTGCCGGCTGGCGTCGCCCTGCACACGGCCGGTCGAGGGATCGAGATGCGCGATCCGCTGGCGGCCATCGGGCAGGGTGACAATGGCCGTGGCCGCGAAGCCCGGCCCCTCCGGGACGCGAACGGTGTCGATCCTGGCCCCGGGGTATGCTTCGGCCAACGCGTCCCCTGCCGCCCCCCAAGCCATCGGTGCCGATGGCGGCGCGCTCGAGCGGAGCGTCGGTGTCAGCAGCCAGTCGATCTCATGCGAGACGGAAGCGAGGCTGCCGCTCAGGCAGATCACCCCCAGCACGAGACTGAGCTTGAAACCGAGCCAGGAATGAACCAGGAACCAGATGCGCGCACGGCCGCCGCCCCGACGCGTCCCGGAGGCCGACGGCAAGCGGTTGCCGCCATCCATCAGAAGGACACCGTCACCCGGCCAATCAGGGTCCGGCCCGCGCCGGGCACCGTTCGTTCGCTGATGTAGTACTCGTTGAGCAGGTTGTTCAGGTTGAACGAAGCAAGGACGGGTCCGAAGCGCCACCAGGCTGCCAAGTTAAACAGAGTGTAGTCGCCTTGCGCGTAGATGTTGGCCGCATCAAAATACCGGTTGCCGCGATGGAACACGCCGCCGCCGAGGCCGAGGCGCTGGCGTTCGTCACGCAGAGCGAATTCGTAGCTGCTCCAAAGGTTGGCCGCGAAGCGAGGAACTTCGGGCAGGCGGGCGCCGGTGCGCAGCCGCGTGTCGCTCGTGACCTCCGCATCGGTCCAGGCGACGCCTCCGAAGACGTTCCAGCCCGGCGCCAGCCGGCCATTCAGTTCGAATTCCACGCCGCGGCTTCGCGCCTCGCCGACCTGGATGGAGAAATTGGGGTCGGCCGGGTTCGCGGTGACGATGTTCTGCTTGGTGATCTGGAATACGGCGAGGGTCGCGGAAAGCCGGTCCTCCAGTAGGTCGGCCTTTACACCGGCTTCCATCTGCTCCCCGGCTTCAGGTCGTGGGAAGAGGCCAGGTCCAAGACTGCTGGATCCGGTAGGGGCGCGGAAGGACTCGCTGTAGCTGGCATAGAGCGAGACTTCGGGGAGCGGCTTGTAGACAAGGCCGAACTGCGGCGAGATCCGGCTTGCACGGTCGCGGCGGGAAATGGCCGGAGAGACGAGAATGTCGGCCGATTCCAAGGCCTCGATGTCGTAGTTGTCGAAGCGTGCGCCCAGCAGGAGCATCAGCCGGTCATTGAACAGCGAGAGCTGGTCCTGCGCATAGAGCCCGTAGCTGCGGGTCTCGTAATCCGTGGCGAAGGCGCTGGTCGCGCGGGGGGGCGCGACATTTCCGTAGACCGGGGCGAGCAGGTCGATTGGCGACGCCGTGAAGAAGGTATTGATGAAGGGATTGCCGCGAACAGTGCGCGCATCCGCTCCCACTACCAGGCGATGCGCGACCGGCCCTGTCTCGAACCGCCAGGCGAGGAAACCGTCCACACCATAGGAGTCCGTCCGGCTGTCGAGCAGGGAGTAGGTCCGTGCAACTGTGCGCCCGTTGGCGCCGACATTGCCAAGCTGGTGCAGTCCGTTCCGCTCTTCCCTAGAGCGGCCCCAGTCGAGGCGGAGCTGACCGCTGAGCTGGCTGGTGAAGTCGTGTTCCACCCGAAGCTGGGCGGAGTATTCCTCGAAGCGACTGCGGTCGCTCGGCTCCTGGTAGCTGCGGTCGCGTGACACCCGCGGGATGCGCCGGCGGATTGGATCAAGGGGCAAACCGCGGTCCAGTAAGCGATTGTCGTATCCAGCCGAGAAATCCGCGAAGACACGCGTAGCGGCGCTTGGCTGCCAGGAGAAGGACGGGGCGATGAAGTACCGCTCGCCCTCCGAAAGGTCGCGGTAGGTCCGGCCTGCCTCGATGGCGCCGGTGATCCGGTAGCCGAAGCTGCGTTCGGAGCCTATCGGGCCGGTAGTGTCGAACTCGGTGCGGTAGAGCCCATCGCTGCGCACCTGCCCGGTCAGGCTGTGATGCGGCCCGTCGAGCAGCGGCCGGCGGGTTACCCGGTTGATCACCCCGCCTGGCGCAACCGTGCCATACAGGATCGAGGACGGTCCCTTGAGGATCTCGATCCGCTCGACATTGACGAGCTCGTTCCCGAGGCGGTTGCTGACGATGCCGAAGGGGCGAGGTGCGCCATTCAGAAGCTGTGTTGCCTCGAAGCCGCGGACGAAGAAATTGGCGAAATAACCGTCACCGCCATTCACGCTCGGGCTGAGCCGCACGGCCTCGAGGAGGGAGGTGATGCGCTGATCGTCGAGCAACTCGCGTGGCAGGACGGTGATGCCCTGGGGCACATCGCGGATCGGCGTGTCGGTCCGCGTCGCGGTCGAAGAACGTGTGGTGCGATATCCTTGGATTGGACCAAAGGCGCTCTCGCCCGTGCCGGTCACGTTGAGCTGGGGTAGCTCGATAGCGAGCGGCGCCGGCTGCTCTTGCGCAGCGGCTGCCCCGGCCAGAAGCACCGTGGCAATACCAGGCGATACTTGAAGGATACATAGCACGGTCTTGGAAACCAGCGATGTCCAGACCTCTCTGTGGACCATGCGCGACACAGGCAGTTTCCTGAGAATGCGATTTAGTCGCATCTAACAGAACGTCCACGTCGTCGCAATCATAGTGGTTCCGGCCCCAGCACCCTGCAGGTGGTGATCGATCTCGCCGTGGCGCGGGACAGTCAGGACGGGCAAGGAGGCCAGGACCGGTTGGTCAGCATCGAGACCGTGGTCGGCGGCCCAGGCAGTGACACGATCCGTGGCGATGCTGCTGCGAACCGCCTGGTTGGGCGCGCCGGCAATGACGACATCAGCGGAATGAACGGTAACGACTCGATCAACGGCGGCGAGGGGCGCGACGTCCTGCGCGGGGAAGCGGGGCAGGACAATATCGCCGGCGGCGCCGGCAACGACACCTTCACGATTTTCGCGGCCGACGTCGCCGACGGCACGATCGACACCCTCTTGAACTTCGAGGGGGCCTGTCGGCCTTACGCATCCACCGGCACAGATATCCCCGCCTCGAAGGCTTCGATGGCAGCCGGTACCTTTACAGCATCGTCAATAATGCTGGGACCGTCAGGCGTTTCTTCCTGGTCTCGGAGAACGGGGCAGCCCTGAGCGAGGCTGCCAGCGATTACCTACTCGCCTGAGGCGGCGGCGGTCGAGGAGGCCGATGCATGGCGGGTGAGGAAGCCCAAGCCCACCGTGTCATGAGACCCGCACGCCAGCCTGGGCTTTGGCGCTGAGGATGCTGGTCGGGCGGCCGGCGGTTTCCGGCTTAGAGGTACCAGAAGCCCGTTGCCTCATAGTTCGCGGTCACCTGGGCCGCGAGGGCATTCCAGTCCTGCGGTTCTGAAGGATCGATCGCGCCGAGGCCCACGCCATCGAGGTACCAGAAGCCGGTCGCCTCGAAGTTTGCGAGAGCCTGTGCAGCAAGCGCGTTCCAATCGACTGGCGCTTCGCCGCCGCCACCGGCTGCGCCTTCGAGGACGGTATCGTCACGGACGGAGAGGTTCTGCACGCGCTCGTCCTGCTCGGCCGGCACCTCCGCCACGTCGAAGGCCGTCTCCGGCGTGCCGTGTTCGGCGGCAAGGAAGTCAGCCAACGCCTGCTGCTCCCGTCCCTCGGCAGCAAAGGAATTGTCATCGCCTTGATAAAGGTCCACCCGATCCTTGGCGAATTCGCCGAAGGCATAGCCGTCGCCACCCTCGGCCAGGAAGTTGAGTGTCACGACCCGGAACTCACGTGCGGGATCGACCGCGATGTCGCCGTCGCGTACCAGCACCTCGGTCGGCACCCCCGCCTCATCCACCAGGGCGAGGCTCTGCACGCGCTCTCCCGCAGGCAAAACCGGGTCGAAGGAAAATTCGATGCCGGAGACCTGCGGGAAGGCCCCCGGGGTGGTGCCGGGCGCAACACCGGCGACGGCGCTCTCGAGCACCGCCTTCAGCCCCTCCGCAGTGACCGTCACCAACGAGAGCCCGTTGTTGAAGCGCAACGCATTCTCGATGTCGAGTTGGCTGATGCCACCTTCCGGCTTGCCCGCATCGGGATTGGCCTGAGGCGGCAGCGGCTCGGGCGTGGCGCCCGTTGCGTAGGTTCCGATCTCGGCCCGGATGCCGCCGCCATTCTTGATGCTGATAACTGTGGTCGGGTCGACTTCGCGCGCCGCGGCGAGATTGGCGTCGCCTGTCAGGTCGCCGAGATTGGTCTCCTGCGCGCGCACGGCCGTGCGCCGGCCCTCCAGATAGACATCAGTGAAACCGAAAACCTCTCCATCCTTGGTGTCGATGACCTGTTCGACCGCATCCGTGAGGCCGCGCACGATGGCGCCACGGCTGCCTTCGGCATAGGGGTCCTCATTGCCCCAAAGCTCGGCAACGGTCTCGTCGGTCGTCGCGTAAGGGCGGCTCTCGGCGGTGTCCGTCTCGACCGGGAGAATAACCCCGCTCTCGTCGAAGCCCACGACCAGGCGGCCAACATAGCTGTATTCGCTCGAGGTGTTGACCACGGCAACGGGGTTGCCGTCGGCGCCGGTCTGGATCACCGGATAACCTTCGGCCGGCGCATCGCCGGAGCGGAGCGGCGTGCCGTCATCGGCAAAAAGCGCGTGGCTGCCGCCAGCAACGATGACATCCACATCCGAGAGCTTGGTGGCGAGGTCGAGCTCGAATTGATACTGCTGCAGGTGGCTGAGCAGCACCACCTTGTCGATCCCCTGCGCCGTCATCTGGTCAACATAGGGCTGGAGTATCGCTGCCAGCTCGTCCGTGTTGTCCAGGGCGCCGTCGCCATTCGGATCCAGCACCTCGACGCCACCCACGGAGGAGATGGAGGCGAGAATCTGGGTCGTGACGCCCAGGACTCCGATCGTCTCGCCATTCTCCTCGATCGTCGTCCAGGGGGCGACGCGCGGCGCGTCCGCCGCCACCTCGGGTGCCGCGATGTCCGCAGCGGTGGCCGCGTAGCTCGCTGCATCGCGCAGTTCGGCCGTATATATGCGGCTGAGCGCAGCATCGCCGGAGAAGTCGAGATTGGCAGACAGGTAGGGGAAGAGAGGGCCTAGCGCGGTGGTGCCGTCCTCGCCCACGGCAAAGTCGATCGCATTCGCCAGCACCGTCGTACCAAGATCGAACTCATGGTTGCCGAAGACGCTGGCCTGCACGCCGATAGCGCTCAGCACTGCCATGTCGACGCGGCCGAGATCTTGGGTGAGGGCGGAGAGCTGCTCAACGGGGACGTCCAGCAAGGCGGCATAGGCTTCGCGCAGCGGTTCAGCCAGGCTGGCATCGCCCTCTGCGTTGAGGAAGGGCGAGGGGATGAAGTTGTCGCCGGACGACAGCGTGATGCTGTTTGGCGCCGCATCCTCAAGCTTGTCGACGATTGCCGCGAACTGAGGAGCCCGATCAGGGGCGGCAAGCCCCGCCTCGAAATCCGATGCGTGCAGGATCTGCAGCGAAAAGTCCGCGGCCATTGGCATGTCGTCCCGATACCGGAAGTTTTATGGCGCCGGATAGCGCATGGGACCGAATAAGCGGAGCGGCAACGCCGGTCCGGCACACTTCCGTGACGTTAAACCCGCTAATGAAAAATCGTTCGGGATGAATGCCGTCATGGGCAACTCGCGCGGTACCGAGCGAGGTGCATCGAGCGGTTCGAGCAACATCGTAGTGGGCCTAGCAGTGCGCGAGGCTTTGTTCCGAGAATGGCTCCCCGGCTCGTCGGCGCCAGCCCAGATTCGACGGCCTTGGGTTGGCTGGCCGCCGGCTTCCGCGTTGCAGTCCCGTCAGAACAGGTCGAGGTCCGAGGTCCGCAAGTCTGCGCAAAACAGGTTGTCGTCGTCGCCGAAGCCCAGGGCATAGGCTCGCGACGTGCCGGAAACCTCAATGGCAACGTAGAGCGCCGCCTTTCCCCGGTCGGGTTCGTCCACCACGGTGAAGATCTCAGGCCCGACGTCGTCCGGCGTTGCAATCACCTCAGCAAAGCTCGCCTTGCGCGGGCCATGGACGTGAAAGGCCATGATCGAATTCGAGCGCTCCAGGCCGACGAAGGCGTACACCTCGCCGTCCAGCGTGGCGACCGACACGTGCTCAGGCTCCAGGCCCTTGTTGTCGGGCCGCGTATCGTCGAGCAGCGATGGGGCCCTCTGCAGCAAGGTTCGCTCGATCAGGTCACCCGAATCGAAGGTCAGCTTGAGGCCGTTCTTCTGGACCTCCCAGATGCTGAACCTCCGCCCAGTGTATGGAGTGCGTCGAGTCGCCGTCGCCGTCTGTATCGCCCTCGGTCGTCAGCACTTCCAGCCGGCCGAGATTGGCGTTCTCTTGCCCGGCCAAGAAGCAGCGCTCGGCCCGCGTGGTCGCAGCCATGCCGCTGCGGCAGGAGGTGGTCCGGCGGCTCGGCAAGCCCGGCGTGGAGGCCGATCGCGTCGCCTACCGTCAGGATGGACCCAACGCAGCGCGTCCAGGTGCTGCCGCCTTGCCTTCCACATCGTGGAGAAAGCCGTCCATCAGGGCGTTGAACGCGCCGGCCGCATGCCAGAACGCGGCATGGCCTGCCCCGTCCAGGCGATGGCAGCGCCCCCGCCACAGATTGCGGTAGGCGAGGCTGTCCAGGTAGTCGAGCCTGATCAGCGGGTCGGCCGCGCCGTTGACGACGGCGATCGGCAGGGCGCTGGCTTCGACCGCGAGGCGCTGATCGACGCCGAGGCCAGCCCGCGACGCCTCGAAGAGACCCTGCCGGCAGCGGCCGTCCGAGCGGCCGATGGCGTCGCGGAGGAAGGGCTCGACGGGCGTGCCGAACATCGCCTGGGCGAAGCGGTCCATTTCCGCCTCGGCGAGGTGGCGACGGCCGGCCAGCCCGTCGGCCGGCGAGGAGACGAAGCCTTCCGCATAGCCGCCGCGCCGGATCGGCGGCGTGCCGGTGAGGATAAGGCCTTTCATGCCCTTGAAGCGGGACAGCATCTCGATCGCAACATGGCCGCCCAGCGACCATCCCATCACGACAGCCTCCTTCACCCCAAGGCGCCCCAGCAGCTCGGCCGTGCAGTCGGCAAGGCCCGGCAGGGAGTAGGTGCGGGTGGGATCCGGCGCGTCCTCGGATTCGCCATGGCCCGGCAGGTCGAAGGCGATCAGCCGGACGCTCGCGGCGAGATCGCTGCGAAACTGGCGCGCGAAGACCTGCCGGCATGAGGAGTTGCCGTGGATGAGTAGGACCGGCGTTCCAGCGCCGCCGCTATCCACGAAAGCCAACCTCCCGTGCGACGTATCGGAAAAGCTCGGCGCTCCGGGTCCAGGCGATGTGTTCATGTGTATATCCACGAATTGTCAGGAATTTTTCAGTATTTTTCTGTGGCTCCCACACAATATTCCAATGAACAGCTGTTCCATCGACTGGAATCGGCTTTAATATTTCAACTGTAGCCAAGTATTGGAAAGCTGGGCAGGAGTGGCGGCGAACGGGCCAGCGCTTCCTTGAGGCAAAACCTGCCGGTGCCACCTCCGGGAGCCGCGTGCTGCCCATTGCTGAACTGGACATGGCGCGTCGCCGCGAGGTGGGACCCGGCGCGGCTACACTGTCGGGATGGTTCCGCCGTCGATGACGTAGTCCGCGCCATGGATCGCCGAAGCCCGGTCGGAGGCGAGGAAGGCAATGAGATCCGCCACCTCCTCCGGCTTGGCCGGGCGGCCGAGGGGGATGCCGCCGAGGGCCTCCAGGATGCCCTGCCGCGCGGCCTCCGGCGTGCCCCCGCTGCTGGCCGCGAGCCGCTGCACCAAAGCCTCCGATGCTTCGGTGTAGATCCAGCCGGGCGATACGACGTTCACCCGCACGCCCTTCGGCCCGACCTCCTTGGAGAGGGCCTTGCTGTAGGTCGTAAGCGCCGCCTTCGCCGCGGCATAGGCGGTGGTGGAGTCATGCAGCGGCAACCGGCGCTGGATCGACGCCACATGGATCACCACCCCGGACACGCGTGCGATCATCTGCGGCAGGAGCAGCCGGTCGAGCCGCACGGCCGGCATGAGGTTCAGGTCGAGCTCGGCGCGCCAGTGATCTTCCGTCAGGGCAGCGAAGCCCCCGCCCGGCGCGGCCGACCCGCCGAGGACGTGCACCAGGATGTCCACGCCGCCGAGGCTCTCCATCGCCGCCTCGGCCAGGGCGCGGGTGCCGTCCGGGCTGGTGAGGTCGGTCGCCAGGAACTCGGCGCCCGCGAGATCCTCGGGCCGCTGCCGCGCCGCGGTCATGACCTTGGCCCCGGCGTCGAGGAAGCGACGCACGGTTGCCCGTCCGGCGCCCTTGCTCCCCGCCGTGACAAGGACGCGGCGTCCCGCGAACTCTGCGGGGTTGGCGTGCGGCTGCATCAGGAGACATCCAGCGCGGCGATCGCGCCGTCGCGGAGCGTGAACCGGAAGGTGAAGCGGATCGGGCTGCCAGGGAAATCGCCCTCGGTCGGCCCCTCCACGATGACGCGGCCATCCTCGTCGTGCCAGGTTTCCGGCGTGAAGACGGCCTTGGCGGCAATCGTCGCCGAGGTGATCCAGGCCCTGATCTCGTCATGGCCCATGTGGTGCCCGCCATCGTCGCGCACCACCGCGTCCGGCGCGAAAGGCGCCAGCATGCCATCCGCGTCGAGGCGGGCATTGGCTGCGGCATAGGCCGCAATGGGTGTCGGCAGGTCATCGGCCATCGCATGTCTCCGCGGTTGCTTGCACTGCGGAGAACCTGTTTCTAGGCTGAATGGATGACAAGTACGGACGAAAATGTAAGGGACTTACCTCGAGGTAAGCGTGTGGCCTACACGCCGGAATCGGCAGCGCAGGGCGTGCAGAACGTCATCCGGGTGCTCGAAGGACGATGGAAGCTCGTGATCCTGTTTCAGCTCTTCGGCGGACAGGTCCGACGTTTCTCCGATCTCGAGCGCGCCATTCCAGGCGTGTCGCAGAAGATGCTGATACAGCAGCTGCGCCAACTCGAAGCCGATGGCGTGGTGGCGCGCATCGTCCACCACCAAGTGCCGCCCAAGGTGGAGTATCGCCTCACCGAATGGGGCCAATCGCTCTGCCCGGCGCTGGATGCCCTGCTCAGCTGGGCCGAACAGGCGCCGTGCGAGCTGGGACCGCGGCTCGTTCAGGCGGTACGGGGCGACTAGCCGGGTTTGCTGCGGCCTGACTGCCAGCCGCTATAGGCGGTGGCGCGAGCTTCTCGCACAAGGCGGCCAGCGGGTCGGTCCGGCGAGCGGCGAGTACGGCCTGCTGATCATTCGCGGGAGCGGAGCGAAGCGCGATCACACCGTGGAGGATGGCGGTGGCGCAACGCAGTCATTCCCTCGCGCATTGAAGCCGATCACACGTCCCGCACGAACTTCGAAAGTGACATCGCAGGACCGGCTCTCGACCGAGGGTGCGAAGCCGCCGCCAAGATAGCGGCCATACCGCCCATAGAAGCCGGGCGAGCCTGGATAGGTAACAAGGCGCCGCTCCTCATATTGCAGGAAGCGTCGGCCTTCCGCCTCATAGGTACGGACCGGAACGCCGAGGGTGGCGACCAGGTCAGCCTCGGAGCGGCCGATCAGGGCGGATTGGCGGGCGTCGAAGCCCGCGCGAGTGGCGCAGGCCGTGAGGGCGAGGGCGGCCAGGGCCGCGATCAGCAAACGGTGCATGGTGGCTGTGACATGGTGTGCCCGGCACCGCCAGGAAAGAGCGGGATGGAGCAGCGCCGGACGCGTTGAGCGGCAGCGGCGCATTGCTTCCATGGGCTTGGACCGGTGGTGGTGGCGCCGGGCCGAATGCCGGGTCCCGCAGCTCACCGGGCCGGCCCGCCATGCGGCATGCCATCCTCGCCGCCCGCCTGCTTCGCGCCCGAACAGCGCGACGATGCTCGCATGACCCCGGATGGATCGACGCGCCGCGCAGCCTTGACCTGCCAAAGTGGAGACAGCCTACTGTTTTGCGGCATGATTCACGCCTCCGGCGATCGTGCTCCGGGAGGACCAGGGATGACCCATCCGCTTCGCATCGGCATCTGGGCGCTCGTCCATGGCAACCGCGCCGCGCTGCGGGACCCGGAGGAGCCCTATGACGCCTCCTGGCGGCGCAACCGCGCGCTGGTGCTGGAGGCGGAGGCGCTCGGCTATGACTGCGTCCTCGTCGCGCAGCATACGATGAACCCGCACCGCACCGATCTCGGCCAGCTGGAGGCCTGGACGGCCTCCGCTGCGCTGGCAGCGGAGACGCGGCGGATCGAGATCATCGCCGCTATCAAGCCGATGCTCTACCACCCCGTCGTGCTGGCCAAGATGGCCTTGCAGATCGAGGAGATCAGCGGCGGCCGCTTCGCCATCAACCTGGTGAATGCCTGGAACCGCAAGGAGATCGAGGATGCGGGCCTCGTCTTCCGCGAGCATGACGAGCGCTATGCCTATGGCGCGGAGTGGCTGTCGCTGGTCGAGCGGCTGATGCGCGGCGAGGAAGTGCGGCACGAGGGGCGCTTCTTCCAGGTCAGGGATTATGTGCTGCGGCCGGGCGCCGCGACCCGGCCGCGGCCGCGCATCTATGTCGGCGGCGAGAGCCCGCCGGCGCGGGACCTTGTCGCGGCGCAGGCCGATGTCTGGTTCATCAACGGCCAGCCGCTCGAGAATGTCGAGGCGCTGATCGCCGATGTCAGGGCCCGGCCGCGGTGGGGGGAGCCGGTGCGCTTCGGCCTCTCCACCTTCGTCATCGCGCGGGAGACGGCGGAGGAGGCGCAGGCGGAATACCGTCGCCTGCTCGCCCTGGCGGCGGAGGACAGCGACATCAAGGACTATGTGAAGGCCAATACCGACCCGGCCGTCGCCATGCGGAAGACCCAGGCGAAATACGAGAGCGTCGGCACCAATGGCGGGACCTCGGCCGGGACGGTTGGCAGCTACCGGCAGGTGGCCGAGCGGCTGCGGCAGTTCCACGACCTGGGCATCGACACGTTGCTGACGCAGTTCCAGCCCTTCGAGCGGGAGATGCGCCGCTTCGCCGAGCATGTGATGCCGTTGCTCAGGCGCGGCGGATAGGGCGCGGTCAGGCGAGGGCCAGCAGCGCCGCCATGGTCCAGCCGTCATGGATGCCGCGGCGCACCAGCGCCGGGGCAAGGCTGGTGGAGAGTACTGGGCTCAGTCCTGGTCGGATGGAGTGAGGTGGTTCACCCCGGCGGCGAGGATGCGGTCGGAGAGGGCCGGGTCATCCACGGCGCGGGCAAGGATCAGCGCGCCGACCAGGGTAGCGGCGCAGGCGAGGGCTTCCTCCTCGCGGTCAGGCGTGCCCTCGGGCAGGGCGGCGGCGAGGCGGGCGGCCATGCGGCGGACGGCGGCAGTATAGGCAGCGCGCACGGGCTCGCCCTGGCGTGCGGCTTCCGGGCCGATGGCGGCGAGGGCGCAGCCCTGGCCGGGGCGGTCGCGGTGATCGGGCGAAAGGTAGCGGGCGGCGAAGCGGCCGATGCCGCCGCCGGGGGGCAGTTCCTGCGCCTGCTTTTCGCCGCTGGCCGCGGAGGCGGCCTCCAGCGCCTCGGCCACCAGCCGTTCCTTCGAGCCGAACTGGCTATAGAGGCTGCCATGGGTGAGGCCGGCGGCGCGCGTCAGGGCATCGACGCCGGCGCCGGCGATGCCGGTCTCGCGGATGATCCGGGACGCCTCGGCGAGAATCCTCGCCCGGTTCTCCGCAGCCTGGGCCCTGCTGACGCGCATCGCCACCTCCGCCTGGATTGAGGATGGCGGTCGCTATCTATGTCAAGTGGCGGGGCTACCAGGTCAGTTCGGCGACGGCGATGCGGCCCTCCGCCACGGGCCAGGCGCGGGCGACGAGGCGCTCGTCATTGAAAAGGGCGGGGATGGGGCGGCCCAGCTCGCCCGCGGGCAGGCGGAGGGTGGAGGTCGCGACGCGGGCGATGCCCCGGGGGATGTCGGCGGGGACGGCGCCGTCGAGCAGGATGGTGTCCCGCGGCAGTCCGAAATAGCCGCGCGGGCGGGTGAAAAGCAGCACGCCGCCGGCGGCGCGGTCGGCCTCGGTCAGCGGGCGGGCGGGGCGGAGATGCATCACCGCGGAGGAGCGGGGGAAGGGCGAGCGGTAGATATGGGTGATGGGGTGGCCGGGGGCGGCGACGACCAGCTCCAGCGTCCAGCCGGGCTCGACCATGACCGGACCCCAGCGCCCGTCGGCGGCGGTGGTGCGGCGGTGGATGGCCTCGCCGAGGCGGGCACCGGTCTCGGGGTCGGTGCGGAAGACTTCGACGACCGCGCCTTCGATGGGGCGGTTGGTCTGCACGCCGCCGGGGGTGCCGGTGACGAGGCCGTCGAGGACCGGGCGTGCCTCCGGCACCACGGCGATGCGGGTGGGGGCGCGGCCGGCGATGAAGCGGGCCATCTCGGCGAAGGCGCGGGCGTGGTAGGCGACCTCGCGATGGTCGAGGCCGGGGAGGACGAGGTTGGTCGCGCCGCGCAGCTCGGGGCCGTCGGTATCGGTGCCGGTCGGGCGGTCGGGCGTCGGCGACCAGACGGCGCGGGGCTGGGCGTAGAGGTCGTTGGCGTCGCTGCGGAGGGTGAGGAAGGCAGTGCCGGCCACTACGTCGTCCGGCCCGGCATTGAGGCGGGTGAGGAAGCGGCCGCGGCTGTTGAACTCGTTGCCAGCGCGCTCGGGCCAATCCATCACGCCGCGGTTCGGCGTGCCGCAGAGCACCGCATGCGAGATCTCCGATGCGCCGCCCTGCTGGACGGTGAAGTCGCGGATCGGGTTGCCGCCGCGGCTGTTGCCGACGAGCGCGATGCGGGCGGCGCCGGTCTCGGTGCGGAAGGCGCGGATGAAGGCGGCCAGGCGCTCGGTCTGTTCGAGGCTGCTGCTGCGGAGCGGCTGAGGGATGGCGTCGTCGTCGCGGGCGAGGGGGTCGGGGAAGTTCACAGCGCGTAGGTGCTCGCGCGGCCAGTTATTGGATTCGAAGCGCCAGAGGGTCGTCTGCCAGAGCGCAGCGTGGTCGCCATTGCCGTGCAGGAAGAGCACGGGAGGCGGCGCGGCGGGGGGCTGGGCGCGGGCGAGGGAGCTGGGAAAAAGCCCGAGGAAGGGCAGGGCGAGGGCGGTGCGGCGGGGAATCGGCATGGCTTGAGGGTGACATGGCGCGGGCGGTGGCCCCAGGCTAGGGGCGTGGGCGAAATGGTCAGCACGACGCAGGGCGTGTAATACAGAACAGGACAGTGGAATAAGCCGTCATTGCCGACCAATGGGGTGCGTGTCCTCCAAATTTTTCAGTGGTTTGCATGACCTATCGCGTGGAGTTGAGAACACGCGTCGTGAATAGTGGTTTGTGCTATTGACGAATAACCGTCGGTCATCGCTATATTGGTCCGTGGCAGGCGCATTCCGCGTCGGCCCCGCGGATTTTGAACGATGCAGCTTGCACCGCGTCACCAAGGGCTAAAGCGCCGCCCCGCCGGACCCTGTCCTGGGATGCGCTGTCGGCGCTGAGCGCCCGTCCTTCTCCACCATGACGTCAGCCTTCCCGATCGGTGCGCCCGCATGCGCGCCGGGAGACATCTGCCATGCATACATCGCGCCCCATCGAGGTGCAGGGACGCTTCCTCGGCGTCGCCGTCGCCCATGCCGCAGCCTGGCGGTTCATTGCCACCGATCCGGTCGTCGAGGATATCGACGGCGCCACCTTCCCGAGCCCGGCTGAGGCGGAGCGCGTCGCCGGCCTCGTCATCGGGCGCAACAGCGGGTTGCCGGTGCGGAGGCCGGTCCGATGACGGCGGCGCCGCACTTGCTCGCCGCGCTGCCAGGGCTCTTGCCGGGTATTGCCGAAGCGGCCGCACGGCATGACCGGGAGGCGAGCTTTCCGCATGACAGCATCGCCGCGTTGCGCGGGGCGGGGCTGCTCGGGCTGACCGTGCCGGCAGCGCTCGGCGGCGGGGGCGGTGGGCTGCGGCTGGCCGCCGAGGCGGTGGAGCGCGTCTCCACGGCCTGTCCGGCGACGGCGCTGGTGCTCGCCATGCAATACCTGAAGCATGCGGCGCTCGCTCGCAGCCCGGCCTGGCCGGAGGCGCTGCGCGAGCGGGTGCAGCGCGAGGCCGTCGGCGAGGGCGCGCTCATCAATGCGTTGCGGGTGGAGCCGGAGCTCGGCTCGCCGACGCGGGGCGGGCTGCCGGCGACGGTGGCGCATCGGACGGCCAGGGGCTGGGTGATCTCCGGGCGCAAGCGCTATGCGACGGGTGCGCCGGGGCTGCGCTGGATGGAGGTCTTCGCCCGCACCGATGACGCCTCGCCGCTGGTCGGCAATTTCCTCGTGCCGGCGGAGGCGCCGAGTGTCGGCATCGTCGAGACCTGGAATCACCTCGGGCTCCGCGCTTCGGGCAGCCATGACGTGGTGTTCGACGGGGTGGAGATCCCGGAGGAGCATGCGATCGGCCTCGCCTCGCCGGGGCGGGCGGCGCCGGATGCGGTGCAGATGCTGTGGAACGCGGTGCTGGTGCCGGCTGTCTATACCGGCGTGGCGCGGGCGGCGCGGGACTGGATCATCGGCTTCGTCAAGGCGCGGTCGCCGGGCAGCCTCGGCGCGCCGCTGGCCACGCTCGCGCGGGTGCAGGAGGCGGTGGGGCGCATCGAGGGGCTGCTCGCCGCCAATGCACGGATCACCGGGGCGCTGGCCGCCAGCGCTGATGCGGGGGTGCCGCCTTCGGCCACGGAGGCGGGGGTGCTGAAGGTGGTGCTGGCCGGCAATGCGGTGCGCGCCGTCGAGGAGGCAACGCTGCTCGCAGGCAACCATGCGCATGACCGGGCCCTGCCGCTCGAGCGGCACTGGCGCGACGTGCAATGCGCGCGGATGCACGCGCCGGCCGAGGATGCGGCGCATCTCGCCGCCGGCCGCGCGGCGCTCGGGGAGGCGCGGGCATGACCAGCCTCGCCTTCCGCTTCCTGCTCATTCTTTCCATCGCGCTCGGCGTCCTGGCGGCGACTGATCTCGCCCGCCCGCCGGCACTGGTTCAGGACATTCTCAGATGATTTCACGCCGTCTTCTGCTCGGCGCCGGCCTGGCCGCGCCTTTCGTCGCCCATGCGCAGGCGTTTGCCGACCGGCCGATCCGCTATGTCTGCCCCTTCCCGCCGGGGGCGACGAACGACAACGTCTCCCGCACCATGAGCCGGGCACTCTCGCCGCGGCTCGGCGTGCCCGTGATCGTGGAGAACAAGGCCGGGGCGGGCGGCGCGGTCGGCAGCCGAATGGTCGCCGAGGCGAAGCCGGACGGGCATGTGCTGCTCAACGCCTCGGCCGGCAACCTCACCATCGCGCCGCATCTGTCGCATGTCGGCTACGACCCGTTGCGGGACTTGGCGCCGGTCGCCCTGGCGGGCGAGGCATACGGCCTCGTTGCGGTGAATCCGGCGCTGCCGGTGCGCAATATCGCGGAGCTGATCGAGCTGGGGCGGTGGCGGCCGGGCTTCCTCAACTATGCCTCGGCGGGCATCGGCTCGGCTGGGCATCTGCGCGGGGCGCTGCTGGCCGACGAGGCGCGAATCGATGCGGTGCATGTGCCATTCCCCGGAAGCGCGGCGGCGGCGATGAGCGTCGTCGCCGGTGACTGCCACCTGGTGATCGACCCGATCGCGGCGCCGCATGCGCAGGAAGGGCGGCTGCGGGCGCTGGCGACGATCGGGCCGGACCGGTGGGATGCCTTCCCGGACCTGCCGAACCTGGCCGAGCTGGGCATCGGGCGGAACTGGCCGGGTGGGACTTGGTTCGGGCTGTTCGCACCGGGTGGGACGCCGGCGCCGGTGATTGCCCGCCTCAACCGTGATTTCAATGATAGCCTCGCCGAGCCGGAGGTCGCGGCCGCGCTGCGCCGCTTCGGCCTGAAGCCGGAGGCGGTGGCGCCAGAAGAGTTGGGGCGCCGCGTCGCCGCCGACCATGCCGAGATCGGGCGCGTGTTGCGCCGCCTCAACATCGCCTGAACGGGGAGAGGCCAGGATGACCCATCCGCTCGAATTCATCGGGATGATAGCGCACCGGGCGCAGTCCGAGATCCATCCGCCGCAGGGGCCGGTGGTCGATCCCGGCTATATCCGGCGCTTCGCGCAGGCGCATGAGGCGGCGGGGTTCGACCGCATCCTCGTCGCCTGGGGCAGCACCTCGCCGGATGCGCTGCTGGTCGCCAGCCATGCGGCGGCGGGGACGGAGCGCATCGGCTTCATGGTGGCGCACCGGCCGGGCTTCATCGCGCCCACGCTGGCGGCGCGGCAATTCGCCACCTTCGACCAGCTGACCGGCGGGCGGGCGGCGATCCACGTCATCAGCGGCGGCAGCCCGGTAGAGCAGCGGAAGGATGGCGACTGGCTCGACCATGGCCAGCGCTATGCGCGCTCGGAAGAGTACACGGCGCTGCTGAAGCGGCTCTGGACGGAGGACAGGCCCTTCGACCATGAGGGGACCTATTACCGCTTCGAGGGCGGCTTCTCCGAAGTGAAGCCGGTGCAGCGGCCGCATATCCCGGTCTTCTTCGGCGGCTCCTCGGATGTGGCGATCGACATTGCCGGGCGCATCGCCGATGTCTACGCCTTCTGGGGCGAGACGCTCGACCAGGCGCGGGAGACCATCGGGCGGGTCAGGGCGAGCGTGGCGAAGGCGGGGCGGGACCCAGCCTCGATCCGCTTCAGCATGTCCTTCCGGCCGGTGCTGGGGGCGACGGAGGAGGCGGCATGGGCACGGGCCGACCGCATCATCGCCCGCATCCGCGAGTTGCGGGCCGATGCCGTGGGCGGCGGCGGGCCGAAGCCGGAGAGCATCGGCTCGCAGCGGCTGCTGGAGGCGGCGAAGGGTGGCCGGGTGCGCGACACGCGGCTCTGGACCGAGGTGGCGGCGGCAGTCGGCGCCGGGGCGAACACCACCGGGCTGGTGGGCACGACGGAGGGCATTGCCGAGACGCTAGCCGACTACCATGCGCTCGGGGTGACGACCTTCCTCATCCGCGGCTTCGACCCGCTGGAGGACGCGGAGGCCTATGGGCGCGAACTGCTGCCGGCGACGCGGGCGGCGATCGCAGCGCGGGGCGGGCTGGCGGTGGCGGCGGAGTAAACTCCCCGCAAAACCGCTTCGCGGCTTTGCGGGGGGAGGGGCCGGATTGCCGCTTGCCTTCCGAGGCCTCGCACCGCCTTCCGCGGTAGAGCCGCGGAAGGACACCGGACGAGAGCCGGTTTCGGTAGGCGCAATCAGGCGGGCTTGCAGAAGGCGCCCAGGATCGCCGCCGTGCTTTGCCGCAGCACGGCGGCGGCCTGCTGACCGCCCATATAGGGCAGGCTGCACCAGGCGCCATCGATCAGCATGGCGAGGGTGTCACCGAGCAGCACCGGGTCGGCGGCGCCGGCGTCGCGGGCCAGCCCGGCGAGCTGGTCTCGGATGCGCGACTTGTAGGCGGCGACGAGGCGGAAGGTCGGGTGGCCGGGGTCGCGGAACTCGGCCTGGGCCAGCAGCAGCGGGCAGCCGCAAAAGTCCGGGCGTTCCAGCTTGTCGGCGATGGCGGAGATGGCGGCGCGCAGCTTCTCCGCCGGAGTCGCGGCGAGAGCGGTCGCCTCCGCGAACCAGGCGTCGTAGGCGGCGGCGTCCTCCTCGAGGATCGCGGCGACCAGTGCGTCCTTGCTCGGATAGCTGCGGTAGAGGCTCATCTTGGTGGCCTCGGCGACGCGGCAGACCTCCTCGATCCCCGTCGCGCGGATGCCCTGGCGATGGAACAGATCCTTGGCCGCGCTGTGGATGCGCTGGGCGGCTTTCGGCCTGTCGGCGGTCGCGGTGGACATGCTTACTCCCTTTCTCGCGATGCCGGAACCATGCGGCAGCGCAAAATTGGCTCTTGATGATACCGACCGGTCACTTACTATAGGGACGAACCGGTCGGTATCATTTTCCGACCCCGGAGATAAGCGATGCTCCCCGATCCCCGCAAGGTCCCTGTCGCGACAAAGGGTAAAAGCCCTTGGCTCGGCTGGCTGGCCCGCACCCTACCTGCCCCTGCAACCCTCGCCCTCGTGGCCGGCGCCAGCCTGCCTGACCCGGCGCTTGCCCAGGGCGTCCCGCCGACGCCGAGCGTCGTCGTCGCCACCCCACTCGCCCGGCAGGTCACGGAATGGGACGAGCATACGGCGCGGATCGAGCCCTCGGCCCGGGTCGAAATCCGCCCGCGGGTCTCGGGGCAGGTTGCGGAGGTGCATTTCCGCGATGGCGCGCTGGTGCGGACGGGCGACCTGCTCTTCACCATCGACCAGCGGCCCTTCCGGATCGCGGTGGAGACGGCGCGGGCCGAGCTGGCACGGAACGAGGCGCGGCTGACGCTCGCCGAGCAGCAGGTGCAGCGCTACACGCCGCTGGTGCAGCAGCGCTTCGCGCCGGAATCCGAGATGGACACCCGGCGCAGCAGCCTGCGCGAGGCGCAGGCCGGCATCGCCGCCGCGCGGGCCGCGCTGCACCAGGCTGAGCTGGAGCTGGAATGGACCGAAATCCGCGCGCCGCGGCCGGGCCGCATCAGCGACCGGCGTGTCGATGCCGGCAACCTGGTGCAGCAGGGCACGACGCTGATGACGGTGCTGCTCACCCTCGACCCGGTCTATGCCACCTTCGATGCGAGCGAGGCGCAGTATCTGCGCTTCGCCCGCGCGGCGCGGGGTGGGATGCGCGAATCCGCCGTCACCGTGCAGCTGCGGCTGCTCGACGAGACGGAATTCGGCCATGAGGGACGATTGGAGTTCGTCGATACCGCCTTCGACGCGCGCAGCGGCACCATCCGCGGCCGCGCCGTGCTGCCCAACCCGGACCTGTTCCTGACGCCGGGCAGCTTCGCCCGCCTTCGCCTGCAATCCGGCGAGACGCCGGCGCTGATGGTGCCGGATGCGGCCGTCACCGCCGACCAGTCCGGCCGGATGCTGCTGACCGTGGCGTCGGACGGCACCGTCGCGCCGCGCACGGTGCAGCTCGGTCCGCTCGTCGATGGGCTGCGCGTCGTCCGCAGCGGCCTGGGGCCGGACGATCGGGTGATCATCGGCGGGCTGCACCGTGCCCGGCCGGGCGCCAAGGTCGCCACCGAGCAGGGCCGCATCGGCCCGAGCCCGATCGCCGCCGCGCAATAACCGCACCCTGAAAGGCCCCGTGCCGTGCGCCTCGCCCGCTTCTTCATCGACCGCCCGGTCTTCGCCGCGGTGCTGTCGATCGCCATCACCCTCATCGGCGCGCTGGCCGCGCTGCGGCTGCCCATCGCCGAATATCCCGAGATCGCGCCGCCCACCGTGCAGGTGACGGCGCTCTATCCCGGCGCCTCCGCCGAGACGATCGCCGGCACCGTCGCCGGGCCGATCGAGCAGGAGGTGAACGGGGTGGACGGCATGCTCTACCTCTCCTCGCAATCGACCGGCGACGGGCGGGTGACGATCAGTGTTGTCTTCCGCCAGGGCGTCGATGTCGACCAGGCGCAGGTGCTAGTGCAGAACCGCGTCGCCATCGCAGAGCCGCGCCTGCCGGAGGATGTGCGGCGCCTCGGCATCACGGTGAAGAAGGCCTCGCCCGACCTGCTGATGGTCGTGCACCTGACCTCGCCGGATGGCAGCCGGAGCCCCGACTACGTCTCCAACTATGCGACGCTCGCCATCAAGGACCGGCTGACGCGGCTGGACGGCGTGGGCGATGCGCAGGTCTTCGGCGCGCGGGACTATGCGATGCGCGTCTGGCTCGACCCGGACCGCACGGCGGCGCGCGGTCTCTCGCCGGGCGATGTGGTGCAGGCCCTGCAGCGGGCGAATGCGCAGGTCGCCGCCGGTGCCATCGGCCAGGCGCCACGCGCGGCGGAGGCGGGCGCCTTCGAGGTGAGCGTGCAGGCGCAGGGGCGGCTCGTCTCGCCCGAGCAGTTCGACGAGCAGGTGGTGGCGACGGGCGCGGGCGGCGCGCCGGTGCGGTTGCGCGACCTGGCGCGGACCGAGATCGGCGCGGCCGACTACACCATCAACGCGCTGCTGAACAACCAGGTGGCGACGGCCATCGTCATCTTCCAAAGGCCGGGCAGCAATGCCTTGCAGACGGCGGCCGCGGTGCGGGCGACGATGGAGGAGGCGGCGCCCGGCTTCCCCTCCGGCATCGGCTACAGCGTGGTCTACGACCCGACGCGCTTCATCGCCCAGAGCATGGAGGCGGTGCTGCACACCTTCGCCGAGGCCGTGGCCCTGGTGGTGCTGGTGGTGGTGCTGTTCCTGCAGAACTGGCGGGCGGCGGTGATCCCGCTGCTGGCCATCCCGGTCTCCATCATCGGCACCTTCGGCGTGCTGCTGGCGCTGGGCTTCACGCTGAACTCGCTGACGATGTTCGGCCTGATCCTCGCCATCGGCATCGTCGTCGACGACGCCATCGTCGTCGTCGAGAACGCCGAGCGGCACATGGCGGAGGGGATGTCGCCGCTCGAGGCAGCGCGGCGGACGATGGACGAGGTGGGCTTCGCCCTCATCGCCATCGCGCTGGTGCTGGTCGCGGTCTTCCTGCCGACGGCCTTCATCACCGGCATCGCGGGGGCCTTCTACAAGCAGTTCGCGGCGACGATCTCGGTGGCGACCCTGCTCTCGGCGCTGGTGTCGCTGACGCTCTCGCCGGCGCTGGCCGCGCTGCTGCTGAAGCCGCACGGGCATGGGCCGCGCTCGCGCTGGCTGCTGCCGGTCGGGCTGTTCTTCCGCGGCTTCAACTGGGTCTTCGACCGGCTCTCGCTCGGCTATGGCGGGTTGACGCGACGGCTGGTGCGGCTGCCGGTGCTGCTTCTGCTGATCTATGGCGGGCTGCTGGCGCTGACCGGGCAGACGGTGCTGGCGACGCCGACGGGGCTGATCCCGCCGCTCGACCGCGGCTACTTCATCGCCGCCTTCCAACTGCCGCCGGGCGCCAGCCTCAGCCGGACGGATGCGGTGGTGCGGCGGGCCTCCGACGCCATCCTGGCGACGCCGGGCGTCGAGAGCGCCGTCGCCTTCGTCGGTTTCGACGGCGCGACCTTCACCAACGCTCCGAATACCGGCGTGGTCTTCGCCAGCCTGAAGCCCTTCGAGGCGCGGACGCATGAGGGGCTGACCGGCAACGGCATCCTGGCCGACCTCCAGCGCCGGCTGATGGGCGACCCGGATGCGCAGGTGCTCGTCATCCCGCCGCCGCCGGTGCCTGGCATCGGCACGGGCGGCGGCTTCAAGCTGATGATCCAGGACCGTGCCGGCCGCGGCCCGGCGGAGCTCGAGCGGGCGACGCAGCAGGTGATGATGGCGGCAAACGGGACGCCGGGCATCGCCTTCGCCTTCAGCCTCTTCAACACGGCGACGCCGCAGATCCGTGCCGATATCGACCGGACCCGGGCGGAGATGCTCGGCGTGCCGATCTCCCGGGTGCATGAGGCGATGGCGGTCTACATGGGCTCCGCCTTCGTCAACGACTTCAACCTGCTCGGCCGCACCTGGCGCGTCACGGCGCAGGCGGACATGCAGCATCGCATGGCCATCGAGGACATCGCGCGGCTGCGGACGCGGAGCGACGACGGCTCCATGGTGCCGCTCGGCAGCCTCGCCACCTTCCACGAGACCTCCGGCCCCTATCGCGTGCCGCGCTACAACCTCTATCCGGCGGCCGAATTGCAGGGGGCGGCGCTGCCGGGCGTCTCCACCGGCCAGGCGATCGCGGCGATGGAGGAGGTGCTGAAGGCCAACCTGCCGGAGGGCTTCGGCTACGAGTGGACGGAGCTGGCCTTGCAGGAGCGCATCGCGGGCAATACCGCGCCGATCGCCTTCGGCTTCGCCGTGGTCTTCGTCTTCCTCGTGCTGGCGGCGATGTATGAGAGCTGGCTGCTGCCGGTGGCGGTGGTGCTGATCGCGCCGATGTCGGTGCTGGCGGCGCTGCTCGGCGTGAAGCATATGGGCCTCGACAACAACGTGCTGGTGCAGGTCGGGCTGGTGGTTCTGGTCGGGCTGGCGGCGAAGAACGCGATCCTCATCGTGGAATTCGCCCGCGCGGCGGAGGATGAGGGGATGAGCCGCTGGGACGCCGCAGTCGCCGCGGCGAAGACCCGCCTGCGTCCGATCCTGATGACCAGCCTCGCCTTCATCCTCGGCGTGCTGCCGCTGACGGTGGCGACGGGGGCGGGGGCGGAGATGCGCCAGAGCCTCGGCGTCGCGGTGTTCTATGGGATGCTGGGGGTGACGCTGTTCGGGCTGGTCTTCACCCCGGTCTTCTACGTGGTGGCGCGGGCGCTCGCGCGGCGCCGCAAGCCGCGGGTGGAGGCGGGTCATCCGGGGGTTGCGCCGGCCGAGTGAGGGACCGGGTCAGGCGGGTATGGCCGCCTGACCCTCAGGCCTTCGGCATCCGCAGCGGGATGTCGAGGGAGCGGCCGGGTGATGCAACCAAACGGGTCGCCGCGCCTATAGTGCGGCATGCGCATCAATCGGCTATTCGAGGAACGGCTTGGCCCGCTGGTGGAGGCCTGCGGCCCGCCGGCGCCCGAAGGCCGTGGCGGCCGCGTGGCTGACCATCACGCTGTCCAGGAGAGACGAGACTGATGTGCGATGCCTGCGTGCGTAACGCACGACATCCTGCCCTGGCCCGTGCCCGTGCCGGCCTCAGCCGTCACGTGGCGAGAGTGGCGGGCTGATGCTGGCGACGCTGGCAGCCTCGCCCTGGACGGTCTGGAGCATCGCCGCGGTAGCGACGGCGGGCGTGATCCTGCGGCCCTTCGCCTGGCCGGAATTCGTCTGGGCGGCGTCGGGCGCGGTGCTGCTCGTGCTGCTCGGGCTGATGCCCTGGACGGATGCGCTGGCCGGGGTCGCCCGGGGCACCGATGTGTACCTGTTCCTGGTCGGGATGATGCTGCTGGCCGAGCTGGCGCGGCAGGAGGGGCTGTTCGACTGGCTCGCCGCCCGCGCGGCGCGGCTGGCGAAGGGCTCGGCGACGCGGCTCTTCACGCTGGTCTTCGCGGTCGGCACGCTGGTGACCGCCTTCCTCTCGAACGACGCGACGGCGGTGGTGCTGACGCCGGCCGTCGCCGCCGTGGCGCGGGCGGCCAGGGCGGAGCGGCCGCTGCCCTACCTGCTGGTCTGCGCCTTCATCGCCAATGCCGCGAGCTTCGTGCTGCCGATCTCGAACCCGGCCAATCTGGTGATCTATGGCAGCGACATGCCGCCACTGCTGGAGTGGCTGCCGCGCTACGCGCTGCCCTCGCTGGCGGCGATCCTGACGACCTACGGGATGTTGTGGTTGACCCAGCGGGAGGCGCTGCGGGCGCCGCTCGAGACGGATATCGCGGTGCCTGTGCTCTCGCCCGGCGGGCGGATGGCAGCCATCGGCATTCTCGGCACGGCCGTCGTGCTGCTCACCGCCTCCGGCCTCGGGGCGGATCTCGGCCTGCCGACCTTCCTCGCCGGGCTGGTATCGGCGGGGCTGGTGCTGCTGCGCTCGGAGTGCGGGCCGATGACGGTGCTGCGCGGCGTCGCCTGGGGCGTGCTGCCGCTGGTCGCCGGGCTCTTCGTGCTGGTGGAGGCGTTGCAGCGCACCGGCGTCACCGCCGCGCTGGCCGGGCTGCTGCGGGAGCTGGTGCAGGGCTCGGTGACGGAGGCCGCCTGGATCGCGGGCGGAGTGCTGGCGGTTGGCACCAACCTAGTCAACAACCTGCCGGCCGGGCTGGTCGCCGGCCGCGTGGTGGAGTTGGCGCAGGTGCCGGAGCCGGTGCGTGCGGCGGTGCTGATCGGCATCGATCTCGGGCCGAACCTGTCGGTGACGGGGTCACTGGCGACGATCCTCTGGCTGATCGCCCTGCGGCGGGAGGGGCTGGTGGTGACGGCCTGGCAGTTCCTGAAGCTCGGCGCGCTGGTGACGCCGCCAGCGCTGGTGCTGGCGATGGCCGCGGTGATCCTCCTCTCTTGATCCCCGACCTGGAGTGACGATGATGACGGCTGCCGCCGAGGAGCCATCTCGGCGGATCCGCCGCGGGCTGGATGCGCTCAACTTCTTCCTGGCGGATGTGCGGGACGGGCTGGGGCCTTACCTCGCCATCTACCTGCTCGCGGTGCGCGGGCCGGACCAGGGCTGGAACGAGGCGACCATCGGCCTCGTCATCACCCTCTCGGCCGTGGCGGGGCTGCTGGCGCAGACACCGGCCGGCGCGCTGATCGACCGCAGCCGGCACAAGCGGGCCATCGTGATCGCCGCCGCCGTAGCGGTGACGGCAAGCTGCGTCGTGCTGCCCTTCATCGGCAATTTCTACGCGGTGGCCGCGACGCAGTCGGTTGCCGGGATCGCCGGCGCGATCTTCCCGCCGGCGCTCGCGGCGATCACGCTGGGCATCGTTGGGCCGCGGGCTTTCTCCCGCCGGGTCGGGCGGAACGAGGCCTTCAACCATGCCGGCAATGCCGTCTCGGCGGCGCTGGCGGCGGGGCTCGCCGTGCTGTTCGGGCCGGTGGTCGTCTTCTGGATCATGGGGGCGCTGGCGGCGGCCAGCATCGCCGCCATGTTGATGATAGCGGCTGCGGCGATCGACGACGACGTGGCGCGGGGGCTGGAGGAGGAGCGGGGCGGGACGGACGGGCGGGAGCAGCCTTCGGCCTGGCAGGCGCTGCTGACCTGCAGGCCGCTGCTGATCTTCGCCGGGCTGATGGCGACCTTCCACCTGGCCACTGCGGCGATGCTGCCGACCGTCGGGCAGAAGCTGACCCATGTGGTCGGCAAGGACTACGCCACCTCGCTGATCGCGGGCTGCATCGTCGGCGCGCAATGCGTGATGGTGCCGGTCGCCATGCTGGTCGGCGCCAGGGCGGATGTCTGGGGGCGGAAGCCGATCTTCCTCGTGGCCTTCGGCGTGCTGGCGGCGCGGGGGGCTCTACATCGTCTCCGACAGCCCGTGGTGGCTGCTCGGCGTGCAGCTGCTGGACGGCGTGGGCGCCGGCATCTTCGGGGCGCTGTTCCCGGTGGTGGTGGCGGACCTCACGCGGGGCACGGGGCGCTTCAATGTCAGCCAGGGGGCTGTCGCCACCGCGCAGGGGCTGGGCGCGGCGCTCAGCGCGACGCTGGCGGGGGCGGTGATCGTCGGCCTGGGCTATTCGGCCGCCTTCCTGCTGCTGGGCGGCATCGCCCTGCTCGGCTTCCTCGGCTACCTGCTGGCAATGCCGGAAACCGGCCAGCGGGCGGAGGTCGCGCCGCCGGCCGCGGGGAGGGCGGCGGCGCGGGCTTGGGGAAGCGGCCCTAACCTCCGTCCAGCCGCTCCAGCACCTTCGGTGGCGACATCGGCAGGCTGTAGAAGCGGGTGCCGAGCGCGTCGTGGACAGCGTTGGCGATGGCGGCCAGCGGCGGGACGATCGGCGCCTCGCCCACGCCGCGCACGCCCTGCGGATGCTTGGGGTTCGGGATCTCCAGCATCACCGCCTCGATCATCGGCACGTCGGAGCAGACCGGCATGCGGTAGTCGAGGAAGCCGGCATTCTCCAGCCGGCCCTGGCGGTCGTAGAGATACTCCTCGCTCAGCGCCCAGCCGATGCCCTGCACCACGCCGCCCTGGATCTGGCCCTCGACATAGCTGGGGTGCAGGGCGCGGCCGACATCCTGCGCCGCGGTGTAGCGCAGGACGCGTACGATGCCGAGATCGACATCCACTTCCACATCGACGACATGGGTGGCGAAGCCGGGCTCGGCGCCGGCGGTGTTGAGCTGGACGCCGGCGCCGATCGGCCCGCCGGTCTCGCTCGCCTTCGCGGCCAGGTCGGCGAGGCTGAGCGGCGGGAACTGGCCGGCATTGGGGCCGGCGGGGCGGGCCTCGCCATTCTCCCAATGCACCGCCTCGGGGTCGATCTTCCAGATCTTCGCCGCGCGCTCCTTCAGCTGGCCGATCACCTTCTCGGCCGACTGCGTGACCACCATGGCGGAGGCGAAGGTGACGCGGCTGCCGCCGGTGAGGTTGCTGTAGCCGATGCTGGCGGTGTCGCCGATCAGCACCGAGACGCGGCCATGGTCGACGCCCAGCAGCTCGGCGGTGACATTGGCGATCGAGGCGCGCGAGCCGCCGACATCCGGGTGGCCGGTGGTGACGACAACGTTGCCATCCTCGGTAATGTTGACCTGCGCGCTGCTCTCGCCGCCGGCATTGTACCAGAAGCCGGAGGCGAGGCCGCGGCCGCGCTTCACGCCGGGGCGCGGGTTGCGGTCGAGCGGCGCCTTGTAGTGCTCATGGTCGCGGATCGCCTCGATCGTCTCCTCGAAGGTCACCTTGGCGAAGGTCGCGCCATAGGCCGCCTTGGTGCCGGACCTGGCCGTGTTCTTCAGGCGCAGCTCCAGCGGGTCCATCCCCAGCTGCTCGGCGATCTCGTCGATGACGCATTCGGCCGCATAGGCGCCGAGCGGGGCGCCCGGCGCACGGTAGGCCGCAACCTTTGAGCGGTTGGAGACGACGTCGTAGCCGACCGAGAGCACGTTCGGGATGTCGTAGGGCGCGAAGGAGCAACCGACCGGTCCACGCAGCGGCCCGCCCGGAAGGCAGCCCGCCTGGATGTAGAAGTCGCCCTTGGCGGCGACGAAGGTGCCATCCTTCTTAGCGCCGATCTTGACGGTGCTGAAGGAGCCGGAGGTCGGGCCGGTGGCCCGCATCACCTCCTCCCGCGTCATCACCATCTTCACCGGGCGGCCCGACTTCTTCGACAGCAGCAGGGCGACGGGCTCGAGGTAGATGATCGTCTTGGCGCCGAAGCCGCCGCCGATCTCGGCCGGGATCGCCCGGATGTTGCTCTGCGGCACGCCGGTCAGCAGCGAGGTCATGGCGCGGACCATGAACTGGCCCTGGCTGCTGCTCCAGATCGTGGCGCGGCCATCCGCCGAGTAGCTGACGGTGCAGGCCTGCGGCTCGATATAGCCCTGGTGGATCGGGCGGGTGCGGAAGGTCCGCTCGACGACGATATCGGCCTCGGCGAAGCCGGCCTCCACATCGCCGAGCTTCGCCGTCATCGTGCCGGCAATGTTGGAGGGCTTGCCCTCGAACTTGGCGAAGTCGTGCAGGATCGGCGCGTCATCGCGGATCGCGTCCTCGATCTCGATGACATGCGGCAGGACCTCGTAATCCACCGCGATCAGGGCGCAGGCGGCGGCCGCTACCTCTTCGTTGATCGCGGCGACGGCGGCGACGGGGTGGCCGTGGAACAGCGCCTTCTCGCGTGCCATCACGTTGCGGCACATCCAGCGCATGTCCTGGATGCCGAGCATGACCGAGGTCTCGAGCGGGAAGTCGACGATGTCCTTCGCCGTGACCACCGCCTTCACCCCCGGCAGGGCTTCCGCCTTGCTGGTGTCGATGGAGCGGATGCGGGCATGGGCGTGCGGGCTGCGCAGCACCTTGCCCCAGATCATCCCCGGCATGGTGTTGTCGGCCGCGTAGCTGGCGCGGCCCGTCACCTTGTCCGCGCCGTCGGGGCGGATGGTGCGCTGGCCGATCCACTTGTTGTCCTCGACCCGGAGCTTGTCGGTGATGACGTTCATCAGACGGTCTCCCGCATCTCGGCGGCGGCTTCCATCACCGCGCGGACGATCTTGTCGTAGCCTGTGCAGCGGCACAGGTTGCCGGCGAGGCCGAAGCGCACCTCGGTCTCGGTCGGGTTGGGGTTCTTCTCCAGCAGCGCGCGGGCCGAGATCAGCACACCCGGCGTGCAGATGCCGCATTGCAGCGCGGCCATCTCAAGGAATTTGCGCTGCAGCGGATGCAGCGCCTCGCCTTGCGCCATGCCCTCGATGGTGGCGATCTCGGCGCCCTCGGCCTCGACCGCCAGCACCAGGCAGGAGCAGACCAGGCGGCCGTCGACGGTGACGCTGCAGGCGCCGCAATCGCCGGTGCCGCAGCCCTCCTTCGTACCGGTCAGGCCGAGGGTGTTGCGCAGCGCATCCAGCAGGCTGCTGCCGGGATCGGCGAGGAATTCCACCGGCTCGCCGTTGATGCTGGTCGAGATATGCGTCTTGGCCATGGCGTCAGTTCCCTCCCTGGGCGCGCGCGGCTGCGATGGCGACGGTGCGCTTCAGCAGCACGCCGGCGACCCTGGTGCGGTAGGCGATGGTGCCGCGCTTGTCGTCGATCGGCCGGCAGGCGGCGCGGCAGGCGGCGGCGGCGGCCTCCAGCGCGGCGTCGTCCAGCCGGCTGCCGATCAGCGCCTTGCCCGCCTCCTCGACCAGCAGCACGGTCGGGGCGACGGCGCCAAGGCCGATGCGGGCTGCGGTGACGACGCCACCCTGCAGGGTCAGGCTGGCACCCAGCCCGACCACGGCGATGTCCATCTCGGTGCGAGGGATCATGCGCAGATAGGCATCCGACGAGCCGGCGGGGCGCGGCGGCAGGGTGAAGCTCACCAGGATCTCGCCCGGCGCGAGGCTGGTGCGGTGCGGCCCGGCCGGGACGGCCTCCACCGGCAGGGTGCGCCGGCCCCCTGGCCCCTGGATGGTGACCACGGCCCCGGCGGCGACCATGGCGGGGACGCTGTCGCCGGCCGGCGAGCCGTTGCAGAGATTGCCGCCCGGCGAGGCGCGGCCCTGCACCTGCTTCGAGCCGATGAGGTTGATCGCCTCCAGCACGCCCGGCCAGACCTTGCCGAAGCGCGGATGCTCGGCGAGCGTCGCACCCGCGACGGCGGCGCCGATGCGGAAGCCGCCCTCGGGCGGCTCCACGATCTCGGTCATCTCGCCGATCTTCTTGATGTCGACGATGAGGCCGGGCCGCACCACGCCGGCGCGCATCTGCACCAGGAGGTCGGTGCCGCCTGCCAGGATGCGGGCAGCGCCCTGCGCCGCGGCGAAGGCGGCCACCGCTTCGTCGAGGGTTCGCGGCGCAAGGTATCGGATGTCGGTCATGTACGTCCCCGTGATCGTTCTTTGTCCCGGTCCCGGCCGGGTTCAGGCCTCGTTGCGAGGCTATGCCGGCCGGCGCGGGCGGCATAGCCCCGGGTGGTGCAAGGTCAGGCGTTCGGTCTCAGAAGGTAGGGCGCGCCGGCGCGGTCGCAGATGCCGCGGATGAGCGCGTCGAGGCTTTCGGGCACCGGCACGCCATGGGCCAGCCGCTCGGCGCGCATCCGGTCCTCCGGCTCGCCGGCGACGAGCACCGGCTCGGCAGGGTCGGCGGGTGGCGTGGCGTGCAGCACGTCGAGCGCATCGTCGAGATCGGCGGCGAAGTCGCCCGGCGCGCGGAAGGCACCGGGATCGAGCGCCAGGAAGAAATGGCCGATATTGTGTGGCTGCCCCGGCTTCTGCGTGCGGTTGCGGATCGGCGAGAAGCTGGCGCCGACCAGCGTGCCGGCGAGGATATGGACCATCATGGCCAGGCCGTAGCCCTTGGCGCTGCCGGTCGATTCCAGGCCGCCGAGCGGGGTGATGCCGCCCTCAGGCCGTTGGAAGACGAGAGCGTTGGCCTCATGCGGGTCGGTGACGCCCTGGCCGGCGCCGTCGATCACCCAGCCCTCGGGCAGCGGCGCGTCGTTCAGGTGATGCACCTTCACCTTGTTGGCGGCGACGGTGGTCGTCGCCATGTCGAGCACGAAGGGCGGGTTGCGTCCGGCGGGGGCGGCGAAGGCGATGGGGTTAGTGCCGAGCACCGGCATGGCGCCGCGGGTCGGCACCAGCGAGACGCCGCGGGTCGAGGAGGTGACGAGGCCGATCATGCCGCGCGCCGCGGCGATGCGGGCATAGGCCCCGGCCGCGCCGAAATGGTGGCTGTTGACGACGCCGACCGCGCCGATGCCGTGCTGCTTCGCCTTGTCGACGGCGAGGTTCATTGCCATGGCGGAGACCGGGTGGCCGAGCCCGTCGCCGCCGTCGAGCAGGGCGGTCGGGCCGGTGTCGCGCAGCGGCTTCGGCTCGGCGGCGAGCCGGATGCGGCCCTCGCGCACGCCCTCCTCATAGGCCATCAGCATCGAGACGCCGTGGCTGTCGATGCCCATCAGGTCGGTCTCGACCATAATCTCGGCGGTGGTCGCGGCATGTCCGGCCGGCATGCCCCAGGCGCCGAGCACGGCGAGGATCTGTGCGCGGAGGGTCTCGGCCGGGATGCGGCGGCCGGTGGTGACGTTGCGGGCCATGGCTCAATCCACCCTTGCGCCGGTGGCGCGCACGATCGGCACCCAGCGGTCGATCTCGGAGGCAATGAAGGCCCGGGTGCGCTCCGGCGTCATTCCCTCGGGGATGGTGTTGCCGAGGCCGGTGAGGCGGTCACGCACCGCGGGCTCGCGCAGCGCCTCGGCGATCTGCTCGTAGAGGAACTGGCGGATCGGCGCTGGCGTGCCGAGCGTCGCCGACCAGGGCGTCCAGGTCGTCGCCTGGTAGGCGGGCAGGCCGGCCTCGGCGCTGGTCGGCAGGTCCGGGGCGAGGGGCGAGCGCTCGGGCGTGGCAATGACGAGGCCGCGCGCCGTGCCGGCCTTCAGCGGCTCGGCGAGGAAGGAGATGGTGTCGGCCTGGAAGGCGGTGCGGCCGGCGGCGAGGTCGGTGAAGGCCGCCGCCGAGCCGCGATAGGGCACGTGCTGCGCCTGCACGCCGAGCAGCTGGACCAGCATGGCGCCGGCGATGTGCCCGGTGGTGCCGTTGCCGGAGGAGCCGTAGTCGTAGCGCCCCGGATCGGCCCGCAGCAGCGCGGCGAATTCCGCAAGCGTCCTGACCGGCAGCGAGGGATGCACCGCGACGGCGATGGCGGAATGGCTGGAGATGGTGATGTGATCGACGCCGGTCAGCGGATGCACCCGCAGCCGTTCGCCGTAGAGGCCGATGTTCAGCGCATGCGAGCCAAGCGCGCCGACCAGCAGCGTGTAGCCGTCGGGCGCCGCTGCGGCGAGCGTCTCGAAGGCCACGGTGCCGCCGCCGGAGGGGCGGTTCTCCACCAGGAATTGCTGGCCGAGCTGGGCGGAAAGTTGGCCGGCGACGACGCGGGCGTTGATGTCGGCATTGCCGCCGGGCGCGAGCGCGACGATGACCCGCACCGGGCGGCTCGGATAGTCGGTGCCCGGCGCCTTCGGTTGGGCCTGGGCGGTGCCGATGGCGAGCGCCGCCAGCGCGGCCGAAATCCATCCCCGCATCATGCGATCCCGTGCTCCAGCACGCCGACGCGCTCCACCTCCAGCCGTATCCGGTCGCCGGGCTGCAGGTAGCGCGGCGGCGTGCGGAAATGGCCGGAGCCCGAGGGCGTGCCGGTGGCGATCACGTCGCCCGGCTGCAATGCCATGTAGCGGGAGACATAGGCGATTAATGCGGCGACGCTGAAGATCAAGTCGCGCGTATTGCCCTCCTGCACGAGTTCGTCGTTCAGCCAGCAGCGCAGGCCGAGCTGCCAGGGCTCGCCCACCTCCTGGGCGGTGACGAGCCAGGGGCCAAGCGGGCAGAAGCCGTCCAAGCCCTTGGCGAAGCTCGTCATCGGCAGCGGCTGGTCGAACTGGAATTCGCGGGCCGAGATGTCGTTCAGCACGGTGTAGCCGGCGACATGGTCGAGCGCGGTGCCTTCGCCGACCTGCCAGGCGGCGCGGCCGATGACGACGGCGAGCTCCACCTCCCAGTCCGGCTTGGTGACTGTGGGCGGGATGCGCACGACGTCGCCCGGGCCGCAGACCGAGGAGGTCGGTTTCAGGAACAGGCGCGGCGCGGTGAGGGCCGGGCCGCCGACCTCCTTCGCATGCTCCGCATAGTTGCGGCCGACGCCGATGATCTTGCCGGGCTGCAGCGGCGGGCAGAGCGCGACCGAGGCCAGCGGGCGGCGGAGTGCCGCATTCTTCGGCCGGGCGGCGAAGGCCAGCGCCCGGCCGGCGGCGACCATCGCCGCCTCGCCGGCGGCGAGCAGGCCGCGCATGGTTTCCGGCAGGTGCTCGGGCGGCTCGCCGGCGGCGGCGCGGGCGGCGTCGAGCGCCGGTTGCAGCGGCACCACGGCATCACCGAGCAGGGCGCCGATCCGCTCCGTGCCCTCGGTCTGGAAGGTCGCCAGCTTCATCTCAGGCGGCCAGCGCGGCGTAGTCGAGCGTCGCCATGACCTGCACTCGCAGGATGTAGCGTGGCTCGTCGGCGGCGTAGTCGGCGACGGCGTTGTGGGTGGTGCCGATATTGTCCCACATCAGCAGGTCGCCCGGCGTCCAGGCATGGCTGTGGAGGTATTTCGGCTGCGCCTGGTGGCGGAAGAGGTATTCCAGCAGGGCGTCGCTCTCGCCCGGCTCTAGCCCTTCGATCCGCATGGCGTAGCCGGGGTTGCAGTAGAGCACGCGGCGGCCGGTGATCGGGTGGACACGGAACAGAGGCTGCGCCACCGGCGGCTTCTTCGCGCGCTGCGCCGGGGTGAGCGGGCCGCGGATGCTGCCCGGGCGCTGGCGCATCATGTCCCAGAATTTCTCGAAGTCGTGGATGGCCACGCGCCCTTCCAGCCGTTCCACCACCTCGGGCGGGAGGTCGTCATAGGCGGCGTGCATGTTGCGGAACTGGGTGTCGCCGAGCGGCCGGCCGTCGCGCTGCGGCACCTGCTTGGCGTGCAGGACATTGGCGAGGGCGATCTCGGTCGAATAGGACATGTCGGTGTGCCAGCCCTGGCCGGCATCGTTCAGGCCGAGCGGCTTGCCCTCCGCGTCCCTTCGGTTCGAGAGGATCATGACCTCTGGATGGTCCGGGGCATGGAACAGATTCGCAACATTCACCTCGAGCGTGCCGAAGCGGCTGCCGAAGGCGGAGAGTTGCGGCGCGTCGAGGTCCTGGCCGGGGAAGCAGAGCACGCCGTGGCGACCGAGCGCGCGCAGCAGGGTGCGGTAGTCCTCGGCCGACAGCGGCCGTGCCAGGTCGATATCCTCGACGCGAGCGCCGAGTGCGGCGTTGTTCGGTGTGATCCGCATGGCCACGCCCTCCCTTTTGGGGAGAGCGTCGGGCGCCGGGGCGCTGCCGTCAACCGCTGTCCTGGTAAGTCGAACGCCGCGTGGCGTCCCCTAGGGGATGGGACGACGTATCTGTTCAAACCCTTGGAGACGCAAAAGCTTATTAGATGTATAGGCTTACGGCTAACGAGCTGCTACAAAGCCTTGCTACAATTTCACCGTGAGCAGCATGGCGCCTCTCCCGAAGTTCCTCCACCTCCGAAAGACGACCTACTATGTGAGGCGGCCTGTTCCGCCGGACGTGCAATCTGCCTTCGAAGGCAGAAAGGAAATCTGGATCAGCCTCAAGACCGGCTTGAAGCGAGAAGCCGAGGCCGCCTCGCATGCTGTGCTGGCTGATCTAGAGCAGCAGTTCTCGGCCGCCCGGCAAGCGAGGGATACGGTGAAGCGCGAGGAAGCCTTCCTTGCTTCTGAAGATTTCGACGCTGCATTGCGGGCTCAGGCTACGGTTACGATGGGCATGGAGACGGGCGGCTTGCCGTTTGCACCCACTTGGGCGACGCCCGCTGAAGCCGAGGCGGTCGCCCGTAACATCGCAACCGGGTTTGCGCGGCCCCGTCCAGCAACCCGGACAGAAGCTATCCGCCACATTGACCACGACCTATCGGCCCTTGAGGACGAGGCTGCGCGAGCCTCGCTTGTCAAAGGTGTCGATGAGGATGGCGGACCGGATTTCGGAACTATCCCCGATCGTTGGGTTCCAGCCTTGATGGACCGTGCGCGTGAGCTCGCCGAGGCCGAACGACGGACACTGGAAGCCCAACGGGCATTGATCGCGGGCCCCTCCGACGACGGCGAAAAGGGGAGCGAGAACCCGATCGACACAACCTCACTGACGGCGCTTGCCGCCCGTTGGAAGGCTCAAGGGACATCGGGGCCATCAGCACATAGCGAGATGACCAAAGCGATCGCGCAGTTCGAGGCGATCAATGGCCCGCTTCGATATGCCGAGATTACCATGGAACATGCTCGACGTTTTAAGGAATTTCTTGTAAGCGCCCCCAACCTTGCGGGAGCGACGAAGCAGAAGAAATGGAGTATGCTTCGTACCCTGCTCAACGTCGCGGTCAACGATGGGCTCCTCGAAGCGAACCCTTTCGTCCGGATCAAGGCCAGCTTCCCAAAGGATGCGAGGAAGCGCGGAGCGTTCACCGCCGAGCAGCTTGGTGCCTTGTTCCAGGTCCTATGCGGTGACGAATGGTGGATGGCTCGCATCGCTCTATACACAGGAGCGCGGCTCGACGAAATCTGCCAGCTCGTCAAGCGCGACATCGTAGTGGTCGATGGCATCCCATGTTTCGACATCCATGCGGATGCGGAGGTCGGGAGGACGGTTAAGACTCAAGGCTCGGTACGCAAGGTTCCGATCCACCGCCAGCTCATCACGGACGGCTTCCTCGATTGGATGGAAAGTCGGCCGACAGAGCGCCTATTCAGCGTCGATGCCGATGCTATGAGCAAGCGCATGGCGCGGCGAATAGACGGGGCGCTACCCGGATCGGGGAAGGTGTTTCATGAGTTTCGCCATACCTTCAAGGACGGGTGCCGCGACGGCGGGGTTGCGGAGGAATTTCATGACCGCCTGACCGGCCACACGGCGAAATCCGTTGGAAGAACCTACGGCAGCTACAGCATGCGCACGCTGAAGGCGAAGATCGACCTCGTCACCTTCGGCATTGAGGGGAGCGCCGACGCGGCACGCGTCAAGGCATCGCCGGCGTAGGCGTAGCTGCCCGTCCCCCTACTCCCCCTTCATCGCCATCATCGCCTCCCGTAGCGCAGCCTCGCGGGTTAATCGCACTCCCGGACCGCCACCATTAGCGGGGATGAATTCGACGCCAGCCTCGCGCAGCACAGCCGAAAGCCGCTTCATCGTCGATCCGCGTGGCTTCGTCACTTCTCCGGCTTCGATCCTCGCCAACGTCCGCAGCGGAACCCCACTGAGGTGTGCCAAATGCCGTTGTGGCCAAGCGAGAAGCGCGCGCGCAGCGCGCACCTGGCTCGCCGAAGTGGCATCCTTGACGACATTCGATAACGGCTTCACCGTCACGAATGCCAGGAGGCGCCTTTATCGGCAAGCAGGCCGCAGACAAAGGAGGGCGAGATGCAGGGGATTACTGGAGGGCTTACACTCGATCAGATTCTGCCCTGCCCCCTCTCAACGTCTCCGTCTGGCATAATTCGCGTTGCTGATGTCCGCGTAGGTCATGAAGTATTCGGTGCCGCAGGCCGGGTGGTTCCCGTTGTCGCCATCGCCGACTTCTCGGAAGCGAAGCTTGCTCGCTACCGGCTGGATACCGGAGAGGAAGTTCGTACCGCGTTCGACCAGCCGATCCCAACGATGACCGCCGAGGAGCGGAAGCTTTCAGCTAAACGGTCTGATGAGTATCGGGCACGTCGCCGTGCAGCGCGTCCTAGTCGGGCGAAAGCCGTGTCGAAGAAGCCCGGTGTTTCCCTGAAAGTGACCGAGCTGAATCGGCAACGCCAACACGCCTATCTTGACCCCATCTTGCCGTCTCCTCGGCTGCCAGCAGCGATCATGGCATCCCTGCTGCACAGCGACGGGCGTGAGTTGAACCATTCCGTTCCTGTCTCCGTAGGCGTCGAGCTGCCCGAAGCTACGCTGCCGATTGAGCCCTACCACTTTGGGGCTTGGCTTGGGGATGGTTACAGCGCCGCCGGCAAAATCGGGATGGCACAGTCTGATTTTGAGCTGCTCTTCCCATACCTGCCGGAGCCTGCCTCGAAGGTTGTCGACCCTCGACCTGCGTACAGGCGGCCCTTCCTCATATGCCGATGGGATGGGATGACAACGGCCTTGCGAGAGCTTGGGGTCCTGAAAAACAAGCATGTCCCCGCTATCTACCTTCGAAGCTCAATCGCTCAGCGGATAGCCTTGCTTCAAGGACTCTTGGACACCGACGGTACGTGTAACTCTCGCGGTCAGATCGAGTTTTCGGTTACGAGCCAGCAGTTGATAGAGGGGGTACTAGACCTCGTTGCAGGCTTGGGGATCAAGGTGGAACTGCGCCAAGGTCCCGCTAAGTTGTACGGCCGAACGGTGGGTACCCGAGGCCGTTTGAAATTCATGGCTCCCTTTCCTGCGTTTCGACTTCCTCGGAAAGCCGAAAGGCAGAAGCTAAAGGGGTTCAGGCCGACGACGCTGCGGCGCTACATCGCAAGTGCCGTTGAGGACGAGCCTGCTCCTGTCCGCGCGTTTGCTATCGGTAGCGCGGACGGAGTTTTCCTTGTCGGCCGCAGCTTGATCGCGGTTCACGGATGTCCCCGGCTCGAAGCGGTTGCCGTCGAGCGAGTACCGCAAACGGACGCGCCTTCGACGTGGCTTTTTACTCCCCTTGGCCAGTGGTTATCTGGACGCAGGACGAACTAATGTTGCTGGTGTTTGGGTTCAGACATGAAGGATTTGCCTTAGAGCGAGGGACTCCTCAGCTAGGGAGAGTATTTTGGGCGCTTGTGCGTTGCTGCCGAGGAACCGCCGTCCTAGCACCCTGACCGTACCTCAACCCCACCCAAGCTTCACTTCAGCGGGGCTTAAGCCTCGCTTGTCGGTGGCTTTGGCGGTCCTGAGTGTGCGGTTTATCACCGCTGCAAGTGGCCTGTCCGTTAACTCAAAGCAGTTTTCAGCGGGGATGCGTCGACAAAAACTTGGTGCGATCCCCGGAGGCAAGGTTCGACCACGGCTAGGGAGCGCGGTGCCCGAGAGAAGGAATTATCCGAGCGCGAGCGGCACAATGCGAGACAAATAGTCACCCTGCCAGCTCCTTAACCCTTCTCCTTCATTTCGCTGAAGACTGTGGATAACGGGGATAGCCACCGGTCCGCTTGCTTGATGTTCTTGAATTGTTCCTTCCCGGCGTGGCAGCGTACCGCCCATGCCGGACGCCCTGCCGATTCCCTTGCCGCTTACCTCGCCTGTATGGCTCGACAGCGTCGCGGTCGCAGCCGTTGGACAGGCTGCCTCAGTTGCCGCTCAGGCGGGCGGTGATGGCGCGGTGGAGGCGCTGGCAGTGCTCGTAGGCCGCTATCCTGCGCTGCCTCTGGCGATGCTGCGGGAGGCCGCCGAGGGCATCGTCTCGTCCGCTGCGGTGAAGGGGCCCTGACCATGGCGCGAGCCGGCCTCCGCCTCCTGTCCAGAGGCTCCAAACATGGTCAGGACCTGCGCCGATTGTCGTTGGTGCCGGCGCCGGTCGGAGAAACCTACTACTTCGACATCTTCGGATGCGGTCTATCATCCCGCGACGATCAAGGCGAGCTGCTGGCCAACCTTCAAGCGGCCCGATTGCAGGCTATCCTAACCGCGACCCAACTGCTGCGGGCTACTCTTGACTGCAAGGGCACCGGGCAGACCGTGACCGTTGTGGTGCGTGACGAGAGCGGCGAGCGGTACCGGGTGGCTATCTATGCGGGGTAAGCGTTTTTTGGTTGGTGATCGTGGTATTGTCGTGACTGCCAATCAAGCCCTGGATCGATCGGAGATGACACCTTGTACGGCAACTTCTGACCATTCCCTCAGCCCCACCCAAGGTTCGCTTTAGCGGGGTCAAGGTGGGGTATAGAATGTGGCGGTATAACCAAAGGGCGGCACACCGATTTCAAGCCTTCTGACACCTCGGCGAGATGGTGCGACCTGCCTTATAAGCAGGCGTTCGATGCTCATTACGGCAGAGGCTATGCATCTTTGGGTGCGAGTATGATGGCTCCAAAACCGGCTAGCATCGCATCAGAGCGGAGTGTAACATTATAGCCGCTTGGTGGAGTGTTTAGCCATGTTTTTGGCAGATGGTATGCGCCCACTCATGGGAATGGTGGTTTCGTTGGCTTTTCTTGGAGCCTCGCTCATGTTCCTGGCTTGGGCCATAGCGTGGCCCGGACCTGAAGGCTCAACCACTTCGAAAACACGCGCTAAATGCGACGAGGTTGTCGATACCCTTCTTAATAGCCGCTATCTTGTCGAGGTTAGCCGAGCGGGCATCCTTATCGATCGACTAAATTGTAATATAGGGCGGCGCCTGCCATAAATTTCTTGACCGTCTTCTCCTGCGAGACGCTTGCATTCGGCGCCCCTGTAACAGGAGGAGAAAAGGCTGTAGCAACATGCATTACATCCTTTTCTTACTTTCTGCCTACTACAGTGACCGTACCTAGACCTGATCGAAGCTCACGCTCAAGACCGCTGACGCGCGGGCTTAGACGCGACGTTTTGCTAAGCTTCCTGCGGCCCTTTTGTAATTAGGCAAGGTGCTCGCTAAGAAATTCCGCAAGATCGGTAACGACCTTTTGCGCGGCAAGAACGGCGGTGGCTCTTGCAGGGTCGACAGCGGCGAAGGACTGCGCTTTAGCCTTCAAGGCCGGTAACGTAGCAAACGCGCTGTTGGTGAGCGCCAATGGACCATGGCCGCTCCACTCTGCTCCTCTCTTGATCGCGGCAAGAAGCTGAAATGCCTGCTCGTCCGTAATCAACGCCGCCAGTGGCACATCGAGCGCCGGAACGGCTGCTGCAAACGGGTTTGAAGTTGCCCATTGCGACGAGGCCGCACGAGTGACGTAATTCTCGAACAGCCGGCTGAACAGGTCGGGAGCATGCGCGAGCGTTTGCAAGAGTTCCGGCGTGTATGGGGCGAGCGCTACAACCCAATCGGAGAACTCCTTAAGTTCGGCGACGACAAAAGCTTCGCCAAGCTCTGAAACGCACGCCCCTAAAACACGTGCAGGGTGCCTAAGCTGCTGATAGGGCAATCCCACCCCTACGGCCGTGGCATTCAGCATAAGTAGCGACCTGATGCGAAGCTTGATTGCTAGCGGCAGGCTGGAGAATAAGAATGGGTCGCTTGCTACCAACATGGAAAAGAGTTCGGCAAGCTTCGTATCAGATGACTTGGGGATCACGAGGCCTTTGATGATTAAGTCTCGGTCAGCGGTTTCCCGGCGCGCAACGAACGCAAGCAGGAAATTGCGCGCATTACCGGCGATAGTAGCATCGGCGTTGTCCAAAGATTGGACCACCCGACTGATCAAAAATGGCTTGGCTGCCGGATCAAGGTTGGCGAGCTCTTGGCCGAGAACAGCCACCATGTCGGGAACATTGGAGCTTGGGAAGAAATTCTGATCGCCGAACCTCCCAATTACAGCTTCAACGATGTACGAGGTTTCTCTCACTGGCTGGCTTATGAATTTTTTTACTGCCTCCGCGAACACAAAACGCGCCTCCTCAGCCGTGACAGTGTGGCCAGAGGGATGCGCCGCCTTGTTCCGTTGGGAGTTAAGCTGCTCAAGGATCTGCGCCTCAAGGTGCGTGAGTATGCCGGCCGCTTTTAGTTTTTGGATAAGTGGCGTCTCGAAGACCCTTTGTGCGGCAGCCAGCGCCTCGATCTCATCGGAAACGGCCTTTGCGGTGCCGTTTACGGGCGCAATGGCCTTGATCTTTCGACGCAGACTATCAAACAGCGCGATGTGAGTGAGCACCACACAGGCGCGGTGTGCACCAGTACCGTAGCAAATGAAGGCTTCCTTTAAAAAGTCCGCCACATCTCGGTCGTGGACCGTAGTGATGAGCTCCTCCATATCAGTTAGGCCAGCCAAGCGGTTCTCCTTTGTAGAGCGTGAAAGAAGCCGTACTCTCTACGGCAACAGCGTGTGGCGTCCAAATGTGGCTCCGGAGAAGCCAACATTCGAAATAATCTGTCTAAGACAGCTCCAAGGAGCCGAAAGTATTCTCAACGACTAGGCCCAACGGTCTGTCGGCGCTCTTGGCAACTGGCAAGCACGCATGCATGCCATAAACAGCTATCCGGACCGACGAATGCCCGCGCTTATTTCCTCCGGTTCAAACCGCGTTGCATGTCACGTCGGGGGATCAGGTAGCGGCATCCAATGCGTCGGCTTCGCGGTGAGCTTCGCCCCGCTCCACGCCGTTTCCCATCGCCCACCGCCCCAACTACTCCAATAGGCCGTAATCACGTCCTGCCGGAGGGCATGGCCGGCACGCTCAGGAAGGTAGACTAGGATGACCTGACCGTCTTGTGGGGCCGTTGCGATAGGCTGCCAGCTTTGCATGACCCCTCCCACGACGTTGCGAGCAAAGTTTGGCGGGCAGGGTAGCAGCCTCGGCCGAACGCGACGCAAGCTCAATCGCTGGCCGTGCCGAGGTAGACGTCAGGGCGCCGCTCGAACTTAGGCTGCCTTGATGGCTGTCACTCTATCGATGGGTTGCAGCAGCCATTCCCCATCATTCGCCGCGTTCCCGACCGCATTCGCCACCCTGTAGCGACGCAACACACCGTCCGCGGCGGGGCGCAGCAACGCTGAAAGTTGCTTTAAGTCATGCTCCGCTGCGGCGTCTCCAATCCACGCCACAATATCGTCGGATTGCAAGATGGCCGGCATCCATCCATTCGGCGCCGCCTCATGTCCCTTTGCCTCAACGGTCACGACCGAGAACCGCACATCTGCACCGCGCCGCTGTTCACACGCATCATCGTAAAGGCAGGCGAGCAACATAGGGCTGCCATCCTGTCGCACGACGGCGTGGACGTGCTTGTGATGCGGCAGGTTGGGGTGAGGCACGGTCCAATCGTAGTACCCGGACACGGCCACTATCCCACGGCGATGGTGGAGTAGATCAGCCCAAGGCGCCTTCTTCAGGGCTGACGATTTGACGGACGGCACCTCCTCGGTGCGGGTGTCGTATGCGGGCCGCCTCTTCTTGATCGCCTTCCATGCTGGCTCGGGCACCGAGATGGCGAAGGTAGCAGGGATGAGCACGCGACGGCCTCTATCCTTCGAGCCCGGCCTCTTGTCGACGCAGACCATCGGCGCGATGCCGCGTGGCGCGAGGTTGAAGCGCGGTTCAATGACCCCTTCAGCCGGCTTAGCATCGAGTAGGTCGGCGATAGTGGAGACGGGCAGGTTTGAAATCAGGCGTCCGCACATGGGTATGCTCCTTCGAAATGGGACTGGCTGTGATTTTGAGTGGTAGAGTAGGTCTTTAGCTTGAATTCGAGGCCGATTTCTCGGCGTGAAATGGCGCGGATCAAGTCGCAGGTCAGAGCCGCAGCGTTGGCCGGAACAAGGATGCCGTCGTGGATCGGCAGCCCAAGGATGCCTTGCTTGCCGAGCCCTTGCACCACGACGAGCATGATGTCGGACTCAAGCCCCATCAGCATGTGCGGGAGGACGCGCTTCGGCTCCGCGACGGCCGAGAACTCGGTTGCGAGGCGCCACGGCTCCGAAAGCCAAGGATATTGTTTGAGAACAGTGGCCATCACTTCCAGCGGGTCGACGGCGGCCAGCTCCGGCGTCTTTGCAAGCCGATCCTTCGGCCACTTCCGCACCGGGCTTCCCTTGCCCAAAGTGGCGTTAACCCACGCCTTCACGGTGCTTCGGCTGAACCCCGGCACCGCGTAAGGGTCGCCTTCAGGAAGCGGCAGCCCGACCAAGGCATGCATAATCGAGAGATGAGAGGCGCTGATGTCGACTTCGACGACGGACTCACCGTTGATCCGGATGTCATTGAGGCGGCGCTCAAGCGGCATGCTTTGGTAGTTGCCGTCACCCACCGCATGGAGGCGTCCGTAGAGTTGAAGGTTGCCCTTGAACTTCCGCTGCCAGCGCGGCGGGAGACATCCCGTGACGTCAAAGCCGGCCGCAAAGGCATTCAGGCGCTCTACCTCCGCCCGGAGTGAGGAAGCGACGAGGTCATGTGGATCGATCCGAAGCTTCCGTCCCCGCTCGGCATTCGGATGCGGCGGGATTTCTTGCAGGACGATTGCCTCGCGGACCTTGGGAGCCTTCAAGCTGCTGCTCCGGCGCCACCCGAAATCTGCGGCGACGGTGGCCGTGTCGATGCCGTAGGAGGCGGCGAGCGTCAGCAGCTTCTCGGTAGGCCAGAAGCGTGAGGCAGCACCCTTAGAACCGTCCGGGAGGCGTCCGCCCCTTCTACGGCGCAGGAAATACTCCTTCTCCATCCAGTGGATCGCATCGACAAATGCGGGATAACCAATGTCCTCACCCGTGAAGGTGTTTGCATCGAAGCTGCGGGAGACTGCCCGAGGTGGTGTTTCTGTCCAAGCGAGAAGCAGACTGCCGACAATGGCGCCTAGAGCTGCCCGGAGCTGACGATCAGCATCCGCCCGGCGAGCCCGAGTACGGGCTTCGGCATAGGTTTCTGCGAGGATGACGCGGCGGTGAATTTCCGCGACTAAGGCTTCGGCTGCCGGATTCGATGGAGCCCGGAGGAAGTTGAGGTAGCGGGAGTCGCCAACAGCTTTCCGAGACAGCTTCTCCGGAGGGAACCGGAACCCTCCCATCAGTCCGAGAGACGAGTTGCTCCGGAGCGGAGGTACCTTCTCGGGCATCGGCTTCGGCTTCTTCGTACGAGAGTGCCGCGCCGGAGGTGCTTGGAGGGAGATTTCAGCCTTGGAGCAGTAATCTTCCTCCAGGAGTGAAGCGGATTCATGAACAGAGGCTGCTTCGACAGAGCTGGAAGCCTCCCCGAAGATGTCTTGAAGCCAATCATCTTCGGAGTTGGCTGCTTGAGTCTCTATATGGGGCTTATTGTTATACGGCCCCCCCGAGGGGAGCCTACTAATAGACTTAAGCGTGCATGCATCATCCACCAGCACATCTGCCGGGGAGCAGTTTGGATCAATGGGGAGCATGACAGGACCAAAAATGCAGGGTTGAGCAGGCCGGGAGCCCTTCAGACCCACTGCAAGAGTGGGTTTGGCAGTACTCCGAGCTGCAATGCGAGGCGGGTTAATGGCGCTTCCGGGGGTAAGGCCCTCGGTCCCAATAGCCTCTGTTTAGCCTCACAATATCGTGAGGTCAACTGAAATCACTTGCGTTCGCTCTGACGCCCTGATCCGAGCGCAGAACAAGCAGGAGCGGCTAGCACCCCTGCATAGCGGTTTTGGCCGATTGCCGGAGCCGTCCTCTGGCCGAATGGCGCCACGCTGATGCCGGTTTGGGCCGTTAGGCGTTGTTCCTGTGAGCAGCCGCTTAGGTCAGAACTGGCTCTCCCGCGCCGAGCCTCAGTTCAGGGCTGCCAGCCAGACAATCCGTGCACCCGCCATCCAGCCGTCCGAAACCCCTGCGCAGAGGTGATAAGGTGGTATCGTGCCCTTGCCAGGATTGTTTGGCCTTCACTTACATCCACTATCCGGGTACCCCGGCTGGCCCAAGCCCCCTCCGGGCCCGAGCAATCAACCGTTAGGCGTTTTCGGCAACGCTTGCAGCATGAGCCTGTTCGCCGACCCCCCGCGTGTTGACGGCGCCCGTCCCGAGCCTGAGCTGACCGCAGCGGAAGGCCCTCTCGGCGGTCCCTCTTACGCCTATCGAGGCGCGGTGATCGACTGCCACAAGGGCGGGCACGTCTGCGCGCTTCGGATGCCCGATCACCCGCTACACGGACGCGGCTTCGGCGTTGTCGGCACCATCACACCGCTCGTTGATCTATGGCTCGATGAGGGTCGGCTGCCGAGCTATATGCGGTTAGTCCCAAAGGCGAAGCGGTGCTCACCTACGGCCGCCTGATCCCCATAGCCGACCGCCTCGCGACGGTCGGGGTCGGCAATGCCGCCGCTGACCAACCGGTTCATGAGGCGGCCGGCTTAACTGGCTAAATCCTGCCTTACACAACCGAAGTGACGGCGGCGCGGGCGCTGCTTCCGCCTCGCTTCGAATGCTTGTGAGCAAGCATGCCGGAGCGCGCTTCTCCGAAAAAATTCTCTCTATTTATAAGAGCCTTGGAGGTTTCGAGAGGGGGCCATTCGGCCCCGGCCTTGCACCGCGATCAGCGGGGAAGCTCGCGCAGTCACGGCCCCTTCCGGCTCTCACTCAGACCTTTAACCGGAATGTTGTTAACACAAAATGTACGGCGGGGCCGGTTGAATAGGTGTCTCGGAAGCGGCTTGGTTAAAAATGGCCACCGATGCCCACGGTAAAACGCGCCCCATTGTCGCCGGGGCAGGAGGTAACAAACCGCAAAGGAGGAATCTCGGGTCGGCTAAGCTCCATTCTCAGCTCGCAGCGCGAGCTCTGGACCGCTCCCCGATCCGAGATTACGGCGCGAGTGGCGGTAACTTGAAACTCAGCGTGCAGCGGCGCCGCTGCGACTGTACCAATGATACCCGCTACGGCAGCACGGGCGCGAACAGCCAGCCGCGCGTTAGCCCAATTGCTACCTTCCAGGGGCGCTGACACGCCCACGGAGTCGCCGATCCCCATATTAGCACTGATGCGTATGCCACTTGGCAGCGCCCACGTAGCTTCCTGCACTAGGGAGGCGCCGAGAGCCGGCGAAGTAGCCGAACTGCCCGTTACGCTTGAGCTCTCTACTCGAAGCTGCGGCACAAACGCCAAAGAGAAAGAGCTTGCGGTGATGAGCTTGTGACGTGTCCCAAGGCTCATAGCGCCCCTATAGACCCCTCCTTCCGCTTCCACGCTTGGGGCAGTCGGGCGGACCTCACCCTGCGCCCACAAGTTGCCGTTTGGCGTGCTCCATCGCACCCGTGCCGCGTCGGTAAGAATCGCCCGGTTCGCCTGTCCAGTTAAAGCCTGAGCTGGCGTTACGGCCCAATCAGCTTTCGCCGATAGAGGAGTGGTCAGAAGTGCGCAAAGTGGTAGGGCGCGCGCAAACGCAGCGCCGACCGCGAACGGTGCGAACATATCGATTGTGTCTCTATTTCGGCGAATATGGCTAAATCGTGCTGGGGTTGATTTATCCGGCCGAAATCTTCACCTCAAGCTAAAACTCACGAAACCGAGAGCAAGTGGTTGTAAGTGTGGCTTGTTGCGGCGCAGCAAGGGTAGGCGGTGGGGTAGTCAGCCGCTTCCTGGCGCTGCTCGAATGCAGATTTGGTTTAAGTCCGGTACCGGAAGCAGCGTCGATGATGGCCGTTAGACAGCCCACGCAGGTTGCAATCTTCGGGTATCCGGTCTGCTTCGGCGACCACCAAGGCGAGGCGACATAACTGCAGCGGTCGCTTGCGTACGTGCGAGACACCCTGACAAAAGAGAGGCAGAAAAGCAGCCTCACACATTCACGCAATGCTATAACATTACAGACACTTCTAGGCGCAGTTCGTCACCATTGCGCTGGCACGTTACAAGCCGCCGGTATCACTCATCCGGGCCGCTAATGCCGTCCAGAGATGACGGCAGAGCCGTCGATGGCTGACAGGGCTCCTGTCAGCGCAATGGACGGTTAAGCGGGAGGCAGAAACGAGGAAGGGGCGCCGCTTTGTCAGCAGGTTCGCCTTCAGAGGCGTCGGCTCATTCGTCGGCGGCATTTTTCTGTTGCTGGCCAGCATGACCGCCGTGCCGTTCATTATGGCTCTGCTGCAGTGGTTCTGGACATACTACGGCGTGCCGTAGGGACGGCAGGGACAGCGCGGCGCAAGCAGCGGGTTTCAAACACCGCATTGCTACAAAACGGTGCTACAAAGTGGGCCCGATTGGGTCCTTTAACCGTTTGAATTTGCTACAAAAACGCCGCGTGGCGTCCCCTAGGGGATTCGAACCCCTGTTACCGCCGTGAGAGGGCGGTGTCCTAGGCCTCTAGACGAAGGGGACAAGGCCGCGAGGCGCGCCTTCTACCCGCGGATGGAGCCGGGATCAAGCGCCCTTCCGCGGTTTTTCTTTCGCCCGCGCATAGCGGCCGCTGCGGCAGGCCTCGGAGCAGAAGCGCACCTGCTCCCAGTCGCGCGCCCATTTGCGCCGCCAGGCGAAGGGGCGGCCGCAGGCGGCACAGGTTTTCTGCGGCAGGGGCGGCTTCATCGGCCGAGGCGGATCTCACCGCTGACCCGGCCGCGCTTCGGATCGACCATCAGCACCCGGTCGCCATCGGGCCGCTGGACCCAGACGCCGATGCCGGTCTCGCTCGCGGCGATGCCGGCGATGCGGGATCCCTCGGGCTGGTCGAGCGCCGCCTGCCAGGCGGCATTGGCCCCGCCGCCGCCGGCCCGCTGGACGAGCAGCGCAACCAGGGTCACGGTGCCGCCGACGATCAGCACCCCCATCACGACGACCAGGACCTTGAGCGCTTTCAACGCGACCCCCTCCGAGACATTCACCGCCGTGGCGGGGCCCGAGGCCGCCGGCACCCGCGCCGACCGCTTCCTGGCGGAGGCGATAGGTTCGCTCTCGCGCTCCCGCGTCAAGGCGCTGATCGTGGCCGGCGCCGCGACGCGGGACGGCAAGCCGCTACGCGACGCCGCCGAGGCGGTGCGGGCGGGCAGCACCTACGCCCTCGCCATCCCGCACGTGACCGATGCGCTGCCGCTGCCGCAGGACATCCCGCTGACGATCCTGTTCGAGGACCGCGACCTGATCGTGCTCGACAAGCCCGCGGGGCTCGTCGTCCACCCGGCGCCGGGCAACCAGGACGGCACGCTGGTGAACGCGCTGCTGGCCCATGCGGGAGAGGAGCTGGAGGGAATCGGGGGCGAGAAGCGGCCGGGCATCGTTCACCGGTTGGACAAGGATACCTCCGGCGTCATGGTCGTGGCCAAGACGGAGAGAGCGCTACGGACGCTCTCCGAGACTTTCGCGAATCGGGACCTCGACCGGGAATACCTGGCTCTCGCCTGGGGTGTGCCGCAGCCGCCGGCCGGGGAGATCGAGGGGGATATCGGCCGCCACCCAACCGACCGGAAGCGGATGGCCGTCGTCACCCGCAACGGCAAGCATGCGCTCACCCGCTATGCCACGGAGCGCGCCTGGGGCGCCGCCTGTGCCCTGCTGCGCTGCCGGCTGGCGACCGGGCGGACGCACCAGATCCGGGTGCATCTGGCGGAGCGGGGGCATCCATTGGTGGGCGACCCGGTCTATCTGCGCCGCACACCGGGCGCGGCGCGGCTGCTGGCGGAGCCGGCGCGTGGGGCGTTGCTGGCCTTCCCGCGCCAAGCCTTGCACGCGGCGAGCCTCGGCTTCCGCCATCCGGTGACGGGCGAGGCACTCAGCTTCAGCGTGCCGACGCCCCCGGATTTTGCCGCGTTGCTTGATATCCTGACTAAGGATGGCGGCACGTAACGCCGAGTAACCGACCCAGAAAGTCGGATTTTTGTTGCATCGCGGCACCACTTCGTCTAAAAAACGCCTCGGCAGCGGCCTTCGGGTGCCAAGACCCATATCGCAGCCTTGCTCGCCTCGTCGTGACCGAGGCAGGCGCGGTCGGGTGGGCTCGGAGGGCGTTCAACTGCCAGATTCGTCGCTGGTCCATGGTGCCGCCGTCACGGGGCACCGCGCCAGCGCAGGAGGCAGATATCAGTTATGGCTTCCAGCTCCATGATCCCCATTGCCCCCGAGGGCAACCTCTCGCGCTACCTCCAGGAGATTCGGAAATTTCCGATGCTCGCCCCGGAGGAGGAGCTGGAGCTTGCCAAACGGTGGAAAGAGCATGGCGATGAGCGAGCCGCCCACAAGCTCGTCACCAGCCACCTGCGCCTCGTCGCCAAGATCGCCATGGGCTATCGCGGCTACGGCCTGCCGGTCGGCGAGCTGATCTCCGAAGGCAATGTCGGCATGATGCAGGCGGTGAAGCGGTTCGACCCAGACCGCGGCTTCCGCCTCGCTACCTACGCCATGTGGTGGATCCGCGCCGCAATCCAGGAATACATCCTGCACAGCTGGTCGCTCGTGAAGATGGGCACGACCGCCGCGCAGAAGAAGCTGTTCTTCAACCTGCGCCGGCTGAAGGCCCAGATGTCGGCACTGGAGGAGGGCGACCTGCAATCCGAGCAGGTCGAGAAAATCGCCCGCGTCCTCCAGGTGCCGGAGCAGGACGTGGTGTCGATGAACCGGCGCCTCGCCTCGCCCGACCACAGCCTGAACGCCCCCGTCCGCGCCGATAGCGAGGGCGAGTGGCAGGACTGGCTGGTCGACGACCAGGAGACGCAGGAGAGCGAGCTTTCCGACCGCGAGGACCTGTCCAACCGCCGCATGCTTCTGGGTGAGGCGCTGAAGACGCTGAACGAGCGTGAGCGCCACATCCTGATCGAGCGGCGGCTGAAGGACGAGCCGACCACGCTCGAGGAGCTGTCGCAGCAGTACAACATCAGCCGCGAGCGCGTGCGCCAGATCGAGGTGCGGGCCTTCGAGAAGCTGCAGAAGAGCATGAAGAACCAGATCGTCGAGCGCCGCCTGGCTGTCTGATAACCACTATCAGGACTGATGATTGGCGCCGCCCCCCGGGCGGCGCCATTGTTTTGGGCGAAGGAGACATCCAATGCCCGACGCCATTCCCGTCCATCCCGCCATGCGGATCGGCCATGTCCATCTGAAGGTCGCCGATCTCGACCGCGCCCTCGGCTTCTGGCGCGACGTGATCGGGCTCGAGGTGCAGCAGCGGATGGGCCGGCAGGCCGTCTTCCTCTCGGCCGGCGGCTATCACCATCATATCGCCCTCAACACCTGGGAAAGCGCAGGCGGCGCTTGGCCTCCGCCGGGAGCGACCGGCCTCTACCATGTGGCGCTGCTCTACCCGGACCGCGCGGCTCTCGCCGTGGCGCTGCGCCGGGTGGTGGAGGCGGGCGTGCCGCTGGAGGGCGCGGCGGATCACGGCGTCTCCGAGGCGGTCTATCTCCGCGACCCGGACGGCAATGGCGTGGAGCTCTACCGCGACCGCGCGCCTGAGGAATGGCCGCGCGTTACGGCGGGCGAGCTTGCCATGGTCAATCGGCGGTTCGACCTGCAGGCGTTGCTGGCCGAGGCCGCCTCACCAAGCTAGGTCGATCCAGGAGAGGTGGCCGCCCTTGCCGGCACCGGTATCGAGGAAGATCGCCCGCCCGCCGGCCTCGCCCGGCTGGATATAGGGGCGGCCATCGGTCGAGCGCCGCTCATGCCCGCAATAGAGGGTGTAGCCGGCGGGGATGCGGTCCACCCAGTCATGCAGCCGCTCGGGGTAGCCATCGGCCATCATCCGCCCCGTCACCTGCCCGAAGAGGGCGCGGGAGAGCATCGGGTCCGGCTTGCGGGTGCCGGCATCGGGTGGCGAGGGTTCGCGCAGCATCCGCGGGTGCCAGCCGGCATGGACGAAGAGCGATTGGCCGAGGCTGAGCCAGGCCGGGGCGGCGGCGATTTCGGCGATGGCGCGGGATTTCAGCGCGGCGCCATCCGGCGCCTCCGCGAGTTGCGCGAGCGTCCGCCCGAGCCCTTCCGGCGCCATCCGCACCCGCTGGCCGATCAGGGCACGGCGCAGCTTGTGGTCGTGGTTGCCGAGCAGGAAGCGCCCGGCGCCGGCATCGAGCAGGCCGAACATCCGCCGCAGCACGGCCGGGCTGTCCGGCCCGTGGTCAGTCAGGTCGCCGAGTTGCAGGACGAAGAGCCGCTCCGCCTCCGCCCCGGCGACCGCATGCTCGAAGGCTGTGGCCTCGCCATGCACGTCGCCGACGATGCGCAGGCCGCTGAAGCCGCGCGCCGCGAGGTCGGCCTGGGCTGCGGCGGTCACGCGGCCGGCTCCTGCCCAGCGCGGAGGCGGGCGAAGGCGTCGAGGGCGCGGCGGCGGCCGTCTTCCGGCAGCACCACGGGCGCCGGATAGTCGCGGCCGAGGACGAGGCCGGCCTCGCGCAGGACGCCCCCCGGCGCTTCCCAGGGCTGGTGCAGCCAGCGGTCGGGCAGTTTCGCCAGCTCGGGTACGAAGCGGCGAACGTAGCTGCCCTCGGGGTCGAATTTCTCGCCCTGGAGCACCGGGTTGAAGACGCGGAAATAGGGCGAGGCATCCGTCCCGCTGCCGGCGATCCATTGCCAGGAGGCGCTGTTGGAGGCGAGGTCGGCATCGACCAGCGTGTCCCAGAACCAGGCGGAGCCGGCCTGCCAGGGCTGGAGCAGCTGCTTCACCAGGAGCGAGGCCGCGATCATCCGCACCCGGTTGTGCATCCAGCCATGGCGCCAGAGCTGGCGCATGCCGGCATCGACGACGGGGATGCCGGTACGGCCGCGCTGCCAAGCGCGGAGCAGGGCGGCATCGGGTTCGAAGGGGAAGGGGGCGAAGCGCTCGCGCAGCGCCACCTCCGGCATTTCCGGCCGGTGCCAAAGCAGGTGGTAGGAGAATTCGCGCCAGAGAATCTCGGAGAGGAAGGGCTGGGCGGCCTCGGCATCGCCGGGGATGGCCTCGCGCACGGCATGCCAGACTTGGCGCGGCGAGACCTCGCCCCAGCGCAGATGCGGCGAGAGGCCGGAGGAGCCCTCGACGCCGGGGAGGTTGCGGTTGACCGCATAATCGCGCACGGGGCCGGCGAGGAAGCGGGCAAGGCGGGCCTGCGCCCCGGCCTCGCCCGGCGTCCAGACCGTGCCGAACTCGGCGGCCCAGTCGGGGATGGGGGGCTGCGGCCGCAGATGCCAGTCGGCGAGGCGGTCGCCGGCTGGCGCGTCCGGCACCGGGTGCAGGCGGTTGGGGGCGGGCAGGGGCGGCTCCGGCTCGCCGCGGGTGGCCATCGACTTGGCGAAGGGGCCATAGACCGTATAGGGCTTGCCGCTGCCGCTCATCACCGTGGGCGGCTCGCGCAGCAGGGTCGAGGTAACGAGGCGGAAGTTGCGGCCGCCGGCCTGCAAGGCCTCCGCCACGCGGGCGTCGCGCTCGCGGGCCCAGGGTTCGTAGAGCCGGCCGGCCAGGACCTCATCGGCGCCGATAGCATCGGCCAGCGCCGGGATGACGATCTCCGCCCGGCCGCGCACCAGCAGCAGCGGCGCCCCGCGCACAGCCAATGCCTCGTTCAGTGCGGCAAGGGAGTGGTGCAGCCACCAGCGGGCGGCGCCGCCCGGGGCCCAGCGCCCGGCCGCGGCATCGTCCAGAACATAGACGGGCAGCAGGGGACGATCGGCTGCGGCGGCAAGGGCGGGATTGTCGGCGAGGCGCAGATCCTGGCGGAACCAGAGCAGGGCAGGGGAGGCATCGGTCATCGACAGTATGTAGGCGGTCCTGCCGAATACGCGACATATCCGCACCTCATGACGGCAGCGCGAGGGAGCGAACCGGTGCGATGAAGTCGCGTTCCGCAACCGCACGGGTGCGATCCCGCTAGCCGGCAATCGACTGCTCCTATCAACCGAAAAGGCCGATTTCGCACGCTTGCCTTATACCAGCCGCCCTAGAGCTTGACCTGAGCCCAGGCACGGGTGGTGATGGAGGTGACCTGCTCTGGTCTGCGCATCAGCGCGTTCCAGGCTGAGCAGCAGGCGTCCACGATAGCGTCGTAGCTCTCCCACACGCGATGACTGAGAAAGTTGGCCCGCAGGAACTCCCACAGGTTCTCGACCGGGTTCAGGTCGGGCGCATAGCGAGGCAGCGGCAGCAGGCTGATGTTTGCGGGCAGTTGCAGCTTGGGTGAGGTGTGCCAGCCCGCGCCGTCGAGGACGAGGACAGCATGGGCTC
>NZ_JQKB01000017.1 GCF_000745835.1 Belnapia moabensis DSM 16746 | reverse complement strand
GAGGATGACCTCGAGATTGGCGTCGTGCAGCCGGGCAACCATCTCCTTGAACTCGGAGAAGGCGAAGGCCGGGTTGCGGGCATAGCGCCGCGCCGGCGAGAAGAAGCTGATGGTGTTGTAGCCCCAGTAATTGGTGAGCCCCTTGTCCACCAGCGGCCCGTCATTGACGAAGGTGTGGACGGGCAGCAGCTCGACCGAGGTGACGCCGAGGCCACGCAGATAGGCGACGACTTCCGGCGCGGCGAGGCCGGCATAGGTGCCGCGCATCTCCTCCGGCAGGTCGGTGCGGAGCTTGGTGAAGCCCTTCACATGGGTTTCGTAGAAAATGGTGCGGTCCCAGGGGACGGCCGGGCTGCGCTCGCGGCCCCAGGTGAAGGCCTGATCGATGACGCGGCATTTCGGCATGAGTGCAGCGCTGTCGCGTTCGTCGAAGGTTCGGTCGTCCTCCGATTCAAGCTGGTAGCCGAAGATCTCAGGACCCCACTGCAACTCGCCGACGATGGTCCGCGCGTAGGGATCGAGCAGCAGCTTGTTGGGGTTGAAGCGATGGCCGGCCTCCGGCTCGTAGGGGCCGTGGACGCGGAAGCCGTAGATCGTGCCTGGCCGCGCATCGGACAGGTAGCCGTGCCAGACCTCGTCCGTGTATTCGGGCAGCTCGATCCGCTCGATCTCCGTCTCGCCGGCATCGTCGAAGAGGCAGAGCTCGACCTTGGTCGCATGGGCCGAGAAGATGGCGAAGTTCACGCCCAGGCCGTCCCAGGTCGCGCCCAGCGGGAATGGCATGCCTTCGCTGACACGCGACTTCCGAACCACCTGCGGCGCCGGCGTCTCGACCCGGTTACTCATGCACCCAACCCCTTCCTCATCGCCGCAGCACAACATGGAGGCGATCCTTTCGTTCCCGCGCAGTGATCGCTTTCGCCGCGGGCGCGTGGAGGCCGATGCACGCGCGCGTGAGCCTCGGGCGAGGGGCCTTGCCGGCGGCCGGGGCCCGGCGCCACCCTCCGGCTTCATTGCCAGGTGCGCCGCGATGTTGCTGGGCCTCGACCCCTTGCTCACCCCCGACCTGCTGCATGCCCTGGCGAGCGCCGGGCATGGCGACCGTATCGCCATCGTCGATGCCAATTTCCCGGCCGCCGCGAATGCTCGCCGGCTGATCCACCTGTCCGGCACCGATTCTGTGGCAGCGCTGCGGGCCATCCTCTCCCTGCTGCCGGTCGATGATTTCGAGCCGGACCCGGCCCTGGTGATGGAGGTGGTCGACGATCCTGCCGCCATGCCGGAGGCGGTGGCCGACTTGACCCGCCTGCTGCGGGGCGCCGGCGCCGGGCCGCCGAGGGCCGTGCCGCGGCAGGATTTCTACGCCCTCGCCCGCGAGGCCTTCGCCGTGGTGGCGACGGGGGAGCGGCGGCTCTATGGCAACATCCTCATCACCAAGGGTGTTGTCCGATGAGCCGCTGGCGGCCGCAGGGCCCGCTCGGCCTGGGCGGGGCGCCGCTCGGCAACCTTTTCGCGCCGATCGAGGAGGCGGTGGCGGAGGCGGCGATCGAGGCGGCCTGGGATGCGGGCATCCGCCTCTTCGACACGGCGCCGCTCTACGGCCTCGGCCTCTCCGAGCACCGCATGGGGCGGGTGCTGCGGCGGAAACCGCGGGACGAGTTCACCCTCTGCACCAAGGTCGGACGGCTGCTGGAGGCCGACCCGGCGGCGCCCCATGAGCAGCACGGCTTCCTCGGCGGCCTGCCCTTCCGCGTACGCTACGACTACTCGGCGGATGCGACGCTGCGTTCCATCGAGCACAGCCTGGCGCGGCTCGGCCTCGCCCGCCTCGACATCGTGCTGATCCATGACGCGGCGGAGGACCCGCACGGCCCGGCTTGGCCGGAGCGCTTTGCAGAGGCGATGGCCGGCGCCGCGCCGGCGCTGACCCGGCTGCGGGAGGAGGGGGTGATCCGCGCCTGGGGCCTCGGCGTGAACTGCGTGGAGCCTTGCCTGCTGGCGCTGGAGCAGGCCGACCCGGACCTCTTCCTCATCGCCGGGCGCTACACGCTGCTTGATCACGGCGCGCTGGAGCGGCTGATCCCGGCTTGTGCGGCGCGGGGGGCCAGCCTCATCATCGGCGGTCCCTACAACTCCGGGCTTCTCGCGGGCGGGAAGACCTTCAACTACGCCCCGGCCCCGGCCGATCTGCTGGCGCGGCGGGACCGGCTCGCCGCATTCTGCGCGGGGCAGGGCGTGCCGTTGAAGGCGGCGGCGCTGCAGTTCTGCGCCGCGCCCGAGGTGGTGGCGGCCGTCATCCCCGGCGGGCGCTCGCCGGCGGAGGTGGAGGAGAATGCGCGGCTGATGGCGCATCCGGTTCCGCCCGGCTTCTGGGTGGCGCTGCGCGAGGCCGGGCTGATCCCGCCCGGGGCGGCGGTACCCGGCGGATGAGGGTCGACGCCCATCACCATGTCTGGCGCGTCGCCCGCGGCGACTATGGCTGGCTGCGGCCGGAGAGCCCGATTTGCCGCGACTATGGCCTCGGCGACCTTCGCCCGCTGCTCGGCGACATTACCGCGACCGTGCTGGTTCAGGCGGCGCCGACCGAGGCGGAGACGCGCTTCATGCTGGAGGTGGCGCGGGATTCGGCGGGACTGGTGCGCGGCGTGGTCGGTTGGGTGCCGCTCGAGGAGCCGGAGCGCGTCGCCGCCCTGGCCGCGGAGCCATTACTGCGCGGCCTCCGCCCCATGCTGCATGACCTGCCGGAGCCGGACTGGATCCTGTGCCCCGAACTGGGGCCGGCGCTGGAGGAGATGGCGGCGCGCAATCTCGTCTTCGATGCGCTGGTGCGGCCGGTCCATCTGCCCTTCATCCGGGCGTTGGCGGCGCGGCACCCGCGCCTGCGCATCGTGCTCGACCATGGCGGCAAGCCGGAGATCGCGGCGCGGCGCATGGAGCCCTGGGCCGGCGAGGTCGCCGCCCTGGCGCGCTGCCCCAACGTCACCTGCAAGCTCTCCGGCCTGGTGACGGAGGCGGCGCCGGGCTGGCAGGCGGACGACCTGCGCCCCTATGCGGCGCATCTGCTGCATGCCTTCGGCGCCGAGCGGGTGATGTGGGGCAGCGACTGGCCGGTGGTGGACCTCGCCGGCGGCTACGCGGCCTGGCGCCAGGCGAGCCTCGCCCTGCTGGAAGGGCTGCCGGAAGCGGGTGCGGTGCGCATCCTCGGCGGCACGGCGGCGGAGGTCTACCGGCTGTAGCCCTGCGCGACGGGCGGTGTTCACAGCCTCGCCCGGATGGGCCTAACCTGCCGGTAGGGAGGATCAGCCAATGACCGTGCAGCTCACGCCGCTCCATCCGCTCTTCGCCGCCGAGGTCTCGGGCATCGACCTGCGGCAGACCCCGGGGCCCGCCCTCTGCGATGAGATCCACCGGGCGATGGACCGCTACGCCGTCCTCGTCTTCCGCGACCAGCAGCTCGACGACGACCAGCAGATGGCCTTCGGCGCGGCGCTCGGGCCGCTGGAGCAGACGCGGGGCGTGGTCGATGTCCACAAGCAGCGGCTCAAGCACCAGCAGATGGCGGATATCTCCAACATCGACCTCGACGGCAAGCTGCTCGGCGCCGATGACCGGCGGCGGATGTTCAACCTCGGCAACCAGCTCTGGCATAGCGACAGCAGCTTCAAGGCGACGCCGGCCAAGTATTCCATGCTGCATGCGCGGGTGATTCCGCCCGAGGGCGGCGACACCGAATTCGCCGACATGCGCGCCGCCTGGGATGCGCTGCCGGCGAAGATGCAGGCGAAGATCCGCGACATGGTGACGGAGCACAGCCTGATCTTCTCGCGCGGCCAGCTCGGCTTCACCGAGTATACCGAGCAGGAGCGGCGGGACTTCGCCCCGGTGCCGCAGCGGCTGGTGCGCTGGCATCCGGGCTCGCAGCGGCACTCGATCTATCTCTCCTCGCATATCGGCCGGATCGTCGGCTGGCCGGTGCCGGAGGCGATGGCGCTGATCCGCCAGCTCCTCGAGCATGCGACGCAGCGGCAGTTCGTCTATGCCCATCACTGGCGGCAATGGGACCTGGTGGTCTGGGACAACCGCAGCACCATGCACCGCGCGCGGCCCTATGAGGACCACACCTATCCGCGTGACATGCGCCGCGTCACGCTGACGGATGTTGCGCCGACGCTCGAGCAGCAGATGGCGGCTTGAGCGACCGCATCTCGCTGCGGCACGATGCGGCGACCGGGATCGAGGCGATCGAGGCCCGCTTCGCCGCCCATGCCTATGACCTGCACCGGCATGACGAGTGGCTGGTCGGCGTCACCGAGCATGGGGTGCAGGACTTCCTCTGCCGCGGGCGGCGGCAGCGGAGCACCTTCGGCCGCGTCATCCTGATCGAGCCGGAGGAGGCGCATGACGGCGAGGCGGGGGCCGATGGCGGCTTCTCCTACCGCATGCTCTACCTGCCCCGGCCCTGGCTGCGCGCGGCGCTCGGCGAGGGGGCGGGGAGCGAGCCGGGCTTCGCGGCGACGCTGCAGGACGACCCGCTGCTGGGCGGCGCCATCCGGGCGGCCTGCATCGCCCTCTCCCGCCCGGGCGAGCGGCTGCTGCGCGATGCGGCGCTGGATGCGCTGGTACGGCGGCTGCGGCCGCATCTCAGCCGGCCGGAGCGGGCGGCGCCGGCGCGGCGGGACGACCGCCTGGCCCGGCGCGCGCGGGACCGGCTGCGGGACGACCCGACGACCGATCCCGGCGCCGATGCCCTGGCGCGGGAGGCCGGGGCGGCGGACCGGTTCCAGCTCGCCCGCGCCTTCCGCGCCGCATACGGCACCTCGCCCCATGCCTATCTGATCCAGGTCCGGCTGGTGCGGGCACGGCGGCTCCTGGCCACGGGGATGCCGCCGGCGCTGGCGGCGGCGGAATGCGGCTTCGCCGACCAGAGCCATCTCGGCCGCCGCTTCCGCAGGGCCTATGGGCTGACGCCCGCCGCCTACCGCGCCCTCTGCACGGATGTTCCAGACGCAGGCCGCCGCCCCGGCTGAGATGCCGCAGAGGAGAGCGGCATGGTGTTCGATACGAAGGTGGCCATCCTGGTGCTGGACGGGCTGGCGGTCTGGCAGAAGCTCAACGTCACGGCCTTCCTCGCGACAGGCATCGCCGGCGCGGCGCCGGATGCGATGGGTGAGCCCTACGAGGATGCGGCAGGGCGCCAGCATGCAAGGCTGCTCGGCCAGCCGATGCTGGTCTTCGCGGCCACGCCAGAACTGCTGCAACGGGCCTGGCAACAGGGCATCGAGCGCGGGCTGACGCGGGCGGCCTATGTACGGGCGATGTTCTCGACCGGGCATGACGCGGCGAACCGTGAGGTCTTCCGCGCCGAGCCAGCCGATGCCCCCGACCTGGTCGGCCTCGCGCTCCGCGGGCCGAAGCGGGATGTGGACAAGGCAACGAAGGGCGCGACGCTCCATCCCTGAGGCGGTTCAGCGCCGCCGTTCGAGCCGGTCGAATTCCGAGGCGACCATGCCGGCTGCCTCGGCGGTGCGGGGCAGGCGAGGCATGGTCGCAAGGCGCTGCAAAGTGCCGCCCGGCCCGGCGGTGAAGGCGACAGTGGCGAGCGCGGCCTCGGCACTGGCGCGGCTGCCCGCCCGCAGTGCCTCGCCGGCACGGCGGAGGGCGGCGATTACCACGCCCGGATCGGCATCGGGCGCGATGCCGAGATAGCCGCGCATCTCCCTGCGCGCCGTCTGCAGGCTTTGCAGCACGGCGGGGTTGATCTCCGGTGCGTAGCGCGGATTGGTGGCAAGCTCGTTCGTCAGGAATTCGAGCTGCTCCGCTGCCACCGCCGCCTTGGCCGGCTGGCCGGCCCAGCGGCCCGTATCGCCGAGGTTGCGCGGGGCGTAGAGCGCCGCACCGCGCACCGGGTCGCCGAAGCCGCCGAGATAATTGGCGCTCGGATCATCGGCGCAGCCGGCGAGCGCCAGCAGCACCGTGAGCATCACGAGGCGCGGAGCCCGCGCAGCGCCACGGCGATGCAAGCGTTCCGGTGCCGTTGAAACGCTACGGAGTGCAACCATGCGCGGCATCCTGCTTTGGCTTCTCGGAATTCCCATCCCCATCCTCATCCTGCTTTACCTTTTCAACATCCTCTAGCCGAAGCGGCTGATACCGAAGACGAGGAGGGCCGCCGCGCCGAGGAGGGCGGCGGCCAGCAACGGCGAGCCGAGCCGAGGCGGCACCGCATCCGCCGGCAAGGTCTTGCGCCCGGTGACCATCGGCCGCACTAGGTCGTGCCCCTTCAGCAGGGCATAGGCGCCGACCGCCAGCACATGCAGCGAGGCGGCGATAAGGATCAGGTTGAAGATGCGGTGGTGGAGCCCGGTCAGCCAGTCGCTCGTCTCTGAGGTGACGGATTTGGCGAGCGGTCCGTAATCGCCATAACCGCTGTCGGCGAAGAGGCCCGTCACCGGCTGCGCCAGCAGCAGCGCCAGCAGCACCAGCACCATCCAGCCGCCGGCGGCATTGTGGCCGATCTCCCGATCCGGCTCCGGCTTCGGGAATTCGCGCAGGTGGTGGAAGGCAGCGAGGGGCGACTTCAAAAAGCGGAAGAACCGCGCCGTGTCCGAGCCGACGAACCCCCAGGCGAGGCGGAACAGCACCAGCGTCAGCACGGCATAGCCGGACCAGTAATGGGTCTTCATCCAACCGTTCTGGATGCTGGCATAGGACAGGCCGATCAGCAGGACGATCGACCAGTGGACCAGCCTGATCCAGCCATCCCAGACCTTCACCTCCCGCATCGGCGCCTCGCCCATCCGGCCTCTCCATGCTGATCACGCCATCCTAGCAGCGGGACCGGCGCTCGGGCAGGATGGGCCGGATGAGCATCGACCTTTTTCTACCCTGGCGCGGCGTCGCGGCGGCGCTCGTGGCGTCCCTGGCCTGGGCCGGGCTGTTCCGGCTGTTGCGGCGAAGCGATCTGGCGGGGCTCGGCGCCGGGATCGGGCTGGCGGTGGGCTGGGTGCTGGCGCTCGGCCTCCTCACCGGCACGCCGCGTCAACTGCCGGAGCGGCTGCCGGCCCTGGTCATCGGCGGTGCGCTGGCGGGCTTCGTGCTGGCGGTGGCGGCACGGCGAGGGGCGGTGGCCGTGGTGCTGGCGACGCTCGCCCTGGCCGGTGCGGCTTGGTGGCTGGCGGGCGGGCCGCTGACCCTGCCCGACTTGCGCCGGACGATGGTGGTCCTGCTGGCGCTCCTGGCGCTCGGCGCGGCGGGGCTGCTGGCGCTGCGGGGACCGATCGGAGCGGCTGCGGCGATGGCGCTGCTGGCGGCCGGGCTCTGGCTCTTCGGCCCGCCTGGGCCCTGGTTCCTGCTGGCGCTGGCTGGCGTGGCAGCGGCGGTCGGCGCCCTGCCGGCCGGCGGATGGGGCGCGGCGGCGGCCCTGCCGGTGGCGATCGGCCTCGCCGCACTGGCGGCCGGGCCGGTGCTGGCGCGTGGCGGCACCTCGGACTGGCTGGTGGCGGCGGCGCCATTCGCCGCGCTCTGGCTCGGCCCGGCGCTCGGTGGGCGGATCGGCGGCCGCGCCGGGGAGCCGGTCGGCTGGGCGATGGCTGGGCTGCTTCCGCTGATTTTCGTTTGGCTTCTGCATCGCAGCTACTGACCCTGGGCGTCCGCCTAGAATATGGTAGCATCCGAAGACCGGGTATTGACCGATGCAATCATGGCGCAGGGCATGAAGTGGCTGAGCCTGATCGGGCTGGCGCTCGCGGCGCTGGTGGGCGGCATCTTGTTGCTGCCCGAAGCGCCGCTGCCGGCCGCTCGCCCCGTTGCTCAGGCCCTGCCGGCGGTGGTTGCTCCAGCCCCGCCGGCACTCCCGGCCGCACCAGCCCCGATCCGCCCGAGCTTCGACGTCGCCCGCATCGGTGCCCGGGGCATACTGGTTTCCGCCGGCCGCGCTGCGGCGGGGGCGGAGGTGGTGTTGTTCGATGGCGGCCGGGAACTCGGACGCGCCAGGGCCGATGGCCGCGGCGAATGGGTCATCGTGCTAGCCGAGCCGCTGCCGCCCGGCATGCGGGAACTCTCCTTGTCCGCCCGGCTGGCCGGCGGCGAGCCGCTCTCCTCCGAGGATTCCCTGCTGCTGCTGGTGCCCGAGCCGGCGCAGCCGCAGGCCGCCATGGCGATGCTGCTGCCGGCGCCCGGCAATGCTGCCGCCCAGCCGCGCATGCTGCAGGCCCCGGCCGAGGCGGCTCCGGAGCGGCAGCGCCTCGGCCTCGATGTGGTCGATTACGACGAGCAGGGCGGCATGCGCTTCGCCGGCAGCGCCCCGCCCGGGGTGAAGCTGCGCCTCTATGTCGGCCGCGACCATGCCGGGGATGCGGTGGCGGATGGAGCCGGGCGCTGGAGCCTGACCCCGGAGCAGCAGCCCGCCATTGGCCGGCACATGTTGCGGGTGGACCAGCTGGCGGCCGCCGGCTCCGTCGCGGCGCGGATCGAGCTGCCCTTCCAGCGCGAGGCCATCCCCGATGACATGCTGCGCGAGGGCCGGGTGATCGTCCAGCCCGGCTACAGCCTCTGGCGCATCGCCCGCCGGGTCTATGGCCGCGGGCCGCGCTACACGGTGATCTACGCCGCCAACCGCGAGCAGATCCGCGACCCGCACCGGATCTACCCCGGTCAGTTGTTCGCGGTGCCGGAGAGCGGCACGAGCGCTGAGTCCAGCCGGTCCAGATAGGGGTCGAGGTCGAGGGCGAAGCGGACCATGGCGGCGACCAGCTCGGTGGCCGTCGGCGGCTCTGACAATGGCGCCGAGGCTTCCAGCACTACCCGATGGTCCGGCAGCAATCGCGCCTTCCAGCCCGGCGGCAGGCTGCCGGGGAGGGCGGCGATGGCCTCGAAGGCGCCTGGCCTGTCCGTCCCCGCCTCGGCCGTGGAGGGAACCCGGGCGGCGAAGGCGGCCAGATGCACCTCCTCCTGTGTCAGGGCCGCCTCGCAGCGCCGGCCGCGCCAGGCGAAGCGCATGGCGGGGCGGAGGCCCGGCGCCCGAGGCTGCAACGTTCCATCGCGATCGACGGCGAAGGGGCCCAAGGTGAGGCCGGAGGTGATGCGGTTTGCCATGCGGTACAGCTTGCCGCCCGAAGATGAACGCACCATAAACCCGCGCCATGGCGCTCGGACAAAGTTTGCGGCTCGTGCTGGCCCCGCCCCACAGGGCCGGCTACCCTTTCATCGCGATCGGCCTTGCCGTCGCTGTCATTGGCGGGCTGCTGCTCGGCAGCTGGCTGTTCTGGCTGGGGCTGATCTTCACTCTCTTCTGTCTCTACTTCTTCCGTGACCCACGCCGCGTGCCCCCGGATCGCGAGGGGCTGGCCATCGCTCCGGCGGACGGGCATGTGGTGAGCGTCATGCCGGCCGTGCCGCCGGCGGAACTCGGCCTCGGCCCGGCGCCGCGCTGGCGGGTGGCGATCTTCCTCTCGGTGATGGATGTGCATGTGAACCGCTCGCCGGTGGCGGGCCGGGTGACGCGCATCGCCTACCGGCCGGGGAAATTCGTCAGCGCCAATCTCGACAAGGCGAGCGAGGACAATGAGCGGAACGCCCTCGCGCTGCGCCTGCCGGATGGGCGGGATGTCGCCGTGGTCCAGATCGCCGGGCTGGTCGCGCGGCGCATCCTCTGCGACGTGCGGGAAGGGGATAGCCTTGATGCCGGCGAGCGCTTCGGCATCATCCGGTTCGGCAGCCGGACGGATCTCTACCTGCCGGAAGGCGTGCGGCCCCTGGTCACGGTCGGGCAGACGATGATCGGCGGCGAGACGGTGATCGCCGACCTGATGCCTGCGAGGCTGCCGCTGTGAGCGGGACGCGCCTGCGAGGGCGGCTGCGGCGCCTCCGGCCCCGCACCAGGCCGCGCTACAAGGGCCCCTCCTTCAATCGGCTGATCCCGAACATCATGACGATGCTCGGCCTTTGCGCCGGGCTGACCGCCATCCGCTTCGCCTTCGACGCGCAATGGGAGAAGGCGGCGGCGCTGATCGTCGTCTGCGCCACCATCGACGCGCTGGACGGGCGCCTCGCCCGGCTGCTGAAGGCGACCAGCCGGTTCGGCGCGGAGTTTGACAGCCTCTCCGACTTCCTCTGCTTCGGCGTGGCGCCGGCGCTAATTCTCTTCCTCTGGACGCTGCACGACGCGCGGGGGCTCGGCTTCACGCCCTGCCTGCTGTTTGCCGTCTGCTCGGCGCTGCGGCTGGCGCGCTTCAATGCCGCGATCGAGGATGCGCCGGCATTGCCGCTGGCCGGGCCGCCGCCGAAGCCGGCCTATTCGCAGAATTTCTTCACCGGCGTGCCGGCGCCGGCAGGCGCCGGGCTGGCACTCTTCCCGCTATTCGCCGCGCTGCTCTTCCAGGATTGGGGCTGGGCCGGGCTGGCGGGAGCGGTGCGGCACCCGGCCTTCTCCGGCCTGCTGCTGGTGGTGGTCGGCGGGCTGATGGTCTCGACCCTGCCGACCTGGAGCTTCAAAAATTTCAAGGTGCCGGCGGATTACGTGCTGCCGCTGCTGCTCGGCATCGGCGCCTATGTGGCGGTGCTGCTGACCGAGCCCTGGGCGGCGCTGGCGGCGGGCGGGCTGATCTATGGCGGGATGCTGCCCTTCTCCGCCCGCAGCTACCGGCAGCTGAAGCGGGAGGCGGAGGCGATGCTGGAGCCGGTGGTGGTGAGTGGGAGCGAGGAGCGGGCCTGACCGTTCCGCCGGCGGTCCCGCATCCTCCCTTTCCAGCTTCTCCGGTAGCAGGCTAGGCTTTTCGGCACAGAAGGCGGCTCGATCCGCCCGGCGCCCGGAGGAGGCCTGCCATGAAGCTCATGTGGTTCCACCTGATGCCCTATACCGAGCTGCCGGAGGACTTCCGGGAGCGGCATCCCTCGGTCTGGGTCGATATCCACTCCTCGCTCTTCGACCCGAAGCGCGCCCACCGCATGTACAACGACTTCATGGATGAGCTCGAATACGCCGCCGATTGCGGCTACGACGCGATCTGCGTCAACGAGCACCACTCGAACGGCTACGGACTGATGCCGAGCCCCAACCTCATCGCCTCGGCGCTGGCGCGGCGCACCAGCCAGGTGCCGATCTGCGTGATGGGCAACAGCCTCGCCCTCTACAACCCGCCGCCCCGCGTGGCCGAGGAATTCGCCATGCTCGACGTCATCAGCGGCGGGCGGCTGATCGCCGGCTTCCCGGTGGGGACGCCGATGGACACCTGCTTCGCCTATGGCCAGAACCCGTCAATGCTGCGCGAGCGTTACCTCGAGGCGCATGACCTCGTCATCAAGGCCTGGACGGAGCAGGACACCTTCGCTTTCAACGGCCGCTTCAACCAGCAGCGTTACGTGAACATCTGGCCGCGCCCGGTGCAGCAGCCGCATCCGCCGATCTGGATTCCAGGCGGCGGCTCGGTCGAGACTTGGCAATGGTGCGCCGAGATGGACTACGTGTACTGCTACCTGTCCTATTACGGCTACAAGGCCGGCAAGGCGACGATGGACGGGTTCTGGGCGGAGATGGACCGTCTCGGCAAGGACCGGAACCCTTATCGCGCCGGTTTCGCCCAGGTGGTTGCCGTGGCCGAGAGCCGCCAGCAGGCGATCGACCTCTATACCGAGCCAGCCGAGTATTTCTTCAACCGCTGCCTCCATGTCGATCCGCGCTTCGCCTCGCCCGCCGGCTACAGCACGGAGGCGACGCAGCGCGCCGGGCTCGAGAGCATGGTGAAGAAGGCGGCGAACGCGCAGTCGCTCATCATGGGCGACAAGACGAACCGCGGCATGACCATGGCCGACTTCGTGGACCGCGGCTATGTCGTGATCGGCTCGCCGGACGAGGTGGTGGAGCAGCTCAACGCGCTGGCCGACGACCTGAATGTCGGCCATCTCATGCTGCTCATGCAGTTCGGCAGCATGGGCAAGGAGCTGACCCAGTACAACACGCGGCTGTTTGCCGAGAAGGTCATGCCGCGCATGCGGACGCGCTTCGCCGAGTGGGAGGACCGCTGGTGGCCGAAGCCGATGGCCGAAGCCGAGCGGGCGACCATTCCCGCCTTTCGCCAGGCGGCCGAGTAGGGCCGCGGTATGAGCGGGCCCGAGGTTTCGACCGTCGACATTAACGGCTTTCCGACGCGCATCTGGCGCAAGGGCAGCGGCGCGCCGCTCGGCTTCCTGGCCGGCTTCGGCGGGCTGCCGCGTTGGGTTCCCTTCCTTGATCGGCTGGCGGAGCACCGCACCGTCATCGTGCCCTCGCTGCCGGGCTTTCCGGGCGGTGACCGCGGCCATAGCGTGCTCGACAGCCATCTCGACTGGGTGCTGGCGGTGCGGCAGACGCTGCTGGCCGCCGGGCTGGACGGGGCGGATCTCGCCGGCAGCTCGGTCGGCGCCTCCTTCGCGGCGGAGATGGCGGCGATCTGGCCGACGTCAGTCCGCCGGCTGGTGCTCTCGGCCCCCTTCGGCCTGTTCGATGAGGGCGACCCGCCGACCGACCCCTGGGCGCAGCGTGCCGACCGGGTTGGGGGGCTGATGTGTGCCGATCCGGAGCGCTGGGCTGCGCTGAAGGCGATGCCGGAGGGCGCCCATTCGGTCGAATGGCCGATCGAGCAGACCCGCGCCACGGAGGCGGCGGCGCGCATCTTCTGGCCGCTTGGCAATATGCGGCTGGAGCGGCGCCTGCCGCTGGTCACGGCGCCGACGCTCATCCTTTGGGGCGAGCAGGACCGCATCATGCCGCCAAGCTATGCCGGGCGCATCGCCGCCCGGCTTGCAGGCCCCCACGAGATACGCATGATCCCCGGCGCGGGGCATCTCGCCGAACTCGACCGGCCGGACGAGGTCGCTTCCGCAATCCTTTCCTGGACAGGCTGAACCCCATGCCCATCGATCCCGGCGCGCAGCGCGTCCTCGACCTGATCCGCGAGATGGGTCGCCCGCCCATCCATACGCTCAACCCAGAGGAGGCCCGCGCCGCCTCGGCTAGGTCTCGCAGCGTGCTGCAGCCCGAGGGGGAGGCGGTGTCGGAGGTCGAGGACCTCACCTGCCCCGGCCCGGCCGGCCCCATCAAGCTGCGCCGCTACCGCGCCGCCGGTACCGAGGCCGGAGAGGCGCTGCCCTGCCTGCTCTTCCTCCACGGCGGCGGCTGGGTGATCGGCGACCTCGACAGCCACGACCAGCCCTGCCGGCTGCTGGCCAATGCGGCGCGCTGCTGCGTCATCGCCGTCGACTACCGGATGGGGCCCGAGCACCCCTATCCGGCGGCGGTCGATGACAGCGCGGCGGCGTTGCGCTGGGTGGTGGAGAATGCCGGGCCGCTCCGCATCGACCCGACGAAGCTCGCCGTCGGCGGCGACAGCGCCGGCGGCAACCTCGCTGCCGTGCTGGCGATCATGGGGCGGGACGGCACGGTGCCGGCGGTCGGCTACCAGATGCTGCTCTACCCGGCGACCGACATGGCGGCGCATCGCCCGGCCTATGAACGCTTCACCGAGGGCCTGATCCTCACCAGCGAGACCATGCGCTGGTTCATCGGCCATTACGTGCCGGAGCCGGAGCGGCGTTTCGAGTGGCAGGCCTCGCCGCTGCGCGCCAACAGCCTGGCCGGCACGCCGCCCGCCTTTGTCATGACCGCGGGCTACGACCCGCTGGTCGATGAGGGCGCGGCCTATGCGCGGCGGCTGGAGGAGGATGGCGTACGCGTCACCTACCTGCATGTCGCCGACCAGATCCATGCCTTCCTCACCATGGGCAAGTTCATCCCGGCCTCGGCGCTGGTGCTGCGGCAGGCTGCGCTCTCGCTGGCGCATCACTGGGCCGAGGAGACAGCGCTGTGAGCGGGACGAAGGGGATGCTCGCCGGCAAGTCGGCGCTGGTGACGGGGGCGGGCTCCGGCATCGGCCGGGCGACGGCGCTCGCCTTCGCCCGCGAGGGCGCCTGGGTGGCTGCTGCCGACCAGACGCTGGAGGCGGCGCAGAAGACCGTTGCCGCCATCGAGGCGCAGGGCGGGCAGGCGGTCGCCATCGCCTGCGACGTGACGGATGAGGAGCAGGTGCAGGCCATGGTGGCGGCGGCTGTCGCGGCCTTCGGCGGGCTCGACTGCGCTTTCAACAATGCCGGCATCGCGCCGCATCAGGTCAACGCGACGGGCGTGCTGGCCGCCGACCTGGCCGAGGCCTCCTGGCAGCGGCTGCTGGACGTGAACCTCACCGGCGTCTGGCGCTGCCTGCGGCACGAGGTGGCGCAGATGCGCAAGCAGGGCGGCGGCGCCATTGTCAACACCGCTTCCGTCGCCGGGCTGGTCGGGCTGCCGGGAGCAGCGGGCTATGTCGTCGGCAAGCATGGCGTGGTCGGGCTGACCAAGGCGGCGGCCGTCGATCATGCGGCGGAGAACATCCGCATCAACGCCGTCTGCCCCGGCTATATCGAGACGCCGATGACCGAGGAATCGAAGCGCCGCCGCGGCGACCGGATCGTCGCCCGCACCGCGCTCGGCCGCTTCGGCGTGCCGGAGGAGATCGCCGAGGCGGTGGTCTGGCTCTGCTCGGAGCGGGCGAGCTTCGTCACCGGCTCAAACTGGACGGTGGACGGGGGCTACTCCGCCCTCTGAAAGCGGTTCTTCAGCGGGATGGCGGCGAGTGACAGTGCCGCCAAGCCGCAGAGCGCGCCGAGCACCTGCGGCGTCAGGATGGAGCGCAGTTCGAGCGGCCCGCCCGAATCCAGCACCGAGCCGAGCCCCGCCCCTGATAGCGCGAAGACCGCCGTCGCCGGCAGGATGCCGAGGCAGGTCGTCGCCGCATAGACCGGCAGCCGCACCCCGACGAAGGCCGGCACCAGGTTGACGAGGAAGAAGGGAAAGAGCGGCACCAGCCGCAGCACCAGCAGGTAGGACCAGGCATTGCGGCGGATGCCCTCGGCCAGCTTCCGCCCCCGCTCGCCGAAGCGGTCCAGCGCCTTCTCGCCGAAGATCGCCCGGGCGAAGAGGAAGACCAGCACCGCCCCCGCCGTCGCGCCCGTGGCCGCCAGCAACGTGCCTGCTACGGCGCCGAAGAGGAAGCCGCCCGCCAGCGTCAGGATGACGGCGCCGGGGATGGAGAAGGCGACCGCCGCGGTATACAGCCCGATATAGGCGAGCGCTGCGCCGACCTGATGCGCCGCGACCCAGCCGGTGAGCTCCGCCCGGTGGCTGCGCAGCGTCTCGATCGAGAGTAGCTCGCCGAGGCCCGACAACCGTAGCCCGAGGATGAGCGCGACCGCGAACAGCGCCAGCCAGAGCCGGCGATCGCGCAGCCAGCCGATGGCCTAGAGCTCCAGCCCGGCGAGGAGGAAGAGGCCGAACAGCACCGCGATCACCGTCAGGCTGCCGATGGTGTAGTGCAGCGTGCTGGTCTTGCCGCTCTCGCCGTAGCGGGTGGTGGTGCGGATGGGCTCGATGAGCATCGGAGAGACCCTTCGGGGAATGTGGAGATTAGGCTGGAATCGGCCGACAGCCACCCTGGCTGGCGAGCATGGCCACCTATATTACCTATGGCTGTATCGAGCCATAAAATTTCCCCCTCCTGATTGGGTCTCGCCTCCGGTTTCTCGGTGCGTTTTCGCTAAGAAGGTGTAAATGCCGTTCGTCGTAAGGTTGCAGCAATCGGCTCGGCCCTACATCATGTCGATAATTTGCAGAGGACAATTCGACCGTGGAGCGTGAAGTCGCCAAGGTGGCTGCAGCCTGCGATCTCAGGGCCTTCCGCTATATCCCGTTCCCTGCCGTCGAATTCGACCCGATCCCAATCGCGCCGGAGGCGGAACCCGAATTCGAGGCAGCCCAGGCCGAGACGGCACCGCTGGCCGAGAGCCCGCCGCTCGTCATTCCGGAGCCCGCGATGGCGCCCGAGCCGGCCGTCCTCGCGCCGCCTCCGCCCCCGGTCGAGCACATGCCGGAGGTGGTGCCCATCCGCCTCGTCCGGCCGCCGGCCGAGCCGCCGCACGCCGCCCCGCCGCCCGCCAGCCGGCGCTACCGCATGCTGGAAGAACTCACCCCTGCGCCGGAGCCGGCCATCGCTCCGTCGCCCCGCCCCGCGGCTCGGTCTGCGCCGCGTCCCGCCATGCCGGCGCTTCCTGGCGGCGCGGCCGCGCGCCCACCATCGCCCGCCCCCATTTCGCCCAGGCCGCGCGGCACGACGCCGCGACGCGCCTGGCCAGGCTGAAGGCAGCCCTGTCGCCATGCCGCTCATCGCATTCGCCTCACCCAAGGGGGGCGTCGGCAAGACGACCCTCGCCGCCCATGTCGCGGCGCTGCTCGCCCAGCGCGGGCATCGCGTGCTTGCCATCGACCTCGACCCGCAGAATGCGCTGCGCCTGCAATTCGGCCTGCCGCTACGGGAGGAGATGGGCTTCCTCGGCGAGATCGTGCATCGCCCGCTCTGGCGCCAGGCCACGGTCGAGACCGGCCACGGCGTCCGCGTGCTGCCCTATGGCACGGTCGATCCGTTGACGGCGCTGGAGACCACGCAGGCGCTGCATGCCGAGCCGGAGCTGCTGGCCGGGCCGGTGCGGGAGATGCTGGCCGACCCGGACCTGGTCGTCGTCGTGGACAGCCCGCCGGGGCCGACGCCGGCCACGGGCGCCATCCTGCCGCTGGCCGACCTGCTGGTCATCGTGCTGCTGGCCGATGCGGCGAGCGCGGCGCAGATCCCGGTTGTCGCCTCCAACCGCTGGCTCGGCCGCGGCAGGCTGGCGGCGCGGGCCGGGGACAAGGCCGTGGTGGTGCTGAACCAGGTCGATCTCGACGCGCCGCTCGGCAGCGCGGTCTTCGACGGCGCGGCGGAGGCGCTCGGCACGCGGCTGATCGGCGCCGTCTGCCGCGACGAGGCGGTGGCCGAGGCGCTGGCCGACAAGCGCTTGCTGCTCGATCCGCACGATGGGCCGGCGGCCGAGGATCTGCGCGCGGTCGCTGATGCAATGGCCGCCCGGTTGCGGCTGGCGCCGCCCGGAAGCCAGGCCAAGCGGCGCGGAAGCTTCTCCGCCCTCAGCGACTGGGGCCTGCGATGAGCGCCGCCGCCTTCCCGGCCCCGCCGAAGCTGCAATATCGGGTGCTGCGCGCGGTGCTCGTCACGCTCGGCCTGCTCGGCTGCTTCGTCTACATCACCCTGCCGATGGAGGCGGAGCAGCAGGCAGTGCTGACCACCGGCGGCATCATCGCCTTCCTCTTCCTCAACCGCTTCACCTCGCGCCGCATCGGGCTGGTGCTGGTGGTGATGTCGATCACCATCACCTTCCGCTACCTCTACTGGCGGGCGACGGATACGCTGGAATTCGAGACCTGGCCGCAGATCATCCTCGGCGTGCTGCTCTTCCTGGCGGAGCTCTATGCCGGGCTGCTGATGGCGCTCTCCTACCTGCAGACCTCCTGGCCGCTCGACCGCAAGCCAGTGCCGCTGCCGGCCAACCCGGATCTCTGGCCGACCGTCGACGTCTACGTCCCCTCCTACAACGAATCGCTCGACCTGGTGCGGCCGACCGTGCTCGCGGCGATGAACATGGACTGGCCGCGGGACAAGCTGAACGTCTACATCCTCGATGACGGCCGCCGGCCGGAGTTCCGCAAATTCGCCGAGGAGAGCGGCTGCGGCTACGTCATCCGCCCGGACAACAAGGGCGCCAAGGCGGGCAACATCAACCACGCGCTGCGCCACACCAAGGGCGAGTTCATCGCCATCTTCGACTGCGACCACGCGCCGACGCGTTCCTTCCTCCAGCTCACCCTGGGCTGGCTGGTGCGGGATGCGCGGATCGCCATGGTGCAGACGCCGCACTACTTCTACTCGCCCGACCCGTTCGAGCGGAACCTCGCCCGCAAGCGGCCGGTGCCGAATGAAGGGCTGCTCTTCTACGGCGCCATCCAGCCGGGCAACGACCTGTGGAACGCCGCCTTTTTCTGCGGCTCCTGCGCCGTCATCCGCCGCACCGCGCTCGAGGAAGTGGGCGGCGTGCCGCATATCACCGTCACCGAGGACTGCCACTGCTCCCTGCTGATGCAGAAGCGCGGCTGGCACACTGCTTATATCCGCTTGCCGCTGGCCTCGGGCCTGGCGACGGAGCGCCTTTCGCTGCATGTCGGCCAGCGGATGCGCTGGGCGCGCGGCATGATGCAGATCATGCGGCTGGAGAAGACCATCGTCGCCGAGGGGCTCGGCTGGTGGCAGCGGCTCTGCTACTTCATGGGCGGCTTCGGCTTCCTCTTCGCCATTCCGCGCCTGATCTTCCTCACCTCGCCGCTCGCCTTCCTCTTCTTCGGCGAGAGCGTGATCGCGGCGAGTCCGCTCGGCATCATCGCCTATGCGGGGTCACACATGTTCCACGCGGTAGCCACCACGGCGCGGCTGAACGGCAAGCACCGTCACTCCTTCTGGTCGGAAATCTATGAGGCCTCGCTCGCCTGGCAGCTCATCCCGGTGACCTTCAAGACGCTGTGGGACCCGACCAAGGGCAAGTTCAACGTCACCGACAAGGGCGGTATGGTGGAGGAGGGCTATCTCGACCTACCGACCGTCATGGCGATGGTAGTGCTGACCGCGCTGCTGCTGGTCGGCCTCGTCATCGGTATCATCGGCATCATCACCACCGACAGTTCCACCCTGCAATACCGCGCCTATCTGCTGAACACCATCTGGGCGGCGCTCTGCGTCATCCCCGCCTCGGCCGCCGTGGCTGTGGGCCGCGAGCGGGAGCAGATGCGCGTCCGCGCCCGTACCGATGCGGTGGTGCCGGCAACGCTAAGGCTCGCCAGCGGCGAGAGCATCCAGGCGCAGACCTCCAACATCTCCCTCTCCGGCGCCCGCATCACCCTGGCCCGTCCGCTCGGCACCATGGAGGGCGACCGCGCCACCATCGCCTTCGAGACTTGCGGCGAGGTGATCGAGGTGCAGGCCGAGGTGCTGCGCTGGGTGGATGACGAGGTCTTCCTCCGCTTCATCGTGGAGACGCTGGCCGACGAGGCCGCCGTCGCTCGCGTCTTCTTCGGCCGGCCCGATGCTTGGCTGCACTGGGATGACTGGCCCGTGGACAAGCCGCTGCGCTCGCTCGCCAATGTCGTGCTGGCGACGGCCGATGCGGTGTTCCGCAAGTACCGGATCGCCTTCCCGAAGGTGGTGCAGAAGCCGATGCGGGCCGGTGCGCCGGCGCCAGCTGCCCCGGAACGCGTCTCCGACGTGGTGGAGCCGCGGCGGCGCCGGCAGGTGGCGGCCGCCGTCACCGGTGCCCTGCTCGGCCTGCTGACCTTCGCGCCCGGCGCGTCAGCGCAACAGCTCCCGGCGCTCGCGCCGGCGCCCGCCGTCGGCCGGCCTGCCTTCGCCGAGCCGGCCGATGCCGTCCGCCAGGTCAACCCGACGCTGCGCGAGCTCGGCCTCGGCGGGCCGATGCAGCTGCGGGGCGTCTCGGACCTCCAGGGCGTGCAATTCGGCCTGCGCGCCGATGAGGTGGTGACAGAGGCGAAGCTCTCCGTCTCGGGCGGCGTCTCGCCGCAGCTTATCGCCTCACTGTCGCAGATCGCCATCACCCTGAACGAGCAGTTCGTCGGCACCATCCCGGTCGATCCGGCGCGGCAGAATTTCGGGCCGATGGAATTCCCACTCGACCCGCTTTTCTTCAGTGACATCAACCGGCTCAACTTCCGCTTCTCCGGCCGCTATGCGGTGGAGTGCAACGACCCGCTCTCCGGCCTGTTGTGGGCGACCGTCTCCGACCTCTCGACCGTTTCCATGCGGATCGAGCGTCTGCCGTCGACCCGCGACCTGGCCCGCCTGCCGGAGCCGCTCTTCGACCGGCGCGTGTTGCGCGGGGCGCTGACCCTGCCGGTGGTGATCGCCGAGAATGCCGGGCCGAACACGCTGCGCGCCGCCGCCATCGCCACCTCCTGGTTCGCAGTACAGGCCGACTACCGTGGGGCAAGCTTCCCAGTGGAGCGCACCCCGCCGCCGAAGGGCGACGCGGTGGTCTTCGCCCTCGGCACGGATGGCGTCCCGGGCCTCGCCCTGCCACGCTTCGACGGCCCGACCATCGCCCTCGTCGCCAATCCCTCCGACAGCTTCGGCACGTTGCTCGTCATCGGCGGCCGGACGGAGGCGGAGCTGGCCGCTGCCGCCTCGGTGCTCGCGGTCGGCAAGGCGGCGCTCACGGGCGAGATGGCGCGCGTCGCGCCGCCCTCCATCGCCCCACGCCGGCCCTATGATTCGCCGCGCTGGGTGGCCACCGACCGGCCGGTCACGCTTGGCAGCTTGGTCGAGAAGGCGGATCTGCAAGGCGCGGGCTACGCGCCGGCACCGATCCGCGTGCCGCTGCGCACGGCGCCCGACATCCTCACCTGGCGCAACCGCGGCTTCCCGGTCGATCTGCGCTTCCGCGCGCCGCCCGGGCCGGTGATCGACATCTCCGCCTCGCGGCTCGATGTCTCGGTTTCGGAAACCTATATCCGCTCGCTGCCGCTCAACCCGGGCGAGTTGTGGTGGCCGCTGGAACTTGCCTGGCGCCGAATCTTCGGCAGCCCGGAAATCCGCGAGGGCCGCGCCAGCGTGCCGCCCTATCTGCTGCTCGGCCGCGACGAGCTGCAGCTCCGCTTCGACATGCGGCCGCTGGCACGGGGCGAATGCGTCGCCACGCCGTCGGACCTGCGCGCCTCGGTGGAGCCGGAGAGCACCATCGACCTCAGCCGCATCCATCGCTATGCGCGGATGCCCAATCTCGGCTTCTTCGCCTCCGCCGGCTTCCCCTTCACTCGCATGGCCGATCTCTCCGGCACCGCGGTGGTGCTGCCGGAGCGGCCGACCGCGGTGGAGACGCAGGTCTTCCTCGAGCTGATCGGCCAGCTTTCCGTCATCGTCGGCCTGCCGGCGACGGGGGTGCAGGTGGTGCATGCCAACGGCCTCGCCGCCGTCGCGGGGCGCGACCTGCTGGCGATCGGGCCGCTTGGCCGCATGCCCGCCATCGCCTCCCTGCTGAAGGAGACGCCGGTGCGGCTGGAAGGGGACCGCCTCGTGCTCGCCCTACCGGATGCCTTGCAGGATGTGCGGGCCGTCTTCCTTGGCGAGGCGGGCCGGGGCGAGCGCAACCGCGCCGCCGCCGCCTTCGCCGATGCCGAGGAAGGGCTCGGCGCCATCATCGGCGCGGAGAGCCCGTTGCAGGCGGGCCAGTCCATCGTCGCCATCACCGGTGCCACCCAGGCCTCGGTCGCCGCCATGGCGGGCGCGCTGCGCGACCCGGTGCAGTCCCGCCGCATCCAGGGCGATGTGGTGGTGATGGCGGGCGGCCCTGTCGCCGCCTACCGCGCCATGCCGCGCTACGAGGTCGGCGACCCCGGCTGGTGGCTCTGGCCGCAGATCTGGTTCGGCAATCACCCGGAGCGGGCCTTGCTGCTGTTGCTGACGGCGGCGCTCGCCATGGGCGGCTGCTTCTACTGGATGCTGCGGCGCCGGGCGGCGATCCGGCTCCGCGCGCGCACCCCTGTCGAGAAGGCGCATTGAGATGCGGACCCGGCTTGCTCCCTTTGGGGCGCTGGCGCTGCTGGCGCCCTGCGCTGGCCTCGCTCAGCCGGCGGCGGATGTTGTCCCGCCCGCTGCACAGGCGAGCATGGCGCCCAGCTCGGGCAGTAGCCGCGCCGGCATCGACCTGCTGGTCCGCCAGGCGGAACGCTGGCTGAGCCAGGACCGCGCGGACCTTGCCGCCTCCTCGATCGAGCGGGCGCTCCAAGCCGATCCGACCAACACCGCGGCGCTGGCCGTCGCGGCGCGGATCGAGGCAGCGCGGGACAACCGCACGGCGGCGGCGGCCTATCTCGCCCGGCTGCGCGCGGCGGGCGGTACGGAGGAGCAGCGGGCGCAGGTCGACAATGTGGTGCGCGGCGCCACCATCGACCGCAACGCGCTCGAGACGGCGCGGCAACTGGCCCGCGACGGCAAGGCGGCCGAGGCGGTGGCGCGCTACCGCGCCCTGTTCGGCCAGGCCGGGCCGCCGGAGCAATTCGCCCTCGAATACTACCAGACCCTCGCTGGTGCTCCGTCCGGGGCGGATGAAGGAAGGCGCGGCCTTGCTGCGCTCGCCGAGCGGCCGAATGCCGATCCGCGCGCTCGCCTCGCCTATGCGCAGACGCTGACCTACCAGCCGGGCACGCGGTCGCAGGGGATCGAGCGGCTGGCCGGGCTGGTCGATCAGCCGGGCATCGGGACGGAAGCGCGGCGGGCCTGGCGGCAGGCCCTGGCCTGGGGCATCGGCGACCCGGCCGCGGCGCCGCAGCAGGAGGCCTACCTCCGCCGCTTCCCCGACGATGAGGATTTTCGCCGCCGCATCGAACAGGCGCGCGCCGCGGCGCCGCCGCCCGACCCCGGCGCGGCCGCCCGGCAGGAAGGCTTCACCCGCCTCGATGCCGGCGGGCTGCGCGACGCGACCCGGCAGTTCGAGGCCGCCATCGCCGCCAACCCGAATGACGCGGATGCCCTCGGCGGCCTCGGCATCGTCCGCATGCGCGAGGGCAAGACGGCCGAGGCGCGCACCCTGCTGGAGCGCGCCGTCGCCGCCGACCCGGCCCGCGCGGCGCAGTGGCAGAAGGCGCTGGATGGGGCCAGCTACAGCGCGGAACTCGCCGAGGGCCGCGCCTTGCTGCGCGCCGGCAAGCTGGACGAGGCGGATACCGTGCTGCGTCGCGCCGTCCGCCGCGAGGCCGAGGACAAGACCGATGCCGAGGTTGCGCTCGGCGAGCTGGCGCTCAAGCGCAACGACCCGGCGGCGGCGGAGCAGCGCTTCCGCACGGCCCTGACCCGGCGGCCCGGCTTCGTGCCGGCGCAGCTCGGGCTGAACCAGGCTCTGCGGGCGCTCGGGCGGACCTCCGAGATGGTTGCCGTGGCGACGCCGCGGCCCGTGCTCTCGCCGAACGAGGCCCAGGCGGCGCAATACCGCGAGGAGGCCGCACGCTCGGCCGACCCGGCCGCGGCCTCCGCCCTGCTGCGCAACGCCATGGCGCTGGTGCCGAACGATCCCTGGGTGCGGCTCGACCTCGCCCGCACGCTGCGGCGCGAGGGTCGCGCCGGCGAAGGCCGTGCGCTGGTCGAGGAACTGGCGGCGCGCGGCGCGAGCAGCGACGCCGTCATGGCCGCTGCCCTCTATGCCGACGAGGAAGGCCGCGCCGCCGATGTGGAGGCGCTGGTCAACCGCATCCCGCCCGGCCGGCGCAGCGCCGACATGGCGCGGCTGGCGCAGCGGGCGCGGGCAACGGCCGAGGTGGCGCGGGCGGCCGACATGCTGCGCGCCGGCAATATCGACGGGCGGCAGCGGCTGCTGATGTTGGCAGCGCGGCCCGATCCGTCCGGCGCGACGGCGGCGGCGGTGATCCGCGCCTTCGCCTTGGTCAATGACCGCTTCGGCGCGGCCGAGGCAGGGCGGATCGGCCAGACGGCGAACCGGGCAGGCGGGGCGCGGGCGCAGCTCGCCATCGCCAGCGCGTTGCTGGGCGCCGGGCTCGAAGCGGAGGCAGGGGCGCTCGCCGATGCCGCCGATGGGGCGAGCCTGCCGGCGGAGCAGCGGCGCGACCTCGCCGCGCTGCGCACCGGCATCGCCATCCGCGCCGCCGACCGGCTGAACGAGAGTGGCGACCAGGCCGGCGCCTTCGAGCGGCTGCGCCCGGCGCTGGCCGCCAATCCCGAAAGCCCGGAGCTGCGCCTGGCCCTCGCCCGGCTCTATCAGGGGGCGCGGCGCCCGGCCGAGGCGATGCGCCTCGCCGAGCAGGTGCTGGCGCGCGACCCGCGCGACCTCGACGCCCGGCGGAGCGCGGTGGATGCCGCCGTCGCCGCCGGCGACCGGTCGCGGGCCGAGGCGCTGGTCGCCGAAGGCCGGGCGCTGGCGCCGCAGGATGCGCGGGCGACGCTGCTCGAGGCCCGCGTGGCGCGCGCCTTCGGCCAGGACAGCCGGGCGCGGCGGGCGCTGGAGCTGGCGGCGGCGCAGCGGCAGCAGGAGGTGGCTCGGCCGGTGGTGATGGCGCAAGGCGGCGGCGCGACGCCCGTCTCCTTCACCGGCATGGAGAATCCCTTCGCCCGCGGCGGCCTCGTCCCCACGCCGGGGCGGGCGCCGTTGGTGGCGCTGCCGAACGACCCGGTGGCGCAGGACATCGCCACGCAGCTTGCGGCGATCGAGGAGGAGACGGCGCCGCGCATGACGGGCACGGTCGGCGGCCGGGCGCGCTCCGGCTCGCGCGGCCTCGACCGGCTGAACGAGGCCTCGGGGGCGGTGACGGCCTCCGTCTCGCCGGGCGCGCTTGGTGGGCGGCTGAGCGCCACGATCAGCCCCGTCACCATCGACAGCGGCAAGCTCGGCACCGACGAGAACACGCGGCGGCGCTTCGGCACCAACCTGATCAGCGGCAACCCGGCCGGTGGGGGGACGAACACCGCCTCGGGCGTCGGCTTCTCGATTGGCTATACGCGGTCGGACTGGCTGCGGGCGGATGTCGGCACGACGCCGCTCGGCTTCCACACGACGAGCCTGCTCGGCGGCGTCGAGCTGGCGCCGGCCATCACCGACAATCTCCGTCTGCGCGTCACCGCGGAGCGGCGGGCGATCACCGACAGCCTGCTCTCCTGGTCCGGCGTGCGCGACCCGATCCAGGGGCGGTACTGGGGCGGGGTGACCCGCTCCGGCGGACGCGCGCAGGTCGAGATTCCGGTCGGGCGCGGCTACATCTATGCTGGCGGCGGCTATGCCATCTACGAGGGCGACCAGGTGGCGCGGAACACGCGGACGGAGGCGGGCCTCGGCCTCGGCTATCCGATCATCCGCGAGGGCGATACGGAGCTGACGGCGGGCGTCGACCTAGTCTACTTCGCCTTCGACAAGAACCTGCGCCACTTCACCTATGGCCAGGGCGGCTACTACAGCCCGCAGAGCTACACGGCGATCAACTTCCCCGTCGATTACCGCAGCAAGATCGGCGACTTCAGCTACCGCGTTGGCGGCACGATCGGCTACGTCAATTGGCGGGAGAACGACAGCGACCTCTACCCGAACAACCCGGACATGCAGGCCCGCGCCGTGGCGCTGTCGCGGACGGACCCGACCGTCTTGGCGCGCTATCAGGGCCAGTCCACCAACGGACTGATCGGCGGGCTCAGGGCGGATGTCGATTATGCGCTGACGCCCCGCCTCAGCCTGGGCGGCGCCTTGCGCTACGATAAGGCCGCCAATTTCGACGAGACGCGCATCCTGCTGCGGCTGAACAACCGCTTCTGACGCTTTCGACCTGACGGAACCCGCCACGGCTTTGCCGGGGCGGGATGCCGCGCGTTTGGCGTTTTACGAAACCGGGGCCCCCGCGGCAACGCGCAGCGTTGTCGTGCGGAAAACAAAAAAAGCGGGCCGGTGGTGGCGGGCGTGACACCCGCGACCGACCGGCCCGAAGTGGCGACCAAGTGCCCAACCCCAGGTTGCGGCACAGATCACTGGGAGGAGACGTCCAAGGCCACTGCCTGAACGAGAAACAGTATACGCACTCACGATAACGTGAATATGGTCCTTTGATTAACAAATTTTCATGTAGAGTTTAGGCGGCGCCGCTGGCCGTAAGATGCGCGCCCTGGGCGTGCAGAAACTGCCGAATATCCTGCACAGGGACCGCGCGCGGCTCCACGCCCCGGTCGGCGGCCAGCGCGGCGGCGACGCCGGCGGCATGGCCGGTCAGCCAGCATTGCGGAATCTCCCGCATGAAGGAGTGGCTTGTCGCATCGCAGGACAGGTGGCGGCCGGGGGCGAGCAGCCCGTCCAGCCGCGCCGGCACCAGGGCCCCGTAGGGGACCGAGACATTGGCGAAGCGGGGCGAGAGCGGCGGCGAGATGCCGATCTCGTCCGGGGCCACGCGGCCGTCCCACATCGCCCGGGTGACGGCGCCCAGGCCGATCAAGCGGCGGGCGTGGCGGATGCCGAGCTGCGGGGCGCTCAGCAGCGGCCAGGCGCCGGCGAAGCCGGGGGCATGGGCACGATAGAAGTCCAAATGGGCCAACATCAGGCGATGGCTGCGGATTTCCACCTCTGTCAGGTCATCCACGGCGACGGCCGAGAAGCCGGTCATGCGCGGGCCCATGAACAGGGCGACATCGTTCCGCCAGGAAACGAAGGCCTTCTCGAACTGGCCATGCGCCTCGCGCCCGCGCTGGAGGAAGGCGGCGAATTGCTCCGGCTGCTCCGCCCGCCAGCGCAGATAGGCCACCATGTCGACGCCGCCAAACATCCAGCTGGTGTTCATCGCGTGATGGATGTCGGCTTCCTCGATGTCGTCGGAGCAGGCGGCGCCGGCGCGGTGAAAGAGGTCGCCATCGCCCGTCGCGTCCACCACCACCTTCGCCAGGATGGCGCGGCGGCCCTGCTTGCTCTCGAAGATGGCGCCGCGGACGGCATCGCCCTGCATCACCGGCTGGGCGCCCCAGGCGTGGAAAAGCGGCTCGGCGCCGGCCTCGATCACCATTTCCAGCGCCACGGCCTTCATCCATTCGGGGTCGGCCGTCGGGGAGTGGGTTACGGTGCCGTGGAAGGCGGCGGTGCGGAGGGCCCACCAGGCGGCGGTCGCGGCGTCGCGGCTGCCCCAGGCCTCGCGTGGCGGGCCGGAGATGGCGCCCTTCGGCAGGCGGGCGAGGTACTCCTCGGCGAAGCCGCGGATGACCAGCTTGCCCGACCAGTCGGTCATGCGGTCGATCCAGATGACGAGGCCGCCGGTGGAGAGGCCGCCGAGATGGTTGTGACGCTCGAGCAGCATCGTCCGGGCGCCGAGGCGGGAAGAGGCGACGGCGGCGGCGGTGCCGGCGGGGCCGCCGCCGACCACCAGCACGTCGCATTCGGCGTGGATCGGCACCTCGCGCGCCGGCTCGGTCAGGTGGCGGGCAGTGACGCGGGGGTGGCGGGTGCGGGCGCTCGAGGCTTCCACGCGGAAGGTCTCGCTCTGGAAGAAGAGGCGGCCGGAGGGGGTGTCGCTCATCCCGGGGAGCCTATGGAAGGGGAGCTCGTTGCGGTAGAGGGGAGCATGCGATCGATCCTGCTTCTGCTGTTGCTCGGGGCCTGTGCGGGGGCGCCGCCCCTTGCCGCGCCGTTGCCTTATCCGCCGGCGGCGCGGGAGAGGGTCGTGCGGATCGCGCTGGCGGAATGGGCGGATTGGGGTGGCGTGGTGGTGGAGGCGGGAGAGACGGGCGCCTCCACGGGGGCGGAGAGCGAGCCGGCCAACTTCCCCCGCGTGCTCGCCTACTGGCGAGCGGTGCCGAAGGATGAGGGTGCCATCGAGCGGAACCGGGCGCTCTATGCCGAGGCGATCGGCGGGGCGGCGGGCCAGGGGTTGTGGCGGGAGCCCTATTGGTCGGCGGCCTTCATCTCCTTCGTCATGGGAGCGGCGGGGGTCGATAGGCGGGAGTTTCCGCCTTCCGCCGCGCATGCGGAGTACGTCGATGCGCTCATTCGGGATGCGGCGGCGTTTCCGGCGACGGCGCCCTTCGTGCCGCGAGGGGCGTTCGAGGTGGCGCCGAGGCCGGGGGATCTGCTCTGTGCCGACCGGAGCGAGGTGCCGATCAGCGATTGGCGGCAGAGGGCGGCGGACCAGGGGCGGTTCCTGCCGATGCATTGCGACATCGTCGTGCGGGCGGGGGCGGGGGTGGTCGATGTCGTCGGCGGGAATGTGCGCGACAGCGTGACGCTGACCCGTTTCCCCACGGACGCGATGGGCTACCTTCTGCCGAGGCCGGCGGGGGAACCCGCCTGGTTCGCGCTATTCCAGAACCGGCTGGGCCGGTTGCCGCCGTGGAGCCCCCCCTGGAGTCCGTTATCATGACCGACCTGTTCGAGCCGCTGACCCTCCGGGGCGTGACCCTCAAGAACCGCATCGGCGTCTCGCCCATGTGCCAGTATTCCTGCTCGGAGGATGGCAAGCCGACCGACTGGCACCTGCAGCACCTGCTGTCCCGTGCCGTGGGCGGGGCGGGGCTGACCATCACCGAGGCGGCGGCGGTGACGCCGGAGGGGCGCATCTCGCCGGCCGATCTGGGCATCTGGGAGAATGGGCAGATTCCTGGCCACAGGCGGCTGGCGGAGGGCATCGCCGCCATGGGCTCCGTGCCGGGGATCCAGATCGCGCATGCGGGGCGGAAGGGGAGCCGGAAGCAGGCCTGGCTGCACGGGCCTGCGGAGCCGGGCTGGGTGCCGGTCGGGCCGAGCGCCGTTGCCTTCCAGGGCTATGCGGTGCCGCGGGCGCTGAGCGATGCGGAGGTCGCGCAGGTGGTGGCCGATACCGCGGCGGCGGCGCGGCGGAGCATCGTGGCGGGGTACCGTTTCATCGAGCTGCATGCGGCGCATGGCTACCTGCTGCATCAGTTCCTCTCGCCGCTGGCCAACCAGCGGAACGATGGCTGGGGCGGGGATTTCGACGGGCGGGTGCGGTTGACCGAGGAATGCGCGCGGGCGGTGCGCGAGGCCATCCCCGACGAGGTGCCGCTCTGTGTGCGGCTGTCCCACACCGACTGGGTGGAGGGGGGCTGGACGACGGCGGAGACGGTGGCGCTGTCGGCGCGACTGAAGGCGCTGGGGGTGGACATGATCGACGTGACCTCCGGCGGGCTGGATGCGCGGCAGGCGATTCCCGTCGGGCCGGGCTACCAGGTGCCGGGGGCGGCGGCGGTGCGCGAGGGGGCCGGGGTGGCCGTCGCGGCGGTCGGGATGATCACCGAGCCGGAGCAGGCGCAGGCGATCCTCAGCGAGGGGAAGGCCGACCTGATCCTGCTGGCGCGGGCGCTGCTGCGCGACCCGTACTGGCCGATCCACGCCGCGGCGGCGCTGGGGCGGACGGAGGCGCTGCGCGTGGCGCCGCAGTATGAGCGGGGGCTGGGGACGCTGGGGAAGATGGGACGGGATGAGGCGGTGGGAGAGGCGATGAAGGGGCTGGGGTAAGGCGGCTCAAACTGGCTCAAGCCGTCTCAAATCTGCAGGGCGGCGGGGGCGGTAAAGCTTTGAAAAATCTGCCGGTCTGGGCGGAACTTGAGGAATTTAGGACTTTAATGGCATCTCCTGACCGCCTGAACTCAGACGGCTCTTCTTGATCCGAGCATCTGCTTCGAGTGCAGATCGGCTGCGGATTGGGGTAGTTGGTTGCAGTTGAGCCCTTGCTCGCCGCCTGTGAGCAGGATGCGTTTCCGGAATCCATGCTTGTAGCTTTGGCCATGAGCTAGAAGAGCAAATTGCCAAGCTTGTGCATGAGTTCGGGAAGGCGCCCGCCTTCCCGGCCGGGCTTGGGTGCAGAGCCCCCAAACTTCTCCCCAAGGCTAATTTTCCTATATACTCATTCCACTAAGACGGCAACGACAATCCTGGCTCCGTCGCCCTTTGCCACGCCTCCGGCCGCTACGTTCTGGTGCGCTCCTGCCCGGCGAGCGGCCCTAGGCCCGGGATCGTCCCTCCGCGCCCGATCAACCGGCGCCCCAATGCGATCCCTGGCACTTCGACAAGGCGGTAGCCGAGCGCGGCCGCGACGCAGAGCGGCGGCAGGGTGATGGCGGTGCAGGCCAGGAAGGCCGCGCCGCCTTGCCCAAGATGCCCCAGGACCCAGCCATAGGCCGGCCGCAGCGTCAGGATCAGGAGGAAGTGCGAGAGGTAGATGCTGTAGCTCCGCTCCCCGAGCCAGAGCGCCGGCCGCGACCGCAGGAGCCAGGATGGGCGGAGAGCCTGCCACAGGCAGGCCGCGGCGAAGGCATAGCCGAAGACCAGCACCCGGGAGTCGCCCGGCCCCTCCACAAGCTGGCCCGCCGGCGAGAGCAGCAGGCCGAGCAGGCCGAGGGTGAAGGCGGCAGCGAGCGCCGCGGCGCGACCTTCCCACGCAGTGCGGCGCACCTTCTCGAAGATGCGGAAGGCGAGCAGCGCGGCGACGAAGACCGAGAGGTTGCTCGGGAGCGAGGCTAGGCTGTAGTCGCTGCCGGGCAGCCAAGCCGTCAGCAGCCGCCGCGCCTCGTAGGAGAGGAGCGTCGTCAGGGCGGCCGCGACAGCCATGCCGGCGATGCTGCGGACCCGCAGGAGCAGCGGCAGCAGGAGGTAGAAGAGCATCTCGGTGCCCACGGTCCAGCCGGCCGGGACCAGGCCGGGGTGCCAGCCCGGGACTAGGCCGAAGGTGAAGGTCACCTCGGCGATGAAGCGCTCCATCCCTGGCCAGCCGGCGCGCGACAGGACCAGGACGGCGGCGAGTACGACGTAATAGAGCGGCGCGATGCGGAAGAAGCGCTTGGCGAGGTAGGGGCCGGGCCGTTCCGCCGCATGGGGATTGGCCCAGGCCAGCGCGAAGGCCGAGAGCGCGAAGAAGAGGTGGACCCCGAAGCCGAAATGCGTGGCGATCCATGGGAGCGCCGCCGGCACCTGGAGGCCGGGGATCGCATGCAGGTGGTAGAGGAACACCATCAGCGCCGCCACGGCGCGCAGCCCATGCAACCCGGGCAGCAGCCCGCGACCCTGTTCCGGCATGTCCCGCCCGACCGTCTGAAACCCGCCGCTGTGTAACCGCATGGCATGGGCGTGTCATCAGCACCGCCCTGGCCCCCCTCCGGAGAGGATCGGCAGGCGGGGCCGGAAACGACGAAGGGCGGCTTGCGCCGCCCTTCCGGTTCTCCGTGCTGGCTGTCGAGGGCGGTCAGCGCCCCGTCAGGATGCGCTCCACCAGCTGCTTGGCGGTGGGGATGAAGCCGTTCGAGTAGAATGGGTCCGAGCCGAAGCGGTAGGCGTTGTGGCCGGCGAACATCAGGTTGTGCTCGAGCGCGCCGTCATGGGCCACGTCCTGGAGCGTCTTCTGAATGCAGAAGCTGCGCGGGTCGGCCTTCTTGCCGTTGTCGAAGGTGGCGCTGTGTTGGTCCCAGTTCGAGAAGCGGCAGGAGGAGAGGCAGCCCATGCAGTCGATCTGGTCCTTGACGATCTCGGCCTGCTTCTCGGGGGTGACGAAGATGAGCGTGTTGTCCGGCGTGCGCATGGCTTCGGTGAAGCCGCTCGCCTCGAAGGCGGAGACGCGGGCGCGGTCATGCGGCGTCAGCCAGACGCGGCGGCGGCGGGGGCCAACGGCGTATTCGGCGACATGGTCGCCGACGGGCTCCTGGGTGAAGGCGACCTGGCGCTCGTTGCGGGCCTCGAGCTCCTGGAGGAACTCGTTGCGGACGGCGCTGCTGTAGAAGCCGGTCGGGGAGAAGCGCTGGAGGAGGATGTCGCCCTCCTTCAGCGTCAGCAGGCGCTGCTTCCAGGCGTCCGAGATCGGGCTTTCCTGGGTGAGGAGGGGGCGGGTGCCGAACTGGAAGGCGATGGGGCCGAGCTCGGGGTTGTCTATCCAGTCCTGCCACTCCTCCAGCCACCAGACGCCGCCGGCCATGATGATGGGCACCTCGCCCAGACCGAATTCGCGCATCTGCTGGCGGAGCTTGAGGACGCGGGGATAGGGGTCCTCGGGGCGGGCCGGGTCCTCGGAGTTGGACAGGCCGTTATGGCCGCCGGCCAGCCAGGGGTCCTCATAGACCACGCCGCCGAGCCATTCGCGCGTCTTGTTGTAGCTGCGCTTCCAGAGGGCGGCGAAGGCGCGGCCCGAGGAGACGATCGGGTAGTAGTGGACGCGGAACTCGCGGGCGATCTCCGACAGGCGGTAGGGCATGCCGGCGCCGCAGGTGATGCCGTTGATGAGGCCGCGGGCGCCTTCCAGGATGCCGCGGACGACGCGCTCGGCGCCGCCCATCTCCCACAGGATGTTGGTGTGGATGCGGCCCTGGCCGTTGCTGCGCTCATGCGCTTCCTGGGCCTGGGCGATGCCGCCGCGGATGCCGTAGGCAACCAGCTCCTCATGCCGCTCGCGCCGGGTCTTGCCGTGATAGATCTGGCGGATGACCTCGCCATTCTCGTCGTAGCTGTCGGCGTTGACGGCCGAGAAAGTGCCGACGCCGCCACCGGAGGCCCAGGCACCGCAGGAGGCGCCGTTGGAGACGGCGACGCCCTTGCCGCCTTCGACCAATGGCAGAACCTCGACTCCGCCCATGCGGATCGCGTTGATTGCCTTCACGCCCCTGCCCTCGAATTATACCAGTTCAAGCCGTCCGATATGGTACCGCCGGCATCGGAAGGTAGAGCCCTCCCGATGCCGTGCGGGGTCATTCCGCTGCGTCGCTGCGCTCGCGGCGCGGACGGTCGCGGCGGGGGCGGTCGCCGCCGCCTTCGCCGTCCTCGCGCGGGCGGCGGGCGCCGACCTGCTCGGTGATGTCGGCGCCGGTGGCCTGGTCGACCACCCGCATCGAGAGCTTCACCTTGCCGCGGTCGTCGAAGCCGATGACCTTCACCTTCACCGCGTCGCCCACGTTGACGACGTCGGTGGTGCGGTTGACGCGCTCGTTCTGCAACTCGGAGATGTGGACAAGGCCGTCCTTGGCGCCGAGGAAGTTGACGAAGGCGCCGAAATCGGCGGTCTTCACGACCTTTCCGTTGTAGATGGCGCCGATCTCGGCCTCGGCCGTCAGGCCGCGGATCCAGTCGATGGCGCGCTGCGCCTGCTCGGTGCTGGTGGCGGCGACCTTGATGGTGCCGTCATCCTCGATGTCGATCTTGCAGCCGGTCTGCTCGGTGATCTCGCGGATCGTCTTGCCGCCGGAACCGATGACCTCGCGGATCTTCTCCTTCGGCACGTTGATGACGGTGATGCGGGGCGCATTGGCCGCCACGTCGCCGCGGGCGCCGGTCAGCCCCTTCGCCATTTCGCCGAGGATGTGGATCCGGCCGTCACGCGCCTGGGCCAGGGCCTGGCGCATGATGTCGAAGGTGATCGAGGTGATCTTGATGTCCATCTGGAGCGCGGTGATGCCCTGCTCCGACCCGGCCACCTTGAAGTCCATGTCGCCGAGATGGTCCTCGTCGCCCAGGATGTCGGAGAGCACGGCGAAGCCGCGATCCTCCTTGATCAGGCCCATGGCGATGCCGGCGCAGGGGCGCTTCAGCGGCGTGCCGGCATCCATCAGCGCCAGCGAGCTGCCGCAGACGGTGGCCATGGAGGAGGAGCCGTTGCTCTCGGTGATCTCCGAGACCACGCGGAGGGTGTAGGGGAACTTGTCCTTCTCCGGCAGCAGCGGGCGGAGGGCGCGCCAGGCGAGCTTGCCATGGCCGATCTCGCGGCGGCCCGGGCTGCCCATGCGGCCGGTCTCGTTCACGCTGTAGGGGGGGAAGTTGTAGTGGAGCATGAAGTGCTCCCGGTACTCGCCCGGCAGCGCGTCGATGATCTGCTCGTCCTGGCCGGTGCCGAGGGTCGCCACGCAAAGCGCCTGGGTCTCGCCACGGGTGAAGAGCGCGGAGCCATGGCTGCGCGGCAGCACGCCGACCTCGGCCACGATCGGGCGCACGGTCTTGGTGTCGCGGCCGTCGATGCGGAGGCCAGTCTCAAGGATGGTGTTGCGGACGACGTCCGCCTCCAGCTCCTTCAGCAGGCCCTTCGCCTTGTCGGCCTCGAGGCCCTCGGCGGCGAGCTGCTCGACCACGGCCTTCTTCGCGGCGGCGACCTTCTCCTGACGGAGAAGCTTCTGCGTCTCCTTGTAGGCGAGGGCGATGGCGTCGCGGCCGAGCTCGGCGATACGGGCCTTCAGCGTGGTCTCGGCCTCGGAGGGCTCGGGAAGGGCCCAGGGCTCCTTCGCGGCGCGCTCGGCCAGCTCGATGATGCCCTGGATGACTGGCTGGAAGCCCTTGTGGCCGAACTCGACGGCGCCGAGCATGATCTCTTCTGAGAGCTCCTGCGCCTCGGACTCGACCATCAGCACGCCCTCGGCGGTGCCGGCGACGACGAGCTCGAGCTTCGACTGCTGGCGCTGGGCCGCGGTCGGGTTCAGCACGTACTGGCCGTCGATATAGCCGACGCGGGCGCCGGCCACCGGGCCGAAGAAGGGGATGCCGGAGAGGGTGAGGGCGGCGGAGCAGCCGACCATCGCCACCATGTCCGGATCGTTCTCGAGGTCATGGCTGAGGACGGTCGCGATGACCTGGACCTCGTTGCGGAAACCCTCGGGGAAGAGCGGGCGGATCGGCCGGTCGATCAGGCGGGAGACGAGCGTCTCGTGCTCGGAGGGACGGCCCTCGCGCTTGAAGAAGCCGCCCGGGATCTTGCCGGCGGCGAAGGCCTTCTCCTGGTAGTTCACGGTCAGCGGGAAGAAGTCCTGGCCCGGCTTCACGTTGCGGGAGCCGACCACGGTGCAGAGCACGATGGTGTCGCCGAGGCGGGCCATGACGGCGCCATCGGCTTGGCGGGCGATCTTGCCCGTCTCCAGCGTCAGGAGCTGACCGCCCCAGGCGATATCCTTGCGGTAGTAGTTTTCGAACATGCGTCGTTCCTTGACCGGACGCGGGGCCCGGCATGGTGGGGGACCGGAGGCGCCATCGGGGCGGTCCGGGGTGCGACGCGGTGGGTGGCAGTCTGGCCGTTCAATCTCGGCGCTTCGGGCTGCATGGAGTGCGAGACTTCCGCCGGTGAGGGGGGAGGAAGGCCGCCCCCGTTGCCGGGGATCCATGTGGCCGGAAACGCCGTGGCCGCCCCAATCGTCTCGGGGGGTGGCGGCTGTCCTGTCAGCCCGCCGCGTGCGGCGGTCGGCCGACATGCCTGCCACAAGGGGCAGGCTTCGGCCTCACGGGGGTGATATGGCCCGGTTGCGCAGGGATTACTACGGATTTTTTCAGCCGGACCGCTCGCGGCACCGCCTCGCGGCGCCGCGAGGCGATGTGGTGCGGAGTGCTTAGCGGCGGAGGCCGAGGCTGCCGATGAGGCGCTCGTAGCGGCCCTGGTCCTTCTTCTTCAGGTAGTCCAGCAGACCGCGCCGCTGGCCGACCAGCACGAGCAGGCCGCGCCGGCTGTGGAAGTCCTTGGCGTGGATCTTGAGGTGCTCGGTGAGGCCGCTGATCCGCTCCGAGAGCAGGGCGATCTGCACTTCCGGGCTGCCGGTGTCGCCGGGCTTGGTCGCATACTGGGTGATGAGCGCCTGGCGGCGCTCCGCAGGAATAGCCGACATCGGGTTGTTCTCCGTATTGGCCGCCCCCTTCCGGAGGTTCGGCGGTTCAAGCGACCGGCTGCAGACCTTCCTGCGAGACCAGGCGCTCCGCCTTCATCAGGCCGGAGTCCAGGCGGCAGAGCCCCACGAACCGCTCCCCCGCCATGGCGCGCACCAGCCCCCCATCGGGGTTGGCGGCGCCCGGAATGCGGCCCATGAGATCGACCAGGCTGAAGGCCTGGCCCTGCATGAGCCGCATGGCCTCCGCCTCGGTGAGGGCCAGCGCCGGGATGTCGGCCAGCGCGGTCGCCACGGGAAGGAGGAGGTCCGGGGAAGGAGGCGGCGTATCGCCGGAACCGCCCAGCTTGTCCAGGGGAATTGCAGTGGATTCGAGGAAGGGGCCGACGCGCATGCGCCGGAGCGCCGCGATATGGCCAACCGTGCCGACGGCGCGCGCCAGGTCGCGGGCGAGGGAACGCATGTAGACGCCCTTGCCGCTCTCGACGAGGAAGATGGCGGTGTCGGCGTCGGGGCGGGATTCCAGCTCGAAGCGGTCCACCCGGGCGGGGCGGGGCTGGAGTTCCACGATCTGGCCCTCGCGGGCGAGGTCGTAGGCACGCTCGCCGCCGAGCTTGATCGCCGAGTAGATCGGCGGGATCTGCATGATGTCGCCGATGAAGGCCGGGAGGGCGGCGCGGATGGCCTCGTCGGTCGGGCGGGCGTCGGAGGTCTCGATCGTCTTGCCGTCGGCGTCGTCGGTGTCGCGCAGGTCGCCGAAGCGCAGCGTGAAGCGGTAGGACTTGGTGCCGTCCATCACATAAGGGACGGTCTTGGTCGCGGTGCCGAGGGCGATGGGCAGCACGCCGGTGGCCAGCGGGTCGAGCGTGCCGCCATGGCCGCATTTCTGCGCGTCGAAGGCGCGCTTGACCTTGGCGACGACATCGGTGGAGCCGATGCCGGAGGGCTTGTCGACGATCAGCCAACCGTCGATCACCTGGCCCTTCGGCTTGCGGTGGCGGTGGTGGCGGGGCTTGCCGTTGGACATCTAGCGGGCCTCGGGAGGGACGGGACGCGGCCGGCCAGTGGCATCGAGCGCGACGAAGGTGAAGACGGCGGAGGTGACGCGGACGCTCTCTTCCGTGACCTGGCTGCGGCGCCAAGCCTCGACCTGGATGCGGAGCGAGGTGCGGCCGGTCGAGATGACATCGGCATAGAGGCTGACCTCGTCGCCGACCTGGACCGGGGCATGGAAGCTCATCGCCTCCACCGCGACGGTGGCGCAGCGGCCATGGGTGCGGCGGCCGGCGGCGAGGTCCATCTGCGACATCAGCCAGCCGCCGAAGATGTCGCCGGCCGGGTTGGTGTCGGCCGGCATGGCGATGGTGCGGATGCGCGGCTCGCCCGAGGGCAGGGTGCCGCTCACGCCTCGTCGTCCGGCTTCGGGGCGAGGTCGCGGGCGACCTCGGGTTGGCGGAGCGCGCGGTCGATCTGCATGGCGTAGTCGAGCGCAGTGTCCTGCTGGAAATGCAGGTCGGGCGCGCTGCGCAGGCGGACCGACTTCGCCACCTGGGTGCGGAGCCAGGGGGCGACGCGGCGGAGGGCGCGCATCTGCGCCTCCGGCAGCTCGCGTCCGAGGCCGCTGACGAAGGCGGTCATGTGCTTGAGGTCGGGGGAGGCGCGGACCTCCGTCACCGTCACATGCAGGCCGACAAGGTCCGGGTCGCGGAACTCGGCGCGGGCGAAGACGGTGGAGAGGGCGTGGCGAACCTCCTCCGCGACGCGCAGCTGGCGCTGGGAGGGGCCGGCGGCGGGGCCGGCGGAATGCTTGGGCATAGGCGTCCTCGAAGGGGCTTGAACCCGTTGAAAAAGCGAAGGGGCGCGGCACCCTGCGGCGCCGCGCCCCCGGAATGGGTGGAGGCGGCGCCTTAGGTGGCGGCGACCATCTCCGTCTCGTAGCACTCGATCTGGTCGCCAACGCGGATGTCGTTGTAGTTGGCGAAGCTCATGCCGCACTCGTAGCCGTTGGTGACCTCGCGGACATCATCCTTGAAGCGGCGGAGCGTGGACAGCTCGCCCTGGTGGATGACGACGCCGTCGCGCAGCAGGCGGACGCCGCAGCCGCGCTTCACCACGCCCTCGGTCACGCGGCAGCCGGCCACGTTGCCGATGCGCTTGACCTCGAAGACCTGGAGGATCTGCGCGTAGCCGAGGAACTTCTCGCGCTGCACCGGGGCCAGCTTGCCCTTGTACAGCTTCTCGATGTCGTCCGAGACCTCGTAGATGATCGAGTAGTAGCGGATGTCGACGCCGTCGCGCTGCGCCATCTCCCGCGCCTGGGTGGTGGCGCGGACGTTGAAGGCGACGACCACGGCGCCGGAGGCCTTGGCGAGCTGGATGTCGCTCTCGGTGATCTGGCCGACCGCCGAGTGCAGCACGCGGACGCGCACCTCCTCGTTGCCGAGCCGGCCGAGGGTGACGCCGATCGCCTCCGCCGAGCCCTGGACATCGGCCTTGACGACGACGGCGACTTCCTTCTGCTCGCCGAGCTGCACACGGGCCAGCATCTCGGCCAGCGTGCCGCGCCCGGCCGTCGCCGCCGCCGAGGACTTCTCGCGCAGCTTGCGCTGGCGGAACTCGGAGATCTCGCGCGCCTTGGTCTCGTCCTCGACCGCGACGAAGGGCTCGCCGGCGGTCGGCACGCCGCCGAGGCCGAGAATCTCAATCGGCAGGCTGGGGCCGGCCTCCTTCAGCTGGCGGGCCTTGTCGTCGAGCATGGCGCGGACGCGGCCCCATTCGGAGCCGGCGACCACGATGTCGCCGGTGTGCAGCGTGCCCTTCTGGACCAGCACGGTCGCCACCGGGCCGCGGCCGCGGTCGAGGCGGCTTTCGATCACCGTGCCCTCGGCCGCGCGGTTCGGGTTGGCGCGGAGGTCGAGCAGCTCGGCCTGCAGGGTGATGGCCTCGAGCAGCTTGTCGAGGTTCAGCTTCTGCGTGGCCGAGACCTCGATCTCCTGGGTCTCGCCGCCGAGGGACTCCACCACGATCTCGTGCTGCAGCAGCTCCTGCCGCACGCGCTCGGGGCGGACGCCCGGCTTGTCGATCTTGTTGATGGCGACGATGATCGGGACATTCGCCGCCTTGGCGTGGTTGATCGCCTCGATGGTCTGCGGCATCACGCCGTCATCCGCCGCGACGACCAGCACGACCATGTCCGTGACGGAGGCGCCGCGCGAGCGCATGGCGGTGAAGGCGGCGTGGCCCGGCGTGTCGATGAAGGTGACGCGGGAGCCGTCCGGCACCGTCACCTGGTAGGCGCCGATATGCTGGGTGATGCCGCCGGCCTCGTGGGCGGCGACATCGGCCTTGCGGAGCGCGTCGAGCAGGCTGGTCTTGCCGTGGTCGACATGGCCCATGATGGTGACGACGGGCGGGCGCGGCTGCAGGTCCGCATCCACATCGGTCGCGCCCTCGATGCCGAGCTCCACGTCGCTCTCGCTGACGCGCTTCACCCGGTGGCCGAACTCCTGCACCACCAGCTCGGCGGTGTCGGCGTCGATGCTCTGGGTCAGCGTCGCCATGACGCCCATGCGGAACAGCGCCTTCACCACCTCGCCGCCACGGGCGGCCATGCGGTTGGCAAGCTCCTGGACGGTGATGGTCTCGGGCAGGACCACGTCGCGCACCACCCGCTCTGTGCCGGCGCGGAGGCGGGCGAGCTCCTGCTGGCGGCGCTCCCGCTCGCGGGCGCGGCGCATGCTGGCGATGGAGCGGCTGCGGTCGTCCTCGCCCTCGATCGCGGCCTGGACGTCGATGCGGCCGCCGCGGCGGTCGGCGCCGCCGAGGCTCTTCTTCACCGCGGCGAGCGCGGGCTTCTTGGCCGGGGCGACGATGCCGCCCGGGCGGCGGGCGGCGGCGCGGCGCGCCTCGTCCTCCTCCTCGGCGGTGCGGGCGCGGAGCGAGAGCTTGGCAGCCGGCGAGGCGGCGCCGCCGGGCGCGCCCGGGGCGGTGCCGGCGGGGCGACGGGCAGCGGCGATCTGTGCCGGGGTCAGCGAGGGCTTCGCCACGGGGGCGGCCGGCTGAGCCGGGGCGGGCGCGGCGGCGGCGGGCGCCGGAGCGGCCGGGGGCTCGTCCTCAACGGCGGGCTGCTTCGGGGCGACGGCGGCGGCGATGGCGGCCTTGCGGGCCTCCTCGGCCTGGCGGCGCTCCTCCTCCTCGCGGAGGCGGGCTTCCTCGGCGGCGCGGATGGCCTCTTCCTCGGCCTGGCGGCGCTCCTCCTCCTCGCGGCGGCGGGCCTCCTCGGCGGCGGAGCGGACCATGAGGGCCTGGCGCTCGCGCTCCTCGCGCTGGCGCTGGGCCTCGAGGCGGCGCTGCTCCTCCAGCACGCGCTGGCGGGTGGCCAGCTCGGCCTGGGTGAGGGGGCGGCCGCCGGCGGAGGCGGAGGCGGGACGCTGGCCGCCGGGCGGGCGGTTGCCGGAGCCGCCCGCGGGGCGGTTGCCGGCGGGCGCGGCGGGGCTGGCCTGCGGCGTGGGGGCGGCCGGGCGGGTGCCCGGCGTGACCACGCGCTTCTTCACAACCTCGACCTGGACGGTCTTGCTGCGGCCATGGCTGAAGCTCTGGCGGACGCTGCCCGCATCCACCGTCTTGCCCAGTTCCAGGCGGCCACCGGCCGGCCGGAGGCTCAGCCTGCTCTTCGCCGCATCCTGGTCGTTCTGGTCACTCATGCGCTGATCCGAACCCGATCCGTCTGACGTCATTGCCGTCCGTTCACTGCCGACGCGAGGGTTCGCGCCGGGAAATTCCCTGTTCCGCCGGGGCGCCGGCGATGCCGGCGAGCCGTACGGCTTCCACCTCGATGGCCTCGGCCAACCGTCCCGGCGCGATGGCCACATGGACGGCCTGGTCCCGGCCGAAGATGCCGCCGAGCATATCGGCCGGCAATGGCGCCACGACCGGCAGCCCGAACCCGCCGACATGCCTGGCCCGTTCCCTTGGGCTGCCGTCGGAGGCTTCCACCAACAGCCCGGCCTTGCCGGACCGCATCCATTCCCGCACCGAGTCCCGGCCGCAGATGGCCTGGCCGCCACGACGGGCGAAACCGACGAGATCGCGGAGGCGGCGCCTGAGGCCGTCTTCGATCCGCGCGCGAAGGTCAGGGGGCGGGTTCACGGTGCCGCGAGCCGCCCTGGAGAAGGCGCCGCGCGTCAGGGCGCGTTCTAACACATCGGCCTTGGCCGACAACCACATTCCCCGCCCCGGCAGCTTGCCGGCGAGATCGGGGACCAATTCGCGATCTGGCCCGAGGACGAAGCGGATCATCCGCTCCTTCGGCAGGCTCTCCCGCGTGACGATGCAGCGGCGGAGTGGGCCACGCTCGGCCTCTTCCGCCTCACCGGCTACCGCCGGTTCATGCTGGGGGGCCGTCTGCATTCGCGCCGTCCTCGGCGAACCAGTGTTCGCGCGCCGCCATGATGACGGCGTTGGCCGTCTCCTCGTCCATGGCGTCGGCGCCGACGATCTCGATCAGCTCGTCGGAAGCAAGGTCGGCCAGGTCGTCCAGCGTCTTCACACCCTTCTCGCCGAGCGCCACCAGCTGGGTCGGGTTGAAGCCGCCGATCTCGGCGACCGCATCCTCGACACCGAGCCCGCGGCGCTTCTCGTCCAGTTCCACGTCACGGCGCTCGAGCCAGGATTCGGCGCGGCGCTTCAGCTCCGCGGCGACGCTCTCGTCGAAGCCCTCGATGCCCGCCAGTTCTTCGTCCTCGACCGAGATGATGTCCTCGACCGAGGTGAAACCCTCGGTCACCAGCAGCCCGGCGATGACATCGTCCACGTCCAGCGCCTCGACGAAGAGGCCGGAGCGCTTGCGGAATTCCTCCTGCCGGCGTTCCGATTCCTCGGCCTCGGTCAGGATGTCGATGTCCCAGCGGGTGAGCTGCGAGGCGAGGCGGACATTCTGGCCACGACGCCCGATGGCAAGGGACAATTGGTCATCGGGGACGACGACTTCAACCCGCCGTGCCTCGTCGTCGAGGACGACCTTGGTGACCTCAGCGGGGGCGAGGGCGTTGACGACGAAGGTGGCGTTGTCGCCGGACCAGGGGATGATGTCGATCTTCTCGCCCTGCAGCTCCTGCACCACCGCCTGGACGCGGCTGCCGCGCATGCCGACGCAGGCGCCGACGGGGTCGATGCTGCTGTCGCGGCTGATGACGGCCATCTTGGCGCGGCTGCCGGGATCGCGGGCGACGGCGCGGATTTCGATGATGCCGTCGTAGATCTCGGGGACTTCCTGGGCGAAGAGCTTGGCCAGGAAGCCGGGATGGGTGCGGCTCAGGAAGATCTGCGGGCCGCGCGGCTCCTCGCGCACGTCGTAGATATAGGCCCGCACGCGGTCGCCGTTCTTGAAGGCCTCGCGGGGGATGGTCTCGTCGCGGCGGAGCAGGGCCTCGGCGCGGCCGAGATCGACCATGAGGTTGCCGTACTCGGTGCGCTTCACCGTGCCGTTGATGATCTCGCCGACGCGGTCCTTGTACTCGTCGAACTGCTTGCGCCGCTCGACCTCGCGCACGCGCTGGACGATGACCTGCTTGGCGGACTGGGCGTTGACCCGGCCGAAGTCGATCGGCGGCAGCGGGTCGATGATGAACTCGCCGGCCTGGATGCCGGGCTTGATCTTCTGGGCGATGCGGAGCGGGATCTGCGTCGCCTCGTTCTCGACCGGCTCCTGGTCGACGACCTCGGTCCAGCGGGAGAGGCGGACCTCGCCATTCTTGCGGTCGATGACGGCGCGGATGTCCTTCTCGTGCCCGTACTTGGCGCGGCCGGCCTTCTGGATGGCCTCCTCCATCGCCTCGAGCACTTCCTCGCGCTCGATCATCTTCTCGCGGGCGACGGCGTCGGCGACCTGCAGCAGCTCGGGGCGCGCGATGGTGATCTCGACGGCCATGGCGCTAATTCCTCCTGGCGGGCTTGGGGGCTTCGGGTGCCGGGTCACCGGCATCCGCGTCTTCGTCGGGGAGATCCTGGTCGGGCAGGCCGGACGCGGCGGCGGTGGCCTCGATCAGGGCATCGGTCAGCACAAGCTTGGCGCGGCGGATGTTGCTGCGCGGCACGGCGATGTCGGTGCCCTCGTCGAGGCGCATGCGGGCGGTCTCGGCATCGGCGCCGAGGATGGTGCCGCGGAAGCGGCGGCGGCCATCCTGCGGGATCATCAGCTCCATCGTGGCGAGGTGGCCGGCGTAGTTGACCCAATCCTTGGTGCGGGTCAGCGGGCGGTCGATGCCGGCGGAGGACACTTCGAGCGACCATTCGCCCTTGATCGGGTCCTCGACATCGAGCACGGCGCCGACGGCATGGCTGATCGCCTCGCAATCCTCGACGCGGAAGGGGGTGCCATCGGCGCGGTCGGCCATGATCTGGACGACGGGGCGCTCCTTGCCGCTGACCTGCACGCGCACGAGCTCATAGCCCATATGCTCGATGGTGGGCGCCACCGCATCGGCGATGCGGGCCTCGAGGCCTTCGTGCTGTGGGCGTTCGGTCGACAAAAACAAAAAAGGCGGCCCGTGAAGGCCACCCCCCTGAGAGCGGATGAGGTTAACTGCCGGGATTATAGGCATCCGCCAGCGCGGGTGCAAGCGGCGCTGCGCAGGGTGGCGGCAAGGGCGGCGGCGGCCTCGCGGGCGGCCTGGCGGACGCCCGTCTCCGTCCAGTGGATGCCGTCGAGGCCGGGCAGGATAGCCTCCATCGCGCCGCCGGAGGGGAGGCCGAGGCCGGTCTGGGCAGCGCGGATCGCCTCAGCGTGGCGGGCGAGGGCGGGGTCGAGGGTCTGGCGGCGGGCGAGGCCGGGCAGGAGCATCGCCAGCCGGCCGCTCCCGAGCAGGGTGGTGCGGCCGAGCAGCGGCGGGAGCGGGGCGAGGAGGACGGGCATCGCCGGGGAGGCGGTGCGGAGCGTCGCCACGACGGCGGAGAGGCGTTCGGCATAGGAGGCGGGCGGGGTGCCGGCGAGGGCATCCGTCGTGCCATGGGCGAGGATGATGGCGGCGGAGGCGGGCAGGGCCGCCATCCGGCGGAGGCGGGCGCCGGCCGGGGTGGCGGGGTCGGCGAGCATGGCAGCGCTGCTGTTGCCCCAGGCGGCGTTGACGAGGCCGAGCGGGATGCCGGGGCCGAAATGGCGGGCCAACTCGGCGAGCAGGATGCGGGCGCCGAGCGGGGCGATCGCCGTGGTCCAGCCCGTCGCCTCGTCGGGGAGCATGGCGGCGAGGGGCGGGGCGGGCGGGTCACCATGCGTTGCGGGGAAGGCGCCGGCTGCGGCCGGGGCGGTGGCGAAGAGGGAGCTTGCCTGGGACTGGCCGGTGACGATCACTACGAGGCCGATGGCGAAGCGGCCGCCGAGCGGGGTGGTGGTGCCGTCCGCCTCGCGGCGGAGCAGGCGGTACCAGCCGCCGGGTGGGAGGCTGTCTTCCGGCAAGATGCGGCCGGACTCGTCCTCGGCCTGCCAGACGATGCCGGGCGGAGGGCGCGGCGCCTTGCCGATGGGATAGACCTGGTTGGGCACCGGCTGGGCCGCGGCGGCGGTGACGGTCGCGAGCCAGGCGAGGGCGAGGAGGCGGAGCATCACCCGCGCCGCGTCAGGCTCCAGTAGAGCGGGCTGCGGCCCTCGCGGAGAGCCTTGGCCTCGTAGCGGGTGCCGGGCCAGCCCTCGGGGCGGGCGGTGGCGGGCGGGGGGACGTCGAAAAGCGCCTGCTCGGCCATGACCTCGGCGACCCAGCCCTGGTAGGTCGGGTCGTCGCTGGCGATGCGCCATTCGGCGCCGGGACGGAGGGCGCGGGCGACCAGCGGCAGCAGCGTCGGGTTGACGAAGCGGCGCTTGGCGTGGCGGGCCTTCGGCCAGGGGTCGGGGAAGAGCAGGAAGAGGCGATCGAGAGCGCCCTCGGGCAGCAGGCCGAGCAGGTGGCGGGCGTCCTGCGGCCAGAGGCGGAGATGGCCGGGCAGCGGGGCGGTGGCTTCCTCGCCCTCCGGGACCAGGGTGGTCAGCAGGGAGCAGAGGCCGTTCTCGAAGACCTCGGAGGCGATGTAGCCGACCCTAGGGTTGGCCTTGATCTGGGCCAGGCTGTGTTCGCCGCCGCCGAAGCCGATCTCGAGCCAGAGGGCCTCGACGGGCGTGCCGAAGGCGGCGCGCGGGTCGGCGGCCTGCTCGGGCGAGAGGCGGAGGCGGGGCAGGGTTTCCTCCAGCAGGCGCTGCTGGCGGGGGCGGAGCGGGTGGCCGCGGCGGCGGCCGTAGAGCCGGTCGGGGATGCCCTCGGCGAGCGGCGGGCGTTCGGCTGTCATCGGCGATCCTGGCATGAAAAAGGGGTGGTGCCGTGGCACCACCCCCAAGTCGCGATCCGTGGCGAGGGTTCAGCGGCCGAAGGCGCGCTTCAGCTCCGGCGCCAGGATGTCCGTGCGCTCCCAGGTGAAGGTGTCCTTCGCTTGGTTGGGCGTGCGGCCGAAATGGCCGTAGGCGCTGCTGGGGACATAGATCGGGCGGTTCAGGCGCAGCATCTCGCGGATGCCGCGGGGGGAGAGGTTCACCATCTCCTGCACCACGCTCGCCAGCTTCACCTCGTCCACGTCATGCCCGGTGCCGTGTAGGTCGAAATAGACCGAGAGCGGCTTGGAGACGCCGATGGCGTAGGAGACCTGGATGGTGCAGCGATCCGCGAGGCCGGCCGCGACCACGTTCTTCGCCACGTAGCGGGCTGCATAGGCGGCCGAGCGGTCCACCTTGGTCGGGTCCTTGCCGCTGAAGGCGCCGCCGCCATGCGGGGCCGCGCCGCCATAGGTGTCGACGATGATCTTGCGGCCGGTGAGGCCGGCATCGCCGTCCGGGCCGCCGATGACGAACTTGCCGGTTGGGTTCACGTAGAACTCGGCCTCGGGCACCTCCCAGCCGGCGGGGAGGACGTCACGCACGATCGGGCGCAGCAGCTCCTTGATCTCGGCCTGCTCCATGCCCTCGTCATGCTGGGTCGAGATGACGACGCAGGTGACGCCGACCGGCTTGCTGTCGACGTAGCGCAGCGTGACCTGGGACTTGGCGTCCGGTTGCAGGCCGCGGGCGCGCTTGTCGCCGGCATGGCGGTACTCGGCCATCTTGCGCAGGATGTTGTGCGCGAAGGTGAGCGGGGCGGGCATCAGCTCCGGCGTCTCGTTCGTCGCGTAGCCGAACATGATGCCCTGGTCGCCGGCGCCCTCGTCCTTGTTGCCGGCTGCGTCGACGCCGACGGCGATGTCGGCGGACTGGGCATGCAGGTGGCATTCGAAGGCGGCGTTGCGCCAGGAGAAGCCTTCCTGGTCGTAGCCGATATCCTTCACCGCGGCGCGGACCAGCTCCTCGAGCAGGGCCGGGGTGACGCTGTCGGGGCCGCGGGTCTCGCCGGCGAGGACGATGCGGTTGGTGGTGACCAGCGTCTCGCAGGCCACGCGGGCATAGGGGTCAGCCGAGAGGAAGGCGTCGAGCACCGTGTCGGAGATCCGGTCGGCAACCTTGTCGGGGTGGCCTTCGGACACGGATTCGGAGGTGAAGAGGTATTCGCCCTTGTCGCGCATGGCTTGGTTCGGCCTCTTGTCGCGGGTAACGGTCCGGCAGACCCCGGCCTGGCTGACCCCGATCGGGGCGCGCGTGTGTCGCAGGCGGGGGGCGGGGGGTCAAGCGGAAGGGGCGCGTTTCACAACACGGCTTGTTTCGACACCGTTCAGGCCATGCCGAGGACGTGCCTCATGTCGTAGAGGCCGGGGGCGCGGCCCTTGAGCCAGAGCGCGGCGCGGACGGCGCCCGTGGCATAGGCGCGGCGGTCGAAGCTGCGATGGGTGAGGACGATCTGCTCGGCGCCCGCGGCGAAGATCAGGCTGTGCTCGCCAACGACCTGGCCGCCGCGGAGTGCGGCGAAGCCGATGGTGCCGGTGCCCCGCGCGCCGCAATGGCCGTCGCGGCCGCTTTCGGTGCCGGCCTCCTCCAGCGTGGTGCCGCGGCCGCGGGCGACGGCGCGGCCGAGAGCGATGGCGGTGCCGGAGGGGGCGTCCACCTTCTGGCGGTGATGCATCTCGAGGATCTCGGCATCGTATTGCGCGGCGGGCAGGGCGGCGGCCATGCGTTCGGCCATGGCGAGGACGAGATTCACCCCGGTGGCGAAATTGGCGGCGTAGACGATGGGGATGCTGCGCGCGGCCTCGGCGAGGGCGGTTTCCTGTGCCGTTGACAGGCCGGAGGAGCCGAGGACGAGGGGGACGCCGGCGGCGACGGCCGCGGCGGCATGGGCCTCCGCGGTGGCGGCGTTAGTGAAGTCGATGACGACGTCGCTGGCGGCGAAGAGCGGCGCGGCGGGTTCGTCACGGCGGAGGCCGCCGGAGAGGGTGGCGCCGGCGGCGGCGACTTCCTCGGTGAGGAGACGCCCCATGCGGCCGGTGATGCCGGCGATGCCGATACGGATGGACATCGGGCGACTGTGGACGGGCGGCGGGCGCCCGTCCAGATGGTCAGATCACGGGATTTCGGCCCAGTAGGGGCGGACGCCGTAGTAGTCGGAAACGCGCTGGCCCCATTGGCGGTCGGCCCAGTCGACCTCGTCCGTCGCGGCGTAGCTCGGGGCGCCTTCCAGCTGGTCGCGGTCGAGATCGACCACATAGCCGCCGAGATCGACGTCGTAGCGGAGCATGGACCAGGGGAGGGGGTGGTAACGCTCGCCGATGCCGAGGAAGCCGCCGAAGGCCATCACCGCATAGGCGACGCGGCCGGAGCGCTTGTCGAGCATCACGTCCTCGACGGTGCCGAGCCGCTCGGCGCGCCGGTTGAAGACCGGGGTGCCGCCGACCTTCGCGGCGGCGATGAGCTGCGCGGTCTCTTCGATCGCAACACCAGGGGCCACGGGGCTGGTGGCCATCGGCATCTCCTGTCTCAGGGAAAGGGGGGGGCGGGCGGCGGTGCGCTGGGACCAGTGCGCACCGCCACCTGCCTGGACCGCCGATTGGGGGGAAGTGCGGCGGTCGGGGTGTACAACGTGGCGAATCGGCGCGGGTTCCCGCAGCCGAATCATTCTTCAGGCGCCAATCACGGCAGCGTTATCTTGCCAATCCGTCCCAGAAATCCTTCACCTTGGCGAAGAATCCCTCGCTCTCGGGGCTGGTGCGGCCGCCCTTGGCGGCCTCGGCCTCGAATTCCTCCAGCAATTCGCGCTGGCGCTTGCTGAGGTTCTGCGGCGTCTCGACCGAGACCTGGACATACATGTCGCCCCGCGCGGCGCTGCGCAGGACGGAGAAGCCCTTGGAGCGCAGGCGGAACTGGTCGCCCGCCTGGGTGCCGGCCGGGATGGTAACGCGGGCGCGGCCGCCATCGATCACCGGCACCTCCACCGCGCCGCCGAGCGCCGCCTGCGTCATCCGCAAGGGCACGCGGACGAAGATGTTGGCGCCGTCCCGCTGGAAAATCGGGTGCTGGCGGATGCCGATATCGACATAGAGGTCGCCCGCAGGCGCCCCGCGCAGCCCGGCCTCGCCCTCGCCCGCAAGGCGGATGCGGGTGCCGTCCTCCACGCCCGCCGGGATGGAGACGCTGAGGTTGCGGTCGCGCTGCACCCGGCCGGCGCCCTGGCAGACCTTGCAGGGGTTCTTGATGATCTTGCCCTGGCCGCTGCAGGTGGGGCAGGTGCGCTCGATCAGGAAGAAGCCCTGCTGGGCGCGTACCTTGCCGGCGCCCTGGCAGGTGGGGCAGGTCTGGGCCGCGGTGGAGCCGGCCTCGGCGCCGGTCCCGTTGCAGGCCTCGCAGGAGATGCTGCTGGGGACGCGCACCGTGGACTTGGTGCCGGCGAAGGCCTCCTCGAGGCTGATCTCGACCGTGGTGCGGAGGTCGGCGCCGCGGCCGGAGGCCTGGCGCTGCCGGCCACGGCCGCCCCCGCCGCCGAAGCGGCCGAACATCTCCTCGAAGATATCCTCGAAGCCGGCGCCGAAGGGGTTGCCCCCGCCCCCGCCGCCGCCCGGGCCGCCGCCGCCCTCGAAGGCGGCATGGCCGAAGCGGTCATAGGCCGCGCGCTTCTCGGCATCCTTCAGGACGTCATAGGCCTCGTTCAGCTCCTTGAACTTGGCCTCGGCATCCTTGTCACCCTGATTGCGGTCAGGGTGATAGGCCATCGCCAGCTTGCGATAGGCCTTCTTGAGCTCGTCCTCGCTCGCCTCGCGCGAGACGCCGAGCACTTCGTAAAAATCCCGCTTCGCCATGGCCGGGGCGACATCCCCTGAGGAAGGTGCAGCGAAAAGGGCCCGGAGGAGCATGTCCCCGGGCCCGAACTCCGACAGGCCCGGCCCCGAGGGATGTCCCTTTGGGCCGGGTGCGAGTCCGGCTTAGCCGGACTTCTTCTTGGTGGGGTCGACTTCCTCGAAATCGGCATCCACCACCTTGTCGGGGCCACCGCCCGGGCCACCGGCGCCCGGCTGGGCGCCGCCGGCCTGCTGCTGCTCGGCCGCCTGCTGCGCCTTGTAGAGCGCCTCGCCGACCTTCATCGTCGCCTGGGACAGCGCCTCGGAGGCGGAGCGGATGGCCTCCAGCTCGCCGCCCTCGAGGGCGGTGCGGGCCGTGGCGATCGCGGACTCGACCTCGCCCTTCTCGGCCGGGCCGACCTTGTCGCCGTTCTCCTTCAGCGTCTTGTCGGCGCTGTGGATCAGGGCTTCCAGGTTGTTCCGGGCCTCGACACCCTCGCGGCGCTTCTTGTCGGCTTCGGCATTGGCCTCGGCGTCCTTCACCATCCGCTCGATATCGGTGTCCGACAGGCCGGAGCGGGCCTGGATCTTGATCTGCTGCTCCTTGCCGGTCGCCTTGTCCTTCGCGCTGACGGAGACGATGCCGTTGGCGTCGATGTCGAAGGCGACCTCGATCTGCGGCACGCCGCGCGGCGCCGGCGGGATGCCCTGCAGGTCGAAGTTGCCGAGCAGCTTGTTGTCGGCCGCCATCTCCCGCTCGCCCTGGAAGACCTTAATCGTCACGGCGGTCTGGTTGTCGTCGGCCGTCGAGAAGACCTGGGACTTCTTGGTCGGGATGGTGGTGTTGCGGTCGATCAGCCGGGTGAACACGCCGCCCAGCGTCTCGATGCCGAGGCTCAGCGGGGTCACGTCGAGTAGCAGGACGTCCTTCACCTCGCCCTTCAGCACGCCGCCCTGGATGGCGGCGCCGATGGCGACGACCTCGTCCGGGTTGACGTTGCGGGCGGGCTCCTTGCCGAAGAACTGCTTCACGGCGTCGATGACCTTGGGCATGCGGGTCATGCCGCCGACCAGGATCACCTCGTCGATCTCGCCGGCGGTGAGGCCGGCATCCTTCAGCGCCTGCTTGCAAGGCTCCATGGTGCGGGCGATGAGGTCATCGACCAGCGCCTCGAGCTTCGAGCGGGTGAGCGTCATCACCAGGTGCTTCGGCCCGGAGGCGTCGGCGGTGATGAAGGGCAGGTTCACCTCGGTCTGCTTGGCGGAGGACAGCTCGATCTTCGCCTTCTCGGCGGCCTCCTTCAGGCGCTGCAGGGCGAGCTTGTCGCCGCGCAGGTCGATGCCCTGCTCCTTGCGGAACTCATCGGCCAGGTAGTCGATGACGCGGGCATCGAAGTCCTCGCCGCCGAGGAAGGTGTCGCCGTTGGTGGACTTCACCTCGAAGACGCCGTCGCCGATCTCGAGGATGGAGACGTCGAAGGTGCCGCCGCCGAGGTCGTAGACCGCGATGGTGCCGCCCTTCTTCTGGTCCATGCCATAGGCGAGCGCGGCCGCCGTCGGCTCGTTGATGATGCGCAGCACCTCGAGCCCGGCGATGGCGCCGGCTTCCTTGGTGGCCTGCCGCTGGGCGTCGTTGAAGTAGGCGGGGACGGTGATGACGGCCTGCGTCACCTTCTCGCCGAGATAGGCCTCGGCCGTCTCCTTCATCTTGCCGAGAATGTTCGCGCTGATCTGCTGCGGCGCGTATTTCTGGCCCTCGACCTCGACCCAGGCATCGCCGTTGTCGGCGCGCGCGATCTTGTAGGGGACGAGGTTGATGTCCTTGTTGACGATCGGGTCGTCGAAGCGGCGGCCGATCAGGCGCTTCACCGCGTAGAGCGTGTTGTTCGGGTTGGTCACCGCCTGGCGCTTGGCGCTCTGGCCGACCAGCCGCTCACCGTTCTTGGCGAAGGCAACCATGGACGGCGTCGTGCGCGCGCCCTCGGCGTTCTCGATGACCCGCGTTTCCTTGCCTTCCATGATGGCGACGCAGGAATTGGTGGTCCCGAGGTCGATGCCGATAACCTTGCTCATCCGTGCTTCTCCTTTGCGGCGGGCGAGGGCGGCCCTGACATGGCACCGCACCCGTCCCCTTGAACTGACCCTGCCCGAGAACCCCACACACAGGTCTGGGGCGCGGGCGATCTTCGGATGGGAATATTGCCGGAATGCTTCCGGCGACGCTCCCGATGTATGGCCCGGCCAGAGGCAGAACAAGTCCCCTGGCCGGCCTTTGGCTAAATTTTAGGCGGCCGAGGCGCTGGCGGAGCCGCCTGCCGCGACGACGACCATGGCGGGCTTCAGCAGGCGGCCGTTCAGCGTCCAGGCCGGGGTCCAGGCCTGGATGACGGTGCCGGGGGCGACACCCTCGGGCGCCGGCTGCTCGGCCATCGCCTGGTGCAGCGCCGGGTCGAAGGGCTGGCCCTGCGCTTCCTGGCGCTGGATGCCGTGGCGCTCCAGCATGCCGATGAAGCTGCGCTCGACGCCTTCGAAGCCCTCGCGGAGCTTGGCCAGCAGCGGGTCCTCGCCGTCGCGCGGGGCGGGGAGCGCCTCGAGGCCGCGGCGGAGGTTCTGGGCGGCTTCGACTACGTCGCCAGCGAATTTCTGGATGGCGTAGTTGCGGGCGTCGGCCACCTCGCGCTGGGTGCGGGCGCGAAGGTTCTGCGTCTCCGCCTCGGCGCGCATCCAGCGGTCGCGGAACTGGGCGACCTCAGCCTCCAGCGCGGCGATGCGCTCGGCGAAGCTGTTCGGCGGGGACTGGTCGGGGCTGGCCTCGGCTTCGGTGGCCTGGGCCGTGGCTTGCGTATCCGCCGGCGCGGTGCCCGGCGGCAGGTCGGTTGGATCGCTCATGCCTGTCTTTACGAAATGGGGGAAACCGTCGGGCGTCAGGTAGTCGCTGCGAGGGGCGAGGGCAACCGGGTTCGGGCGGTTTAGGCGAGGCGGGCGTCGTAGAGCCAGCGGCGGATCTTGCGGGCGGCGATGCCGCGGCTCGCCGGATGCTGCGGGTTGATGAGGATGTTCCGCTCCTCCGGCACGATGACGGAGGGGAGGATCAGCAGGGCGGAGCGGCCGGCGCGGAGCCATTGCGTGCCGAAGGCGATGCTGGCGCGGCCGGCGGGTTCCGCGTCCCAGCCGACCGGGAGGGTGGCGGGCGTCTCCTGCTGCGCGGCGGTCCAGAGCGCCTCGGGGATGGCGAGCTCGACCAGGTAGCGGTTGAGCGGCAGGCCGCCGGCATTCAGGTGGACGACCGTCTCCAGGCAGGCGAGGGCACGGCTTTCCGAGGCATAGAGCATGGGAAGGCCGCGCTCGTTCCAGCGGCCGCCGGTCTGCTTCGCGCCGGTGCCGGTGAGGTCATCGGCCTCGTAATCCGGCGTGTCGGTGGCGATGCGCCAGGCGGTCAGGCTCACGCATAGGCCCCGCCCTGCATCTGGGCGAGGGCGGTGGAGACGAGGGCCTGGCCCTCCATCGTGTCCATCAGGTCGATCGGGCGCTGGCCGCCGAGGGCGGGCAGCGGCGCCTGCAGCCAGCGGGACATCCAGGCGGTGGCGTCGAAGCCCTCCGGGTTGCCGGAGGCCTGGATCATCGCCTCCAGCTGGCCGACCAGCTTCGCCATGCCGAGCACGCGCTCGCTCTCGCCGGGGGAGAGGGTCTGGTCCTGCTTCGCCTTCTTGTTGACCGTCGCCGGCGACAGGCGCAGCGCCTTGAGGGCGGCGCCCTGGCCGATGGCGAGGTCGGCGAAGATGCGCTTGGCCTCGCTGGCCGGGAGGCCGAGCTTGATCATCGCGATCCGCTCGACAGCGGAGGCCTGGTAGAGGCGGAGATAGTGGGACAGGCCGGCCGGGATGGCATGGGCGCTCATGAGGTCTGCTCCTTTGAGCATATCAAGTGCTCAAAGGAGCAGGAAGGTCAAGGGGCGTAGGCGTAAGCGCCGCCGCGTTCCAGCGCCCGGCGATAGGCGGGGCGGGCCTGGAGCCTGTGGAGGAGGCCGAGGAGCGCGGGGCGGGAGGCGTCCAGCCCGCCGCGGGCGGTGGCGACCTCGAGCGGGAAGCTCATCATCACGTCAGCGGCGGTGAAGTCGGGGCCGGCGAAGTAGCCCTCCTTCGCTACCTCCGCCTCGAGGTAATCGAGCAGCGCCGCGATATTAGCCTCGATGCGGTTGAGGACGGGGGCAGCGGCCTCGCCGACCCGCGTCAGGTAAAGCTTCAGCAGCAAAGGCGTCATCGCCGAGCCCTCGGCGAAATGCAGCCAGTAGCGCAGGCGTCGATGGGCCGGCGTGCCGGGCGGCGGGGCGAGCCGGCCGGCGCCGTGGCGTTCGAGGACGTATTCGACGATGGCGCCGGTCTCGGCGAGCGTCCCGCCGTCCTCGACCAGGACGGGGGACTTGCCGAGCGGGTGGATGGCGCGGAGTTCGGGTGGCGCGAGCATGGTCTGTGGGTCCCGCTCGTAGCGGATGACCTCGTAGGGCAGGCCAAGCTCCTCCAGCAGCCAGAGGATGCGCTGGGAGCGGGAGTTGTTCAGGTGATGCACCTGGATCATCGCGGACCTCCGGGTTGGACAGCCGCAGTCTGGACGAGGCGGGGCCCTATGGGCAGGGCTTGCCGGAGCGGCCGTGCCAACCTGTCGGTGCTATCAACCGTAAATATATTTTATCCCATTAATATTCGCTTAACGCGAATGACAGACAGGACATGCGACTCACGCGATCGCGAAGTCAGACCTCCATGAGCCGCCCCGCGGCCTGTCCCTGTCCGACCCGGATGGCGGCCGGGTCGGACGGGCCGGCAGGCAGAAGGCAAGAGTGTCCCATGGCTCTCCCGAGGCTGTTCATCTCGACCGACATGCAGATGATCACCGGCATCAACAACATCGACGGGGACAAGGACGACGTCCAATCCCTCGTCCATGCGCTGATGTACCAGGACAAATTCGACATCGTCGGCATCGCCTCCAGCGTCTCGCGCTGGCAGCCCGGCAAGAACGATGCGTCCTTCATCCACCACGTCATCGACAAATACGCCGCCAACCAGGACGAGCTCGCGCGGCATGGCAGCGGCTTCAAGACGGCGGCCGAGCTGCACGGCATCACCTACCAGGGCACCAAGACGGTCGCGGGCGCGAGCGGCATCGTGGCGCAGACCGACGCCTCCCGCGCCATCGTGCGCGAGGCGCGCGAGGCCGCCGCGGCGGGCACCGACCTTTATGTCGCCACCTGGGGCGGGGTCGGCGACGTGGCGCGGGCGCTGTATGACGCGCCGGACATCGCGGACAACATCCGTCTGCTCTCGGTGGCCGGCCAGGTACAGGAGCCGAACGCGCACAAGTACCTCAAGACGAATTTCGCTGGCAAAGGCGATCTCTGGTGGATCGACGAGGCCAGCACGCATTTCGGGGTCTATGCCCTTCCCGACAACCGCTATCCGACCGGCAATAGCTGGGCCGCCAACAACGCGAAGGGGCATGGCGCGCTCGGCGACCTGTTCTACCAGAACACGATCGACATCCGCGGCACGTCGGGCGACCTGAACCTGACGAAGATGGGTGACTCGGCCACCATCCTCTACCTGATCGACACCGCCAGCAACAATGACGACCCGACGGCCGAAAGCTGGGGCGGCGAGTACCGCAAGGCCGGCAACCAGTATTGGGTGGACCGCACCGACCAGGGCTTCAACTTCGCCGAGAGCGGCGGGGCGCGGACGGTCTACGAGGACCGGGCTGCTTGGCAGAGCGATTTCGCCAAGCGCTTCGACTGGCTGACATCCTCTTCGCCGGCGCCGGTGCCGACACCCGGGCCGGCGCCCGGCGGCGGGGTGGTGAAGACCGTCGGCAGCGGCAGCGACGCGCTGCTGCTGAAGATCAGCCAGGACGCCTGGAACGGCAGCGCGCAATACACCGTCAAGGTCGACGGCAAGCAGATCGGCGGCGTGATGACGGCGAGCGCCTCCCATGCGTCGGGGCAGGATGACGTCATCACCATCAAGGGCGACTGGAGCGCGGGCAACCACAAGGTCACCGTCACCTTCCTCAACGATGCCTGGGGCGGCAGCGCCGGCGCCGACCGCAACCTGCATGTCGATGGCGTCAGCTACAACGGCAAGGCGCTCGCCCAGGGGACGGCCTTCCTCAACAAGAATGGCGCGGCGGATTTCGCCTTCACCGATACCGGCGGCGCGGCGTCCGGCGGGATGGTGAAGACCGTCGGCAGCGGCAGCGACGCGCTGGTGCTGAAGATCAGCCAGGATGCCTGGAACGGCAGCGCGCAATACACCGTCAAGGTCGATGGCAAGCAGATCGGCGGCACGCTGACCGCGAGCGCCTCCCATGCGTCGGGGCAGGATGACGTCATCACCGTGCGGGGCGACTGGAGCACCGGCTCGCACAAGGTCACGGTCACCTTCCTCAACGATGCCTATGGCGGTGTCGCGGGGACCGACCGCAACCTGCATGTCGACGGCATCAGCTACAACGGCACCGAGCTGGCCCGTGATACGGCGCTGCTGAACCGGAACGGGGCGGCGGATTTCGCCTTCACCGATACCGGCAGCGCGGCGATGGCGGACCTGCTCTTCGCCTGAGCGGGCGGGGAGGGGCGGGCGGCTCCTCCCCCGCTACTCCCGCCAGGGATGGGTGGACCAGAGGGCCTGGTACCTGGCGCGGAGCGCGGTGAGTTCGGCGAGGTAGGCTTCCGGGCCGAGGAAGCGGAGCGGCAGGGCCTGCTGAATGGCGCTCATCTGGAATTCCGGGTCCTGCACCACGCGGTCCACCGCGAGGGACAGGCGCTGCAGCACGGCGGGCGGCAGGCCGGCGGGGGCGGCGAGGCCGCGCATCGAGCCCTCGACCACATCGAAGCCGGCCTCGCGGAAGGTCGGGATCTCGGGCGCCACCTCGGTGCGGCGCTCGCCCATCTGGGCCAGCATGCGGAGCAGGCCCTGGCGGCTTTCCTGCACGCCCTCGGCGACATTCATCGAGGCGAGCTCGATGGTCTTGCCGATCAGCGCCTGCTTCACCTGGGCGCTGCCGGCATAGGGGATGTGGAGCAGGCGGATGCCGGCCTGGCGCTCGAAGGCGAGGACGGCCAGGTGGTCGTCGGAGCCGATGCCGGTGCTGCCGTAGCTGATGGTCTCGGGCCGGGCGCGGGCGGCGGCGATGAGGTCGGCGAGGCTGCGGTAGGGGCTGTCGGTCAGGACGTAGAAGGCGCCCGGGTCGTCCACGATGTTGGCGATGGGGGTGAAGTCCTCCAGCCGGAACCGGGTGCGGCGCTCGATCGGCAGGGTGACGATGTGGGGGGTGTTGATGAAGCCGATGGTGAGGCCATCCGGCTTCGCCCGCGCCAGCTCGCCGAAGCCGATCTCGCCGCCGGCGCCGGGGCGGTTGTTGACGACGACGGGCTGGCCGAGGTCACGCTCGAGGAAGCGGGCGATGGTGCGGGCCGCGGCATCGGTGCCGCCGCCGGGGGCGAAGGCGACGATCATGGCGAGCGGACGGTCAGGCCAGTCGGCGGCCCGGGCCGGGCGGGCGAGGAGCAGGGTCGGGGCGGCCAGGAGGTGACGGCGTTGCAGCATCGGTGTTCCCCGAATTGGCGAAGGCCGGCGAGTGTCCCCGCCGGCCCTCGGTCCTGCAACCGTCGATACGCCGGTCAGTCGGCGGCGAGCGCCATCCGGCTGCGGTTCATCCGGCTGTTCACATGGTCTTCCGACATGTCGACCACCCGCTCGGTCTCCTCGGGGGTGAAGACATGGCCGGCGCCGGGCATCACGCGGTAGTCGATGGTGATGCCGCGCTGGGTGTTCAGCTTGTCGACCAGCTTCTTCACCGAGGACTCCGGCACCAGCTCGTCCGCCGCGCCGTGCAGGATGAGGCCGTTGCACGGGCAGGGGGCGAGGAAGCCGAAGTCGTAGTGGCTGGCGGGCGCGCTTATGGAGACGAAGCCGCCCATCTCCGGCCGGCGCATCAGCAGCTGCATGCCGACATAGGCGCCGAAGGAGTAGCCGGCGACCCAGAGGCTGTGCGAGTTCGGGTTCACCGCCTGGAGGAAGTCGAGCGCGGAAGCGGCGTCGGAGATCTCGCCGATGCCGCCGTCATACCTGCCCTGGCTGCGGCCGACCCCGCGGAAGTTGAAGCGCAGAGTCGAGAAGCCCATGGCCTGGAAGCGCTGGTAGAGCGCGTAGATCACCCGGTTGTTCATCGTCCCGCCATGCAGCGGGTGCGGGTGCAGGAGCAGCGCGACGGGCGCGTTGGGCTGCTTCGAGTGGTGGTAGCGGCCTTCGAGCCGGCCGTCTGGGCCGGCGAACATGACCTCAGGCATCGTCCCGTGGGTCCAATTCCGGTTGTGCCCTGCGCGTCTGGGCTGCCGACGGGGGATTTTCCCGACCCGCCGACAGGCCAAGCGCGCATGGACGCTTGGTGGGGAAGTCCTTGCTGGCCTGACCAGGCCAGTTACCGTCCATGTCCCGCCTGGCCCCTTGGTTGACCTGGCTGGTCGGACAAAATAGCCTGATCGATGCGATGCTCCCGGAGGGGACGTGTTTCATCGCAGCAGCTATGTCTCCAGTTCATGGATCGGCAACCCCCTGGCAGTCTCCCGGACCAGGGGTGACGGGAATATAGGCACCTGACCCCGACTTTCATAACGAATTCAAGGCATGGTCCCCGTGTTCATGGAACGAGGTGGAACCATCTCCTGACTGGGCGCCTGCAAACAGGGGATTGAGGCATGCGACTTTCTACCCGTGGTCGCTATGCGGTGATGGCCATGGTCGAGCTCGCGGCCCGACAAGGAGGGTGCGAAGCCACTGGAAGGCTTGCGAATCCAGCGCCGCGGCCGGTCTCGTTGGCAGACATTGCCGCCGCGCAACTCCTCTCGGTGGCTTATCTCGAACAATTGTTCGGTCATCTGCGCCGGGCTGGCCTTGTTGCGTCGGCGCGTGGACCGGGGGGTGGATACCGGCTGGCCCGGCCGCCGGAGGAGATCGCCGTCGCGGCCATCGTCGATGCGGTGGATGAGCCGCTGCGGGCGACGCGCTGTGACGAAGGTTCGCCCGGCTGCCTGGCTGGGCAGAAATGCCTGACGCATGACCTGTGGCAGGAGCTCGGCGAGCAGATCCGGCTCTTCCTCGCCCATGTGACTCTGGCGGACATCATCGCCGGGCGGATCGCCGGGCGGGCGAATGCGCCGAGGCTGCAGGCGGCGGCGGAATGACGCTCTATCTGGATGCGAATGCGACCGAGCCCTTGCGGCCGGCGGCGCGGGCAGCGGTGATCGCGGCGCTGGATGCGGGGGGGAATCCCTCCGCCGTGCATGGGATGGGGCGGGCGGCGCGGCGACGGCTGGAGGAGGCGCGGGAGGCGGTCGCGGCGCGGTTCGGGGCGCGGTCGGGGGATGTGGTCTTCACCGGCGGTGGGACGGAGGCGAATGCGCTGGCCATCCACGGCCTCGGGCGCGGGCGCCGGGTGCTGGTGGGGGCGACGGAGCATCCGGCGGTGCTGGCGGCGGCCGGGCCGGGGGCGGAGGTGGTGCCGGTGCTCGGCGACGGGCGCGTCGATCTCGGTGCTTTGGAGCGGATGCTGGCCGAAGGGCCGCCGGCGCTGGTCTGCCTGATGGCGGCGAACAACGAGACGGGGGTGATCCATCCCATCGCCGAGGCGGCGGCGCTTTGCCGGGTGCATGGGGCGCTGCTGCACATGGATGCGGTGCAGGCGGCGGGGCGCATCCCACTGCCCGAGGGGGTGGATAGCTGGGCGATCTCTGGCCACAAGCTCGGCGGGCCGCCGGGGGCGGGGGCGCTGCTGCTGCGGGCGGGGCTCGAGCTGCCGGCGTTGATCGCGGGCGGCGGGCAGGAGCGCGGCCGACGCGGCGGGACGGAGCCGCTGCCGGCCATCGCCGGGATGGCGGCGGCGGTGGCGGACCCCGGCGAGGCCGGGCGGCTGGCGGCGCTCAGGGACAGGATCGAGGCGGGGGTGGCGGGCGAGGCGGTGATCGCCGGGGCGGGGGCGCCGAGGCTGCCGAATACCAGCTGCATCATCCTGCCCGGCGTCGCGGCGGAGACGCAGGTGATCGCGCTCGACCTGGCGGGTGTCCGGGTTTCGGCGGGGGCGGCCTGTTCCTCGGGGAAGGTGGCAAGGAGCCCGGTGCTGGCGGCGATGGGGCTCGGCGCAATGGCGGGCTGCGGCATCCGTATCTCGCTGCCCTGGAATGCACCGGAGGATGCGGCGGAGCGCTTCCTCGTGGCATGGGCTGCCATGCGTGCGCGCCTCTCCAAAAGCGCGGCCTGAGGGGCCACCATCAGGGGATGCTGCCGAACCGCCCCGTCTATCTCGACAACCATGCCACCACGCCGCTCGACCCGCGGGTGCTGGCCGCCATGCGGCCCTGGTGGGAGGAGAATTTCGCCAACCCCCATAGCGTCGAGCACGCCATGGGGCGGGCGGCGGAGGAGGCCGTCGAGGCGGCGCGGGCGGAGGTCGCCGGGCTGATCGGGGCGGAGGCGCGGGAGATCGTGCTGACCTCCGGGGCAACGGAGGCAAACAACATCGCCATCAAGGGGGCGGCACGCTTCGCTCGCAGCCAGGGCGACGAGCGGCGGCGGGTCGTGACGCTGGCGACCGAGCATAAATGCGTGCTGGAGAGCGTGCGGGACCTGGCCGAGGAAGGCTTCGAGCCGGTGGTGCTGCCGGTCGGGGCGGACGGGCTGGTCGATCTCGACCTGCTGCGCGAGGCGGTGGATGGGCGGACGCTGCTCGTCTCCGTCATGGCGGTGAACAATGAGATCGGGGTGGTGCAGGACCTCGAGGCGATCGGGGCCGTCGTGAAGGCGGCCGGCGCCTTGTTCCATACCGATGCGGCGCAGGGCGTGGGGCGCATCCCGCTCGACGTGGCGGATATCCAGGCCGATCTGCTCTCGATCTCCGGGCACAAGATTTATGGGCCGAAGGGTATCGGGGCGCTTTATGTGCGGCGGCGGCCGCGTGTGCGCCTCGCACCGCTCTTCTCGGGTGGTGGGCAGGAGCGGGGGCTGCGCTCGGGGACCCTGCCGGCGCCGCTGGTGGTCGGGCTCGGCGAGGCGGCGCGGGTGGCAGGGATCGAGGCGATGCTGGATGCCGGGCGGATCGCCGGCCAGCGGGACCGCTTCCTCGCTGCGTTGCGGGCGGAGGTGCCGGAGGTGCGGGTGAACGGGCATCCGGAGCGGCGGGTGGCGGGCAACCTCAACATCACCTTCCCCGGCGGGGTCGATGCGCAGGCGCTGATGGCGGCGGCGCCGGAAGTATGCGTCTCGACCGGCTCGGCCTGTTCCTCGGCGGCGGTCGAGCCTTCCTATGTGCTGCGGGCGCTCGGGATTCCCGAGGATGAGGCACGCGCCACCTTGCGGATCGGGATCGGCCGCTTTACCTCGCCCGCGGATGTGGACCGGGCCGCGGCATCCCTTGCCGCGGGCTGGCGGACGGCCGTTTTGGGAGCGAGCAGGTAGAATGCCGAAGATGACCTTCGTCGAGCGGGACGGCACCAGGCGGGAGGTCGATGCACCGCTCGGCCTCTCGGTGCTGGAGATCGCGCACAAGCACGGCGTCGATATCGAGGGCGCCTGCGAGGGTTCGCTCGCCTGCTCGACCTGCCATGTCATCGTCGATGGGGGTTGGTTCAAGAGGCTCGCCGAGCCGACTGAGGACGAGGAGGACATGCTCGACCTCGCCTTCGACCTGCAGGAGACGAGCCGGCTCGGCTGCCAGATCATCATGACCGAGGCGCTGGACGGGCTGGTGGTGAAGCTGCCCTCCGGCACGCGGAACGCCGGTGGCTGATACTCCCTGGGCTGATTTCGGCGCGGAAGGCGGGCTGTTCCAGCGGCTGCGGGAGGCCTGCGCGGGCGATTGGACAGCCTATACCTGGCATCCCTTCGTCCAGGGGATCTCGGATGGGACGCTGCCGCTGGCGGCGTTCAGGCGCTACCTGATCCAGGACTACCTCTTCCTCATCCATTTCGCGCGGGCCAAGGCGCTGGCGGTCTTCAAGGCCGAGAGCATCCAGGCGATGCGGGACAAGACCGCCGGCATCGCTGCCATCCTCGCGGAGACGCAGCTGCATCTCGGCTACTGCGCCGAGTGGGGGCTGTCGGAGGCCGAGGTCCTCGGTACGCCCGAAAGCGCCGAGACGGTGAGCTACACGCGCTACGTCATCGATCGCGGACTGGCGGGGGATATTCTCGACCTCGAGGTGGCGCTGGCACCCTGCACGGTGGGGTATGGGGAGGTGGCGCTGCGCATCCTCGCCGACCCGCAGCGGCGGCGGGAGGGGAACCCCTACCAGAGCTGGATCGATGCCTATGCCGCGCCGGACTACCAGGCGATGGCGCGGGCGGCGGCGCTGCGCATCGACGCGCTCGGCGAGAGCCATGGCGGCGGGGCGCGTTTCCCCATCCTCTCGGCGACCTTCGCCGAGGCGGCGCGGCTGGAGGCGCGGTTCTGGCAGCAGGGGCTGGACGCGGCCTGATGCGCATCCTTGTCGCCATGTCGGGCGGGGTCGACAGCAGCGTCGTCGCGGGGCTGCTGAAGGCGGAGGGGCACGAGGTCATCGGCGCCACGCTCCAGCTCTACGACCATGGGGCGGCGACGAGCCGAAAGGGCGCCTGCTGCGCGGGGCAGGACATCCATGATGCGCGGCGCGTGGCGGATGCGCTCGACATCCCACATTACGTGCTGGACCGGGAGAGCCGGTTCCGTGATGCCGTTGTGCGCGATTTCGCCGACAGCTATGCACGGGGCGAGACGCCCATCCCCTGCGTGCGCTGCAACCAGACGGTGAAGTTCGAGGATCTGGTCGGGCTGGCGCGGGACCTGGGGGCGGAGGCGCTGGCGACCGGGCATTACGCGCGGCGGGTCGAGGGGGCGGCAGGGGCGGAGCTGCACCGCGCCGCCGATCCGGCGCGGGACCAGAGCTACTTCCTTTTCGCCACCACGCGGGCCCAGCTGCAATTCTGCCGCTTCCCGCTCGGCGGGATGCCGGACAAGGCGGCCGTTAGGGCGGAGGCGGCGCGGCTCGGCCTCGCGGTCGCCGAGAAGCCGGACAGCCAGGATATCTGCTTCGTGCCGGAGGGACGGTATTCCGACATTGTCGCCAAATTCCGGCCGGATGCGGCGGAGGAGGGCGAGATCGTTCATCTCGACGGGCGGGTGCTCGGGCGGCATGCGGGGATCGCGCGCTATACGGTCGGGCAGGGGCGTGGGCTCGGGCAGGCCTCAAGGGATGGGGACCAGCCGCTCTATGTCGCGGCGGTGGAGGCAGGGCGGCGGCGTGTCGTCGTTGGGCCGAGGGCGGCACTGCCGCAGACCGAGGTCGCCGTCGCCGAGGTGAACTGGTTGAGTGCGCCGCCGGAGGGTGCGATCGCCTGCCAGGTGAAGCTTCGCGCGCGGGAGGTGCCGCAGCCTGCCATGGCGCGCTGGGATGCAGCGGCGGGCGTGCTGCGCGTCACCCCGGAGGTGCCGGCCATCGCGGCGCCGGGCCAGGCCTGCGTGCTCTATGACGGCGAGCGGGTGCTGGGCGGCGGCTTCATCCGGCGGGAGGCGGCATGAGCCGGCCGCCGCGTCCCGTGAAGCCGAAGGGCGCCAAGGGCCAGGGGCGCCGGGTGGCGCAGCTCGAGGCGGAGCTGGCGGAGACCAAGGCGAAGCTCGCCAGGGCGGAGGCGAGCCTCAGCGCGTTCGAGAAGGGTGGCGTCGAGGCCTATGCGGCGCGGCGGATCGCGGCGCTTGAAGAGGGGCAGCAGGTGGCGCGCGGGCAGGCCGTCGAGGCGGCGGTCGCCAAGGCGCGGGCCGAGGGCGAGCTGCGGGCGCTCAAGGACGCCATCGGCAAGGTGCCGGGCGTCCATGGCTGGCTGCTGCGCCGGGCGGTCAGGAAGGCGGGGCTTTAAAGTCCCACAAAATCGCTGCGCGGCCTTCTCGCTCAGGGCCCGAGGCCTCGCGCAGCCTTTCGCGGCAATGCCGCGGAAGGATCGGGCGGGGATAGGTTTCGATAGATGTTCTGAGACCCTCAGCCTTTCTTCGAGCGCGGCTTGCCCTTGGCGGGTGCCCGGGCAGCCTTGGGCTTCGCCTTGGCCGGCTCCTGGTTCTGCTCCAGGGCCGCCGGCTCCGGCAGGGGCGCGGCCCCGGTCTCGCCGGCGAATTCCTGCGGGGCGCGGCTGGCGAGGGTGAGTTCCTCGCGGGCGCGGTGCCAGAATTCCTCGTCGCGGCCCTCGGGGCGGCCGGCTTCTTCCCAGAGCGCATGGGCCCGGTGGCGGATATTGTCCTCCGGGATGGTCTGTTCCTCGGGCATCACGTCATCGTCCTCGGTAAGCTGTGTCCATCCTGTGAAGGCCAGAAGAGTGGCGGCGGGGCAAGGGGCTGACCGCGGCGGGCGCGTTCGGCGGGGGGCAGCACGTCCTCGGAGGGCCAGAGGCCGGTCTCCAGCGCCGCGGCATAGCCTTCGGCCAAGCCGGCATCGCGCATGGCGCGGGCGGCGGCGGCGTGGTCATAGGCAAGGGCGCGGTGCTCGAGTCGGATGCCCTCGGGCGAGGGGGTCAGCAGGGAGAACCAGGCGCGCGGGGTGGCGTCATGCGCCGGCATGCCGATGGCGCCGGCATTGTGCCAGAGGCGGCCTTCGACCAGCCGGGTGAAGGGCAGGCCGCAATGGCCGGCGATGACGCCCTCGGCGCCGGTTCCGGCGATCTCCGCGGCGAAGACGGCATCGGGGGCGGAGGCGAAGAGGAAGCGGTTGATGCTCGTCGCTCCGCCATGGATGGCGGCGAGGCGGCGGCCCGCCAAGGTGACGTCGATGCGGCGGGGCAGCGCGGCCATCCAGGCGCGGTGGGCGGGCGTCACCTGGCGGTCGGCATGGGCGAACCAGCCGCGGGCGAGCAGGTCGCAGGCGGTGCCCGCCTCGAAGCCGCAGCCGCAATCGGCTGCGCCTCCGGCCAGGCTCTCCTCGCAATTGCCCATCACGGTCGGGATGCCGGCGGCGATCATCAGGTCGAGCGTCGCCGCCGGCTCGGCGCAATAGGCGACGACATCGCCGGTGCAGAGCATGCGGGCGGGCGAGATGCCGAGGCGGGCGGCCTCGGCCAGCAGGGCTTCGAGGGCCTGGCGGTTGGAATAGGGGCCGCCGAAGCAGAGCAGGGGGGCGTCCATCAGGTCTCCTGATCCCGTATCGGCCTGACTGACTGGCGCCAGGCCAATACGGGATCGGTCATTGTTGAGCCAGCGATTCACGCCCTGAGTGTGCCACTCAGGGCGATCGCAGGCTGGAGTCGGCCGGCCTCGATGCGGAGGCGGCGGTCGGCGAAGCGGCGGGCGAGGTCGGGCTGGTGCAGGCTGACGAGGATGGCGAGGCCTTCCTCATGCGCCAGGCGGCGCAGCAGGGTGAGGATGGCATCGGCATTCTCCGGGTCGAGGCTGGCAACCGGCTCGTCGGCCAGGAGGATGCGGGCGCGCTGGAGCAGGGCGCGGGCGATGGCGACGCGCTGGCGCTGGCCGCCGGAGAGATGCGCGGCGCGGCGGGAGCCGAGGCCGTCGAGGCCGACGCGGGCGAGGCAGCCCTCGGCCGCCGCGATGTCCGCCGCAGGCCAGAGGCCGAGGGCCGGGCGCCAGAAGCCGAGGCGGCCGAGGGCGCCGACCAGTACGTTCTCCCGTGCGGAAAGCCGGCCGGCGAGGGCGTGCTGCTGGAAGACCAGGGCGGGGCGGCTGCCATCGGCGAGTATGGTGCCCGTGCAAGGCAGCAGGCCGGCGGCGGCGCGGAGCAGGCTGGTCTTGCCGGCGCCGGAGGGGCCTTCCAGCGCCACCACCTCGCCGGGGGCGACGTCGAGCGAGATGGCGTGCAGGACCGGCTGGCCGCCGAGGGAGAGGCCGAGGCCCTGGATGACCAGGCCGCGCCGGGTCTCCAGCATCAGGCGAGCCTCCGGCGCAGGGCGGCGGAGAGGCGGTCGGCGGTGAGGACCAGGGCGATGACGATAAGCAGGATGGCGAGTACGCGGGCGAAGTCGAGCAGGTCGACGGCGTTCTTCAACTCCTGCCCGAGGCCGCCGGCGCCGACCAAGCCGAGCACGGTGGAGGCGCGGATGTTGAACTCCCAGACATAGAGCAGGGCGGAGAGGGTCTGCGGCAGGGTCTCGGGCAGCAGGATCACGGCGGCGGCCTGGGCGCGGGTGCCGCCGGCGGAGAGGGCGGCCTCGACCGGGGCGGGGTCGGCGGTCTCCAGCGCCTCGGACCAGAGCTTGGCGATGGAGCCGGCGGAGTGGAGGGCGACGCCGAGCATGCCGGCGAAGGGGCCGAGGCCGACGGCGGCGACGAAGATCAGGGCGAAGACGAAGCCGTCGATCCCCCGCAGCGCATCGAGCAGGGCGCGGGCCGGGTGGTAGAGGGCGGGGATAGGGGCGACGGGGCGGGCGGCCATTAGCGCGAGCGGCAGGGCGAGCAGGGCGGCGAGGCTGGTGCCGAGGGTGGCGATGGCGACCGTCTCGGCCGCCCGGCGCAGCAGGTCCGGCAGGCCGGAGAAGTCGGGCGGGAAGGCGCCGGCCAGCCAATGGGCGAGGCGCGGCAGCCCGGCCCAGAGGCGGGGCAGGTCGGGCTGCACCACGGCGATGCAGGCGGCGTAGAGGGCGGCCAGCAGCAGCAGCCAGGCGGCTCGCCTCATCCGCCGCCGATGCGGCCGAGGGCGCGGCCGGCGGCCTCGATCAACGCGTAGCTGTCGGGCCGGGCGGGGACCCAGCCGGTGTAGTTGGTGGGCATGACCTGGGTGGCGCCCGCTGCGTCGAGGCCGAGGGCGGCGTCACGCAAGGCGGACTTCAGGCCGGGGTCGAGGCGGTCGCGGACGGCGAGGGCGTCGTTCGGCAGGGGCTCGGAGCGCCAGACGATCTTCACCTGGTCGGCGCGGAGGCGGCCGGCGGCGATCATGGCGGCGAGGTTGCGGTCGTAGTCGGTGGCGAGGTCCACCTGCCCGGTCGCCACGGCGAGGTCGTTGGCGGGGTGGGAGGCGCCGTCGCGGTAGCGGAAGTAGCTGCGGGGGTCGATGCCCTGGGTCTTGAACCAGTAATGCGGGATCAGCCAGCCGCTGGTGGAGCCGGCATCGGCGAAGGAGATGGACATCCCCTTCGCATCCTCGGGGAAGCGGGCGATGGCGAGCTCCGGCCGGGCGATGATGATCGCCTGGTAGGTCGGCTTGCCCTGGTACTGGACGACGGCCAGCGCCTCGGCCTTCGCCCGGTCCTTGGCGAGGATGTAGCCCCAGGGACCCATCCAGGCGGCATCGACCTGCTCGTTGGCGAGCGCCACGGCGATGCCGGCCCAGTCGGTGGTGACGGTGAGGTCGAGCGGCCGGCCGACCGCCTTCGCCAAATGGGTGAAGAAGGGCTCATAGGCCCGGCGGGTGTCGCCGGCGGTCGGCTGGAAGGGGCCGACGGCGCAGCGCAGCGGCCTTCCTTGGGCGAGGACGGGCGTCGCCAGGAGCGGCGCCGAGGCGATGAGCAGGCGGCGGGTCAGGGGCATGGGGTCATCCTCCAATGGGCCCTTCGTCGGAGGCCAGCGGGCAGATGCACCCATGCCGCAATTCAACCCGCCTGTCGCCTAAGCAGCATCGCCGGGGCTCAGCCCTTCAGCAGGCGGCGGGCGATGGCCATGCGGTGGACCTCGCTCGGCCCCTCGTAGATGCGCTGGACGCGGACCTGGCTGGCCATGAGCTGCAAGGGCAGCTCCTTCGTCATGCCCATGGCGCCGAAGGTCTGCATGGCGTTGTCCAGCACCTCCTGCGCCATCTCGGTGGCGTAGACCTTCAGCATCGAGGCCTCGGTGCGGACATCCTCGCCGGCGGCCATCTTGGCGGCGGCGTCACGGACCATGAGGCGGGTGGTATGGATCTTGGTCGCCGCCTCGGCGATCCACCACTGGATGGCCTGGCGGTCGGCGAGGCGGACGCCGAAGGTGCTGCGGTTCTTCGCCTGCTCGCAGAGCATGTCGAGGGCACGGCGGGCCATGCCGGTGCAGCGTGCGCCCATCTGCAGGCGGCGGACGTTGAGGCGGAGCTGCATAGGCGCGTAGCCGGCGCCGAGCTGGCCGAGGATCTGCCGCTCGTGGACGCGGCAATCCTCGAAGACCAGCTCGTAGGTCCGCCGGCCGCCGATCATCGGGATCTCGCGCTCGATGATGAAGCCGGGCGTGCCGCGCTCGACGATGAAGGCGGTCACGCCCTCCTGCCGCTTGCCCTCGCCGGTGCGGGCCATGAGGATGATGAAGTCGGCGCGGGGGACGCCGCTCACCCAGATCTTGCGGCCGTTGATAACCCAGTCGTCGCCATCCTTCACCGCGCGGGTGGTCATGCCCGCCGGGTCGCCGCCGGCGCCGGGCTCGGAGATGGCGATGGAGGAGCGCATCTCGCCGCGGGCATAGGGATCGAGATACTTCATCCGCTGCTCGGGGTTGGCGACGGCGAGCAGCATGTGGAGGTTCGGGCTGTCGGGCGGGAAGATGAAGGGGGTGACGGTGCGGCCCATCTCCTCCTCGATCGCCATCAGCGCGGTAACGGGGAGGTCGGCGCCGCCGAACTCCTCCGGCACGTCGAGGCCGTAGAGGCCGAGCTCCTTGGCCTTGGCGAGGAGCGGGGCCTCCTCCTCCGGCGTCAGGCCGTAGCGCTGGCCCTCCGACTCGCGCTTCAGGACGGCGGGCTCGAGCGGCATCAGGTCGCGCTCGACGAAGCGGGCGACGAGGTCGCGCACCATGCGGTGCTCCTCGGCGAGGGGCGGAATGGCGATGCCGTCGGTGGTGAGGGCCATGGGTTTCTCTCCCGCGAGATTGGTTTGGCCGGAGGCTAGACCCGCGCGGCGGGGGTGCCCATCCCCTGCTAGATGGGGCCGGCCGCGAAGCCGCGAAGCCGGTCTCCGATCACCCGGCCGACGGCCTCGGCCGCGGCGCGGCGGGGGAAGCTCGATCGCCAGACGAGGCGGACGGTGCGGCCGGTGCGCTCGCGCAAGGGGCGCAGGACGATGCCCATGTCCTGCGCGGTGCCGGCGGCGAGGCCCGGGATCAGCGTCGTGCCGTAGCCAGCGGCGACCATGCTGAGCAGGGTCGAGAGGCTGGCCGCGCGCAGCGTGCCGCCGAGGGCGCCGCCAAGTGATCCCCCCTGGCCGCAGGCTGCGAGGGCCTGGTCGCGCAGGCAATGGCCGTCGGCCAGGACCAGGATATCCTGCGCGAGATCGGATTCCGCCACCACCTCGCGGGCGGCGAGCGGGTGCTCGGGCGGCAGGGCGGCGAGGAAGGGCTCGTCGAAGAGCGGCTGGCTGGTGAAGTCGCTGCCGTCCACCTCGGTCGCCAGCAGCGCGGCGTCCAGCTCATGGGCGCGGAGGCGGTCGAGCAGGGTGAGCGTCTGGTCCTCCCAGGGCTCCAGCAGGAGCGTCGGCAGAGCCTCGCGCAGCGGCGCGAAGACCAGCGGGAGCAGGTAGGGCGCGAGCGTCGGGATGATGCCGAGGCGGAAGGTCCCGGCCAGCGGGTCGCAGAGGTCGCGCGCGGCGGCGAGGATGGCATCGGCCTCCGCCACCGCGGCGCGGACATGGCCGATGAGCCGCTCGCAGGCGCTGGTCGGGACCACCGTCTTGCGGTCGCGTTCGAACAGCGCGAGGCCGAGCTGCTCCTCCAGCTTGCGGAGCTGCACGGAGAGCGTCGGCTGGCTGACGCCGCAGGCCTGGGCGGCACGGCCGAAATGACCGTATTCGGCGACCGCCAGCAAGTATCGGAAATCGCGGAGATTCATCGGCGTCGGGCTGCTTCGATAGGCGGGGTCTATCAGATCGGTTGGAAATTAATGCTTAACCCTATCCATCCAAGGCGGCTAGCGTCGCTACAGGGCCGTGGGACCTAGAGGGAGGAACAAGACGGGCCGAACTCCCTGACCGCAGCATCCGGCGTCAGGCCGTTGCGGCGACCCGCAGCCTCGAACGATCAACGAGCATGGCAGAGGAGAGAACCATGGACGGTAATCAGAGCCCTGGCACCGGGCAGTGCCCGGTGATGCATGGCACCGCGCCGCGCCACACATCCTTCGCCGGCCGGTCGAACCGCGACTGGTGGCCGAATGCGCTGAATGTCGGAATCCTGCACCAGCACTCGAACCTCGCCAATCCGCTGGGCGAGGCCTTCGACTATGCGAAGGAGTTCGAGACGCTCGACCTCGAGGCGCTGAAGCAGGACCTCTTCGCGCTGATGCGGACCTCGCAGGACTGGTGGCCGGCCGATTACGGGCATTACGGGCCGCTCTTCATCCGCATGGCCTGGCACAGCGCGGGCACCTACCGCACCGGCGACGGCCGCGGCGGCGGCGGTGCCGGCACGCTGCGCTTCGCCCCGCTCAACAGCTGGCCGGACAACGGCAACCTCGACAAGGCGGTGCGGCTGCTCTGGCCGATCAAGAAGAAGTACGGCCGCAAGATCTCCTGGGCCGACCTCATCATCTATGCCGGCACCTGCGCGATCGAGTCGATGGGGCTGAAGCCCTTCGGCTTCGCCGGCGGGCGCATCGACCTGTGGGAGCCGCCGCAGGACATCTACTGGGGCAACGAGGACACCTGGCTCGGCGACAAGCGCTACACCGGCGACCGCGAGCTGGAGGCGCCGCTGGCCGCGGTGCAGATGGGGCTGATCTACGTCAACCCGGAGGGGCCGAACGGCAAGCCGGACCCGGCGGCCTCGGCGCGCGACATCCGCGAGACCTTCGCGCGCATGGCGATGAACGACGAGGAGACGGTCGCGCTGATCGCCGGCGGCCATACCTTCGGCAAGTGCCATGGCGCGGGCGAGGCCTCGCATGTCGGGCGCGAGCCGGAGGGGTCCGATATCGAGGAGATGGGCCTCGGCTGGAAGAGCAGGTTCGGCAAGGGCCACGGCGTCCATGCCATCACCAGCGGCCTCGAGGGCGCCTGGACCAACAACCCGATCCAGTGGGACAACGGCTACTTCGACAACCTCTTCAAGTATGAGTGGGAGCTGACGAAGAGCCCGGCCGGCGCCTGGCAGTGGACGCCGACCGACCCGGCCGCGAAGGACACGGTGCCGGACGCGCATGACCCGGAGAAGCGCCATGCGCCGATGATGGCGACGACCGACATCGCGCTGCGCACCGATCCCAAGTATCTCGAGATCTCGAAGCGCTTCCACCAGAACCCGGACCAGCTCGCGGATGCCTTCGCGCGGGCCTGGTTCAAGCTGACGCACCGCGACATGGGGCCGGTCTCGCGCTATCTCGGCCCTCTCGTGCCGAAGGAGGTGCTGCTCTGGCAGGACCCGATCCCGCCGGTGACGCACCCGCTGATCGACGAGGCTGACATCAAGGCGTTGAAGGGCAAGCTGCTCGCCTCCGGCCTGTCGATCTCCGACCTGGCCGGGACGGCTTGGGCATCGGCCTCGACCTTCCGCGGCTCCGACAAGCGCGGCGGGGCGAATGGGGCGCGCATCCGCCTCGCGCCGCAGAAGGACTGGGAGGTCAACGAGCCGCAGCGGCTGGCCGGCGTGCTGGCGAAGCTCGAGGGCATCCAGAAGGAGTTCAATGCGTCACAGCCTTCCGGCGGCAAGCAGGTCTCGCTGGCCGACCTGATCGTCCTCGGCGGTTGCGCCGCGGTGGAGGCGGCGGCGCGGAAGGCGGGGGCCGAGGTGGAGGTGCCCTTCACGCCGGGCCGGACCGATGCCTCGGCCGAGCAGACCGATGCGGAGTCCTTCGAGGTGCTGGAGCCGGTGGCGGATGGGTTCCGCAACTATCTCAAGCGCGACTACAAGGCCTCGCCGGAGGAGCTGCTGATCGACCGGGCGCAGCAGCTCATGCTGACGGCGCCGGAGATGGCGGTGCTGCTGGGCGGGCTCCGCGCGCTCAACATCAACCATGAGCGGGCGAAGCATGGCGTCTTCACCGACCGGCCGGAGGCGCTGACGAACGACTTCTTCGTCAATGTCCTCGACATGGGCACGGCTTGGCAGCCTTCGGAGGAGAACGGCGTCTATGAGGGGCGGGACCGGGCGACCGGCCAGCCGCGCTGGACGGCGACGCGGGTCGATCTCATCTTCGGCTCGAACACGCAGCTGCGTGCGGTGGCGGAGGCCTATGCCTGCGACGACTCGCAGCCGGCCTTCCTCAAGGACTTCGTGAAGGTCTGGACGAAGGTGATGAACCTCGACCGGTTCGACCTGGTGCAGAAGGCGTTGAAGCACGCCTGATCGTCAGGCGCGGCCCATCCCCCCGCCGGCGAAGGCCAGGAGGTCGGCGAGGGTGATGGAGCCGCCGCCGGGCAGCGGGGCGGTGGTGGTGCCGCCCGAGAGCATCTGGGCGAGGGCGTCGCGCAAGGTGGCGCCCTCGGCCAAGGCGGGGCCGGGGGATGGCTCCGCATGGACTGGCAGGGCCGCGACCGGGAAGAGGGCGAGGCGCAACAGCATGCGGTCGGCGCCAAGGAATTCGGCGGCGAAGGCGTCGGCGGGATGCGCCAGCATGTCCGCTGCTGGGGCATGCTGGATCAGGCGGCCGTCGCGCAGCAGGGCGACGGCGTCGCCGAGGCGGACGGCTTCCGCCACGTCATGCGTCACCAGCAGCACGGTCTTGCGAAGCTGCCGGAGCAGGCGCAGCACCTCCTCCTGCAATTTCGCGCGCTGGACGGGATCGACGGCGCCGAAGGGCTCGTCCATCAGCAGCACGGGTGGGTCGCCGGCCAGCGCCCGGGCGACGCCGACGCGCTGGCGCTCGCCGCCGGACAGCTCGTGCGGGCGGCGGGCGGCGAAGCGGGCGGGGTCGAGGCCGACCATCGCCAGTACCTCCTCGACGCGGGCGCGGATGCGGGCGCGGTTCCAGCCGAGCAGCGTAGGGACGGTGGCGATGTTGGCGGCGACATCCCAGTGCGGGAAGAGGCCGACCTCCTGGATGACATAGCCGATGCGGCGGCGGAGCGCGGTGGCGTCCATGGCGCGGGCATCCTCGCCGCCGATGCGGATGGTGCCGGCGCTCGGCTCGACCAGGCGGTTGACCATGCGCAGCAGCGTGGTCTTGCCGGAGCCGGAGGGGCCGATGAGGGCGCAGCTCGTGCCCTCGGGGGCGGTGAGGAAGATGTCCTCCACAGAGGCGCGGTCGGCGCCGGGCCAGCGCTTGGTGAGGCCCTCGATCTCGATCATGCGCCGCGGACCCGCGCGGCGAGGTGGCGTTCCAGCATGCCGAGCGCGGCCTCCGTCCCAAGGGCGAGCAGGGCGATGGCGATGGCGCCCACCAGCATTCGCCCGGTATCGAGCAGGGCGAGGCCCTGGGTGACCAGATCGCCGAGCCCGCCGCCGCCGATGAAGGTGGCAAGCGCCGCGGCCGAGACCACCTGCACGGCGGCGACGCGCAGGCCGGCGAAGATCAGCGGCGCGGCGAGCGGCAGCTCCACGCGCATCGCCTGCTGGGTGGCGGTCATGCCGAGGCCGCGCGCGGCGTCGAGCGCGGCGGGGTCGGCGGTGCGGATGCCGATCACCGTGTTGACCAGCACCGGCGGCAGGGCGAGCAGGGCGAGGGCGATCACCGAGGGGGTGAAGCCGACGCCGAGCAGCGGCAGCAGGGCGGCCAGCACCGCGAGGCTCGGGATGGTGCGGAGGGCGCCGGCGAGCATGATGGCCGCTTCGGCCAGGCGCGGGCGGTGGGCAACGGCGATGCCGGTGGGCAGCGCGATGGCGATGCCGATGGCGAGGCCGGTGAGCGAGAGCAGCAGGTGGTCGCCGACCGCGCCGAGGAAGAGGCCGGGATGGGTGCGCAGCCACTCCATCAGCCGCTCGCCGGCAGGCGGCGCTGGACGGCGCCGAGGCCCCAGTCGATCAGCAGCGCCATCAGCGTGACGAGGCCGGCGCCGACGAGGATCTTCTCGGTATGGCCTTGGTCGAGGCCGGTGAGGATCAGCGTGCCGAGGCCGCCGGCGCTGATATAGGCGGCGACTGTCGCGGCGGAGACGAGGGTGACGGAGGCGATGCGGAGGCCGCCGAGCAGCGCCGGCAGGGCGAGGGGTAGCTCCACGCGGAAGAGACGCTGGCGGGAGGTGAGGCCCATGCCTTCCGCCGCATCGAGCACGGCGGGCGGGACGGCGGCGAGGCCGGTGACGAGGGCGCGCAGCAGGACGGGGACGGCATAGGTGACGAGGGCGAGCAGCGCTGGGGCAAAGCCGAGGCCGAGCACCGGGACGAGCAGGGCGAAGAGGGCGAGGGTCGGCAGCGAGTAGAGCACGGAGGCGGTGCCGAGCAGGCCGGCGCGCAGGCCGGGGCGGCGGGCGACTGCGAGGCCGAGGGGGAGGGCGATCAGCAGGGCGAGGGCCAGGGCGGCGGCCACGAGTTCCGCATGAGTGAGCAGGGCGACGGCGATGCTGTCGAGATTGCGGCTGGTCCAGCGCATCAGGCGAGGCCTTGCCGCTTGAGGAAGCGGGCGGCAACTTCGCGGGGCTCCTCACCGTCCTGATCGACCTGGCGGTTGAGTTCCTGCATGACGCCGTTGTCGAGCTTGGTGCCGATGGCCAGCAGCGGCGGGGCGAGGGCGGGGAAGTCCCGCAAGGCGGCCTGGCGTACTACGGCGGCGAGCTGGTAGGGCGGCCAGAGACGGCGGTCGTCGCGGAGGGTGGCGAAGCCGTAGGTGGCGATCTGCCAGTCCGTCGCATAGGCATTCACCACATCGGCCTGGCCGTGGTTCAGCGCGGCATAGCGCAGGCCGAGGGCGGCGAATTGGCGGAAGCGGCGGAATTCCATGCCGTAGACGCGGCGGAGGCCGGGCAGGCCATCGGCGCGGTCGGCGAATTCGTTGCCGGCTGCCAGGGTGAGCCGGGGGGCGGCACGGGCGAGGTCGGAGAGGGTGGCGAGGCCAAGGCGCCGTGCCGTCGCGGGCAGGACGAGCAGGGCGTTGCCGTTGTCGATGCCGGAGGGGGCGAGCCAGTCGAGGCCGAGCGGGGCATAGCCGGCGCGGACCTTGGCGAGGACTTCGGCCGCATCGCCCTCCGGCGGCTGCTTGAGGACGACGCCGAGGCCGGTGCCGGTGTATTCCGGGTAAAGGTCGATCTCGCCGGCGAGCAGGGCCTGGTGGGCGATCGCCGTGCCGCCCAGGTTGACCCGGCGCTGCACGGTGGCGCCGGCGCGTTCCAGGCCCTGGGCGAAGAGTTCGGCGACGACCAGCTGCTCGGTGAAATTCTTCGACCCGACGCGCAGCAGCGGGGCCGCCCGGGCGAGGGCGGGTGTCAGTAGCGTCCCGAGGAGGAGGCGTCTCCGCATCGTGTCAGCCTAGACGGGCGGAACGATTGGGCAAGCCGCTCGCGGCCGGGTCTAGGCTGGGGGGATGTGTGAACTTCTCGGGATGAGCGCCAATGTACCGACGGATATCTGCTTCAGCTTCGCCGGATTGATGCAGCGCGGCGGCAAGACCGGGCCGCATGCGGATGGCTGGGGGATCGCCTTCTACGAGGGCAAGGGGGCTAGGGCCTTCCATGACCCACGGCCTTCGGCGGATTCGGAGGTGGCGCGCTTCGTGCGGGACCATCCGATCAAGAGCTGCACGGTACTTAGCCATATCCGCCGGGCCAACCGGGGGCGGGTGGCGCTGGAGAATACCCACCCCTTCCAGCGGGAGCTCTGGGGCCGGCTCTGGACCTTCGCGCATAACGGGCAACTGGCGGGGGTGAAGCGCTGGCCGCTGCGGCACTATCACCCGGTCGGGACGACCGACAGCGAGCATGCCTTCTGCTGGATGCTGGACCGGCTGCGGGAGGCTTTCCCCGCCTCGCCGCCCGGCCATCGGCTCGGGGCGGCGATCGAGGCGCTGTCGCGGCGGCTGGCGGCCACGGGCGTCTTCAACATGCTGATGAGCGACGGGCGTTGGCTCTATTGCTTCTGTGGCAAGCGGATGGCCTGGCTGACGCGGCGGGCGCCCTTCGGCCCGGCGACGCTGATCGACGAGGACCTCAGCGCCGATTTCGCCAAGGAAACCACGCCGCGCGACGTGGTGACGGTGGTGGCAACGCGGCCCTTGACCAAGGACGAGGCCTGGACGGTGATGGAGCCAGGGCAATTCGTGGTGTTCCGCGAGGGCGAGCGCTGGATGCACCGGCGCGTCGCCGTCCCGGAACTGGAGCAGGCGGCATGAGCGAGGCAATGACGGGCAGCATGGCCGGGCTCCGGGTGGTGGTGCCGGAGACGCGGGAGCTGGAGGTGCTGGCGCGGATGCTGGAGCGCCAGGGGGCGGAGGCGATTCGCTGCCCGCTGGTCGCGATCATCGATGCGGCGGATCCGGCGCCGGTGGAAGCTTGGCTGCGGCGCTTCATCGCCACGCCGCCGGACGACCTGATCCTGCTGACCGGGGAGGGGCTGGGGCGGCTGCTCGGCCTGGCCGAACGGGCCGGGATCGAGGGGGAGTTCCGGGCGGCGCTGGCCGGCGTCAGGCGCATCTGCCGTGGGCCGAAGCCGAGCCAGAAGCTGCGCAGCATTGGCCTCGGGCCGGACTTGGCGCCGGAGCCGGCGACGACGGCGGGGATCATCGCCGGGATGGAGGGGCTGGACCTCAAGGGGCGGCGGGTGGCGGTGCAGCTCTATCCCGATAATCCCAATGCGCCGTTGCTCGACTTCCTCAAGGGAACCGGGGCGGAGGCGGACCCGGTGCTGCCTTACGCCTATGCGACGCGGGCGGAGGATGAGCGGGTGCTGGAGGCGGTGGGCGAGATGGCGGCGGGGCGGGTCGACCTCGTCGTCTTCACCAGCACGCCGCAGGTGCGGCGGCTGGTGAGCCTGGCCGAAGAAGCAGGGCAGCGGGCGGTGCTGGACGAGGCGCTGAAGCGGACGCGGATCGCGGCTGTCGGGCCGGTGGTCGCCGAGGCGGTCCGGGCAGCGGGCGGCGAGGTGTCGGTGATGCCGGAGGAGAATTTTCACATGAAGCCGATGGTGAATGCCATCCTCGCGGGGCTGCGCGCCGGCTAAGGCTCGTCAGGCGAGGCTGCCGATGCTGGTGGCATCGGCAAGCTGGCCGACTCACCCGGGCGAAAAGGTCCGTCGGACCGACCCGGCCGGCCTTGTCCGACGAGCCATGGTTGCCGGGCGGGGCCAGCGCGGGCCACACTCCCGGTATGATCCTCGCTGGCGATACCGAGCATCCGCGCGACTTCCACGGCTATGGGCCGAACCCGCCCGATCCGCGCTGGCCGGGCGGGGCGCGGCTCGCCCTCTCCTTCGTGCTGAATTACGAGGAGGGTGCGGAGAACACCGTGCTCAACGGCGATACGGGGAGCGAGCTCTACCTGCATGAGGTGCCGGGAGGCACGCCGCGGGCGGAGCGGGACCTCTCGACCGAGAGCCAGTTCGACTACGGCGCGCGGGCGGGGCTGTGGCGCATCCTGCGGCTGTTCAAGGAGCGCGGGCTGCCGCTGACGATCTATGCGGTGGGGCGGGCGCTGGAGCTGCATCCGGAGGCCGGGCGCGCCTTCGCCGAGGCGGGGCATGAGGTGGCGAGCCATGGCTGGCGCTGGATCGACTATCGCCGCGTGCCGGAGCATGTGGAGCGCGACCATATCGCCCGCTGCGTCGAGGTGATCGAGCGGACCACGGGCAGCAAGCCGGTCGGCTGGTATACCGGGCGGATCAGCCTGCGGACGCGGCGGCTGGTCGCCGAGCATGGCGGCTTCCTCTACGACAGCGACTCTTACGCCGACGATCTGCCCTATTATGTGCGGGCGGCGGGGAAGCCGTTGCTGGTGGTGCCCTACACACTCGACAACAACGACATGAAATTCGCGGTGCCGCCAGGCTTCTCGGCGAATGACGGCTTCACCCAGCATCTGACCGACAGCTTCGACATGCTGCGGCGTGAGGGCGGGCGGATGATGTCGGTCGGGCTGCATTGCCGGCTGGCCGGGCGGCCGGCGCGGGCGGCGGCGTTGGAGCGCTTCCTCGACCATGTCGTGCGGCACCGGGATGTCTGGGTCTGCCGGCGTGCGGAGATCGCCCGGCACTGGCTGGCGCAGCATCCAACCCAATAAGCCATAAGAGGAAACGACCATGACGCTGCATCGCCGTACCGCCCTTGGCCTGGGGCTAGCCACCCTCGCTGCGCCCGCGCTCGCCCAGCCGGCGCGGGGCACCGCCCGGGTCGTCGTCGGCTTCCCGGCCGGCGGCAGCGCCGATACCAGCGCGCGGCTGATTGCCGAGCGGCTGCGCGGGACCTATGCGCAGAATGTCATCGTCGACAATCGCGTCGGCGCCGCGGGGCGGCTGGCGGTGGAGGCGGTGAAGGCGGCGGAGCCCGATGGCAACACCATCCTGCTGACGGCGGCGAGCATGTTGGTGATCTTCCCGCATCTCTACCGGCCTGCGACGCTGCGCTACGACCCCTTCGCCGATCTCATGCCGGTGACGCCGGCGGGGGAATTCACCTTCGGCATGGGGGTTGGGCCGATGGCGAACAGCCTCGGCACGCTGGCGGCCTTCAAGGAATGGGGGGCGGGCAAGACCGACATTCCCTACAGCAGCGCGGCGGCGGGGAGCATGCTGCACTTCCTCGGCGTGCAGGTGGCGAAGGCCACAGGGCTTTCCATGACGCATATCCCCTATCGGGGCAGCGCGCCGGCGATCCAGGACCTGATCGGCGGGCGGCTGGCGGCGAGCTATCATCCGATGGTCGATCTCGCGCCGCACGCGGCGACGCCGGGCGGGCCGGTGCGGCTGGCCGGCGTCTCATCCGAACAACGGCTGCCGCGCTTCCCGGATGTGCCGACCTTCGCCGAGCAGGGCTATCCACAGCTGACGGGGAGCGAGTGGTTCGGGCTGTTCCTGCCGGCGAGGACGCCGATGGCGGTGCAGGAGGCGCTGCACCGCGCCGCCGTCGAGGTGATCGCGATGCCGGATTACCGCGAGGCGATCGCCCGGTTGGAGATGCGGCCCTATCCGCTCTCCATCGCCGACTTCACCCGGCGCTTCCGGGCCGATTACGAGAAATGGGGGCCGATCATCGCCGAGAGCGGGTTCCGGCCCGAGGAGACCTAAGCCGGTTTGTGGCGGCGGCCGGCGATGTAGTCGGCGCCCTTCGGCCCGGCCAGCTCGGCATGGCGGTGGCCGGCCGGGACGCTGAAGACATCGCCGGGGCCATAGGTGGTGGCCTGGCCGTCGCGGGTCAGGGTGAAGGCGCCACCCGTCACCAGAAGCTTGGCGTCGAAGGCATGGGTGTGCTCCGGCACGGCCTGGTCGGGCGGGAGGCTGCGGGTGAGGGTTTCCGTGAAGCCCTCCGTGCGCAGGAGGTCGGCGAAGTCCCTGGCGTCCATGCGGCCTCTCCTACCGGGCGATCTCGCCATTTACCATGAAGGCAGGGTCGCGCTTGCCGTCCAGCACGTCGAGGATGTTGCGCGCTGCCTGGCGGGCCATGCGGGCGAGGCCTTCCTCCGTGCTCGCCGCATTATGCGGGCTGACGACGACATTGGGCAGATCATAGAGCGGGTTGGTGGCGTCGGATGGTTCCACCTCCAGCACGTCGAGGCCTGCACCGTGCAGGCGGCCGGATTGCAGCGCGGCGACCAGCGCGGCTTCCTCCACGATCGGGCCACGGGCGGTGTTGACCAGGATGGCGCCGGGCTTCAGCGCGGCGAAGGCGGCCGTGTCCATCAGATGATGGGTGGCAGGCGAAAGGGGGCAGTGGAGCGTGACCACATCGGCCTCGGCGAGGCCGGCTTGGAGGTCGCGGATGGGGGTGAAGCCGTCGGCGGCGATGCGGGCCGGGTGGAAGCCGGGGTCCATCACCATGACCTTCATCTGGAAGGCGCGGCAGTAGTTGGCGACGCGGCTGCCGATGCGGCCATAACCGATGACGAGGACGGAGCGGCCGGCGAGGTCCACCATGCCGGGACCGTCCTTGGCCCACCAGCCGCCTGACTTGACGATTTGGTCGTTGTCCAGCGCCCGGCGGGCGACGGCGAGCATCAGCATCATCGCATGCTCGGCGACGCTGAGGTCGTTGGCGCCGTTCACCACCATCACCGGGATGTCGCGCTCGGTGCAGGCGGGGATGTCGACCGTGTCGAAGCCGACGCCGTAGCGGGAGACGACCTTCAGCCGTGGTGCGGCGGCGAGTGCGGCGCGGTCCACACGCTCCAGCCAGCAGAGTACGGCATCGGCCGAGGAGAGGTGCTGGTGGAATTGCTCGACCGGCGGGTCCTGCAGGGTGACGATGTCCAGGTCGTCTCGTTCGGCGAGCACCGCCTGGCCGGCGGGGTGCAGGGCGCGGCAGAGCAGGATGCGGTGCGGCATTGGATCGGTCCTCCCGGGGATTGTGGTGGGATGGTGAAACTATTGGCGGCCCGCGCCAAGGCCCCTTGCCGCCGGGGCGGCGCACGGCTAGCCTGCCGCCTGCATGACCTTGCGCGCCCCCTTTTTCGGCCTGACGAGCGGTTCCGCTGCTGGCTGCGCGCGCCCGCTTATCGGCCTCCTTCTCCTTCGACTTACCCGCCCCTGGGCGTGACGCTCGGCTGACGGCCGGCATCGCTCAGGGGGGACTGAGCGAGAGGCTGCGCGAGTACGAAGGAAACAGACCCATGGCCATCTCCCATCCCAGCTTCGGCACGCTGGACGAAAACCGCATCATCTTCTTCGACACCACGCTGCGCGACGGCGAGCAGTCGCCCGGCTTCTCGATGAATCTCGAGGAGAAGCTGCGGATGGCGGAGGCGCTGGCCGAGCTCGGCGTCGATGTCATCGAGGCGGGCTTCGCCATCGCCTCGCCGGGCGATTTCGAGAGCGTGCAGTCGATTGCGCGGAAATTCGCCAAGGACGGGCCGGTGGTCGCCAGCCTCGGCCGTGCCAACCCGGCCGATATCCTGCGCAGCGCCGAGGCGCTGAAGCCGGCGGCGCGCAAGCGCATCCACATCGTGCTGGCGACGAGTGAGCTGCATATGCGCGTCAAGCTGCGCATGTCGCCGGAAGAGGTGCTGGAGCTGACCACCAGCAGCGTCAGCCTCGGCCGTCAGCACAGCGACGACGTCGAGTGGTCGGCGGAGGATGGCAGCCGCTCGGACCCCGACTTCCTCTGCCGCTGCGTCGAGGCGGCGATCAAGGCCGGGGCGACGACGATCAACATCCCCGACACCGTCGGCTATTCGATGCCGGAGGATATGGCGCGGATCTTCCGCGACCTGCGCAACCGGGTGCCGGGGATCGAGAAGGTGATCCTCTCGGCGCACAACCACAACGACCTCGGCATGGCGGTGGCCAATACCATTGCGGCCATTCAGGCCGGCGTGCGGCAGATCGAGAGCACGATCAACGGCATCGGCGAGCGGGCCGGCAATGCCTCGCTCGAGGAGGTGGCGATGGCGCTGCGGACGCGGCGCGACGCGCTGCCCTACACCAACAACATCGTCAGCCAGAAGCTGCTGCGCACCAGCAAGCTGCTGGCGACCATCACCGGCTTCGACGTGCAGCCAAACAAGGCGATCGTTGGCCGCAACGCCTTCGCGCATGAGAGCGGCATCCATCAGGATGGCGTGCTGAAGGATGCCTCGACCTACGAGATCATGACGCCGGAGAGCGTCGGCTGGACGAAGAACAGCCTGGTGCTCGGCAAGCATTCGGGCCGCGCCGCCTTCCGCGACAAGCTGGCCGCGCTCGGCTACACGGTCGGCGACAACCAGCTGAACGACGCCTTCCGCCGCTTCAAGGATCTCGCCGACCGCAAGAAGGTCGTTTACGACGAGGATGTCGTGGCCCTTGTCGATGATGAGGTGGTGCGTGCCAACGACCGGGTGAAGCTGCTGGCGCTGACGGTGGCGACCGGCCTCGGCACCAAGCCGATGGCGACGCTGGCCCTCGAGGTGGATGGCGAGCATCGCGACGGCATGGCGAGCGGCGACGGGGCGGTGGATGCGACCTTCAATGCCATCCGCAATGCCTTCCCGCATGACGTGGCGCTGAAGCTCTATGCGGTGCAGAGCGTGACCGGCGGGACGGATGCACAGGCGCGCGTCACCGTGCGGATGGAGGAGGAGGGCAAGATGGTCGATGGCCAGGGCGCCGATACCGACACCATCGTCGCCTCGGCGCGGGCCTATGTGCACGCGCTGAACAAGCTGCTGGTGAAGCGCGAGCGGACGGCGCCGGCCGACATCGCCCCGGCGCTCTCGGCCTGAGCGCGTGAAAAAGGCCCCGGCCATCCGGCCGGGGCCCTCACGGGGCGCCTCGAAGTGGGGCGCGCTACTTCTTCTCGGAGGAGGACTGGTCCTCCTCGATCAGGCGCAGCAACTCATCCGGGATCGGCTCGCGCGCCACGGTGTCGTAGAGCTGGTGCAGCCCGCGCCGCAGCCAGACATCGAAGGCCTGGTCCACCTCCTTGCCCTCCTGCTCGATACCGGGCTTCGCCGGGGTGTTCGCACGTTTCTTTTCGGTCTTGCCCATCATCCCGGCCGCCAAGGACGGGCTGGCGGCGTGCCGTTCCAGCAGCGCCACCCCACTCCGTGTCATATTACACTATACCACAGAGCGGATTTCGCCAACGACCGTTTCGGTCCGGTCGCGCTGCGCGCCGGGGCGCAGCTCACCAGCCGGCTGGTCCTCGCCCATCAGCCAGGCCTGGAGCTGGCGGCGGGCGCGGAAGACGCGGCTCTTGGCGGTGCCGACGGCACAGCCGGTGGCCTGGGCGACTTCCTCATAGGAGAGGCCCTGGAGCACCACCATGAACAGCGCCTCGCGCTGGTCGGAGGGCAGGCGGCCGAGGGCGCGGCTCAGCTCCTTGAGGACGAGGCGGTCCTCATGCGCGCCGCTGACGGCGAAGGCGGACATCGGCAGATCCTCAATGTCGGTCGTCTCGCGCTGCTTGCGGAGCGTGGAGATGAAGCGGTTGCGCAGGATGCGGTGCATCCAGGCGGCGAAATTGGTGCCGGGGGTGAAGCTGTCCTTGGCCGCCAGGGCATTGGCGACGGCGTCCTGCACCAGATCCTCCGCGGCGGCCCGGTTGCGCGTCAGCGCCAGGGCCTGGACCCGCAGCTTCGGCAGCAGGGCAACCAGCTGGCCATGGAACTCGGCAGCGGTGCTGACGGCGTGAGCGGGCTTCGCGGTGGTTTCGGTGTGTCCGTCCATAGTCGTCCGGTCCCTCTTGCTTCGTCTGATGAGGAGTGACCGGCAGGAGCGGATGGATGCATCACGCGCGCGTCAGAGCGTCACAGGATCGGGAGGTTGCTTTTCGAGCGCGGCGGCGAGCAACCGGCGGGCGCGGGAGACGCGGGCCTTCATGGTGCCGAGCGGCACGGCGCAGATCTCGGCGGCTTCCTGGTGCGACAGGCCTTGGGCCCCTACCAGGATCACCGCCTCGCGCAGCAGCGGCGGCAGCTCGCGCAGCGCTCGCGTCAGGTCGCGCATGCGACTGGGGACTTCCTGCTCGGCGGGGGCGCCTTGGTCTTCATCCGGCATGGTTTCGGCGAGGCGGCGTTCGCGGCGGCGCGATCGGAGTTGCTCGTGGAAGGTGTTGCGGATGACGGCGAGGCACCAGGCACGGAGGTCCACACCCTCCGACTTGCCATCGAGCGAGCGTAGGGTGCGCAGCACCGCTTCCTGCACGAGATCGTCTGCCTCGGTGCGGGAGCCCGAGAGGTACCGGGCGAAAGCCCGGAGTTCGGGCAACAATTGCGCGAGCGCCGTGCGCAACCCGCGATCCATGGCTTGTTCGGTCACGACATGCTCAATATCACCGCCGTAGGGGTGCGATAAGGATATCCATCGCCTGTGCAGGATGAGAAAGGCATGAGCGCCATCGACCGGGCGGGGATGATCAGGGCGCTGCCCTATGCGCGCCGCTATGCCCGCGCGCTGACCGGAACCCAGGCCCAGGGCGACGCCATGGTGGCGGATGCGCTGCGGCAGGTGATGGCGCAGCAATTCCCCGAGGATACGACGCCGCGTGCGATATTGTACGGCGCGGTCGGCGATGCGGTGCGCGCCGCGAGTACCGGGCCGCACACCGATCCGGCGGGGCTGACCTTGCAGCAACGCATGCTGCTGCTGCTGACCGCGTTGGAGGAGCAGCCGCTGACCGCGGCGGCGGCCGCCTGCCGAATCTCCGCGGCCGAGGCGGAGGCGGAGCTGCGCATCGCCCGCGACGGGTTGCGCACCGGCGTCACCGCCCGCGTGCTCATCATCGAGGATGAGCCGATCATCGCCCTGGACATCCAGGAGTTGGTGGAGCGCTGCGGCCACAGCGTCGTCGGCATTGCCGCGACGGAGACCGAGGCGGTGGAGATCGCCCGGGCGGAGCGGCCGGGGCTGGTGCTGGCCGACATCAACCTTGGGGCCGGCGGCGACGGGGCAAGCGCGGTCGCGCGCATCCTGCGCGACCTGACGGCGCCGGTGATCTTCGTCACCGCCTACCCCGAGCGGTTGCTGACCGGCGAGGCGGTGGAGCCGGCTTTCGTCATCACCAAACCCTTCGATCCGACGACGCTGGCCGTCGCCACCTATCAGGCCGTGACGCGGGGCGTGCGGCCGGTTTGATGTGACACGGGCTCGTTAAGCATAGGCAACCGAATAGGGATGCCGACGTTTCTGCGGCATACCCTGCGGAGGATGCCATGCTCTACTGGACGCTGATCTTTCTCGTCGTCGCCCTGGTCGCCGGGCTGTTCGGTTTCGGTGGCATCGCCTCGGCCTCCGCCGGCATCGCCAAGATCCTCTTCACCATCTTCATCGTGCTGTTCCTCGTCTCCCTGATCTTTGGAGTCGTCCGCGGCGCATGAGGCACGGGCGGCGCGGCCTGCTCGCGGTCCTGGCCGTCGCCGCCTCTGCCGGCGGCGGCGCGCGGGCGCAGACCGCGGCGGGGCGGCGGAGCGAGCCGGACCTCTGGTTCGACCCGACGCAGCTTCCCTCCTTCACCGGCACCGTCGAGCGGTACCTGCCCAATCCGCGCGGCGAGGTGGATGGGCTGATCTTCAAGGAAGGCCCGCAGGTGGTCTTCCCGCCCGATGTGGCGGATGCGGTGCGGCGCGATGCGCCCACCGGCAAATCCGTCATTATCTGGGGCATCCGGGCGCGGCGGGCGCCGGTCATCACCATGCTCGCCTTCGCGCCGAGCTCGGATGCGACGCCCGTGGTGGTGGACCGCTTCTACTGGCGGCTCGGCGGACGGGTGCCGCAGGAGGGCAGTGCGGCGCTCCGGCTCTCCGGCACGGTCAAGCAGCCCTACTACACGCCGCAAGGTGAGGTGGCGGGCGCCATCCTCGAGGATGGCGGCGTCGTGCTGGTGCCGGCGGCGGCGATCGAAGCTTCGCAGGAATTGTTGAGGCCGGGACAGGCGCTGGCGGCTGCCGGGCCCGGACGGGAAGGGCCGGATGGCCGCGCGCTGCTCGCCGAGCAGCTCGGCTCGGCGCTTGATGCGTTGCGGCCCCTGGCCGGGCCGTCGCGCTGACCATGGCTGGGGGCGACAGCGTGGGGGATGATGCGGCGCCCGGCTTCATGGCCGGCTTCTGGCGGCTCGTCGGCCAGTATTTCCGGGGCGAGGAGCGGCGGCGAGCCTGGTGGCTGACCGCCGGCGTGCTGGGGCTGACGCTGCTGCAGATCGGCGTGCAGGTGCGGTTCAACATCTGGAACCGTGACTTCTTCAACGCCCTCGAATCGCGCGACCGCGACGCCTTCTTCGGCCAGCTCTGGCTGTTCATGGCGCTCACCATCGGCAGCATGGTGACGGCGGTCTTCCAGCTCTACATGCGGCAGATGCTGCAGCTCCATTGGCGGGAATGGCTGGTGAAGCGCCTGCAGCACCGCTGGCTCGAGGGCGGGCGGCACTACCGCATCAACTTCCTGCCCGATGCGGCGGACAATCCGGACCAACGGATCAGCGAGAATACGCGCTGGGCGACGGCGATCGCGGTGGACATGGCCGTCGGGCTGGTCAGCTCGGTGCTGATGCTGGTCTCCTTCGTCGGCATATTGTGGACCTTGTCGGGGCCGCTGCATGTCGCGCTCGGCGGCAGCGAGTTCGAGATCCCGGGCTACATGGTCTTCGCGGCGCTGCTCTATGCGGGTGTCGGCTCGGCCCTGACATGGTTCATCGGGCGGCCCATGGTCGCGGCCAATATCCGGCGTAACGAGGCGGAAAGCGACCATCGCTTCGCCCTGGTGCGGCTGCGCGAGAGCAGCGAGGGCATCGCGCTGATCGGCGGCGAGGCGGATGAGGAGCGGGGGCTGATGCGCGCCTTCGGCCAGGTGGCGCAGTCCATGCTCGACCTGATGCGGAGCGAGCGGCGGCTGATGTGGCTGACCTCGGCCTATGGGATGCTGCTGACGGTCTTCCCCGTGCTGGTCGCCAGCCCGCGGTATTTCGCCGGCGCCATCACGCTCGGTGTGCTGATGCAGATCTCCTCCGCCTTCGGGCAGGTGACGACCAGCCTCAACTGGTTCGTCGACAACTTCCCCCGCCTCGCCGACTGGCGCAGCCATGTGGCGCGGGTGGTGGAGCTGGAGGAGACGCTGGACGGGGCCGATGTCAGCGAGTCGGACACCGTCATCGAGATCGAGGAGGGGCCGGGGGAGGATGGGCGCGAGGTGTTGGCCTTCCGCGACCTGCAGATCGCCCAGTCCGACGGGGCGCTGGTGATCGAGGAGGCGAATGCCGAGATCGCGCCGGGCGAGAAGGTGCTGATCCTCGGCGAGAGCGGTAGCGGGAAGTCGACCCTGTTCCGGGCGATCGCCGGGCTATGGCCCTGGGGATCGGGGACGATCCGGATTCCCCGCCGGGCGACGATGATGTTCATGCCGCAGCGGCCCTATCTGCCGCTCGGCACGCTGCATGCGGCCTTGGCCTATCCGGCTTCGGCTGAGGAATTCCCGGCCGAGGCGGTGCAGGCGGCGCTGGAACGGTGCGGGCTGGAGGGGCTGGTGCCGCGGCTGGAGGAGGAGGAGCGGTGGGACCGCATCCTCTCGCTGGGCGAGCAGCAGCGCCTGGCCTTCGCCCGGCTGCTGCTGCACCGGCCGGGCTGGGTCTTCATGGATGAGGCGACGGCGGCGCTCGACGAGGCGAACCAGGACAGCATGATGCGGCTGTTCGGGGAGGAGCTGGCGGGGTGCGCGCTGGTCTCGATCGGGCATCGGCCAGGGCTCGACGCCTATCACGACCGGACGCTGAAGCTGGTCCCCGGGGCCGAGGGAGCCCGGCTGGGCCGACGCCGGCCGCAGCGGCAGAGGCGGCAGCGCAACCCGATTCGCCGGCTGTTCCGCCGCAAGGCCGCCCAGAGGGGAGAAGCGGATTGAGGCTTGGGCCCGAGGCCCGCCCAAAATGCTGACGCCCGAGAGCGAGGCCCCCGGGCGCCTTGAGCCTTGATCGAGGCCGCGGTTGGCGCCCCGGGCGGATTCACCCGGGGCGGTGGCGGATCAGCGCCAGGCCGGCCGGCCGAGATTCACGTTGCGCCCGCTGGTGAGCGCGCCGCCCGCCGCGCCGACGCCGCCGCCGACCAGGGCGCCGGTGCCGACGCTGCCGCCCGTCAGAGCCGCGACGCCCGCGCCCGCGCCCGCGCCCAGCAGGCCGCCGGAAACCGCCCGGTCGCCCGTGCGGTAGCCGCAGGCGCCAAGGGCGAGGGTGGCCAGAAGAGCGATCGTTGCTTTGCGCATGGTTTGGGTCTCCCGTGCTTCCGGCGCCACAACGCCTGACGTTCCGCTTGGGTTGCGGTCTGGGCGCATCCCAGGGTTGGGAGGTCACGAGGAGAGGAGGCTTGAGCGGCGGGCTTCAGGAGGTTAAGGGCACGGCCTCCGCTACACCTCGCGGACCGGTGATTTCGGCTGTGGGCCAGGTGCTCGGTTCGCGGCAGGCCGCTGGCGCGATCAGGAAGGTTGGCTCCCCATGTTCTCTCGCCTGTTCGGCTTCCTCTCCGCCGACATGGCCATCGACCTCGGGACCGCGAATACGCTGGTCTATGTAAAGGGTCGGGGCATCGTGCTGAACGAGCCGAGCGTCGTCGCCATCGCCGACATCCGCGGCCGCAAGCAGGTGCTGGCCGTGGGCGAGGAGGCGAAGATGATGCTGGGCCGCACCCCCGGCAACATCGCCGCCATCCGGCCGCTGCGCGACGGCGTCATCGCCGATTTCGAGGTAGCGGAGGAGATGATCAAGCATTTCATCCGCAAGGTGCACAATCGCCGCAGCTTCGCCTCGCCGCTGATCATCGTCTGCGTGCCTTCGGGCAGCACGGCGGTGGAGCGGCGGGCGATTCAGGAGAGCGCCGAGAGTGCCGGGGCGCGGAAGGTGCTGCTGATCGAGGAGCCGATGGCGGCGGCGATCGGGGCCGGGCTGCCGGTGACAGAGCCCTCCGGCTCCATGGTCGTCGATATCGGTGGCGGCACGACGGAGGTCGCCGTCATCTCGCTCGGCGGCATCGTCTATGCGCGGAGCGTGCGCGTCGGCGGCGACAAGATGGACGAGGCGATCATTTCCTACATCCGCCGGCAGTTCAACCTGCTGATCGGCGAGAGCAGCTCCGAGCGGATCAAGATGGAGATCGGCGCCGCGGCCATGCCGGACCATGGCGAGGACGGGCCGGTCACCGAGGTGAAGGGGCGCGACCTGATGAACGGCGTGCCGCGCGAGGTCTATGTCTCGCAGCGGCAGATCGCAGAGAGCTTGGCGGAGCCGGTGACGGCCATCGTCGAGGCGGTGAAGGTGGCGCTGGAGAACACGCCGCCGGAGCTGGCCGCCGACATCGTCGACAAGGGCATCGTGCTGACCGGAGGCGGGGCCTTGCTGCACCGGCTGGACGAGGTGCTGCGGGCCTCCACCGGCTTGCCTGTCGTGGTGGCGGAGGAACCGCTCTCCTGCGTCGCCCTCGGCACCGGGCGGGCGTTGGAGGAGACGAAGAGACTCCGCCAGGTGTTGAGTTCGATGTATTGAGGGCCAACTAGTTTTCGCGAGTAGGCAGGTTCAACCCCAGGGATCGAGGAGGCGGCGTGATCCGGCTCAGCATTCCGCTTCGGCAGGCCCTGTCCCGCTTGTCCCTGCCCGTGCTGATCGCGCTCGCCTTCGGCACCATGCTGCTGGGCAAGGCGGATGCGCTGCTGGCGGAGCGGGCGCGGATGGCGCTGACCGATGCCTTCGCCCCGATCTGGGCGGCTTTGCAGCAGCCGGTGGCCACGGTGCGGGAGGCGGTGCAGGAAGGGGAATCCCTGCTCAAGCTGCGGGCGGAGAATGCCCGGCTGCGCGAGGAGAATGAGCGGCTGCGGCGTTGGCAGGCCGCGGCGCTGGCGCTCGAGGCCGAGAATGCGGTGTTTCAACGGCAGCTGCATTTCGTGCCCGAGGCGGCGCCGGCCTTCCAGACCGTGCGGGTCGTAGCCGATGGCGGCGGGATCTATGCCCGCGCCGTGCTACTTGGCATCGGGCCCAATCATGGCGTGCGGAAGGGGCAGATCGCCCTCGACGAGCGCGGGCTGGTCGGGCGGGTGACCGAGGTGGGGCTGCGCTCCGCGCGCGTCCTGCTGGCGACCGACATGAACAGCCGCATCCCGGTGGTGCTGGAGGGCAGCCGGGCGCGGGCGATGATGGTCGGCACCAATGGCGCCCGGCCGCGGTTGCAGCATTGGCCGGAAGGCTCGGCGCCGGAGGAGGGCGAGCGGGTCGTCACCAGCGCGGAGGCGGGGGCTTTCCCGGCCGGGCTGCCGGTCGGCATCGTCCGCCGCAGCGAGGGCGGGGCGCCGGAGGTAGAGCTCTTCGCCCGGCTGGACCGCTTGGATGTGGTGCGGCTCTTCGATTACGGGCTGGGCGGCATCCTGCCGCCAGAAGCGGTGGCGCGGCCCGAGCCGCGGCCCAGGCGGTAGCGCGCCATGAGAGGGCGCCCCGCCCCCGCCATGGGGTTGCTGCGCCAGATCGACGCGGTGGCCCGGGCTGCCTTTCCCACTGGTCTGACCGCCCTGCTGATGGTGCTGGCGGCGGTGCCGGTGGGGCTGCCGGGCCTGGTGCCGGCGGTGGCGCTGCCTTGCATCGTCTTCTGGTCGGTGTTTCGCCCGGCCGCCCTGCCGCCGCTGGCGGTGTTCGGGCTGGGGCTGTTCGGCGACCTGCTCAGCTTCGCCCCGGTCGGCTCCGGCGTGCTGACCCTGCTGGTGGTGACGGGTCTGGTGACGCGGTGGCGGCGCTTCCTGGTAAGGCAGTCCTTCCTCGCCGTTTGGCTGGCTTATTGTGGGGTGGCGCTGGGGGCGGCGGCGCTGGAATGGCTGTTGCAGGTGGTGCTGGGCTGGCGCGTGGTGCCGGTGGCGCCAGGGCTCTACCAGGCGATGATGAGCGCAGGGCTCTATCCGGGCGTCGCCTGGGTGATGAGCCGCATCCATGAGGCGATGAGTCGCGCGGAGAGCGCGCCGTGAATCTGTATGCGGAGAGCGCGCCGTGAGGCTCTGGCGCAGGGCGGAGCGGGGGCTCGGCAGCGGCAAGCCGGGCGGCTCCGGCTTCAAGGGCGTGCGGCGCGAGGAAGAGCGCCGGCGGGGCGTCTTCACCCGCCGGGCGCTGCTGCTCGGGGCGGGGCAGCTGGGACTGTTCGGCTTCCTCGGCAGCCGGCTCTACCGGCTGCAGTCGGAAGAGGGCGAGCGCTATGCCACCCTCGCCGAGGAGAACCGCGTCTCCGCCCGGCTGATCCCGCCGCCGCGCGGGCGCATCCTCGACCGCAACGGGCAGGTGGTGGCCGGCAATCAGCTCAATTGGCGGGCCCTGCTGGTGGCCGAGCAGACCCAGGATGTGGGGGCGACGCTCGACACCTTCTCCCGCATCGTGCCGCTGACCGAGCAGGAGCGAGCGCGGATCGAGCGCGAGCTGCGGCGGCGGCGGCGCTTCGTGCCGGTGGCTGTGCGGGAATTCCTCAGCTGGGAGGATATGGCGCGGATCGAGGTGAATGCGCCGGACCTGCCGGGCATCCTGATCGATGTCGGCACCACGCGGCTCTACCCGGAGGGGGAGCATCTCTCGCATCTCGTCGGCTATGTGGCGCCGCCGGCCGAGCGGGACATGGATGGCGACCCGCTGCTGGAGCTGCCCGGCATCCGTGTCGGGCGGGCGGGGATCGAGCGCCATCACGACCTGCTGCTGCGCGGGCGGGCGGGGGCGGTGCAGCTGGAGGTCAACGCCGTCGGGCGGGTGATCCGCGAGCTGGACCGGCGGGAGGGCGTGCCGGGGCAGGATGTGCAGCTCTCGGTCGATGCCGGGTTGCAGAAGGCGCTGCGCGGCCGGATCGAGGAAGGCACCAGCGTCGTCGTCATGGATGCGCGGAACGGCGAGGTGCTGGCCATGGCCTCGCAGCCCTCCTTCGACCCGAATGTGTTCAATGCCGGCGTCTCCGCCGCGCAATGGCGGCAATGGACGTCGAACCGGGCGACGCCGCTGATCAACAAGGCGACCAACGGGCTCTACGCGCCGGGCTCCACCTTCAAGATGATCGTGGGGCTGGCCGGGCTGGAGGCGCGGGTGGTGGCGCCGGGCGACCGGGTCTTCTGTCCCGGGCATATGGACCTCGGAGATACGCGCTTCCATTGCTGGCAGCGGCATGGGCATGGCTCGCTCGACCTGCGGGGCGCTATCAAGCTGTCCTGCGATGTTTATTTTTACGAGGTCGCCAGGCGCCTCGGCATCGACCGGATCGCCGCCATGGCCAACCGGTTCGGGCTCGGGACGGAGCTGGATATCGAGCTGCCGGGGACGAAGAAGGGGCTGGTGCCGACGCGGGCCTGGCGCCAGGCGCAGGGCAAGCCGTGGAACCTTGGCGATACCGTCGTGCATGGCATCGGACAGGGTTTCTACCAGCTGACGCCCCTGCAACTCGCCACGATGACGGCGCGGCTGGCGACGGGGCGGGCGGTGCAGCCGCATCTGACGCGGATGGTCGGCGGCAAGCCGGGCCGCGGCGCCAAGGCGGAGGACTGGCCGAGTCTTGGCATCCCGGAGCGGGACCTGAAGCTCATGCGCGAGGGGATGTGGGCGGTGGTGAACGAGCCGGGGGGCACGGCGCTCGGCGCCCGGCTGCCGGCGGCGCTCGGGGTGATGGCGGGGAAGACCGGCTCCGTCCAGGTGCGGCGCGTCAGCCGGGAGCAGCGGGAGCGCGGCTTCAAGGCGGAGAACCAGCCGCGGGAATGGCGGCCGCATGCGCTCTTCGTCGCATTCGCTCCTTATGACAACCCGCTCTACGCCGTCAGCGTGGTGGTGGAGCACGGCATGAGCGGCGCCGGGGCCGCGGCGCCGCTGGCCCGCGACGCCATGGTGGAGGTGTTCAACCGGCTGCGGCCGGCCGCCGGCCAGCGCGTGGCCGAGGCGGGGCGATGAGCGTCACCTATGAGCGGCGGCTGCTGACGCGGGACCGCGGCTTCGGCCTGTTGCAGAAGCTTTGGCTGATCCCCTGGAGCTTCGTGCTGCTGCTCTGCGCCATCGCGGCTGTCGGCTATGTGGCGCTCTATTCGGCGGGCGGCGGGTCGGCGGAGCCCTATGCGGCGAAGCATGCACTGCGCTTCGGCTTCGGCCTGGTGCTGATGCTCTCGATCGCCATGATCGACATCCGCTTCATCGCCCGGCTGGCCTGGGTGGGCTATGCGACGGGCATCGCGCTGCTGGTGCTGGTGCTGCTGCACGGCAATGTGGGGAAGGGGGCGCAGCGCTGGATCGATATCGGGCCCCTGCAGCTCCAGCCCTCGGAGCTGATGAAGATCATGCTGGTGCTCGGCCTCGCCGCCTGGTTCCAGCGGGCCAGTTGGGAGCGGATGGGCAACCTGCTCTTCCTCATCCCGCCGGCGCTGGCGGTGCTGCTGCCGGTCGGGCTGATCCTGAAGCAGCCGAACCTGGGGACGGCGCTCATCACCGGAATGGTGGGGGCGGCGGTGTTCTTCGCGGCCGGGACGCGGTGGTGGAAATTCGCGCTGGCCGCCGGCGGCGTCGCAGTGGCGGCACCCATCGCCTATGAGCACCTGCACGACTACCAGCGGGCACGCATCACCACCTTCCTCGACCCGGAGAGCGACCCGCTGGGCGCGGGGTACAACATCATCCAGTCGAAGATCGCGCTCGGCTCGGGCGGGTTGTGGGGCAAGGGCTTCCTGCAGGGGACGCAGGGGCACCTCAATTTCCTCCCCGAGAAGCAGACCGACTTCATCTTCACCATGATCGCCGAGGAATTCGGCCTGGTCGGGGCGCTGACGGTGCTCGGCCTGCTCTCGCTGGTGCTGGTTTTCTGCTTCGGCGTGGCGCTGCGCTGCCGGCACCAATTCGGGCGGCTGATCGCGGTGGGACTCGGGACCAATTTCTTCCTCTATGTCTTCGTCAACGTGGCGATGGTGACGGGCTCGATCCCAGTGGGCGGGGTGCCGCTGCCGCTCATCTCCCATGGTGGCTCGGCCATGCTGACGACGATGCTGGGCTTCGGGCTGCTGCTCTCGGTCTATGTCCATCGGGATGCGGAATTCGGTCCGGCACGCGATTGAGTGCCGATAGGGGCTGGACAAAGCCGCGGCGGGCGTTAGAAAGCGCCTCCCGATGGGGGCGCCTAGCTCAGTTGGTAGAGCAGCTGACTCTTAATCAGCGGGTCATAGGTTCGAATCCTATGGCGCCCACCATTCTGTTCAGAGGCTTAGCTGGCAGTCTGGTCCACTTGTTGACGGCGCTGGTTTTCTGCGGACCTAGTGCGGACCCGCTAGACGGCAGTTAGCTCTCGCTCATCAGATAACGAATTTGCGGTATCAGGTAGCTCCTGCCACTACGCCGGACACGCGGACGCCCGCTGGTGGGGCAAAGTCGCATTGTGTGGGGCGGCGATGCGGGCTTGGGCGATGCTAGCGAAGGGCTGAGGCGCGGCGGCCGTTCTGACGACGCTGGATTGGCTAGGTTTGCTCATGCCCTCTGATAGCCTTGGCCATGACGGCTTTGTCCACCTCCGCTGCTACCTTCCGTCTGCCGGGACCATGTGGTTTGCCGGCTCCTGCCTGGGCTGCCCCCGTAGTGTGACAATCGGGGTCGAGGCAGCCATCGAGCTCATGGGCTCGGCCGAGGCGACGGTTGGCGCGCTGGCCGCCCGACTTAGGTGCCGGCCATGCGGGCGGCGGATTTCGCTGCAAGTCATGTCCAGTAGTCGATCACCGGAAGCCAGGGGGCATGACGGGCGGCTGCCGGAGACGCAGGGGATGCGGGTTTGGGAGTAGCTGGCGATTTGGAGGAGGCGGCGCCGATGGCGGAAGCTGGTCGGATGAGTGATCCATTGATCTCGCCCGAGCTTCCCCAACTCGTCGAGACCGCCGCTGATGGCCCGCGCGGTGGCCCATCCTATACCTACCGTGGCGCCGTCATCGACTGCCTGAAGGGCGGCTACGTTTGCCGCCTGCGCATGGATGGCCACCCGCTGGACGGCCACAGCTTCGGCGCGGCTGGGACCATCACGCCGCTGGTGGATCTATGGGTCGATGAGAAGCGGCTGCCGGGGTACATGCGCCTGGTGCCGAAGGCTGGGCGGTGAGCTCCTTTGAGCTCCTGATCCGCATTGCTGACCGGCTGGCTGTGATCAAAACCGGCAGCCGCATTGCGGACGAGGCCATCCATCAGGCGACAGGCCGCACTGGCCCGGTGCCGTTCTACACGACCGATGCAGAGGCGGCGCGGACCCTGCTGCCGCTAGGCTTCGAGTGGATCACCGCCACCTATGCGGCTGGCCGGGTCTATGCGCCATGCCGCCGTGCCGGCCGCGACGCTGACACGCTGCCCTTCCCCCATCATGGGCAATGGGGGCGGACCCTGCCGCTATCCATGTGCGGGGCGGCGATGCGTGCTTGGGCGATGCTGGCGAAGGGCTGACTGCAAAGGTAAGGCCTCCCCGGATGGAGCCTCGAGGTGTCGTATCGCTTGCAGAAGGAGACGGTCCTTTACACGGCTCCCGTTGGGCCGGTTTGCGAGCGTTCCGCACTAGCAGTGGCGCTGGTTCTCCGCGTCATCACTGCTGCGGTCGTTGGAGAAGAAGGGCAAAGAGCGTCCGCTGGTCGAGGAGCCCGTTTGCCTCAATGCGGTTCTCGGTCTGGAACTTCTCGACCGCGGCTCGTGTCTTGGCGCCGTATGCTCCGTCCACGGTGCCGACATCGTAGCCGCGGCGTGACAGGGCCTGTTGTGCCCTCCTCACCACCTCCTCATACAGGTTGACAGTGCGGGTCCCACTCTGGAGGGCCACGGTGGTTGACGGCGCCCGCAAGCGGTCCGGCGCCAGCGAGCCCAGCACGCGGCTGACGGCGAGCGCGAATGGATGCTCCGGCTCACGCCTACAGTAGTTCGCGGCAAAATCCAGCAGCAGCGCGCCCGTCTGCCAAGGCGTCAGGTCGAAGGTCTCGGGGGTCAGCTGGTTTGCGGCTGTGACGTAGCCATCGATCCAGCCCAGGAAAAGCTGCACCTCTGGGGAGCGCTTGTCGTGGGCCTCCACGAAGGCGGAACACTTGGCCCCTCCGCCGCCCTCAAGGGCGAACTGCCCTTGCGCGTCCGCTGCGCGTGCTGGGCTCCCTAGTGCGCCGATCAAACAAAGTGCAGCGCCAAGCCGGACCAAACTACCGTTTGCAGGTTCGCTCACGACCGATCTCCTTTGCCGCCGAACGGCTGCCACCATCATGACGGGCACGCCTCCAGCGATAACACCTGCACCGGGCGAAGGAAAAAGTGGCGTAGCTGCCGGAAGCGCTTGCGTGCGCCGCTGGCGAGAAGCCTGGCGGCTCCAGTCCGGTATCGTGGTTGCCCCGCCGGCTGGAGCCGCCCTGTCGTGTTTCCCAACTACATTGCGGTTTTAGGCCGCGGCTGTGGCTCGCCCGCGTGTCCGGTTGCGGCGGACAGCGACGATGCCGAGTAGGCCCGCACCGAATAGAGCGAGGGACGCGGGCTCGGGCACATCGATCGCGTTCACAGTGGCTGAAATTGGGGTCCCACTGAAATACGTGGTGTAGCTGTACGCGTTATCCTGAAGCTGCACATACGCGTAGCCGTAATCCGAGGGTTGCAGCGTGTAGGAGAGGGACTGGTTGGGGTTGGAACTTGAAAGAAAATCATTGGTGTAAGAAGTTATGTATTGGTAAGCATGTTGGTAAATATACGAAGAATAGCCACCGGATCCACTATTGTAGTCATAGGTGTAGTTGTATGTATTATTATAACCTTGTGTGTAAAAATGATCGTACCCATAATTAACTTGCCCACTAGTATTTATACCGTCTAAAAAATATGTGTATCCACTAGAGTATCTATAGTCCTGGGTGAAAATGCTGTTGTTTTGAGCGTAATTATAGTTGTATAAATATATGCCATCCGTGTTAAAACTTACTGTCACCCCATTAACGGTTGCTTGAGTCTGAGATGCTGCATAATATGCATACTGAATATCGTGATACGGCTGGTAGTTATAGCTACTAGTCACGGTGTCCGTGTTGAAGGTCTGCGACAAGGTGTAGGCCTGGCCGTAGAGAGACACCGGGTTATTCTGTGTGCCAAGTCCGAAGGCACCATAGTCGTAACCGTCGGAGATCGTTCCTGTAGTGGTGAAGGTGAGGATGGCGGCTTGGGCCGGGGCGCCGAGCAGGCCGATGGAAAGGGCCAGCGCACTCGCGCCCTGTACTGCAAACTTGTAGGTTCCAGACATTATGTCGCTCCCATCACGGTTGCCGTTTTGACAACGCGTAGGCGCATATCTTGCAAATGTGATGCCAGGCAGAAAAGTGTCCGTACTTCAGCAGTTTACGAGCTGTCGAATGTTCCGCAATAAAATTGCGTAAAAAAATGTGACAGCCCAAGGCTCTGCGCTGCGAGGCGTTAGGCGGGCAATGGCGGCTTGGCAGGTTGGGGGATGCCGGGCCGCAAGGGATGGTCGGGCTACTCAGCTATAGTCAGCACGAGGAATGGCAAGCAGCGCAGCCATCAGCTCCCGTAGCTGCTCGCGGTCGAAGTACCGGACGGCATATCGCGCCAGGACCTGGAGCCGGTCGATGGTGGCGCTCGGGTTGGGAAGCTTGTCCATTTCCATGACTGCTGCCGCGTATTCGGCCTCTTCCAGACAGAACGCCCGCCCTCGATGGTGAGGAGCGGGCGCCTGCGGTGTTGCCTGATGTCGTAAAGTGAGGCGGTCCGAGCCTCGCTCTATTCAACCTCTGAGGCGCATTCTGGTTTCTCAGATTGTATACGTTTTCTGCCGCTCCCCCTCAGCGTTCACCACCAACCCTAACTTGGTCGCAGCCGCCTCCAGCAGCGCCACGTCACCAGCCCGCCACTGCTTACTCGTCATCAGCTTTGTTGCCTCGGCCGCCGGCATGCCGATCACGGTGCCGATCACGGCAGTGGTGGTAATGCCGCGACTATGCAGCGCTTGGCCGACCAGCACCCGTACCAAAGTTGCCTGCAAGCGATCGGCGTCACAGAGCTGGCGTTCCTCGTCCGTCGGCTCCGCTCTGGTAAGCTTGTCGGAGGTTGGTGAATCCATACGCCGATAACTGTCACCACAGTCCATTCTGTCACTCTGGCCACGGGTCAGCTGTGAAGTTGACTAAGGGCACGGCACGCAATAATTTATCCAGTGGTTTGCCGGGGGCATGCGCTAAACTCGCCATTACGTCTCAAGACCTTGGCGCGGAGGTGATCATGGCTGCCTCTGTTCTGCATCAGTGCGGCTGCGCTGCCTGTCGCTCACGCCAGCCCCATCCCGATCAGTTGCTGCATCGGCAGATCAACCTGCTGATCAGCCGCCTTGATGAGCAGCAGCGTCGCTGGTTTGCCACCGTTGAGGCCACCCGCCAAGGGCACGGCGGCGTGCAGCGGCTTGCCGAGATCACGGGGCTGGACCGTCAAACCATTGCGCGTGGCCAGCGCGAACTGTCCTCCGACCTGGCGGACCGCACAACGGAGCGCATTCGACGCCGAGGTGCTGGGCGTCCGGCACGCGAAAGGCAGGATGCTGGGCTCACCACGGCACTGGCAGATCTGCTTGAGCTCGAGACAGCCGGTGATCCCATGGGCAAGCGCGCCAAAGGCAAGCGCCGCTCGCTGCGGCAACTCAGCGAAGCGCTGAGCGCCTCTGGCCACTCAGCAAGCCGACCAACAGTGGCCCGGCTGCTGCGTGAGCTCGGCTACTCGCCGAAGGCCAATAGCAGACGCGGTGAGACGCGCAGCGTGCCGGAACGCAATGCGCAGTTTGAGCACATCGCTGAAGAGCGCCGCCGGTTCGAGGCTGCTGGCGTACCAGTCATCAGCGTTGATTCGAAAAAAGAGAGCTGACCAGTAACTTCAAGAACCCAGGGCGCCGCTGGTGCTGACAGGCCGATCCGGTGTTGGTGCACGACTGGCCGCAGGATGCGGTCGGGCAGGCCATCCCCTACGGCATCTATGAGACAACAAGGAACCATGGCTACGTCGTGATCGGTGACTGCTTCGACACACCACGCTTCGCGGTCGAGGCGATCAGCGACTGGTAGTGGCAGGATAGCCAGCGAGCCTTTCCCAAGGCAGACCGCCTGCTGGTGCTGGCCGACGCTGGTGGCTCGAACAGCTGTCGCTCCCGGGTCTGGAAGGCGCAGATCCAGGAGCAGCTGTGTGATGCCTTCGGGCTTGCGGTAACCATTTGTCATGACCCGCGGGAGCATTCGCCGTAGAAGATGGGGTGCCGCAGGAGGGGCAGGGTTATCGATCGTTTACTAAATGCCGAAAACGACGCTGGACGACGCAGCGCTCCTGCTCTTCTTTTAACGGCGTTGATAGTCAGCTTCATTGTCTACGGCTCACTTTACCCGTTCCGGTTTCACTCTTGGCCAGACGGGCTTTCGCTCGCAGACGCTGTGCGCACTGCCTACACGCAACCGATCGGCGGCCGCGGTGACCTTGTTGCGAACCTTGCTCTCTACGTTCCTCTCGGTGTGGCGCTGACTATGGCCTTTGCCTCCCGGATACGCCCGATGCCCACGCTGTTCTGCGGCTTGCTCGGCTGCGCTTTACTCTCCTCTCTTATGGAATTCTTGCAGCTCCACATTCCCAGCCGGTTTGCGAGTGGTTGGGACCTGTTACTGAACACCGCTGGAGGGGGCCTCGGGGCCGTTGGTGCTTCGGTACTTGTGCATGGCAGGATCCCGGTCGGTGCCGGGTGGCGTCTTCGCCCGGCCGATGCTTTCGCCCTGCTCCTGTTGGCTTGTTGGCTCGGTTACCGCCTCTGCCCTTTTGTTCCTACTCTAGATCTTGGTGAGTGGCGGGCAAGCGTGCGGCCGCTGCTCCAGTCGGGCATGATTGAACTCTGGCGCGCCTTGCGTCTGGCCATCCTGTGGCTACTAGCAGCGCGGCTATTCGAGACTACATGGCCTGGACGTTTCGTGCTGCCGCTCCTCGGAGCCGTCATGCTTGGAACACTGCTTGCCGCGGTTCCAATTCAAGGACGCGTGCTAACGCCAGCAGAGGTGCTTGCTGTCGGCCTTGCCATGCCGACTTGGCTGCTGCTACGCCGCTTTCGCCTGGCCGACAGCGCTTTGCTTCTCCTGTTGCTTGCCACCGTCGTGACCGAGGGCGCGGCACCCTTCCGCTTCGCCGAAGTTGTTCAGCCGTTTGGCTGGATCCCCTTCCGCTCAATCATACGCGGTTCGTGGGAGGCAGGGTTACAAGCGATGCTGCTGAAGTTCTATCTCTATGGCAGCGTTCTTTGGCTGGCCGTCCGACTGTCGGGTCGCTTCGTCCTCATGGCGGCCTTGGTTGTTGGTCTAGCTCTCGGCATCAGCTTGATGCAAACGCGGCTTCTTGCCAGGTCTGCCGAGATTACTGACGGCCTGCTCGCACTCAGCGCTGCACTGATTCTCTGCGCCATGCGGCCAAACTCACCGACGTCAGCCCCATCTTCATGCCCCGGCCTTCGCTCGACCTGACGATGTAGACGACAGCCTTTTCACCCCTATGCCGGCCAGTACGTACACCGCTTAAAACCGGCCGCCGGCTTGGGTGGAGCGCAGCCCCTCCGAGTTCGCTCGCAGCAGCTGACGCATCGCCAAGCGGTAGGTGGTGAGGGCTTGCATTGCAGGGTCATGGGCGCCAAGGATCGCGACGGGAGCGGCGGTTCCAGTGCGAGAATGGTGGCCGCAGGCCTCATGAACCCGGCGTGACAGATGGCGTTGACCGCTGCATCGCCTGGGCGATCGCTGCGGTTGGCACAGCCCAGCCACCTGCGGCACCATTCAAGGCCAAAGAGGCAACGCCGACCACCAGCCATTTCCCATCTGGTGTTTTGGTCAGTAGCGGGCCACCGCTCCCACCGCTGGTCGCCGTGCAGGAATGCCGCATCATAATCCGGCCGCTGGTGTCAACGCCGTAGGCGACGATTGTGCAGGACGTGTCTGCGACCATCTGCTGTCCGCGGTCTGCTTGGTAGCCGCCTAAAGCGATCAGCGTACCCGGCCGTAGATAGCCATACGCCAGAGACAACGCTCGCCCGGCATCGCCGATCTCGCTCTCCAGCACCAGCAACGCCCAATCCGCGTTCGGTGCCGCCGCCGGATCAGGGCGCATGTCGTGCGAAACCGAAAAACCCGGCGTTGTGACAACGGCTACAACACGCGCATGTCTCGAATGGCTACCCTTGGTCGGGGCCAGGAAGAACTGTATCCGTCGCGCATCAAGGCGCTGCAAAGTTGCGGGGTTATAAAGGCAATGTGCTGCCGTAAGCACCGTCCGCGGCCCCACTAGTGTACCGGTGCACTGGCCGCCGACTTCCGAGACGACCAAGCCGAGCGAGCGCCAAGGCGCCGCCGTCACGTCCACTGGCAAGCGCTTATCATTCTGTCCTAATCCCGGTGGCGCCGTACAGCTGGTCAGCATCGCTACCGCCGCGATGACGACAGCATGCCAACGCTGCTTTGGGGTGCGGCACGGTTCGATGAGACAGCCGACTGCGGTAGAGGTCACCGCAACCGGAGGTCAGACCGATGGACCAGAACCACAACGACGAGCCCGCGGGGGCGCCGGCGTGCGCACAGAACGCTGACGCCGGCGCCTCCACGAGCGGTGCCGGGCCAGAGCGTCGCAACTCTGCCCGGCGCAAGCTGGCCGCCGTCACCCGGCTGCTGCGCGGTGAGCCGCTGGAGACCGTGGCCCGCGAGTTCAACGTCACCGTCGCCCGCCTGAGCGAGTGGCGCGACCGTGCCCTGGTTGGGGCGGAGGCGGCGATGAAGGAGCGCGAGCGCGACAGCCGCGAT
>NZ_JQKB01000016.1 GCF_000745835.1 Belnapia moabensis DSM 16746 | reverse complement strand
GGCTTACTTCACGATGCTCGCAACGACGCCGGCGCCGACGGTGCGGCCGCCCTCGCGGATGGCGAAGCGGAGCCCCTGGTCCATGGCGATGGGGGCGATCAGCTCGACATCCATCGTCACGTTGTCGCCCGGCATCACCATCTCGACGCCTTCCGGCAGCTTCACGATCCCGGTCACGTCGGTGGTCCGGAAGTAGAACTGCGGCCGGTAGTTGGTGAAGAACGGCGTGTGGCGCCCGCCCTCCTCCTTGGTCAGAATGTAGGCCTCGGCCTTGAAGCCGGTGTGCGGCGTGATCGAGCCGGGCTTGGCCAGGACCTGGCCGCGCTCGACGTCCTCGCGCTTCGTGCCGCGCAGCAGCGCGCCGATGTTGTCGCCCGCCTCGCCGCTGTCCAGCAGCTTGCGGAACATCTCGACGCCGGTCACCGTCGTCTTCACCGTGTTCTTCAGCCCGACGATCTCGACTTCCTCGCCGACCTTGACGATGCCGCGCTCGACGCGACCCGTCACCACCGTGCCGCGGCCCGAGATCGAGAACACGTCCTCGATCGGCATCAGGAACGGCATGTCCTTCGGACGCTCCGGCTGCGGGATGTAGCTGTCCACCGCCGCCATCAGCTCGAGCACGGCGTTCTTGCCGATCTCGGGCGTCTTGTCCTCGAGGGCCGCCACCGCCGAGCCCTTGATGATCGGGATGTCGTCGCCCGGGAACTGGTAGCTGGAGAGCAGCTCGCGCACCTCCATCTCCACCAGCTCGACCAGGTCGGGGTCGGCCAGGTCCATCTTGTTCAGGAACACCACCAGGGCGGGGACGCCAACTTGGCGGGCCAGCAGGATGTGCTCGCGCGTCTGCGGCATCGGGCCGTCAGCGGCCGAGACCACCAGGATCGCGCCGTCCATCTGCGCCGCGCCCGTGATCATGTTCTTCACGTAGTCGGCGTGGCCGGGGCAGTCCACATGCGCGTAGTGGCGGTTCTGCGTCTCGTACTCGACATGTGCGGTCGAGATCGTGATGCCACGAGCCCGCTCCTCCGGCGCCTTGTCGATCTGGTCATAGGCCGTGAAGGTCGCGCCACCCGTCTCCGCCAGAACCTTGGTGATCGCCGCCGTCAGCGACGTCTTGCCATGGTCGACATGCCCGATCGTCCCAATGTTGCAGTGCGGCTTGTTCCGCTCAAACTTCGCCTTCGCCATTGCCCGGCTCCGCTATCCCGTCTGGTCGTGTCGCTTGCCCGAGGCCCGTCCGGCGGACAGGGAGCCGCCGCCTGAATTCCCCCGCAAAACCACGCGGGATATAGGCACAATTCTCGGCAATACCAGCCAGCACCCTTGCCGGCCGGCGCGGCTGGCCCTATCAGGAAGCGTGATCGGGGTCAACGCCGGGTGGCGTCCTGGCCCTGCATCGTGGGCGGACGTAGCTCAGCTGGTAGAGCGTCAGATTTCCAATCTGAATGTCGCGAGTTCGAACCTCGTCGTCCGCTCCACTCCTCCGCATTCCGCCGCCGGGCCTGCGCCAGGACGTGCAGCAGGACCCGCATCTCGCCGGACACCCGGACATCGCCGGCTCCCATGCGTTGGATCGAGCGGAGGATGTTGCGCGGCGTCCTGTCGTCGCCGCAGCGCTTCATCAGCCGGGCGAGGCTGCCATGGGTCTCGCCGAGGGAAGCGAGCTCGGCGCGGAACCAGGCGGCGCCGTCCTGGCTGGGGTCGGGGTCGGGCAAGCAGGCATCTCCGGGTGCTGGTCGGGCGACTGAAAGATCCGATGCCGAAGCTTGCTTATTTGGTACGATATCGCAACTTAAAACCCGACCGCAATATCACCCCCGGCCGAGCCAGTAGCCGAGGGCCACCGCGGCCAGGCAGGCCAGGATCGAGACGGCGATATTGGCCAGGGCCAGTTCCATACGTCCCTTCTCGATCAGCTCCAGGGTCTGCAGGCTGAAGGAGGAGAAGGTGGTGAAGCCGCCGCAGAGGCCGACCATGACGAAGGCCCGCACATCAGGATGCACCGACAGCCGCCCCGCCTCCAACGTCAGCGCACCGAACCAGCCGATGACGAAGGAGCCGAGGATGTTGATCAGCACCGTTCCCCAGGGGAAGGCCGGGCCGAACAAGGGGAAGGTCGCCAGGACGAGCCAGTAGCGGGCCATCCCGCCAAGCGCGCTCCCGAGCGCCACCCAGGCATAGGTCATCGGAACCGTGTCCACCTCCTTTGCCGGAGTGGGTGGAGGCCGGGCGCACCCCACCCCGCCCGGCCGGCGGCCGTGCCAGATAGGAGTCGTCAGCCTCGGCGGCGGTTGAAGGGGGCCCCCGTCCCCTATGCCCATAGCTTAGGCCAGGGATGCGCCGCGGCGAAGGGGTGGCCGGCGACACGGCTTGGTAATATGGAAGCACCGCCCGAGGAGGACGCCCCGATGCCGCAATACCGTTCCCGCACCACCACCCATGGCCGCAACATGGCCGGCGCCCGGGGCCTCTGGCGCGCCACCGGCATGAAGGACGGGGATTTCGGCAAGCCGATCATCGCGGTCGTCAACAGCTTCACGCAATTCGTACCCGGCCATGTCCATCTGAAGGACCTCGGCCAGCTGGTCGCGCGGGAGATCGAGGCGGCGGGCGGCGTCGCCAAGGAGTTCAACACCATCGCGGTGGATGACGGTATCGCCATGGGGCATGACGGCATGCTCTACAGCCTGCCCTCGCGCGACCTCATCGCCGACAGCGTGGAGTACATGGTCAACGCGCATTGCGCCGATGCCATGGTCTGCATCTCGAACTGCGACAAGATCACGCCGGGCATGCTGATGGCAACGATGCGCCTCAACATCCCGACCATCTTCGTCTCCGGCGGGCCGATGGAGGCGGGCAAGGTGGTGCATCGTGGGCAGAAGCGCTCGGTGGATTTGATCGACGCCATGATCGTCGCCGCCGACCCGAACGTCACCGACGAGGAGGTGGCGGTCATCGAGCGCTCGGCCTGCCCGACCTGCGGCTCCTGCTCCGGCATGTTCACCGCCAATTCGATGAACTGCCTGACCGAGGCGCTGGGCCTCGCCCTGCCCGGCAACGGCACGATCGTCGCCACCCACGCCGACCGCAAGGCGCTCTTCCTCGAGGCCGGGCGGAAGATCGTCGAGATCACCCGGGCGCATTACGAGACGGAGGATTTCTCCGTCCTGCCGCGCAGCATCGCCACCATGACGGCCTTCGAGAATGCGATGACGCTCGACATCGCCATGGGCGGCTCGACCAACACCGTGCTGCACCTGCTGGCGGCGGCGCATGAGGGTGGTGTCGGCTTCACCATGCAGGATATCGACCGGCTCTCGCGCCGGGTGCCGGTGCTCTGCAAAGTGGCGCCCTCGGTCGCCAACGTGCATGTCGAGGATGTGCATCGGGCGGGCGGCATCATGGGCATCCTGGGTGAACTGGACCGGGCGAGGCTGATCGACACCTCCGTCAGCCGGGTCGATGCGCCGAGCCTCGGGGAGGCGCTGGCGCGCTGGGACGTGCAGCGGACGGCGGATGAGAAGGTGCGACACTTCTTCCAGGCGGCGCCGGGCGGCATCCCGACGACGGTCGCCTTCAGCCAAAGCGAGCGTTGGGAGAGCCTCGATACCGACCGCGCAGGCGGCGTGATCCGCGACAAGGCGCATGCTTTCTCGCAGGATGGCGGCCTTGCGGTGCTCTACGGCAACCTGGCCGAGGACGGGTGCATCGTGAAGACCGCTGGCGTCGATGCCAGCATCCTCAGCTTCTCCGGCCCGGCCCGGGTCTTCGAGAGCCAGGATGCGGCGGTGGAGGGCATCCTCGGCGGCGCGGTGCAGCCGGGCGACGTGGTGCTGGTGCGCTACGAAGGGCCGCGCGGCGGGCCAGGTATGCAGGAGATGCTGTATCCGACGAGCTACCTGAAGTCGAAGGGGCTCGGGAAGATCTGCGCCCTGGTGACGGATGGGCGCTTCTCCGGCGGCTCATCGGGGCTGTCCATCGGGCATCTCTCGCCCGAGGCGGCGGAAGGCGGGCTGGTCGGACTGGTCGAGGATGGCGACCGGATCGAGATCGACATCCCGAACCGCCGCATCAACCTCGCCGTGGCGGATGCGGTGCTAGCCGAGCGTCGCGCGGCGATGGAGGCCAAGGGTGCGGCCGCCTGGCAGCCGGCGCAGCCGCGCAAGCGCAAGGTCTCGACCGCGCTGCAGGCCTATGCGGCCATGGTGACCAGTGCGGCGCGAGGGGCGGTGCGCGACCTGAAGGGCATGCGGAGGGGCTAATATCCACCCCGGGCGAGGGCGCGGAGGCGGTCCGCGCCCAGCCTGTCGAAGCCGGGGGCCGTCAGGACCAGCATTACCAACCGGGCGCCGACGATGGCACGGGTGTTATCGGGCTCGAAGACGAAAGCGAAGCGGCCGGAGAGTGCGCCGCTCGCCTCCTGCGCAGGCGGCGCCCAAGCTGATGGCGCCGGTGCCGAGGATTGCGACGGGCAGGCTCATCCCCGCCCTGCCGTATAGCGGTTAGCCGGCATCGGCACGCCAAGGTTTTCGCGTAGGGTCGTTCCCTCGTATTCGGTGCGGAACATGCCGCGCCGGCGCAACTCCGGCAGCACCAGCTCGACGAAATCGTCGAGGCCGGCCGGCAGCACCGGCGGGCAGATGTTGAACCCATCCGCCGCACCGGCCGCGACCCATTCCTCCATGTCGTCGACGATGCTTTCCGGCGTGCCGACCACTACGCGGCCGCCGAAGCCGGCGGCGATGCGGCTGTAGAGCTGGCGGATGGTGAGGTTCTCGCGCCGCGCCAGGTCGAGCGCCATCCGCGCCATGCTGCGGATGCGCGGGTCCTGCGGCTCCGGCACCGGCCCGTCGAGGTCGTAGCCGCTGAGGTCGCCCATCTGGCCGTAGAGGTAGGAAAGGCCGAGTTCCGGCGCGACGAGGTCATTGAGCTGGTCGAGCTTCGCCTGCGCCTCGGCTTGGGTGCGGCCGATGAAATAGGTGATGCCGGGCATCACCTTCAGGTCGTCCCAGCCCCGGCCGTATTTGGCGAGCCGCCCTTTGAGCTTGGCGTAGTAGTCGCGCGCCGCCTCCAGCGTGTGCGAGGCGGAATAGACGACATCGGCGCTGCGGGCGGCGATCTCCAGCCCCTGCTCCGAGGCGCCGGCCTGCACCAGGATCGGCCGCCCCTGCGGCGTGCGGGCGATGGTCAGCGGGCCGCGCACCTTGAAATGCTTGCCCTTGTGGTCGAGCACATGGAGCTTCGACTGGTCGAAGAAGATGCCGCTGGCCTTGTCATGGACCAACGCATCGCCCTCCCAGGAATCCCAGAGTCCCTTCACCACCTCGACGAACTCGGCGGCGCGCTCGTAGCGCAGGTCGTACTCCATGTGCTGGTCGCGGTTGAAGTTCCAGGCCTCCGCTTCGGACCAGGAGGTGACGATGTTCCAGCCGGCGCGGCCGCCGCTCAGATGGTCGAGCGAGGCCCATTTGCGGGCGATGTGGAAGGGTTCGTTGTAGGTGGTGGAGGCGGTGGCGACGAGGCCGATGCGGCTGGTCAGCCCGGCCAGCGCCGAGAGCAGCGTCAGCGGCTCCAGCTCCGCCGTCTGGTGCGAGCGGCAGAGCGCGCCGGGCGGGTCGTCCCGGGTGCGGAGGCCGATGCCGTCGGCGAGGAAGAGCATGTCGAGCTTCGCGGCCTCCGCCGTGCGGGCGATGCGGAGGAAGTGGCCAAGCTTGGAGGCGGCGCCGGGATCGGCCTCCGGATGGCGCCAGGCCGCGGCGTGGTAGCCGAGATAGCGCATCGAGAGGCCGAGCTTGATGGGCTTGCGGGTGCTCATACGGGTCCTGGATCGCTGCGGGCGCGCATGATGCCCCGCTGCGCGGGTGGCGCAAGCATCGGGCGGGCCTTCGGCAGCGGCCATCTCGCCTTTGCCTGGACTTGCGGCAGGCATTGCAGCGACCGGCAAGCGGGTGGACACTCTCCAGCAAGGCCCGCCACGGGGCCAACGAGGGAGAATGCCGAGGATGCGACGCCGCCAATTGCTGGCTGCCCTGCCCGCCGGCCTTGCCCTGCCGGCGCTCGCCGCCGAGCCGCGGGTGCTGATCCATGTGCCGCAGGCCAATCTCACCAGCCTCGACCCGGTCTGGACCACGGCGGTCGTCACCCGCAATGCCGCCCATCTGCTCTTCGAGACGCTTTATGGCCGGGACGAGGCGCTTAACCCGCAGCCGCAGATGATCGAGGGGCACCGGGTCGAGGACGGCGCGCGGCGCTGGACGATGCGGCTGCGGGACGGCCTCCGCTTCCATACCGGCGAGCCGGTGCTGGCGCGGGACTGCATCGCCTCGCTGCGCCGGTGGATGGTGCGCGACCCGATCGGCCAGACTATCGCCGCCCGGCTCGACGCCCTGGAGGCGCCGGATGACCGCACCCTGGTCTGGCGGCTGAACAAGCCCTTCGCCTCCCTCCCCTATGCCCTGGCGAAAACCCAGCCGAGCCCCGTCATCATGCCGGAGCGCGTGGCACGGACGGACCCCTTCAGGCAGATCACCGAGATCACCGGCAGCGGCCCCTTCCGCTGGGTGGCAGAGGAGTATGTGCCGGGCAGCCGCGCCGTCTTCGCCCGCTTCGATGCCTACCGGCCGCGCGACGAGCCTGCCAGCTACGCCGCCGGCGGCTACCGGGTGAAGGTGGACCGCGTCGAGTGGCGCATCATCCCGGATGCCGGGACGGCGGCGAATGCGCTCATCAACGGCGAGGTGGACTGGGTCGACCAGCCCCTGCCGGACCTGCTGCCGCGGCTGAGGCGGGCGCGGGGCGTCACGGTCGGAGCGCTCGACCAGTACGGCACCTTCGGCGCGTTTCGGCCGAACCACCTGCAGGGCGCCACGGCCAATCCGGGCGTCCGCCGCGCCATGCTGGCGGCGATCGACCAGGTGGAGGTGATGACGGCGGTGATGGGCGAGGACCGCTCGCTCTTCCGCGCTCCGGTCGGGTTCTTCCTACCCGGCACGCCCTCGGCCAGCGAGGCGGGGATGGAGGCGGTGCGGCGTCGCCGAAGCCCGGATGAAATCAAGCGGATGCTGGCCGAGGCCGGCTATGGCGGCGAGCGCATCCTGCTGATGCACCCGACGGACCAGACCTTCTACGACGCCATGTCGAGCGTCGCCGCCGCCGCCTGGCGCGCGGTCGGGCTCAATATCGATGACCAGTCGATGGATTGGGGCACCGTCGTCCAGCGCCGCACCAGCATGGAGCCGCTGGAGCGCGGCGGCTGGTCCGTCTTCCCGGCCGGCTATCCGGCGGCGGAGTACCGTGACCCGGTCTTCGCCTCCAACATCCGCGGCAACGGCCGGGGTGCCTGGTTCGGCTGGCCGGAGGATGCCGAGCTCGAGGCGATGCGCGACCGCTGGATGGAGGGCACCGACGAGGCGGAGCTGCGCCGGCTCGACCAGGCGATCCAGCGCCGCGCCTTCGAGACGGTGCCCTTCATCCCGCTCGGCCAGTACCTGCCGCCGGCGGCCTGGCGGAGCAGCCTCAAGGGGCTGCTGAAGGGGCCGGTGCCGGTGTTCTGGAATGTGGAGAAAGGGTAGCGCATGCCGATGAAACGCATGGTGCTGGAGCTCGGCATGGGGACCGATATCCGCGGCACCGACTACACCAAGGCCGCGGTGCGGGCGCTGCGCGATGCGCTATGGCACAACTCCCTCACCATCACTCATGCGCTCGGCCTGCATGTCGACAGCATGGAGGTCGAGGTGCGGATCGGCGTGCCGAAGCCCGACCTGGTGGACAGGGAGGCGGTGCTCGCCGTGCTGCCGCATGGCACCGGCACGGTGACGGTGGTGGAAGGCGGGCTCGAGATTCCGAACGAGGCGGGCACCGGCTCCACCGTCATGGCCCATGCTGCGGCCATCGTCCGGCTCGACCTGCCGGAGCAGCCGGCATGACTGCGCGGCGCGTGATCCTGGAGATGGGTGCCGGCAACGACTTGCATGGCGGTGACTATACCAAGGCGGCGCTGCGGGCGGTGCAGGATGCGCTGCACCATTCCTCCCTGACCATGCTGCGCTCGCTGAAGGTCGACCCGAAGACCATGCTGGTGGATGTCACCATTGGCGTGCAGGATCCGGCGCGCGTCGATGCCGAGCGGGTGCGAGCCTCCCTCCCCCATGGCATCGTCACGGTTCAGGTGGTGAAGGGCGGGCTCGACGTGCCGGATGACGAGGGCAGCGACGTGGCGGTGATCGCCAGCGCCGCCATCGCCGTCCGGCTGGACCTGCCTTAACCGGCGATCTCGTCGGTCACGACCTGGAAGTCGGCCAGGGTGCAGGGGCCGAAGGTGGTGGAGATCGCCACATCGGTCGCATCGCGGCCGCGGCCCATCAGGATGCGGCCGATCCGCGGCTGATTGTTACGTGGGTCGAAGGTGTGCCACTCGCCGCCGAGATAGACCTCGAACCAAGCGGCGAAGTCCATCGGCCCGGCCGGCGGCACGCCGATATCGCCGAGCCAGCCGGTGCAGTAGCGCGCCGGGATGTTGAGGCAGCGGCAGAAGGTGACGGCGAGATGCGCGAAGTCGCGGCAGACGCCATGGCGGTCCATATAGGCGCCCCAGGCGGTGCGCTGGGAATTGGCGTGCCCGTAGCCGAAGGTGATGTGGTTGTTGACCCAGTCGCAGACCGCCTGCACGCGGGCCCAGCCGGGCGGCGTATGGGCGAAGAGCGACCAGGCGGTGTCGGAGAGCCGGTCCGTCTCGCAATAGCGGCTGCCGAGCAGGAAAACGACGGCTTCGTCGGGCAACTCCTCGACCGGATGCTGCATGGCCTCGGGCACCACGCGGTCCCAGGTGCCCGGGTCGCGCACCACGAGGTCGGTCGAGATGGTGAGCTGCCCCGCCGGCGCGACGATGCGCGAGCAGAGGTTGCCGAAGCTGTCGTTATACTGGCGCAGCGGCACCGGCGGATCGAAGCGCACGTAATGCGGTGCCTCGAGATCGGGCATGCGGGCAGGGTGCGGGCTGACCATGAGCAGCATGGGCGTTGGCCGCGGGCAATCATAGACGATGTGGTAGCCGGCGCGGATGCGCATCGGGCGGGTCCTTCTTTTATCAGGTCGGGGCGGGTTGGGTGCGGGGCGGCCCGTCCGGCGTCGCCTCCGTGACGGTCACCTCGACGGTCATGCCGAGGCTGTCGGAGGGGAAGCCGGACCAAGTGCCGTGCAGCGGCACCGCTTGGTGGTGGTCGCGGGCGACGGCGACGCGGATCAGGTCGCGGTTGCCGATGATGCCGTTGGTCGGGTCGAGTTCCACCCAGCCGGCGCCGGGCAGGTAGACGCGCAGCCAGGCATGGGTCGCGCCGCCGCCGATCCGGCCGCCTTCGCGCGGCACGTAGAGGTAGCCGGTGACGAAGCGGGCGGCGAAGCCGAGGGCGCGCACCGCCTCGATCATCAGCACGGCGAAGTCGCGGCAGCTGCCGCTGCCGAGCCTGAGCGTGCGCAGCGGCTCCTGCACGCCTTTCTCCTGCCGCGCCACATAGGTGAAGCGGGCGCGGATGGCATGGGTGATGTCGGCCAGCAGCTCCCGCGTGCCGGTCGGGCCGTCCTTGCGGAGGAATTGCCGGGCCCAGCGGTCCAGCTCGCCATCCGGATCGGCATATTGCCGCTCGATGGAGCGGGCGAGGTCCGGCATCTCCTCGACGCCATAGGAGAAGGGATAGGTCTCGGCCCCCTCCCCCACCGGCAGGTCGAGGGCATTGCCCGGCGAATGCACCAGCCGCACCCGGCTGTCGAAGCGCAGCTCCCGCGCCCTGCCGCCGAAGCGGGCGACGGCGACGCTGTTGCCGAAGACATCGTGCAGCCAGCGGAGTTCCAGCGGTTTCGGCGTGATGATGATCTGCTGGTCCAGCAGGCGCTGGTCATGCCCCTCCCGCGGCCGCAGCATCATCCGGTGCTCGCCGAAGGCGACCGGCTGGCGGTAGCGATAGGTAGTGACGTGCTGAACGGCGAGGACCGGCATGCGGTCAGCCGCAGCCTGGGACGGTAGCGGGCAAGGCAATATCTCCGGTGCCGCCGGAGTGCCGGTCGGTGCGAGGGTTCGATGTTGTTTGGGTTACGTCGAAATAGGGGCTGCGGCCGCGGCCTGTCGAGGATGATCGGCACGAAACCGCACCACCGCGGCGCCTTCGCCTATTCGTGATGGGTCGGTGCCATGCCGAACCGTCATGGCTCGGCCGCTGCTACGGCCTGTACATCTCGGCGCCGGTTGAGTAGAAGCCCGCCATGCCCGCCTTTAAGTCCGACAATTTCAATGACCGCCTGAGCAACGCCACCAAAGCACGCCAGGCGCTGATGGAGCGCTTCCGCAACCAGCCGAAGCCCGATGATCCTGCCGTGCAGGAGCGGTTGGCGCAGCAGAAGGCGATCGCCGAGGCCCGCGAGGCCCGCATCGCCGAGCGCAAGGCCGCCAAGGAAGCCGAACTTGCCCGCATAGCCGCTGAGGAGGCCGCCCGCCGCGCCGAGCAGGAGCGTCTCGCCGCCGAGGCCCGCCAGCGCGAGATCGAGGAGGCAGCCCGCCGCGCCGAGGAGGCCCGTGCGCTTGCCCTCGAAAATGCCGACCGCGAGACGCGCGCCCAAATTCTCGACAACGAGAAGCGCGAGCGCGCCCTGGCTCTGGCGGCCGAGCAGAAGGCGGCGCGCGATGCGCGCTACGCCGCCCGCAAGGCGCGTAAGAAGTAGGCTCTATTCGGCCGCTGCCGCCGGCATCGCGCCGGCGGAAAGGCGGAAGCCCTCATAGCCCTTCGCCGCGATCTCGGCGCATTTCTCCCTATAAGTGCCGACGCCGCCGATATAGGGCATGAAGACGCGCGGCTTGCCTGGAACGTTGGCGCCCATGTACCAGGAGGCTGCCTGCGGGTAGAGCGTGCGGTCGGCGACCTCGTTCACATGGGCGACCCAGGCCTCCTGCGCCTCCAGCGTCGCCTCGATGGTGGTCAGGCCACGGGCCTGCATATGAGCGAGGCAATCGCTCAGCCAGTCCACATGCTGCTCGATCGAGACGATCATGTTCGACAGCACGGACGGGCTGCCGGGCCCGGTGATCATGAAGAGATTGGGGAAACCGGCCGCCATCAACCCAAGATAGGTGCGCGGCCCATCGGCCCAGGCCTCGGCAAGGCCGGCATCGCCGCGGCCGCGGATATCGATGCGGGTGAGCGCTCCGGTCATCGCATCGAAGCCGGTGGCGAAAACCAGCGCGTCGCACTCGTATTCGCCGGTGCGGGTGCGGACCCCGCGCGGGGTGATCGCCTCGATCGGTGCCTCGCGCACATCGACCAGCGTGACGTTGGGGCGGTTGAAGGTCTCGAAATACTCGGTGTCGACGCAGATGCGCTTGGTGCCGATCGGGTAGCCCTTCGGCGCCAGCAGCTCCGCCACCTTCGGGTCCTTGACGATGCCGCGGATCTTGCGGCGGACGAATTCGGCCGCCGTGTCGTTCGCCTCACGGTTGGTGATGAGGTCGCTGAAGGCGCCCATGAAAGCCGTGCCGCCCCGGGCCCAGCGCGCCTCGTACTCCGCCTCGCGTTCTTCCGGTGGCACCTCCAGCGCCGACTTGTCGTTGAGGCCGTAGAGGATGCCGGTGCGCATCATCCGCGCCTTGGCCCGGTGCGCCTCGTAGTCGGACTTCCACCAGGACTCGTAGTCGTCATCCATCGGCGCATTGCGCGAGGGGATGCTGAAATTGGGCGTCCGCTGGAAGACGGTGAGATGCGCCGCCTGCTGCGCGATCACCGGAATGGCCTGGATGGCGGAGGAGCCGGTGCCGATGACGGCGACGCGCTTGCCGCTGAAATCGACGCCCTCATGCGGCCAGGCGCCGGTATGGTAGGTGGCGCCCTCGAAGCTTCCGAGCCCCTCGATCTCCGGCAGCTTGGCGGTGGAGAGGCAGCCCGTCGCCATGACGCAGTACCGCGCGATGTAGCGGTCGCCGCCATCGGTCTCGACGGTCCAGAGCGCGCTCGCCTCGTCGAAGGCCGCCCGTGTCACCCGCGTGTGGAAGCGCATGTCGCGCCTGAGGTCCAGCCGCTCCGCCACATGGGCGGCGTAGCGAAGGATCTCCGGCTGGGAGGCGAAGCGTTCCGACCAGCGCCACTCCTGCTGCAATTCCGGCAGGAAGGAGAAGGAGTACTGCATGCTCTCGACGTCGCACCGGGCGCCGGGATAGCGGTTCCAGTACCAGGTGCCGCCCACATCCTCACCCTGCTCCAGCACCACGGCCGCGATACCGAGGCCGCGCAGCCGATGCAGCATGTACATGCCGGCGAAGCCGGCGCCGACAATCACCGCATCGATCCTGGTCTCGGACATGCTTCCTCTCCGGGCCTGTTTCGGCACTCTGCTTGATCCCTGCTGCCAGCCCGCCACACTCTGACCCTCAAAGTCAACGCTTGCAGGCCGGAGAGGCTGACCATGCAGGAACAACCGCGTGCGCCCGTCCGGCTCTTCTCCACCCTCGCTGTGATGGGGCTGCTGCAGGAGATGCTGCCAGGGCTGGAGGTTGGGACCGGCCGCCTCATCGCCGCCGACTTTGCCCCGACCGCCGCCCTGCTCCGCCGCATCGAGGCGAGCGAGGCAGCGGACATCGCCATTCTGACGGCCGAGGCGGTGGAGGCGCTGGTGGCGGAGGGCCGCCTGCTTCCCGGCAGCCGGCGGGACCTTTGCATCTCGCTCATCGGCATGGCGGTGCGAGCCGGGGCGCCGCGGCCGGACATCGCCACGCCCGAGGCCTGCCGGGAGGCGCTGCTCGGCGCCCGCTCCATCGCCTACTCGAGGGCGGGGGCGAGCGGCATCTTCTTCGCTGGGCTGATCGAGCGGCTGGGCATCGCCGAGGCGGTCAACACCAAGGCGATCGTCATCCCGCAGGGGTTGACGGCGGAGCTGGCGGCGCGGGGCGAGGCGGAAATCGCCATCCAACAGGTGAGCGAACTGATGGCGGTACCGGGCATCGATATCGTCGGGCCGTTGCCGGAGGCGCTGAATACGCGGGCAGTCTTCTCTGCCGGGCTGTTCACGACCGAAGCGGCCGGGTTGCTGGAGGCCATGGTCGAGGGCATGACGCCGGAGCGGCTGCAGGCCAAGGGGCTGCTGCCGGCCTGAGCCCTACAGCTCGGCAGCCAGGGCGCGGGCCGCCTCGATCACCAGCGCGACGACCGGCCCATTCGCCGCCACATTGAGCCGCCCGACCCTGCCGAAGACCGTCAGCGCCAGGCGGATGCGGCGGCCATCGGCCTCGAAGACCGGGGCGGAGACGGCGGCCAGCCCGCCATTTCCCTCATTCTCCACCGTGGCGAAGCCGCGGGTGCGCACCGTGGCCACCAGCCGGTCCAGCTCCGCCATCGAGGCGGGGGCGCTCGGGCGGGCGATGGCGCGGTTCTGCGCCAGCTCCCGCTCGGCCAGGGGGCGGACCAGGCCAGGTTCGCCGAAAGCGCAGAAGACGAGGCCGGAGGCCGAATAGGTCATCGGGCAGACATGGCCGGGCGGGACGCTGGCGGCCAGTTCGTGCCTGGCCGCGACCAGGCGCACATGGGTCGGGCCGTGGGTGCCCCAGACCGCGGCGGCGGCGGTCTCGCCGGTGCGGGCGGCGATGGCCTCCAAGGCCCGCTCCGCCCGCTTCAGCGCGTCGGAGCGGCCGAGCGCGGCCAAGCCGGCACGCAGCATCAGCGGGCCGAGTTCGTAGCGTGTCGTCGCCGCATCCTGCTCGGCGAGCCCGACCCGCGCCAAGCTAACGAGGTAGCGGTGCGCCTTGGCCGAAGGCATCCCGGCGGCGCGGGCCAGCTCGGCCAGGCGCATCGGTCCGCCGGCCTCAGCCAGGATGCGCAGCAGAAGCCCCGCGACCTCGACTGAATTGACCCCGCCACGCAGATCCTCCGGCCCAGCCTGCCCATCGAACGCCACTTGACGATGGCCCCTCTCATTTTGCTACAATATTCATAGCGCATTACATAATACGTAGCAAGATTGGCGATGAAGCCAAGTCGCGGAGGGGCGGGAATGGATGGCAGCCTGGCCGAACGGGTGGATTACCAAGCCCTCGTCCTGCCTTATGCGCGCTCGCCCGATCAGGATGCGCCGCGGCCGGTGCGCCACCCCGTCGTCATCGTCGGCGCCGGGCCGGTCGGTCTCGCCGCCGCCATCGACTTGGCGCAGCAGGGCATCCGCGTCGTGCTGTTGGATGACGACGACCGGCTTTCCACCGGGTCGCGGGCCATCTGCTTCGCCAAGCGTACGCTGGAAATCTTCGACCGGCTCGGCTGCGGCGGGCGCATGGTGGAGAAGGGTATCACCTGGAACCGCGGCAAGGTCTTCTTCCGCGAGGATCCGGTCTACAGCTTCGATCTGCTGCCGGAGGCGGGGCACCGGCGCCCGGCCTTCGTCAACCTGCAGCAATACTACGTCGAGGGCTTCCTGCTGGAGCGGGCGCAGGCGCTGCCGCTGATCGACCTGCGTTGGAAGAACCGGGTGACGGGCCTGCAGTCGCGGGAGGATGGCGTGCTGCTCGAGGTCGAGACGCCCGAGGGCGGCTATCGGCTGCAGGCCGACTGGCTGGTTGCCGCCGATGGCTCGCGCAGCGCAGTGCGCAAGATTCTGGGGCTGGAGAGCAAGGGACAGACCTTCCGCGACCGCTTCCTCATCGCCGATGTGCGGATGGATGCCCCCTTCCCCGCCGAGCGCTGGTTCTGGTTCGACCCGCCCTTCCACCCCAACCAGTCGGTGCTGCTGCACCAGCAGCCGGACGGCATCTGGCGCATCGACTTCCAGCTCGGCTGGGATGCCGACCCAGTAGCGGAGCGCCAGCCGGAGCGGGTGATCCCGCGCGTGCAGGCGCTGCTCGGGCCGGAGGTGCGGTTCGAGCTGGAATGGGTCAGCGTCTATACCTTCTCCTGCCTGCGAATGGACCGCTTCTGCCATGGCCGCGTGCTCTTTGCGGGCGACAGCGCGCATGGCGTCTCGCCCTTCGGGGCGCGTGGAGCGAATGGCGGCGTGCAGGATGCGGAGAACCTCGCATGGAAGCTGGCATTGGTGGTGGAGGGCCGGGCGCCGGAGAGCCTGCTTGACAGCTACGATGCCGAGCGGGTTCATGCGGCGGAGGAAAACATCCTCAACTCCACCCGCAGCACCGATTTCATCACGCCGAAGAACGAGGCGAGCCGCGCCTTCCGCGACGCCGCACTCGGCCTTGCGCGCGATTGCGCCTTCGCCCGGCGGCTGGTGAACAGCGGGCGGCTGTCCCTGCCCAGCACCTACCGGGACTCGACGCTGAACACGCCCGATAGCGACGCCTTCGACGGCCCGATGCGGCCCGGCGCCCCGGCCATCGACGCGCCGGTTCTGGTGCGTGGCGAGGAGGGCTGGTTCCTCTCGCAAATCGAACATGGCGGCTTCACGCTTCTCTGCTTCGGCGAGACGGCGCCGGATGCCCTTCCCGGCACCGGCGGGATCCCACTGCGGCCGTTGCTGGTCGTGTCGGCCGGCACCGCGCCGCGCGAGGCGGTCGGGCTGCCGGTCATCAAGGATGCCGACGGACTGCTCGCCCAGCGCTACGATGCGAGGCCGGGCACCACCTACCTGCTGCGGCCGGACCAGCATGTCGCCGCCCGCTGGCGCCGCTGCGAGCCGGCGCTGGTGCATTCCGCGCTGGCCCGCGCCACCGGCCAGGGCTGAGAGGGTGCCATGCTGAACACCGAGCTCAACATCGCCGCGCCGGATGATTTCTACGAGGCGCTGGTCGCGCTGCACCGCGACCTGACACCGGAGCAGAACCAGCTCGTCAATGCCCGGCTGATCCTGCTGCTGGCGAACCATATCGGTGATGCCACCGTTCTGCGACAGGCCATGGCTAGGTCCCGCGAGGGCATCAACCCCGTCGGGCAGGATGCCACCCTGCGCGCCACCGCCTGAACCCGATCGAGAGGACGCGACCCCATGTCAGGCTTCGCCAGCACCAAGGACCTCGCCGACAAGCAGGTATCCTTTGGGGAACTCGGCCCCGGCCTCTATGGCTGGACGGCGGAGGGCGACCCCAATTCCGGCATCGTCATCGGCGATGACAGCGTGCTCGTCGTCGATGCCCAAGCGACGCCGGCCATGGCGCGGGATGTCATCGCCCGCATCCGCCAAGTGACCGACAAGCCCGTCCGCCACGTCGTGTTGAGCCACTACCACGCCGTCCGCGTGCTCGGAGCCTCGGGCTATGAGGGGGCGGAGATCATTGCCTCCGACGTGACGAGGGACCTGATCGTCGAGCGTGGCCAGCAGGACATGGACAGCGAGATCGGCCGCTTCCCACGCCTGTTCCGCGGCAAGGAGAGCATCCCCGGCCTCACTTGGCCGCATATCGTCTTCCACAAGCGGATGACGCTCTGGATGGGCCGGCGCGAAGTGCAGATCATCCATATCGGCCGCAGCCACACCGCCGGCGACACGGTGGTCTGGCTGCCGAAGGAGCGCGTGCTCTTCGCCGGCGACACCGTCGAGTTCGGCGCGACGCCCTATTGCGGCGACGCGCATTTCACCGACTGGCCGGCGACGCTCGCGGCCGTGCGGGCGCTCGGCGCCGAGAAGCTGGTGCCCGGTCGCGGCCGCAGCCTGATGAACCGGGCGGAGGTCGAGGAGGCCATCGCCGGCACCATCGCTTTTACCTCGGACCTCTTCGCCATCGCCAAGGCGGGCGTAGCCAAGGGCGCTACGCTGAAGCAGGTCTATGACGAGGCGATGGCGGCCATGCGCCCCAAATACGGGCATTGGGTGATCTTCGAGCACTGCATGCCCTTCGATGTGAGCCGCGCCTATGACGAGGCACAGGGCATCGACCACCCGCGCATCTGGACCGCCGAGCGCGACGTCGAGATGTGGCGCGCGCTGGAGCAGGGCAGCAGCATGAAATCCGCCGAAGCGCAGTCCTGAGAGGGAACGGCAGACATGAACATCGTCCAACCCTTCAGCACCTTCGGCGCGGGCACGGCGGAGCCGGCCTATCTCTCCGGCTTCGGCAACCAGTTCGAGACGGAGGCGCTGCCGGGCGCCCTGCCGGTTGGCCGCAACTCGCCGCAGCGCTGCGCCTACGGGCTCTATGCGGAGCAGCTCAGTGGCTCTCCCTTCACCGCGCCGAGGGCGGCGAATGAGCGGAGCTGGCTCTACCGCATTCGCCCGACCGTCGCGAATTGGGGGCAGTTCCACCGGATCGATGCCGGGCACTGGCGCACGGCGCCCTGCACCGAGGTGGAGGTGCCGCCCGCGCCGATGCGCTGGAGCCCGGTGCCGATCCCGGAGCGGGGCCTTTCCCTCATCGAGGGGATGCATACCGTCACCACCGCGGGCGATGCCGGCAGCCAGACCGGCATGGCGGCGCATCTCTACTTCGTCACCCGCTCCATGGAAGACGAGTATTTCTACAATGCCGATGCCGAGATGCTGCTGGTCCCGCAGCAGGGCGCGCTGCGGCTGGCGACCGAGTTCGGCATGATCGACATCGCGCCTGGCGAGATCGCGGTGCTCCCGCGCGGGGTGAAATTCCGCGCGGAGCTCCGCGGCGGCCGCGCGCGCGGCTATGTCTGCGAGAATTACGGCGGCGCCCTCACCCTGCCGGAGCGCGGGCCGATCGGCGCCAACTGCCTCGCCAATCCGCGCGACTTCCTCACCCCCGTCGCCGCCTATGAGGACCGCGAGGTGCCGAGCCGGCTGACGGTGAAATGGGGCGGCACGCTCTGGCAGGCGGAGATCCCCGCCTCGCCGCTCGACGTCGTCGCGTGGCACGGCAATTACGCGCCCTACAAATACGACCTCCGGCGCTACTCGCCGGTCGGGCCGGTGCTCTTCGACCATGCAGACCCGTCGATCTTCACCGTGCTTACCTCGCCGAGCGACACGCCCGGCACGGCCAACATCGACTTCGTCATCTTCCCCGAGCGCTGGATGGTGGCGGAGAACACCTTCCGCCCGCCCTGGTACCACATGAACGTCATGTCGGAGTTCATGGGGCTGATCTACGGCGTCTATGACGCCAAGACGGGCGGCGGCTTCGCCCCAGGCGGCTTCTCGCTGCACAATACCATGCTGCCGCACGGGCCGGACATGTCCGCCTTCGAGGGTGCGAGCAAGGCGGAGCTGAAGCCGCACAAGCTGGAGGGCACGTTGGCCTTCATGTTCGAGACGCGCTTCATGCAGCGCGTCACCGCCTATGCCGCCGGCCTGCCGGAGCTGCAGCGCGACTATGGCGGCTACGGCCAGGCGCTGCAGCGCCACTTCGACCCCAGCCGGCGCGAGTGGTGAGCAGCGTGCCCATGATCGATGCGACGCACAACGCCCGGCTGCGGAGCTGGGTGGCCTCGGCCAACGGCCATCCGGACTTCCCGATCCAGAATCTGCCGCTCGGCATCTTCGCGCCGCCGGGTGGCGATCCGCGGGCCGGCGTCGCCATCGGGGCGATGATCCTCGATCTCGGTGCGGCGCGGGCGGCCGGGCTGTTCCAGGGCGAGGCGGCCCGTGCGGTCGAGGCGATGGCAGGCGGTACGCTGAACGCCTTCTTCGCCCTCGGCGCGGGCCCGCGCGGGGCGCTGCGTGCCCGGCTCTCGGCACTGCTGGCCGAAGGCAGTGCGGAGCGGGCCAGACTCGGACCCTGCCTCCACCCTGCCGAAGGCTGCGCGCTGCACCTGCCGGCACGGATCGGCGACTACACCGACTTCTATGTCGGCATCCACCACGCGACCAATGTCGGCAAGGTCTTCCGCCCCGAAAACCCGCTGCTGCCGAACTACAAATACGTCCCCATCGGCTATCACGGTCGGGCCTCTTCGGTGGTGCCCTCCGGCACGGCGATCCGCCGGCCGCAGGGCCAGCGCAAGCGGCCGGAAGACAATGCGCCGAGCTTCGGCCCCTGCCGCAACCTCGATTACGAGCTGGAGCTCGGCATCTGGGTCGGCCCCGGCAATGCGCTCGGCGAGCCGGTGCCCATCGGCGAGGCGGCGCGGCACGTCGCCGGCTACTCCCTGCTGAACGACTGGTCGGCGCGTGACATCCAGGCCTGGGAGTACCAGCCGCTCGGCCCCTTCCTCGGCAAGAGCTTCGGCACGACGATCAGCCCCTGGGTCATCACGCCCGAGGCGCTGGCCCCCTTCCGCACCGCCCAGCCGCCGCGGCCGGAGGGCGACCCGGCCCCCCTGCCCTACCTGCTCGACGAGGCCGACCAGCGCGAGGGTGCCCTCGACCTGGAGCTGGAGGTGCTGCTGGAGACCCCCGGCCTGCGCGAGCAGGGCCTGCCGCCGCACCGGCTCGGCCTCAGCGGCACGCGGCACATGTACTGGACGGTGGCGCAGATGGTCGCGCATCACGCCAGCAACGGCTGCAACCTCCAGCCGGGCGACCTGCTCGGCTCCGGCACCCTCTCCGGCCCGGAGGACACCGCCCTCGGCAGCCTGCTGGAGATCACCCGCGGCGGCCAACACCCGTTGCGGCTCGGCTCGGGCGAAGAGCGGCGCTACCTCGAGGACGGCGATGCGCTGGTGCTGCGCGCCCGCGCCCGGCGCGAGGGCTTCGCCTCCATCGGCTTCGGCGAGTGCCGCGGCACCATCCTGCCATCGCCCTGACCGCTGCATCCGGGAGGAAACAACGAGAATGGAAATCTCACGCCGCTCCGCCCTCGTGGCCGGCCTCGGTGCCGCCTTGCCGCTGCGTGCCCTGCGAGCCCAGTCTTATCCGGACCGGCCGATCAAGTGGATCGTCGCCTATGCAGCGGGCGGCGGGACGGACACGCTGGCGCGCATCCTCGGCGCCGCCATCTCGGCGCGGCTCGGCCAGCCCATGGTGGTCGACAACCGGCCGGGTGCCGCCACCAATATCGGCGCCGAGGCCACGGCCAAGTCGGCGCCGGACGGCTATACCGTCTTCTCGGCCGACAACGGCACCTTGGTCTTCAACACGGCGCTGTTCCGCCGCCTGCCCTACGACCCGGCGCGCGACTTCCAGCCGATCGGGCTGATGGCGCGCTTCCCGCTGGTGCTGGTGGTGAAGCAGGCCTCGCCCTATGCCGATGCCGGCGCGATGTTCGATGCGGCGAAGGCCAGGCCCGGCACCATCGAGTACGGCTCGCCCGGCATCGGCTCGCCGCATCACCTGGCGATGGAGCGGCTGTCGAAGGAGATGGGCGCGCGCTTCACCCATGTGCCCTATCGCGGCGCGGCGCCGGCGCTGAACGACCTGCTGGCGGGCACGATCGAGTCGATGATCCTCGACCTGCCATCCGGCCTCGAACACCTGCGCTCGCGCCGGGTGAAGCCGCTCGCCCTCTGCTCGGCGCAGCGCCATCCGGACCTGCCCGACGTGCCGACTATCGCCGAGGCGCTCGGCCTCGCCCGCTTCGAGGCCTATGCCTGGCAGGGACTGGTCGTGCCGGCGAACACGCCGGAGCCCGTCGCCGGCCGGCTGACGGCGGAACTCGCCGCGGCGCTGCGGGAGGAGGCGGTGAGCGGCAAGCTGCGCAGCATCGGGCTCGAGTCGCTGGGCGGCGGGCCGGCGGAATTCCGCCGGCTGATCGAGGCGGAGCGGGCGGTCTGGGTGCCGCTCATCCGGGAGCTTGGCATCAGCCTCGACTAGATCCCCGCGGCCAGGGCCTATTCCAGGATGATGCCGCGGCTGCGGATCACCTCGCCCCACTTGGCGCTCTCGGTGGCGAGGTAGGCCGGGAATTCCTCGGGAGTGCCGAAGGTCGGGAAGATGGAACCCTGGCGCAGCCGGCCCAGCACCTCCGGGTTCTGCATCGTCGCGGCCAGTCCGGCCGAGAGCTGGTGGATGATCGGCTCCGGCGTCCCGGCCGGGGCCAGCAGGGCGAAGTCGCTGGTCGCCTGGAAGCCGGGCAAGCCGCTCTCGGCGATGGTCGGCACATCGGGCGCCAAGGGGTTGCGCTCCGGCGTGCTGACGCCGATGGCGGCGATCTGCCCGCTCGCCATCAGCGGCAGGGCGGTGACGGCATCGACGAAGGCCATCTCCACCTCGCCGGCGATCAGCGCCTGCACCGCCGGCGCCCCACCACGATAGGTGACGTTCTGCACCGTGATACCAGCCGAGCGGAGGAAGAGCTCCGTCGCCAGATGGGCGGAGGAGCCGGCGCCGGAGGAGCCGTAGCTCAGCTTGCCCGGCATCGACTTCGCGCGGGCGATGAAGGCGGCGATGGTCGGCGTGCCGAGCTTCGGGGTCACGCAGAGGAAGATGGGCGAGACGGCGATGCGCCCGATCGGGGCGAAGGCGCGTTCGTCGTCATAGCCGCGCTGCGGGAAGAGGTGGCGCGACATGGCATAGGTGGAATTCACCCCGAGCAGCAGCGTGTAGCCATCCGGCCGGGCGCGGGCGACGCTCGCATGGCCGACGGTGCCCGAGGCGCCGGGGCGGTTGTCCACCACGACATTGCCGCCGATCTCCTTCGAGAGTTGCTGCGCCACCACCCGGCCAACGAAATCGGTGGAGCCGCCCGGAGCCCAGGCGACGACGATGGTGATCGGGCGGCCCGGTGCGGGCCAGGGCTCGCCCTGCGCCAGGGCAGTGCGGGCACCGAGCGGGACGAGCCCGGCCAGGACGGCACGGCGATGCAGGGTCATTGCGATGGGTCCTCCCGCTTTCCTTGACCCGCAGCTAACCGCGAGTACCGTGCCCCGCAAGTGGGAAGGCGGGGAGCGTGCGGTGGCCGAGAGCTGGGACCGGAGGCCCGCCTATCTGGCCGCGCTGATCGGCAGCGATATCGGCGCCTCGCTGACGCCTGCCATGCATGAGCGGGAAGGCGCGGAGCAGGGTCTGCGCGCCATCTACCGCCTGCTGGATTTCACCGCGCTCGGCCTCGGGCCCGAGGCGCTGGAGGAACTGCTGGTCGCGGCGCAGCGCCTGGGCTTCGCCGGGGTGAATGTTACGCATCCCTGCAAGCAGGCCGTCATCCCGCTGCTCGACGGGCTGTCGGACGAGGCGCGGGCCCTGGGCGCGGTGAACGCCGTGGTGTTCCGGGACGGCCGGCGGATCGGCCACAACACCGATTGGTTTGGCTTCGCGGAGGGCTTCCGCCGCGGCTTGCCGGATGCGGCACGGCGGCAGGTGGTGCAGCTCGGCGCCGGCGGCGCCGGAGCTGCGGTGGCGCATGCGCTGCTGGTGCTCGGGGCGGAGCGGCTCATTGTGTTCGACATCGATCCGCACCGCGCGGCCCGGCTGACCGAGGCGCTTGCCGCCCGCTTCGGCGCAGGGCGGGCAGTGGCTGGGGGCGACCTGGCCTCGGCGATCGCCAGGGCGGACGGTCTGGTGAACTGCACCCCGGTCGGCATGGCAAACCATCCCGGCCTGCCGCTGCCGGCGGAGTTGCTGAGGCCGGCGCTCTGGGTCGCCGAGATCGTCTACTTCCCGCTGGAGACGGCGCTGCTGCGGGCGGCGCGCGCGCTCGGCTGCCGGACTCTGGATGGCGGCGGCATGGCAGTGTTCCAGGCGGTCGGCGCCTTCCGCCTCTTCACCGGCATCGAGCCGGATGCGGGGCGGATGCAGCGGCATTTCGCCGCGCTGGTTGCGGCCCGATGACGGAGGAGACGCGGATGAGCCAGGACAACCCCTATTCCACCGATCTCTTCGCCGGGGAGGTGGCGCTGGTGACCGGCGCGGGTTCCGGCATCGGCCGGGGCGTCGCGGAATGGCTCGGCCGCTGCGGGGCGACGGTGCTGGCGAGCGACCTCCATCCGGAGCGGGGCGAGGCGGTGGCTGGAGCCGTGCGGGCCGCCGGTGGCCGCGCGGCCTTCCTGCAGGCCGACCTGGCGAGCCCGGACGGCCATGCGGCGCTGGCAGAGGCAGCCGCGGCGCGGGGGCCGGTGTCGATGCTGGTCCATAGCGCCTCGCCGCCGCGCATGGAGCGGCAGACGGTCGGCGCCGTCACACCCGAGGAGTGGGATGCGATGGTCGATACCAATCTCCGCTCCGGCTTCTTCCTCGCCCGCAAGCTCGGCCAGCAGATGGTGCAGGCCGGGCTGCGCGGGCGGATGGTCTTCATTGCCTCGCTGCATGCGGCGACGCCGCGGAACCTGCCGCATTACAGTGCAGCCAAGGCCGGGCAGGTCATGCTGGTGCGGGAGCTGGCGCGGTATTTCGGCCCGGCCGGCATCCGGGTGAACGCCGTCGCGCCGGGGGCGATCCCCGGCGGCTTCCAGGGCGATTTCACGGCGCTGGCGCGGAAGGTACCGATGGGGCGGGTCGGCAGCGCGGAGGACATCGCCCGGGCGGTCGTGCCCCTGCTCTCCGACCGTTGCATGCCCTATGTGACCGGCTCGGTGCTGCCCGTCGATGGTGGGTTGGCCCTTGGGAACTGGATAGAAAGCGCCTCAGCTTTGGAGGAATAGCGAACTCAGGCCGGTCCAGGCCGGGTTCCGGCCTGGTGGATGGGGTCTGGAGAAGGCAAGGCCTTCCCCAGGATCAGTCCATCGGCTGCCGCCCCCGCCCCTTCTTCACATCCGCCCGCTTCGCCTTCCCCTCCAGCCTGCGCTTCTTCGAGGCCAGGGTCGGCCGCGTCGGCCGGCGCGGCGGAGGGGGTGGGGTCGCCGCCTCGCGGATCAGCTCGAGCAGGCGCTCCAGCGCATCCTCCCGGTTCCGCTCCCGCGTGCGGAAGCGCTGGGCGGTGATGATGACGACGCCGTCCTGGGTCAGCCGATGCCCCGCCAACCGCTCGAGCCGCGCCCGCACCGCATCAGGCAGGTTGGGCGAGAGGCGGGCGTTGAAGCGGAGCTGCACCGCCGTCTCCACCTTGTTGACATTCTGCCCGCCGGGGCCGGAGGCGCGGATGAAATCCTCGGTCAGCTCGTCCTCGGCGATGGCGATGCGTTGAGTCACCCGGATCATGGCAGCAGCGGCCCGCCCGGCTGCTCGTCCTTCAGCGCGACGCCGGTGGCGCCGAGGCGCATCGCTGCGCCGCTGAGCCAGGCCAGCTTCTCCGCCGCCGCGGCTGGCGAGAGGCCGCTGGGGCGGATGTTGGAGATGCAGTTCCGCTCGGCATCGGTGCGGCCGCGACGGGGGCCGAGGGTGAGGTAGAGGCCGAGGCTGTCGGTGGCCGAGAGGCCGGGCCGCTCGCCGATCAGCACGGCAACCAAGGCGGCGCCCATCGCCTCGCCGATCTCGTCGCCGAGGCCGACGCGGGCCTGGCTGGCGATGACGATGGGGGCGAGGGCGAGGCCGTTCGCCACCAGCAGCGGCCGAGCGGCGGCGATCAGCGTCGGCGCCTGGCGCTGCACGCCGATGGCGCAGAGCCCGTCCGCCACGACGAAGAGGAAGGCGCCGGGCGCCGGCGGCAGGCGGGCGCGGTCGGCCTCGCGCAGGCGGCGGCCGAGATCGGGACGCAGGAGATAGGTCCGCCGGTCCGCCGCCTGGCTGGCGACGCGGATGGCGGGCTGGCCGAGCGCCGCCTCCAGCGCATCGAGGTCGAGGGCCGAATGCACCGCATCCCGCGCCCTCGCATGCGCCTCCTGGAAGTCGAGATGCGCCGCGGTCGGCAGCCCATGCCCCGCCCGGCCAAGCGCCACGCGGGCCGAGGTGAAACGGCGCAGGTCCACCCAAGGCGTCGGCGTCGTCATCGCAGGCCGATCAGCGCCGGGGCCAGCGGCAGCTGCCCTGCCCCGCTCGCCGCCTCGATTCCCATGCGCTCCATCCAATCCTCGAATTCCGGCGCCGGCTTCCGCCCGAGCGCCGCCCGCAGGTAGAGCCCGTCATGGAAGGAGGTGGACTGGTAGGCCAGCATCACGTCATCCGCCCCGGGCACGCCCATCACATAGGTGACGCCGGCCACGCCGAGCAGGGTCAGCAGCGAGTCCATCTCGTCCTGATCGGCCTCGGCATGGTTGGTGTAGCAGACATCCACCCCCATCGGCAGGCCGAGCAGCTTGCCGCAAAAGTGGTCCTCTAGCCCCGCACGGGTGATCTGCTTGCCGTCGAAGAGGTATTCCGGGCCGATGAAGCCGACGACGGAGTTGACCAGCAGAGGCGCGAATTCCCGCGCGACGGCATAGGCCCGCGCCTCGACGGTCTGCTGGTCGCAGCCCTGATGCGCCTCGGCCGAGAGGGCGCTGCCCTGGCCGGTCTCGAAATACATGCAATCCGTGCCGACCGTGCCTCGCCCGAGGGCGAGCGCCGCCTCATGCGCCTCCCGCAGCAGGGCGAGGGAGACGCCGAAGCTGCGGTTCACCCCCTCCGTCCCGCCTATCGACTGGAAGACGAGGTCGACCGGCGCGCCCCGCTCCATCGCCAGCAGGCTGGTGGTGACATGGGCGAGGACGCAGCTCTGGGTCGGGATGGCATAGCGGTCCCGGACGGCATCCAGCAGGTCGAGCAGGCGGATCGTGGTCTCGAGATTGTCGGTCGCCGGGTTCACGCCGATGACCGCATCCCCGGCGCCAAGCAGCAGCCCGTCGAGGATGGCGGCGGCGACGCCGCGCGGGTCGTCCACCGGGTCGTTCGGCTGGAGGCGAATGGAGAGCCGCCCCGGCAGGCCGAGCGTGTTGCGGAAGCGGCTGGTGACGCGGCACTGGGCCGCGACCGCCACCAGGTCCTGCAGCCGCATGATCTTGGAGACGCCGGCCGCCATCTCCGGCGTCAGACCCGGGCGGAGGGCGGCGAGCGCCGCCGGCTCGGCGGCCAGCAGCCAATCGCGGAAGCCGCCCACGGTCAGATGCGCGACGGGGGCGAAGGCCGCCGCGTCGTGCCGGTCGAGGATCAGCCTTGTGACCTCATCCGCCTCGTAGGGGATCACCGCCTCGTTCAGGAAATGCCGCAGCGGCAGGTCGGCCAGCGCCCGTTGCGCGGCCACCCGCTCCTGCGCCGTCTCCGCCGCCAGCCCGGCCAGCACGTCGCCCGAGCGCAGCGGCGTCGCCCGCGCCAGCAGGGTCCGAAGGTCCGGGAAGAGGTAGCGGGTGCCACCCACGGCATGCGCGAAGCCCATGCAAACGGTTTAGCAAGCCCCGGGCCGCTCTTGCCAGCGCGACCGGTCGGCGGGAGGATGCCGGCAAGGACCGAGGGGAAACGCATGCCGGACGCCACCGAAGATTGGCCGGACCAGATCTATGGCCTGCTCAAGGAGCACGACATCCGCCAGGTGGCGTTGGTGCCCGATGCCGGACATTCGCGCCTCATCAAGCGTTGCCTCGCCGACAACGACATGCGGGTGGTCACGCTGACCACCGAGGAGGAGGGCATCGGCATGCTCTTCGGCGCCTGGCTCGGCGGCGAGAAGGGTGTATTGCTGATGCAGAGCTCTGGCGTCGGCAACTGCATCAACATGCTCTCGGTGCCGATCGCCCACCGCACGCCGCTGCCGATGATCGTGACGATGCGCGGCGACTACGGCGAGTTCAACCCCTTCCAGGTGCCGATGGGCAATGCCACCCAGCAGGTGCTCGAGGCGATGGGCACGCTGGTGAAGCGCGCCGACGCGCCGGAGGATGTGGCGCCGACCGTCAACGCCACGCTTCGGATGGCCTTCAACACCTATCGCCCGACCGCGACCCTGATCGGCCAGCGGGTCATCGGCGCCAAGACCTTCGGGAAGTGACAGCCATGCGCACCGGACCCACGGGCAAGCTCCTCCGCCGCGACGTGGTCGCGGAACTGCTGCGGGACCGCGGTGGCCTGCTGGCGATCGGCGGCCTCGGCGCCCCGGCCTGGGACATCACCGCCGCCGGCGACGTGCCGGAGAACCTGCCGCTCTGGGGCGGCATGGGCGCCGCCGCGATGATGGGCCTCGGCCTGGCGCTGGCCCAGCCCTCCCGCCCTGTCGCCGTCATCACCGGCGACGGCGAGATGCTGATGGGCATCGGCAGCCTCGCCACCATCGCCGTGCAGCGGCCGCGCAACCTCGCCATCATCGTGCTCGACAACGAGCATTACGGCGAGACCGGCATGCAGGAGACGGCCACGCGGCACGGCGTCGACCTCGCCGCCATGGCTCGCGGCGCCGGCATCGGTGATTGCCGCCTGGTGAAGACCGCCGAGGAGGTCACCGCCCTGCGCGAGGCAATTCATGCCGGCGCGGGCCCGCTCTTCGCCCAGGTCAAGATCGACGAGGCGCCGGTGCCGCTGGTCCTGCCGCCGCGCGAGGCTTCGATCCTCCAGGCCCGCATGCGCGAGGCCATCATGGGCCCCGCCGCCCACCTTCAGTAAGGCCGCCCCGATGCCTCATGTCGTCTGCTTGCGCCCCGTCCATCCGGAGGCCCTCGCCCTGCTCGGCGCCCGCGAGGGCGTGACGGTCGAGGTGCTGGACCCGGTGAACGAGGAAACCATCGCCGCCTCCATCCCGAAGGCGGAGGCGGTGATCGTCCGCGCCACGCCGATCAACCGCGCCTTCCTCGCCCATGCGCCGAACCTCCGCATCGTCGCCCGCCACGGCGTCGGCTATGACGCGGTCGATGTGCCGGCGCTGACCGAGCGCGGCATCCCGCTCACCGTCACGCCGGATGCGAATGCGCAGAGCGTCGCCGAGCATGCGATGATGCTGCTGCTGAACATCGCCCGGCAGACCGCTTTCTACGACAAGGCGACGCGCGAGCTGCGCTGGAGCAACCCGCCGGTTCCCGGCACCTTCGACCTCGCCGGCCGCACCATCCTGATCATGGGCTTCGGCCGGATCGGCGGCCGGGTCGCCCGGCTCTGCGCCGCCTTCGGCATGCGCGTGCTGGTGCGGGACCCATTCATTCCGCAGAACACCATCAAGGGCGCCGGCTTCATTCCGGTGAAGGACCTGTCCGCTGGGCTCGCCGAGGCCGATGTGGTGACGGTGCACGTGCCGAGCAGCGAGAAGACCCGTGGCTTCGTCAATGGCGAGTTCCTCGCCGGCATGAAGCGCGGCGCCGTGCTGGTGAACACGGCGCGCGGCACCCTGGTCGACGAGAAGGCGCTGGCCGGTGCGCTGACCAGCGGGCACCTTGCCGCCGCCGGCCTCGACGTGTTCTGGGACGAACCCGCCACCGCCGACAACCCGCTGCTCAAGCTACCGAATGTCATCGTCACTCCGCATACCGCCGCGGCAACGGAGCAGAGCCTGCGCCGCATGGCTCTCTCCTGCGCCGAGAGCATCCTGCAGGTCTTCGACGGCAAGCTCGATCCGGATGTGGTCATTAACCAGGAGGTGCTGCGCGGTAACGCGTAGCGGCGGCCCATGGAAAATCCGCTGCTGGTCCTCGCCGATCACGCCGTGTCCTGGCGTGACCGGCCGCTGGCGCTGGAGGTCGCGCATCATGCACGGCGGGCGCTGATCGACTGGTTCGCGGCCCTCCTGACCGGCTGCTCCCGCCCGCCCGCCACGCTGCTCGCCGCGGCGCTGGCGGCGGAACGCGGCCCCGGCCGTTCCATCTGCTACGTCGACGGCAAGCCCGGGCCGCTGCGCCATGCCGCGCTGCTGAACGCGACGGCGAGCCACACGGTCGAGTTCGACGACATCTTCCGTGATGCCGGCTATCACCCGGCCTGCCCGACCATCCCCCCTGCCCTCGCCGCCATCCAGCAGCAGGGCGGCGGGATGGAGATGCTGCTCCGCGCCATCACCGCGGGCTATGAGGTCTCCTGCCGCATCGGCATGGCGGTGCAGCCGAGCCACTACAAGAACTGGCACACCACCGGCACCGTAGGCACTTTCGGCGCCGCGGCGGCGACCGCGCTGGTGCTCGGCTGCGACGCCCGGCAGATGGCCCATGCCATTGCCACGGCAGCCACCTTCGCCGGCGGGCTGCAGCAGGCCTTCCTCTCCGACGGCATGTCGAAGCCTCTGCATCCCGGCCATGCCGCCGAGGCTGGGGCCCTCGCCGCCATCGGCGCCGCGGCGGGCGTGACCGGCGCGCTCGACGTGCTGCACGGGCCGAAGGGCTTCGCGGCGGCGACGAGCGAGGATACCGGCAAGTGGGAGGTGGCCTTCGCCGATCTCGGCCGGCGCATCTGCATCACCGAGGTGACCTTCAAGAACCATGGCTGCTGCGGCCATATCTTCGCCGCGCTCGACGCGGTGGACGACCTGCGGCGGGAGCACGGCTTCAGCGCCGATGACGTCGCCGCCATCCATGTCGGAGGCTATGGCCCGACCAAGACCGTCTGCGATCGGCCCGAGGCGCAGACCGAGCAGGAATGCCGCTTTTCCACCCAGTACTGCATGGGCGCGCTGCTGGTGCTCGGCGGCGTCCGCCTCGCCGCCTTCGCGCCGGAGAACCTGAGCAACCCCACCATCCGCGCCATCATGCCGCGGGTGACGGTGGAGCTGGATCCGGAGCTGGCCGATGCCTACCCCGCCCGCCGAGCCGCCAAGGTGAGGCTGACCCTGCGCGACGGGCGGGTGCTGGACCGCTTCCAGCCGACCCGCAAGGGCGATCCGGACGCCCCGCTCTCCGATGCCGATCTTTCGGCGAAGTTCGAGGAACTGGTCGCCCCAGTTCTCGGCGCAGGCCCAGCCTCGGCCCTGCTCGAGGCGCTCTGGCACGGCAATGCCGTGCCCGGCGCGCTGCCTATCTGAACAGCGCCGGCAGCCAGAGGCTCAGCGCCGGCACATAGGTGACCAGCAGCAGCACCACGACCATCGCCGCATAGAAGGGCGCGGAGGTCTTCGTCGCGTCCCACATCGAGACCTTGCCGACCGCGCAGGCGACGAAAAGCACCGGCCCGACCGGCGGCGTGATGGTGCCGATGCCGAGGTTGACGATCAGCACGATGCCGAACTGCACCGGGTCCATGCCGATCGCCTTCACCACCGGCAGGAAGATCGGCGTGCCGATCATGATGAGTGGCGCCATATCCATGAAGGTGCCGAGCAGCAGCAGCACGATGTTGATGATGAGCAGGGTCATCAACGGGTCGTCGGTGATGCCCTTCATCAACGCGACGGTCTGCGCCGGCACCTGCAGCAGCGCCATCAGCCAGCCGAAGGCCGAGGCTGTGCCGATGATGAGCATCACCATGCCCGTCGTCCGCACCGCCCCGCCGACGGCGTGGACGAAGCCCTGCCAGCTCAGGCTGCGATAGACCAGCAGCACCACCAGCAACGCATAGATCACCGCGACGCAGGCGCTCTCCGTCGCGGTAAAGACGCCGCTGCGGACGCCAGCGAAGATGATGACGATCAGCATCAGCCCGGGGATGGCGTTGAAGACCAGCCGCGCCAGGATCGACCAGCCGGGGAAGGCCTCCCGCGGATAGCCGCGCTTCACCGCCACCAGCCAGGCGACGACCATGAGCGAGGCCATCATCACGATGCCGGGGACGATGCCGGCGGTGAAGAGGTCCGCCACGCTGATCGCGCCGCCCGCGGCGATGACGTAGAGGATCATGTTGTGGCTGGGTGGGATCAGCAGGTCGATCAGCGCCGCATTAGCGGTGATGTTCACGGCATAGTCCGGCGCGTAGCCGCGCGCCTTCATCTGCGGGATCATCACGCCGCCGACCGCGCTGGCATCCGCGACCGCGGAGCCCGAGACGCCGCCGAACAAGGTGGCCGCGACGATGTTCACCTGTCCGAGGCCGCCGCGCAGATGCCCGACCATGGCGGCGGCTAGCGCCACCAGCCGGTCGGCGATCTGGCCGCGCATCATCAGGTCGCCGGCGAAGATGAAGAAGGGGATCGCCAGCATGGAGAAGACGTTCATGCCGGAGGAGAGCTGCTGGAACACCACGATCGGCGGCAGGTCCATGTAGAGCACCGTGGCGAAGGCCGCGGCGCCCAGGCAGAACGCGACCGGCACGCCGATCAGCAGCAGCAGCGTGAAGCTGCCGAGCAGCAGGGTGAGTTCCACGGCGCGTGCCCCTCAGCTATCGGTCAGGACGGTATCGGCGGGAAGGCCGACCGGTGCCCGACCCGTCGCCAGCCGCGCTACCAGCCGCTCCAGCCCGAACAGCGCCATCAGCGCGCCGCCGAGCGTGATCGGCATGTATTCCACCGTGCCCGGCAGGCCGAGCGTCGGCAGGGTCGCGTCCCAGACGGTGAGCGCAAGGTCGCTGCCATACCAGGCCATGGCCCCGCCGAAGACGGTGATGGTCACGTCCGAGATGATATGGAAGGCCAGCGCGAGGCCCGGCGGCAGCGTGTCGCGCAGCGTCTCGAAGCCCATGTGGAAACCCTCGCGCACGCCCGCCGCGGCGGCGCCGAGGATGACCCAGCCCATCAGCAGCAGTGCCGAGGCTTCCGCCCAGGCCGGGGTATCGTTCAGCACGAAGCGGCCGAAGACACCCCAGGCGACGACCGCGGTCATCGCCACCATGGCGATGCCGGCGATGAGGACCGCAGCCCGCGCCGCGACCGCCAGCGCCGAGGAGAGGCCTTGGTGCAGTGCCTGCATGCGCTCAGGCCGAGCGGATGCGGTCGACGAGTGCCTTCAGCTTGGCGTCGCGCACGAACTGATCGTAGACGGGCTGCACCAGCTTGGCGAAGGCCGGCTTGTCGGCCTCCACCACCTGTGCACCGCCGGCCTCGACCTGTTTCCGTGCATCCTGCTCCATCTTGACCCAGAGGGCGCGCATATGCGGCACGCTCTCCTTCGCCGCTTGACGCATGATCTCCTGATCGGGCTTCGAAAGCCGGTCGAAGCTGCGCTTGCTCATCGCCACGATCTCGGGCGTCAGGCTGTGCTCCGTCATCGCATAATGCTTCGCCACCTCGAAGTGGCGGGCGGTGAGGAAGGAGGGGAAGTTGTTCTCGGCACCGTCAACCACGCCGGTCTGCAGCGCGGAGTAAACCTCGCCATAGGGCAGCGGCGTCGCATTGGCGCCGAAGGCCCGCATCATCGCCACCCACATGTCGGATTGCTGGACGCGGATTTTGAGGCCCTTCATCTCCTCCGGATTGCGTGCCGGGCGGCCGCGCGTATAGAAGCTGCGCGCGCCGGCATCGTAGTAGCCGAGGGTAACGAGGCCATGCGGCAAGGTCGCCTTGCCGATATCCTCGCCGATCGGTCCGTCCATCACCTGCTGCATATGCGCGGTGTCGCGGAATAGGAACGGCAGGCCCGCAACCAGTGTCTCCGGCACCAAGTTGTTCAGCGGCGCGGTGTTGACGCGGGTGATGTCGATGACGCCGAAGCGCGTCTGCTCCAGCGTGTCCTTTTCGTCACCGAGCTGGCGGGAGTGGAACATCTGAATCCTGATCCGCCCGCCGGTCCGTTCCTCGACCAGCTTACCCATGTACTTCACGCCCTCGATGGTCGGGTAGCCATCGGGATGGACATCGGCGGCACGGAGGGTGACGCCCTGGGCGCTGGCCCGGCCACCGATCCAGGGGGCGGCAAGGGCGGCGCCGATCATGAGGCGGCGGCGGATGGTGACGCTCTCCATTGGATCATTCCTCCAGCGGGGCGATCTCCGCCGCCCGATCAACTGCAATAGCAGATAGCAGTCTGCGCCCCGCCCGGAAGGGAAGTCAACGTCCCTGGCGCGGGGCGGCTAGGACGCCGTTGGTCGTGAGGGAACGGAGCACGTGATGGCGCATCCGCGCCTCGGCCAGCGCCGGATCGCGCGCCTTGAGAGCGGCGAGGATCGAGGCATGCTCGCGCAGCGCCTTCGGCATATCCTTCGGCGTACTTCCGAGAGCGCGCAACCGGCCAAGATCGTCATAGGCCCGGAGCGCCTCAAGCGACTTCACCAGGAAGAGGTTGCCCGTCGCACCCTGGAGAATGGCATGGAAGCGCTCGTTCAGCTCGGCCAGTGCCTCGGTGTCGGCCGCGGCCGTCGCGCTGCGCATGCCGCGCACGATCTGCGCCAGCTCCGCCAGGACCTCGCCCGACATGCGCTCGGCGGCCAGCGCCGCGGCCACGCCCTCCAGCGCCGCGCGGATGCGGCCGAGCTCGGCCAGGCGCTCCGGCCCGATCTCTGCCACCACCGTGCCGCGGCGCGGCAGGGTGACGACCATGCCGTCCTGCTCCAGCCGCCGCAGCGCCTCCCGCACCGGCTGGGCGGAGATGCCGAGGGCATGGGCCATGCTGCGCTCGGAGATCCGGCTGCCCGGCCGCAGCGTGCCCTGGACGATGCCGTCGCGCAGCCGCCGGTAGGCCCGCTCCCCGAGCGAGAGCGTCTCCTCCTCGGCAAGCGGTTCGACCGGGATTGCGCCAGCGGACATGGACAACTGCTATAGCAGCTGGCAGGGTAGGCTGGAAGTCATTGCCGTCGAGGAAATGTCATGCCCCGCAAGAGGCCCGAGGGATTGCGTAGCCACCACTGGTTTGGGGTGGACGACCTCCGTGCCTTCGGCCACCGCTCCCGCCTGCTGCAGACCGGCCTCGCCGAGGCGGATTTCCGCGGCAAGCCGGTGATCGGCATCATCAACACCTGGTCCGACCTCAGCGTCTGCCACGCCCATTTCCGCACCCGGGCGGAAGAGGTGAAGCGCGGCGTCTGGCAGGCCGGCGGCTTCCCGGTCGAGCTGCCGGCGCATCCGGTGACGGAGCAGTACCAGAAGCCGAGCAGCATGCTCTATCGCAACTTCCTGGCGATGGAGACGGAGGAACTGGCACGCAGCCATCCCTGCGACGGGCTCGTGCTGATGGGCGGTTGCGACAAGACGCCCCCCGCCCTCGTCATGGGCGCGCTTTCCGCCAACCTGCCCTGCATCTTCGTCCCGGCCGGCCCGATGCTGTCGGGCAATTGGCACGGCAAGAAGCTCGGCAGCGGCAGCGACGTCTGGAAGTACAATGCCGAGCTCCGCGCCGGGAACATCACCCAGGCGCAGTGGAAGGACATGGAGAGCGGCATCGCCCGCAGCTTCGGCACCTGCATGACGGCGGGTACCGCGGCGACGATGATGCTGGCGGTCGAGGCGATGGGCCTCGCCCTGCCCGGCGCTTCCTCCATCCCGGCGGCCGATTCCGCCCATCCGCGCATGGCGACGGCCGCCGGGCGCCGCATCGTCGAGATGGTCTGGGAGGATTCAACGCCCGGGAGCCTCTTGACCCAGGCCAGCATCGACAACGCGGTGACGGCGACCATGGCGTTCGGCGGCTCGACCAACGCCATACCGCACCTCATCGCCATGGCCCGGCGCGGCGGCTTCCAGCTCGACCTCGACCGGTTCGACGCCATCAGCCGCCGCACCCCGCTCATCGCCAACCTCCGGCCGAACGGCGACACCTGGCTGATGGAGGACTTCTACTATGCCGGCGGGGCGCGCGCCTTCCTGGCCCGCCTCGCGTCCTATCTCGACCTCTCGGCCTGCACCGTCACGGGCGCCACGCTCGGCGAGAACCTGGAGGGCGCCGAGTGCTACAACGAGGACATCATCCGCCCGCTGGACCGGCCGCTCCAGGCGGAGGGCGGCGTCGCCATCCTTCGCGGCTCGCTCGCCCCGCGCGGCGCGGTCATCAAGACCAGCGCGGCCGACCCGCGGCTGCTGAGCCATACCGGCCCGGCCGTGGTCTTCGAGGACTACAACGACATGAATGCCAGACTGGACGACCCGGCGCTCGAGGTGACGCCTGACAGCGTGCTGGTGTTGCGCCAGGCCGGGCCGCAGGGCGGGCCCGGCATGCCGGAATGGGGGATGATGCCCATCCCGAAGAAGCTGCTCCAGCAGGGTGTGCGGGACATGGTCCGGCTCTCGGACGCCCGCATGTCCGGCACCAGCTACGGCACCTGCATCCTGCATGTCGCGCCCGAATCGCATGTCGGAGGCCCCCTCGCCCTGGTCCGCACCGGCGACCTCATCCGTCTCGACGTGCCGAATCGCAGCCTCGACCTGCTGGTCGAGCCGGCGGAGCTGGAGCGGCGGCGCGCCGCCTGGACCCCACCGCCCCGCCGCTATACCCGCGGCTGGACCTCGCTCTACCTGGACCATGTCGGCCAGGCCGACGAGGGCTGCGACTTCGACTTCCTCGGGCATGGGGCGCCGACGCCGGAGCCAGAAATTCACTGAAGCGTGTCTCGATGTTTTAACGAGTGGTCGGTAGGTTGCCTTGATCGAGAGGCATTCCCGTGACCGACGACGAAAACGATACCGAGTTCCATTTGTTGGAAGGCTGGATGCTCGGCGCCCTGCTCTTCCCGCTGGCGATGGAAGAGATCGAACGGGTCCCGGCCGCCAACGACCGGGACTGAAGGCGTCAGGCGGGCTTGCCCGGGCCGGCGATCCTGGCCAGCATCCCGCCCATGCAGCACATCGCCGATGCCGCGGCCGCCCTCGCCAGCGGCCGCATCTCCGCCGAATCCCTGGTCGACGCAGCGCTCGACCGCATAGCCGCCCCTGAGGGCGAGGGCCGCCGGACCTTCACTGCCGTCCACGCCGAGGCAGCCCGGGCTGAGGCCCGCGCCATGGACGCGCTACGCCATGCCGGGCGTGCGCCGAGTCCCTGGGCTGGCATTCCCATCACGGTGAAGGACCTTTTCGACGAGCGCGGCCACCCGACGCCGGCCGGATCCGTCGTCCTGAAGGATGCACCCGCGGCGGCGCAGGATGCCCCGGCGGTGGCGCGGCTCAGGCGGATGGGCTTCGTCGTCATCGGCCGGACCAACATGGTGGAGTTCGCCTTCTCCGGCCTCGGGGTGAACCCGCATTACGGCACCCCCCTCTCGCCTTGGGACCGGGCGACGGGGCGGCTGCCGGGCGGCTCCTCCTCCGGCGCCGCGGTCGCCGCGGCCGACCATATGGGCTTCGGCGGGTTGGGCACCGATACAGGCGGTTCCTGCCGGGTTCCGGCGGCGCTCTGCGGCGTGGTCGGCTACAAGCCGACGGCACGGCGTGTGCCGATCGCGGGTGTCCTGCCACTCGCGCCGTCGCTCGATTCGGTCGGCCCGCTGGCCCGCAGCGTCGCCTGCTGCCACCTGCTCGATGCCGTCATCAGTGGCGAGGAGAACCCGGCACCCCTGCAGGCCCAGCCGCTCGCTGGCCTCCGGCTCGGCCTGCCGCGGCGGACCTTCCTCACGGACGACGTGGACACCACGGTCGGCAATGCCTTCCAGCGTGCCCTCTCCCGGCTCTCCGCCGCCGGCGCCCGGATCGAGATGTTCGACATCCCCGAGCTTGCCGAATTGCCCGCGGTCAACGCGACCGGCGGCTTTGCGGCCAGCGAGGCCTGGGCCTGGCACCGGTCGCTGATCGCCGAGAAGTCCAGCCAGTACGACCCTCGCATCCTGGCCCGCATCCGCCGCGGCGAGCGGATGGGCGCCGCCGACTACATCGACCTGGTCGCCGCCCGCGCCCGGCTCTGCGAGGCCGTCGCCCGCCGCACCCGGGAGTTCGACGCGATGGTGACGCCGACCTGCCCCATCATCCCCCCGGCGCTGGCCGAGGTGGAGCAGGAGGCGGAGTACAACCGCATCAACCTGCTGCTGCTGCGGAACACCGCGGTCGGCAATTTCCTCGACCGCTGCAGCATCAGCCTGCCGATCCACCGGCCCGGTGAGGCGCCGGTCGGGCTGATGCTGACTGGCGAGACGATGGCGGATGCGGCCCTCTTCCGCACCGCCGCTGCGGTGGAGGCGGCGCTCAGCGAAACGCCCGCATGATCCGCCCCCAGTCCTCGATCGCTGCCTCCTGGCCGGGGACGATCTGGACGGTGAACTCGGTATAGCCGGCATCCCGGAGGTCACCGACGCGGCGCTTCAGCTCCGCTTCGGTCGCGGTGAAGCTGCTGATGCGGATCATCTCCGCGGTGACGAAGGGCCGCTCCTCCGGCTTCACGAACATCAGGTGCCCCCGGTGGTTGTGCAGCCATGGGGCATCCTTCGGCTCGAAGCCACGCGCCACCGCCACATAGCCCTCCACCGCCGCGCGGCAGCTCTCCGGCACCGGCGAGATGTTGGGCAGGCCGGAGAGCACCTCGTCCGCCGCCCGGTGAAGCAATACGGCGGCACGCGGCCCGGCCTGGGCCACGGCGCGGTCGCTGTCCGCCGGCTCGCCTTCCTCCAGCACGCAGCCGAGGACGAAGGCCGTCGCCTCCAGGTCGGCCTTCGCCTGCCCGGCCACCACCCAGGCCTGCTGCATCTCGCCGAGCATGGCGACGGCGGCCGGGACATCGGAGAAGAAGTTGATCCACCCCGCCCCAAGCCGCGCCGTCAGCGCCCGCGCCCGCGGCCCGGCGGCGGCCAGATGCAGCCTCATCGGCGTCCGGGTGTCGATCAGGCCGAGGTCGGGGTTCAGCAGGCGGATCCTTCGCCGCTGCCCCTCGACCTCCGCCTCCACCGTCTCCTCGGCGAGGAGGGCGAGCATCACCCGTAGATACTCCTCGAAATCCTTCAGCTTCATGGCGCCGAGCCCCATCGCCCGCCGCCCGGTGAAGCCGGTACCCAGCCCCATGTCGATCCGCCCCGGCGCCAGCTTGTTCAGCGAGGCGAAGGCGTTGGCGGTGACCGGCGCGATGCGGTTGGAGGGGATCAGCACCCCGGTGCCGAGCCGGATGCGGCTGGTCTTCACCGCCGCCGCGCCCATGGCGACGAAGCAGTCCGCGCTCAGCATCTGGGTGTCGTAGAACCAGGCGGAGCGGAAGCCGAGCTCCTCCGCCCGCTGCGCCAGCCGCCAGCTTTCGGCGTCCGTCGCCATGGCGATGCCGAATTCCATAAGCTTGTTCCCTCCGCCCTTTCCCTCAGCGAAGCGCGACGGGCCGGCCGGGGCAAGCTTCCCTGCCGCGCCGCTGCCGCTATGGTAGGGACCGTGATCGCCTTCCTCGCCCTCTGCCTGCCGATCTTCGCCGTCATCGGAGTGGGCTGGGCGGCAGCATGGCGGGGCACGATCACCCCGGCGATGGTCGATGCGGTAGGCCATTTCTCCTTTTTCTTTGCCCTGCCGGCGCTGCTGCTGCGGCTGATGGCAGCCCAGCCGCTCAGCCGCAGCTTCGACTTGGGCTTCTTCCTCGGCTATCTCGGTGCCTGCCTCGCCGTCTTCGCCCTGGTGATGGCGGCCGCCCTGCCCTTCCGGCGGCGGGCACCGGCGGCGGCGATTGGCGCGGCGGCGGCCATGGGCAATGTCGGCTATCTCGGCCCGCCGCTCCTGCTGCCCCTGCTCGGCGAGCGCGGCGCCGGGCCCATCGCCATGTCGATCATGTCCGAGGTCGCGGTGGTGCTGGCGCTCGGCTCGGTGCTGATGGCGCCGGGGGCAGGGCTCCGCACCATGGGCCGGGTCGGGCGCATCCTCATCCGCAACCCGGTGCTGCTTTCCATCGGCGGCGGCGCGCTGCTCGGGGCGATGGAGATTTCGCTGCCGGGACCGGTCGATCGCTTCCTCGGCTTCCTCGGCGGCGCGGCGGGGCCGACGGCGCTCTTCGCCCTCGGCGGCACCCTCGCCCGGCTACGGATTGACCGGCGGCTGCTAGCCGCGGCGAGCGGGGCGGTGGCGGCGAAGCTGCTGCTCTACCCGGCGCTGGTCTGGCTGGTGCTGGGGCAGACCCTCGGCCTCGCCCCTATCTGGGTACAGTCTGGCGTGCTGCTGGCGGCGATGCCGACGGCGACCAATGCCTTCGTCCTCGCCCAGCGCAACCAGGCGGCGGCCGACGAGGTCTCCGCCGTGGTGCTCTTCTCCACGCTGATCGCCACCTTCGCCTTCCCGGCGACGGCCTGGCTGATGGCGCCGCCGGTGGCGGTGCCATAGCCAGGCCGGTGCCGCCTACCAGCGGCGCGACGGGGCCGAGGCGGTGAGCAGGCTGCCCAGGGCAAAGCCGACGGCGCCGGCCACCAGCAGGGCCAGGAGCGGCTGCTTCTCCACCGCCGACTCGACCTGGCGCAGCGCGTCCTGCGCGCCGTCCTTCACGTCGCCATAGGCTTCCTGCGCCCGGCCGGCCACCTGCCGCGCCATGCCCTCCGCCTGGTTGTTGCTATCGCCAGCGAGGTTGCCGAGGCCTTCCTGCGCCTTGCCGACGACATTGCGCGCCACGCCTTCGATCTTGTCGGTGTTCATGCGGTGCCTTCCCTCTCGTTGTCGTGCCGATGCGCCTCCGTTGGCTTGGGCGGCTGAGTGCCGCCACAGGCCGGGATCGCGCCGCCGGCACAGAAGCGATCAGGGCCGGATTAGTTGCGCCGAAGGCGGTACGAAAGCGGACGCGCCGCCGTTACCGAATCGGCGGCGCATACATCAGCCCGCCGCGGGTCCAGAGGTCGTTCAGCCCGCGCCGGAGCCCGATTGGGCTGCCCATGCCGAGGTTGCGTTCGAAGATCTCGCCGTAATTCCCCGCCGCCTTTATGGCCCAATAGGCCCAGCGCCGGTCGAGCCCCATCAGCGGCCCATGGTCGCCGACGAGGCCGAGCAGCCGCCGCACCTCCGGATTCTGGTTGGTGAGGAAGCTGTCGACATTCGCCTGGGTGATGCCGAGCTCCTCCGCCGTGAGCAGGGCGAAGAAGGTCCAGCGGATGATGTCGAACCACTGGTCGTCGCCGTGACGCACTACTGGCGAATGCGGCTCCTTGCTGATGATCTCCGGCAGGATCACATGCTCCTCCGGATGCGGGAAGGAGGCGCGAAGACCGGCGAGCTGGCTCGCATCCGTGCTGTAGGCGTCGCAGCGGCCGGCCAGGTAGCTGCGACGCGCCTCGTCATTCTGCTCGAAGACGACGGGGCGGTAGTCGATTTTGTTGGTCCGCGCCCAGTCGGTCAGGTTCAGCTCGTTGGTGCTGCCGGCGACGACGCAGATCGAGGCGCCGCCCAGCTCCAGCGCCGATTTCAGCCCGAGCGAGCTTCGCAGCAGGAAGCCCTGCCCGTCATAGAAGCTGACGCCGGTGAAGTTCAGCCCGTTCGCCGTGTCGCGCGACTGTGTCCAGGTGACGGTGCGGATCAGCACGTCGATCTGGCCGGATTGCAGCGCCGGCAGCCGCGCCGTCGTGGTCAGCGGCACCCAGCGGATCTTCGTCGCATCACCGAGCACGGCGCCGGCCAGCGCCCGGCAGAGATCGTTGTCGAGGCCCCGGTATTCGCCACGGCTGTCGGGAAGGGAGAAGCCGGCCGCACCCGTCGATGTGCCGCAGACCAGCAGGTCCCGCTGCCGCACCGCGGCCAGGGTCGGCCCGGCGCTCTGCGTCTGGGCCTCGGCGGCGAACGGAGCAAGGCCGGCCGCGAGCGCCACGGCAAGCAGGAAGGCTTTCATCCATCATCTCCCGGTGATGTCGGGCATGATGGGCAACCCTTAGCCCCAAGGCTAGGCTTGGCCTGCTCCCATGAACCGCCGCCATCTCCTCCTCGCTGCCGCCCTGCCCTTCCAGGTGCCGGAGGGCGAGCATCTCCGCCTCACCGGCCGCGTCCTCGGCTGGACCATCCTGCGCGACCGGGCTCCGAGCCGCGAGGCGCCGGAGACGGGGATGGTGCTGATCCGCGCCCAGCGCCCGGTGCCGCCGGCGAGTCGGCCAGGCCATCTGGCGGCGACGCTCCGCGCCTTCCGCCCTTTCCACTTCGCCGCGCTGCCGGCGGAGGAGCGGGTGGAGCTTGCCGGCCTTCCAGGCGCCGCCATCGAGACGCGGGCCATGGGCATCGGCAGCCGCCAGGCGGTGACGGTCCGCGCCGTCGGCCTCTACGGGCGGGAGCGGAGCTACCTGCTGATCGCCTCGGCGCCCGAGGCCGACTGGGCCGCGCTCCGCCAGGAAGTGCTGCGGGTGATGGAAGGCTTCCGTCCCGGCTGAGCGGCGCAGCCCATTGCGCCTTCAGGCCGAAGGCGCAAGGCTGTCGGCGAGGGATGGGAGGAAGACACGACAATGCTCAATACCCGGCGGGACATATTGGCGGCCTGCGGCGCGCTGGCCGGGGCCGGCGCGGCCCGTGCCCAATCCGCTCCAGCGCTGCGCCTCGGCATCCTCGGCGACCTGTCTGGCCCCTATCGCGACCTCTCCGGCCTCGGCACCATGGCCTGCGTGCGGCAGGCGATCGAGGATGCCGGCCTGCCGCTCCAGGTCGAGGTCGTCCATGCCGACCACCAGCACAAGCCGGATGTCGGGGCCGCCATAGCCCGGCAGTGGTACGACCGCGACGGGGTGGATGCGATCCTCGAGGTGAACAACTCCGCCATCGCCCTCGCCGTCGCCGACCTGGCGCGGGAGAGGGACAAGGTCTTCCTCGCCACCGGCCCGGCCACCGCCGACCTGCACGGCCCGCGCTGCAGCCCGAACCATGTGCATTGGACCTACGACACCTGGATGCTGGCGCATGGTGCCGGCACCGCGGCTGTCAGGGCGGGCGGCGACAGCTGGTTCTTCCTCACCGCCGACTATGCCTTCGGCCATGCGCTGCAACGCGACACGGCGCGCGCGGTGGAGGCGGCCGGCGGCAAGGTGCTCGGCCAGTCGCGCTACCCCTTCCCGCAGACCACCGACTATTCCTCCTTCCTGCTGCAGGCCCAGGCCTCCCGCGCCAAGGTGCTGGGCCTCGCCAATGCCGGGACGGACACCGTCAACTGCGTGAAGCAGGCGCATGAATTCGGCCTGACGCGGCGGATGAAGCTGGTCGGCCTGCTCTGCCTGCTCGGCGATGTCCGGGCGATGGGGGCCGAGGCGGCGCAGGGCCTGATGCTGACCGAGCCCTTCTACTGGGATCTCAACGACCGCACCCGCGCCTTCACGCGGCGGGTGCTGCCGAGGATGCCGCCCAACATCTACCCGAGCACCAACCATGCCGGCGCCTATTCGGCCGTGACCCATTACCTGAAGGCCGCCGCCGCCATGGGCTCGGCCGGGGCCAAGGCCTCCGGCCGCGCCACCATCGCGCGAATGAAGGCGCTGCCGACCGATGACGACTGCTTCGGCCCCGGCCGGGTGCGCGAGGACGGCCGCAAGATCCACCCGGTCTATCTCTTCGAGGTGAAGGCACCCGGCGAGGTGAAAGCCGAATGGGACCTTTACCGCCTCGCCGGCACCATCGAGGCCGAGGAGGCGATGCGGCCGCTCGCCGAGGGCGGCTGCCCGCTGGTCCGGGGCTGAAGCCGCATGGCACCGGGAGCCGCCGGCCCCATCCTCGGCCTCGACCACGTCATCCTCGCCGTGCCGCGGCTCGATGCCGCGGTCGCGGCCTATGAACTGCTGTTCGAGCAGCATCCCGCCGCGCGAGGTGGGTCCTGGATGCGCTTCAACCTGGCCAATACCGGCCTGGTACTGACCGAAGGCGAAGTGCGGACGGGCCTCGCTCTCGCCGTGGCAGAGCCGGAGAGCGTCCTTCGCCTGCTGGACCGCCGCGGCCTGCCCGGCGGTCCGGTGCAGCCCTGGCAAGAAGCGGAGACCTGGTCGCTGGACCCCGCCGCCGCCCGCGGCCTCCATCTCCTGGTGATCGGCGCGCGGCCAGCCGGGGACCCGGCCTCCGCCATCCGCCTCGACCACGCCGTCATCCGCAGCGCCGACCCGGAGCGGACGCTCGCCCTACTGGGCGGCAGGCTCGGGCTCGAACTGCGCCTCGACCGCAGCAACCCGGACTGGGGCACGCGGCTGCTCTTCTTCCGCTGCGGCGACCTGGTGATCGAGGTGTCGCATGAACTGAAGAGCGGGATCGGCGACGGGCCCGACAGCCTCTGGGGCCTCACCTGGCGCGTGCCGGATGTCGCCGCCAGCCATGCGCGGCTCGGGGCAGCGGGCCTGCCCGTCTCGCCGCTGCGGACGGGGCGGAAGCCGGGGACGCGCCTCTTCACCCTGTGTGGCGATGCGGCCGGGCTGCCGACCGCTTTCATCGGCGCCTGACCAGCGGGGCTACACGCCTTCCGGCTCGAACCAGCGGGACGGATGGACGAATTCCTCCTGCGCCGCGACGGTCAGCAACTCGCGCGAGCCGGCCTCCATCGTCCGCCGCAGCAGGCCATGAATGGAGGAGGCCGCCGCCGCCATCGCCCCCGCCGCCTCGCCGCGCAGCCGGTGGAACAGGAAGAGCGCCGCGATCGCATCCCCCGCGCCGTTGAAGGATTGCCCGAGCCGCGGCGTCCGCAGCCGCCAGAAGCGCCCGCCCTCACCTGCCAGCAGATCGATGGAATCGTCCGGCGTCTCCTCGGTGCGGAGGCTCGTCACCATCACGCAGCGCGGCCCGCGCGCCTGCAAAGCTACGATGGCAGTCTTCGCGGCGGCCAACGTGCCGATCGCGCCGCCGGTGAGCCATTCCAGCTCGAACTGGTTGGGCGTGGCGAGGTCGGCCATCGGCAGGGCGCGGTCGCGCAGCAGCTCGGCGATCCCCGGCCGCACATAGACGCGGCCGTCGTCGCCGATCACCGGGTCGCAGCAATAGAGCGCGGCAGGGTTGGCGGATTTCACCCGTGCGACGGCATCGAGCACCGCCTCCCCCGTCTCGGCATCGCCGATATAGCCGGAGAGCACGGCGTCGCAGGCCGGGAGCACGCCGCGCTCCTCGATGCCCTGCACGCAGTCGCGGATGAGGCTCGCCGGGAAGACCGAGCCGCGGAAGGCGCCATACCCCGGATGGTTGGAGAACTGCACGGTGTTGACCGCCCAGACCTCCGCCCCCAGCCGTTGCAGCGGAAAGACGGCGCTCGCATTGCCGACATGGCCATAGGCCACCCAGGACTGGATCGAAAGGATGTTCACGCCGGCAAGGCTAGGGCATCCTGCCTGCAACGAAAACCTGGGGAGAGACGGCCGATGCGCCGCATCATCGCTTTGCTGGCGGCGGCGCTGCTGCTGCCGGTGCCGGAGGCCGCTGCGCAGGGGCGTGGCGACCCGAATGCGCTCCGCGTCAAGCTGTTCGGCGACCTGCGCTCCATCGACCCATTCATCAGCCCCGAATACATGGCGCGCAACCATGGCTACATGGTCTACGACACGCTCTTCGCGCTCGACTCCAAGCTACGGCCGCAGCCGCAAATGGTGGCGCGCTGGGCCACCTCCGCCGACGGCCTGAGCTGGGATTTCACCCTGCGCGAGGGGCTGCGCTTCCATGACGGCGCGCCGGTCACCGCCGAGGATGTCGTCGCCAGCCTGCGCCGCTGGGCGGTGCGGGACGGGCTCGGCCAGCAACTGATGGGCCTCGCCACGGCGATCGAGCCGACCGCGCCGGATGCCTTCCGCATTACGCTGAAATCGCCCTTCGGCCTGATGCTGGAGGCGCTCGCCAAGCCCTCCGGCCAGCCGGCCTTCATCATGCCCGCACGCGTCGCCGCCACGCCCGCCGCGACGCCGATCACCGACCCGACCGGCTCCGGTCCCTTCACCCTCAGGCGCGAGGACTGGCGGGCGGGCGACCGTGTCACCTATCGCCGCAACCCAGCCTATGTCCCGCGCGCCGAGCCGCCGGACGGGCTTGCCGGCGGCAAGCGCGCCGGCATCGAGCGGGTGGAGTGGGTCTACCTGCCGGATGCGCAGACCGCGCTCAACGCACTCTCCTCCGGCGAGATCGATATCTTCGAGGAGTTGCCGCCCGACCTCTTTCCCGTCGTGCGGCGCAACCGCAACCTGCGGCTCGGGCCTCAGGACAATGTCGGGGTGCAGCCGATCTTCCGCATGAACCAGGCGGTGCCGCCCTTCGACAATCCTCGCCTGCGCCAGGCGATGCTGCGGCTGGTCGACCCGGCCAAGGTGCTGCCGGCCTATCTGAACGATCCCTCGCTCTGGCGCGACTGCCGCTCCTTCTATGTCTGCGGCAGTCCCTACCATACCGAGGCGGGTTGGGTGACTCCCGACCTCGCCGAAGCCCGCCGCCTCGTCGCCGCCAGCGGCTATGACGGCACGCCGGTGGTGGTGCTCGACGCGCAGGACAGCACCATCAGCCACACCCTCGCCCTCGTCTCGGCCGACCTGCTGAAGCAGGCCGGGCTCACCGTCGACGTGCAGGCGATGGACTGGACGACGCTGGTGCAGCGCCGCCTCTCGCGCAATCCGGGGCCGCAGGGCTGGAACCTCTTCGTCTCGGCACCCTCCGGCCTCGATGCAATGGACCCGGCCGGGCACAATGCCATGCGCTCCGCCTGCGAGCGCACCGGCCTGCCCGGCTGGCCTTGCGACGCGCAGATGGAGCGGCTGCGCGGTACCTTCCTTGCGGCGCCGGACGCCGATGCGCGGCGGGCTGCGGCAGCGGCCTACCATGCCCGCGCGCTGGAGAGCGTGCCCTATGTGCCGCTCGGCCAGTTCAGTCTGGTGCGCGGCTATTCCGCCCGCCTCGCCGGCATCCTCGACGCGCCGGTGCCGGTCTACTGGAACATTTCGAAGGTCAATGAGTGAGGAGGCCCCTTCCCTCCTTCCGCATCGCCCGGCAGGATGCGTGGAAAGCCCGGGCAGAGTGGGCACCCCAGGGAGGACCAGCCGCCATGACCGAAGCCGTCACCCGCCGCGCCGCCATGCTTGGCGCCGGCGCCACCGCCGGAAGCCTGCTCTTCGCCGGCAGCGGCGCGAAGGCGCAAGGCAAGCCGAGCGAGCTGCGGGTCGGCATCACCACCTTCCTCTCCGGCTCGGCCAGCGTCTTCGGCGTGCCGGCGAAGCAGGCGGCGGAACTGCTCTTCGAGGAGCTGAACAAGGCGGGCGGCATCGGCGGCGTGCCGGTGCGGCCGATCTTCGTCGACGAGGCGCCGGGCACCGACCATCTGGTCGGCGAGTTCCGCCGCTTGGTGCAGAACGAGGGCGTGCAGCTCATCTTCGCCTCCATCTCGTCAGGCTCCTGCCTTGCCTGCACACCGCTCTCGGACGAGATGAAAAAGACGACGATCCTCTGGGATTGCGGCACCCAGCGCATCTTCGAGGAGGGCCAGCACCCCTATGCCTTCCGCACCCAGGGCTACGGCACGCCAGAGGTGCTGGCGCCGCTGCTCTACTTGCTGAAGCACAAGCCGGACTTCCGCACGCTCGCCGTCATCAACCAGGATTACGCCTGGGGCCGCGACAGCTGGGAGCTGTGGAAGTCGGCGATGGACGTCCTCAAGCCCGGTGTCCGCGTCGTGGCGGAGATGTTCCCTCGCTTCGGCGCCACCGACTACAGCACCGAGGTGACGCGGCTGCTGGCCGCCCGGCCCGACGTGATTCTCTCCACAAGTTGGGGTGGCGACCTCGTCACCCTGCTGCGGCAATCCGCCGAGCGGCGGCTCTTCGACCGCTCGACCTTCGTCCTGCCGGTCTGCGAGCCATCGCTCCCGACCCTCGGCCGCACCATGGCGGCCGGGCACATCATCGGCACCCGAGGCGACCACTGGAACAACCACCCCTCGCCCAAGGACCCGGCGCGGCTGAAGCGCTTCGTCGATGCCTACCGGGCGAAGTACAACGAGTACCCGATCTATCCCTGCCACCACATGGCGCAGGCCATCTCGGCGACGCAGGCGGCCTATGCCAAGGCCATCGCGGCCAAGGGCGGCGGCTGGCCGAACGATGCTGAGCTGGCGGCCGCCTTCCGCGGCCTCACCTTCGACACGCCGACCTCCAGCATCACCCTCCGCGAGGATGGCCAGGGGCTTGAGGACCAGATCGTCGGCATCAGCAGCTTCAACACGCAATATCCCTTTGCCGTGCCGAAGGACATGATCCTCTTCCCCGCCGCCATGGTCTCGACCCCGGTCGGGCGGAAGAGCGTCGACTGGCTGAAGTCGCTGACGCCCGACTTCCTCAACCAGATCCCGGCGCCGATCGCCGGCTGATGACGGACTGGTTCGCCGATAACAGCCTGCTGTTCGGCCTCGCCCTGTTGGACGGGCTGGCCAATGCGGCGCTGATCTTCATGGTGGCGGTCGGGCTGAACCTCGTCTTCGGCGTGCTGCGCATCGTCAACGTGGCGCATGGCAGCCTCTTCGCCATCGGCGCCTACACGGCGGCCTCGATCGGCATGTTCTTCGCCGCGCGCGGCCTGCCGCCCTGGACGGGCTACGTCGCGCTGGTGCTGGCGGCCGTCGCCATCGGAGCCGTGCTCGGCCCGCTGATCGAGCGGCTGCTGCTGCGCCGCATCTACGGGCATGAGGATGTGCTGCAGCTCCTCGTCACCTTCGCCCTCTTCATGATTCTCGAGGATGTGCAGAAGCTGGTCTGGGGCGTGCAGCCGGTCTCGCAGGATGCGCCGCTGAAATTCCTCGGCACCGTCGACATCCCCTTCGGCGAGGATGTCATCCCCTTCACCGCCTACCAGCTCTTCGTCATCCCCGGCGTTGCCGTGGTCACGCTGCTCGGCCTCGCCTGGTTCCTCCGGCGGACGCTGACGGGCCGCGTCATCGTCGCCGTGACGACGGATAAGGAGGCTGCGACGGCCATGGGGATCGACGCCGCGCGCATCACCCTGCTGACCTTCAGCTTCGGCGCCGGGCTGGCGGCCCTCGGCGGGGCGCTGGCCTCGCCGACCCTGGCGCTGGTGCCGGGCATCGGGGCGCAGACCATCGTGCTCTCCTTCGCCGTGGTGGCGACGGCCGGGCTCGGCCAGATCGAGGGCGCCGCGTTGACTGCGCTGCTGATCGGGCTCGGGCGCAGCATTGCGGTCTATTTCGCCCCGGAATTCGAGGTGGTGGTGCCCTATCTCATCATGGTGGCGGTGTTGCTGGTCCGACCGCAGGGGCTTTTCGGCGTGATTGAGACACGGCGGGTATGAAGCGCGAGAGCCTGCTCGCCGCGCTCGGCGCCATCGGCCTTGTCGCCTGCGCCTGGGCGGTGCCCTGGCTGAAATTCGTCCTCACCATTGCGCTGGCCAAGGGCATCGCCGTGCTCGGCATCCTGCTGCTGCTGCGCGCCGGGCAGGTGAGCTTCGGCCATTCGATGTTCCTCGCGCTCGGCGCCTATACGGTGGCCTTCCTGGCACCGGCCGAGAACGAGGTCCTGCTGCTGCTGCCCGCCGCGGCGCTGGTTGCAGGCGGCGTCGGCCTCGTCATCGGCCTCTTCCTGGTGCGCTACCGCGACATCTTCTTCGGGATGCTCAACCTTGCTTTCGCCATGGTGCTCTACTCGCTGCTGGAGAAGCTCTACGACTTCACCAAGGGAACCGATGGCATCCGCGTCGCGGCCCTCACCTTCGCCGGCACGGAGCCGGAGCGCGGCACGCAGGAGTGGGTCGTTTTCGGCATCGCGCTCGGGCTCGCCATCCTCTTCGGCCTGCTGGTCCGCTTCTATCTCGGCTCGCCCATGGGGCGGGCCTTGGCGGGCATCAAGACGCGGGAGACGCGGCTGGAATTCATGGGCGTGTCGGCCCGCCGCGTGCTGCTCTTCGCCTATGTGCTCTCGGCGTTGATGGGTGGCGTCGGCGGCGCGCTCATCGCCATGACGACGCGCCACGTCACACCCCAAATCGCCTATTGGACATCCTCCGGCGAGCTGGTCTTCATCGCCATCCTCGGCGGAGCGGGCAGCGCGCTCGGGCCCTTCCTCGGCTCGGTGGCCTTCGAGCTGGTGCGAGTCTATGCCGCGGCGGCCGTTGCCGAGGCCTGGCAGATGATCCTCGGCGCCGTGCTGCTGCTGGTGATTCTCTTTGCCCCGGGTGGCGTCTGGGGCCTGCTCTCGCGGCGGTGGCGGGCATGAGCGAAGTGCTGCTTTCCGCGAAGGGCCTCCGCCTCGCCTTCGGTGGCGTCAAGGCGGCGGACGGCATCGACCTTGATGTCCGGCATGGCGAGTTCCTCGCCATCATCGGGCCGAACGGCGCCGGCAAGACCACCTTCATCAACATGACGACCGGCTATCTCCGGCCCCAAGCTGGGCGGATCGAATTCGACGGCAAGCCGATCCTCGGCCTGTCGCCGCGTGCCATCGTCCGGCGGGGCATCGGCCGCAGCTTCCAGCTGCCGCAGCTCTTCAGCGAGCATACGGTGCTGGAGAATGCCGCGCTCGCCATCGCCGCCCGGCGCGGCATCTGGTCGCCGCTCAATCCCCTGCTCCGCCCGCGCTGGCGCGATGAGGCGATGGACCTGCTGGACCGCTTCGGCCTCCGCGCTGTCGCCGAATTCCGGGCCGATGCGCTGAACGAGGGCGCCCGCAAGCTGGCCGACATCGCCATGGCCGTGGCACTCGAGCCGAGCCTGCTGCTGATGGACGAGCCGACCAGCGGCGTCGCCGCGGCCGAGAAGATGGTGATCGTCGAGACGCTCGTGCGCGTGCTGCGCAGCACCGGCGTCACGGCCGTCTTCGTCGAGCACGACATGGATGTGGTCGCCCGCTTCGCCGACCGCGTGGCGGTCTGGAGCCAGGGCCGCATCGCCGCCCTCGGCCCACCCGGCGAGGTGCTGGCCGACCCCAAGGTGCGGCGCGAGGTAATCGGGATCGCGGCCGATGCTTGAGCTTTCCGGCGTCTCAGCCGACATCGCCGGCATCCCCGTCCTCCGTGGCGTCTCGCTCACCGTGCCGCCCGGCGGCCGGGTGGCGCTGATTGGTCGCAACGGCGCCGGCAAGACGACGACGCTCCGCACCTTGATGGGCCTGGTGCCCACCCGCGAGGGCCGCATCGTCATCGACGGGCAGGAGGCGACCTCGGTGCCGGCGCACCACCGTGCCCGGCTTGGCATCGGCTATGCGCCGGAGGAGCGGCGGCTCTTCGGCAGCTTCTCGGTGCAGGAGAACATGCTGCTGCCGGCTCAGGTGCTCAGGCTGCCCGCGGCCGAGACGGCGCGGCGGCTGGAGGCGGTCTTCACCCTGCTGCCGGAGCTGCGCGACCTCGCGCCGCGCCGCGCCGCAGGGCTCTCGGGCGGCCAGGGGAAGATGGTGGCGCTCGGCCGGGCGCTGATGGTCGGCACCCGGGCGGTGCTGCTGGACGAGCCATTCCAGGGCCTCGCCCCGGCGCTGGCCCTCCGCTACGCCGAGGCGCTGGCCCGGCTGCGCCAGGCACTGCCCGACGTCGCCATCCTCATCACCGAGAGCAACCCGGAACTGCTGCGTCCTCTCGTCCAGGCCACCTATGTGATCGAACGCGGGGAGATGGCGCCGGGGTGAGGCGCGCGCCATTTGGCGCTTCATCGTCCTGAAACCCGCGGCCGCGGTGCTGCTGCTGGCCGGTCTGGCAAAATGCGCCGGCCGGACCACCGCCTCCTTCCCAACCCGCAAATCCTCGCAGCCCATGAGGAGGAGCACGGCCCACCCTGTGGCCTGGAGGACCTGCCCTGGGTTCCGTCACCCGAGACCTATCCAGCTACGGCCCCTATTCCTGGCCCTAAGCCGGGCCAGCAGTGAGCGTCGGGACCGGCATCCGCCGCGGCACTTGTTGGGCAGCCATCAGGGCCACTACCGCAGCGGGCTGATTGGCCGTGGCGGCATCCACCGGGGTTTCCACGGCGGGCATGTCAGCGGGAGTCAGCGCGGGCGGCGATGAGGTTGCGCCAGCCGGCGCCTTCCCCTATACGCGCCGTTTCCCGCGGCCGGTCGGTATCGGCTGCGCCCTATTCCGCGAGCGCGCCATGAAGCCCGATATCCATCCCGATTACCACGACATCACCATCGTCATGACCGACGGGACCACCTACACGACCCGGTCCTGCTACGGGAAGGAAGGCGACACCATCCGCCTCGATATCGACCCGAAGTCGCACCCGGCCTGGACCGGCGTGCAGCGCGTGATGGACACGGGCGGCCAGGTGGCGAAGTTCAACAAGAAGTTCGCCGGCATCGGTGCCCGCAAGAAGTAAGCTCCGGCCTCACCGCCTGCGCTGTTTAGGAACGCCGCCCCCTCTTGAACGGGGGGCGGCGTTTGCTAATTTTAGCTCTGTCAGAGGCGCCCGAACGGGGCTTCTGGCGCGGTTCATCGCCACTCGCGGCGCCCGGACGGGGCCGACGAAGGCAGGAGCCGCCGGCACAATCAGGACCTTGCTTCCATCAAGGAGGTTCCGCGTATGAATACCCTCGATTTCGCCCCCCTGCTCCGCACCGCCATCGGTTTCGACCGGCTGGCCCGCACGCTCGAGACCGCGCGTGCCTCGCAGGACCCTCAGGGATACCCGCCCTACAACATCGAGAAGGTCGGTGAGGACAGCTACGTCCTGACCATGGCCGTCGCCGGCTTCGGCCCGGACGACCTCGAGATTGTCGCGCGGGACAACGTCCTGACCGTCGCTGGCCGCGCCCCGCAGGCCGAGGAAGGTCGCAGCTACCTGCATCGCGGCATCGCCGGCCGCGCCTTCGAGCGCCGCTTCGCCCTGGCCGACCATATCGTGGTCGATGGTGCGAATCTCGAGCATGGCCTGCTCCAGCTCTCGCTGAAGCGCGTGGTGCCCGAGGCGTTGAAGCCCCGCCGCATCCCGGTGCAGCCCGGCCGCCCGGTGATCGCCAACGAGGGCAGCCAAGACCAGGCGCCGCAGTCCCAGGCCGCCTAAGCAAGGCGAGTGGTTCTCGACCGGCCGGCGGGGGCAACCCCGCCGGCTTTTCTATGTCCCCGGTTTCTTGAAGAAGGCATCTGCCGCGCTGCGATGCGCCTGTCGCGCCGCGATGGCGGCCTCCGCCCGGGCGATTTCGGCCTGCAACTCGGCAATATAGCGTTGCAGATCGGCCACGTCCCATCGGTCCAGCACAGCCGGGGTGAAGCGGCTGGCGGCTGGGCGCGGGATTTCCTCCTCGATCATGCGGCACCTCGTATGACGCGCGGGCTTTGACCCCGCCCAATGCCGCCTCTATATGCCACGCCAAGCCGCAGTGAAGGGCCCCGCCCCGCCGGCACTGCTCTGATAGGTTCGTTCAATGACCCAGCCGCTGATGCCGAAGGCCACCGCCGTGTGGCTGATCGACAAGACCTCCCTGACCTTCGAACAGGTTGCCGATTTCGTGGGCATGCATCCGCTGGAAGTCCAGGCCATTGCCGATGGCGAGGTCGCCCAGGGCATCATCGGCTATGACCCGGTGCTGAACGGCCAGCTCACCCGTGAGGAAATCGCCCGCTGCGAGGCCGACCCTGCCCTCCGGCTGCAGATCCAGTCCTCCAGCCTCCCGGCGCCGAAGGCGCGCGGCAAGGGCGCCCGCTACACGCCCGTCTCCAAGCGGAACGACAGGCCGGACGGCATCGCCTGGCTGATCCGCCACTATCCCCAGCTCTCGGATACCACCGTCGGCAAGCTGCTCGGCACCACCAAGGACACCATCGCCAAGGTGCGTGACCGGACGCACTGGAACAGCGCCAACATCAAGCCGCGGGATCCGGTGATCCTCGGTCTTTGCACCCAATCGGACCTGAATGCCGCGCTGATCGCCGCAGGCGAGCGGCCGGGCGCCGTGCCGCCCCCGCTGCAGGACACCGCCGAGGATTCAGCGGCCTGAGAAGGCGGTGCGGCCGAGAGCCCGGCCGCACCCCGGGCCTCAGCCGGCCCGGCGCAGCTTCTCGATCTCTTCCTTCAATCTCAGTTTCTCCCGCTTCAGCCGCGCCAGCTCCAGCTCATCCGGCCGGGGCCGGGCGTCCTGTGCGCCGATCGCCCGCTCAAGGATGGCATGCTTGTCTTCGAGGGACCGGAGCCGTGGCGAAGTCATCATGCGGACATCTCCTTTGCCGTCCTGGGATGCGTCAGACGCTTCGGCGGCCTGTCGCCCGCTGTTGCGCCTGCGCCGGAGCATGGTAATGGCCTCCGCGCCCGGATTGCATCCTTTCCTTCACCGTCCAGCCACGAGCCTGCACGCCGATGCTCGATGACCGAGACAGCCTGTTGCGACGCCTGCACGAGATGCGAAGTGAACACCGCGACCTCGACACGGTCATCGCCCGGCTGTCGGACAGCCTGACGGACAAACTCCAGGTCCAACGCCTCAAGAAGCGCAAGCTGAAGCTGAAGGATGAAATTGCCTGGCTGGAAAGCCGGCTCCTGCCCGATATCAGCGCATGAGTACCGTGCTCCCCCTCGTCGGCGTTATCATGGGCAGTCGCTCCGACTGGGAGACGATGCGCCATGCTGCGGAGGTGCTGGAGAAGCTCGGCATCCCGCACGAGACCCGGGTGGTCTCAGCCCATCGCACCCCGGAACGGCTGCACGCCTATGCCGCCGAGGCGCGCGGCCGGGGGCTCAAAGTGATTGTCGCCGGTGCCGGCGGGGCGGCTCACCTGCCGGGCATGGCGGCGGCGATGACGCCGCTGCCGGTGCTCGGCGTGCCGGTCGAGAGCCATGCGCTGAAGGGCATGGACAGCCTTCTCTCCATCGTCCAGATGCCGGGCGGCATTCCGGTCGGGACGCTCGCCATCGGCAAGGCAGGCGCCATCAATGCCGGGCTGATGGCCGCCGCCATCCTCGCCCTCTCCGACCCGGCCCTCGCCGCCCGGCTCGATGCCTGGCGCGCGGCGCAGACCGAGGGCGTTCCGGAGGAGCCGGCATGACCGCGCCGCTGCCGCCGGGCAGCACCATCGGCATCCTCGGCGGCGGGCAGCTCGGACGGATGTCCGCCATGGCTGCGGCGCAGCTCGGCTATCGCTGCCATGTCTATGCGCCGGAGGCGGAGAGCCCCGGCATGCAGGTCGCCGCCGACTGCACCGTCGCCCCTTATGAGGACGAAGCGGCCTTGGCCCGCTTCGCCGCCGCGGTCGATGTCGTCACCTTCGAGTTCGAGAACGTCCCGGCTGGGACGCTCGCCACCCTCGCCCCCCTCGCTCCCTGCCGGCCGGGCGTCGAGGTGCTGCGCATCTGCCAGGACCGGCTCGCGGAGAAGGCCTTCCTCGAACGCGCCGGCGTTCCCGTCGCCCCCTGGCGCGCAGTGGAAGACGAGGCGGGACTCGCCGCCGCCATGTCCGAGATCGGCCTTCCCGCCGTGCTGAAAACCACGCGGCTCGGCTATGACGGCCGCGGCCAGGCGGTGATCCGCCGCCCGGAGGATGCCGCTTCCGCCTTCGCCCGCCTTGCGCCGAAGCCGCTGATCCTTGAGGCCTTCGTCCCTTTCGTCGCCGAGGTCTCGGCCATCGCCGCCCGCGGCGAGGATGGCTCGGCCGAGGTCTACGACGCGGTGGAGAATCGGCACCGCGACCACATCCTCGACCTCAGCTTCGCCCCGGCGCGCCTGCCGGTCGCCGAGGCGGCCCGTGGCCATGCCATGCGGGTCGCCGATTCGCTCGGCCTGGTCGGTGTCCTCGCGCTGGAGCTCTTCGTCCTGCCCAATGGCCGTCTGCTGGGCAACGAGATCGCCCCACGGCCTCATAATTCGGGCCATTGGACGATGGATGGCTGTGCCGCCAGCCAGTTCGAGCAGCATGTCCGCGCCGTCGCCGGCCTGCCGCTGGCCGCAACCACGCGCCATCACGACGTTGTCATGAAGAACCTGGTCGGGCCTGATGGCATGGCCCATTGGCCCGCCCTGTTGCGCGAGCCAGGCGTGGTGCCCCATTGGTACGGCAAGTCCGAAGCCCGGCCGGGCCGGAAACTAGGCCATGCCAACAGGTTGCTGCCCTTCGGCAGCCTTTCCACCCTCGATGACGCGGCTGCCCTGAAGGGGCTGTGACGTATTTGCCATCATCCGCTGTGGCGTCTTTGCCACATCGATGCGGAAATGGTTAGGCCCCCGATGCAGGTTCACGCTGGCGGTGCTAGGTTCCCTGAACGCAGCGCTGTCGCCGTCTCACATTCACGGTAGGCGTCGCGACACAGGCGTTTTGTGAACCGAGGAGAGATTTCGATGACCCTCAGGAAGGCCCTCCTGGCCGCGACGGTGCTGGCGTTGCCGGTCGCCGCGCAGGCGCAGCCGGTCTCCGGCCTCTACATCGGCGCCGGCGGTGGTCTGAACTTCCACCAGGATTCGAACAACAACGGCGTTAGGACGAAGTTCGACGATGTCGGCGCCGTCGGCCTCGCCTCGATCGGCTGGGGCTTCGGCAACGGTCTCCGCGCCGAGATCGAGGGCAGCTACCGCACCAACGACATCCGCAACATCACCTCCAACGGCGGTGCGGTGCGCGGCAACGGCGGCTACCTCCGCAACTACGCGGCGATGGCCAATGTCCTTTATGACTTCAACCTCGGCCTGCCGATCGTCCCGTATCTCGGCGTCGGCGTCGGCTATGGCTGGGTCGATGTGGACAAGGCGAACATCGCCGGCCCGGGCGGCAGCCGCTACCGGATCGAGGACACCGACGGCCGCTTCGCCTACCAGGGCATCGCCGGCGCTGCCTTCAACCTTCCGGTTCCGGGCCTCGCCCTGACTGCCGAGTACCGCTTCTACGGCACGCTCGAGCCGTCGCTGAATGTTGACCGCACCAGCGTCGTCGGCGCCCCGGGCGGCAGCTACAAGCCGACCAACTACAACCACAGCGCGCTGGTCGGCATTCGCTACGCCTTCAATGCGCCGGTCGCCCCGCCGCCGGTCGTGGCCGCCCCGCCGGTCGCCCCGGCGCCGACGGTCGCTCGTACCTACCTGGTCTTCTTCGACTGGGATCGGGCGGACCTGACCGACCGCGCCCGGCAGATCATCTCCGAGGCCGCCGGTGCCGCCCGCAGCGTGCAGTCCACCCGCATCGAAGTGGCTGGCCATGCCGACCGTTCGGGCACCCCGCAGTACAACCAGCGCCTGTCGCAGCGCCGCGCCGATGCGGTCGCCGCTGAGTTGGTTCGCCAGGGCGTGAGCCGCAACGAGATCATGGTCACCGCCTTCGGCGAGAGCCGCCCGCTGGTCCCGACCGCGGACGGTGTGCGCGAGCCGCAGAACCGCCGCGTCGAGATCGTGCTGCGCTAAGCAGCACTTCCTCCTCACGGAGATTGGAAGGGGCGCCCTCGGGCGCCCCTTTTTTCGTTCCGGGATACTGCGTCCTACGGCCTGTTTCGCCATGTAACCTAACTGTGGCTTGGATGCCACAAGCCTGCCGGTCGCGTTTTCGACAGTGAACTAGACCGCAAATTTTTTCTTCAGACGAGGGAACGCACCCCGCGCCGAACCGGATGGCCGGTGCCCGGCGGGTTGTGTCTCTTGCTTGGAGCAATACGGATGAGTCTGAAACGGGCACTGCTGGCCACCGCCCTGGTCTCGGCCCCCCTGCTGGCGTCGATTGGTACGGCCAGCGCCCAGCCGGTGACCGGCCTCTACATCGGCGTCGGCGCCGGTGCGAACTGGATCAACAATCCCTCGAAGTTCGACCTGAGCGGCGAGACTGTTCCCGGCAACTTCGGGCTGGCGCCCAACACCACCCTCAACAATGTCGGCAAGGCGAATTTCAACGTCGGCTGGACCGGCGTGGTGAGCCTCGGCTGGGGCTTCGGCAATGGTGTCCGGGCTGAAATCGAAGGCAACTACCGCAGCAACGAGATCGACAGCATCCGTGGCTTCGGCCTGGCTCCGGTGTCGCGCGTCGGTGGCTTCCAGACCACCTATGGCGTGATGGCGAACGTCTTCTATGACTTCGACCTCGCCAATTTCGGCCTGGGCCAGAGCGTCGTGCAGCCGTATGTCGGTATCGGCGCCGGCTATGCCTGGACCGATTGGCAGAACATCCGTGGCGTGGGCACGGGCAACCGGGTCATCAGCGCCGATGGCGACGACGGCCAGTTCGCCTTCCAGGGCATCGTCGGCGCAGCTGTGCCGCTCACCTGGGTTGGCGTCACCGGCCTGTCGCTGACCGCCGAATACCGCTTCTTCGGCACGCTGCAGCCCGAGCTGGCGACCACTGTCAGCACCGCGACCGGTGCCCGGCTGCAGTCCGGCAAGATCGAGTCCGACAACTACAACCACTCGGTCATGCTCGGCCTGCGCTACGCGCTGTTCCAGCCGCCGCCGGCCCCGCCGCCGGTCGTCGCCGCGCCGCCGCAGGCCGCCCAGGCTCCGGCTCCGGCGCGGACCTATCTGGTGTTCTTCGACTGGGATCGGGCGGACCTCACCACCCGCGCCCGCGAAATCATCAGCGAGGCGGCGCAGAATTCCCGCCGCGTGCAGGCGACGCGCATCGAGGTGGCCGGCCACGCCGACCGTTCGGGCACGCCGCAGTACAACCAGCGCCTGTCGCAGCGCCGCGCCGATGCGGTCGCGGCCGAGCTGGTGGCGCAGGGCGTCAGCCGCAACGACATCAGCGTGACGGCCTTCGGCGAGAGCCGCCCGCTGGTCCCGACCGCGGATGGCGTGCGCGAGCCGCAGAACCGCCGCGTCGAGATCGTGCTGCGCTAAGCAGCGACGATCGGCGTCGAGATGGGAAGGGGCGCCTCCGGGCGCCCCTTTTCGTTGGCGGCTACAGGAAGTCCTGCAGCATCGCCACCAGCGGCTTGTCCGCCGGCGGCATGGCATAGCCACCCATCTGCCGCGGCTTCACCCAGGCCAGCGCCTGGCCTTCCACCGGCCGCACCGCCCCGTCCCATTTGCGGCAGAGATAGAGCGGCATCATCAGGTGGAAGGCCTCGTAGCCATGCGAGGCGAAGGTGAAGGGCGCGAGGCAGCTCTCGCTGACATCGATGTCGAGCTCTTCCTTCAGCTCGCGGATTAGCGCCACCTCGGGGCTCTCGCCCGGCTTCACCTTGCCGCCGGGGAATTCCCAGAGCCCGGCGAGCGGCTTGCCCTCCGGCCGCCGCGCCAGCAGCACCCGCCCATCCGGATCGACCAGCGCGACGGCGGCGACAAGGAGGATCGGCTTCTCGGCCCGCGGAACCTCGGTGACAGGAGAGGCCAGCAGCGCCTCCCGCTCCGCCCGGAAGAGCAGCACCGGCATCGGCCCGCCGCGGGAGAGGAAGGTCTGCATCGCCTCCCCTGCCGGCCGCAGCCCGACCCGCTGCAGCACGGCGGCGGAACGTGCATTGTCCTTCAACGCGCTGGCATGGATGGCCTGCAGTTCCCGCGTCTCCAGCGCCCAGCGGCAGAGCGCCGCGGCCGCCTCGGGCGCCACGCCATGGCCCCAGAATTTCCGTCCGACCCAGTAGCCGAGTTCCGCCCCCTTGCGGTCCGTGTCGAGCGTCAGCGCGACGCAGCCGACCAACCGCTCGACCTGGCCCCCTGGGCCCTCCTCCTCGCCGACGATTGCCAGGTGCCAGGCCTCGCCGGCCTCGATCTGCGCCCAGGTGGAGCGGATCCATTCCTCGGCGCGGGCCAGCTCATAGGGGTAGCGCACGCGGGCAAGGTTCTTCGCCACCTCCCAGTCATTGACCAGGCGGTGCAGCGCCGTCGCATCCTCGAGGCGCAGCGGGCGCAGGACCAGACGCTCCGTGCGGAGCGGCCGGAAGTCGGGCGGTGATGTCATGATGGCAGCAGACCCCAGTGGCGGTTGCGGCGGAAGGCTTCGGCCAGGAGCGCCACGGAAGGGCGGGTGGTGGAGCTGAGCGGGATCGAACCGCTGACCTCGTCATTGCGAACGACGCGCTCTCCCAACTGAGCTACAGCCCCGTACCAACCCGCGGGCTTGGGGTCCCGCAGGGCGCGCTAGATGCCCTTGCGCGGCCCCTGAGTCAAGCCCGCTTGTCCGCAGCGGGACCCGTCATTAGGTTGCGCCCGCGTTCACGGCTCCGGCCCAAACCCCGCCAACGAGACAAGGTCATCGGCATGTTCCTGGATGTGGTGTTCTACCTGGCCGGCGCGGTGCTGGACCTGTTGTGGTGGGCGGTGATGCTTGCCGTCGTGGTGCAGCTGCTGGTCAATTTCGGCGTGCTCGACACGCGCAACCGCATCGTCTGGATGATTGCCGACTTCCTCTACCGGGTGACGGAGCCGCTCTTCGGCCGCGTCCGCCGCGTGCTGCCGAATTTCGGACCGGTCGATCTCTCGCCGCTGGTGGTGCTGCTGCTGATCACCGCCTGTCAGATGCTGCTCGGCGCCATCCGCCGCTCGCTCTTCCTGAACGGCATGTATTTTTGACCGATGGCTGGTGGCGGCCGGGCCCGGATGGCATCACCGTCCGCGTGAAGGTGCAGCCCCGGGCACGGCGGCCGGGCATCAGCGGGCTGGCGCCTGGAGTGGACGGGCCCCGGCTCCGCCTCGCCGTCACCGAGGCGGCGGAGGATGGGCGGGCGAACCGCGCGGTCTGCGCTGCCCTCGCCGCGGCGCTCGGCCTCCCCGCCTCGGCGGTGAGCATCCTCCAGGGCCCGGCCGCGCGGGAGAAGCTGGTGCAGGTCACGGGAGACGCCGAGGCGCTGGCCGCAAGGGTGAGGGATTGGGCATGACGGCACGGATCATCGACGGCAAGGCCGTGGCGGAGCGGCTGCGCGCCGGCCTCGCCGAGCGCATCGCGGCCCTGCCCTTCCGCCCCGGGCTGCGCGTCGTCCGCATCGGTGAGGACCCGGCGAGCGGCGTCTATGTCCGCAACAAGGACCGCGCAGCCCTCGCCGCCGGCTTCGACAGCGCCACCATCCACCTGCCCGAGACGACCAGCGAATCCGACCTGCTGGCCTTGGTCGCCCGGCTGAATGCCGACCCGGCGGTGGACGGCATCCTCGTTCAGCTCCCGCTGCCGCCGCAGATCAGGGCTGATGCGGTCATCGCCGCGGTCGATCCGGCGAAGGATGTGGACGGCTTCCATCCGGTCAGTGCCGGGCGGCTGGCCAGCCGCCAGCCCGGCCTCGTCCCCTGCACGCCGAAGGGGGTGATGCACCTGCTGCGGGAGGCAGGCATGCCCCTGCCCGGCGCCCGCGCCGTGGTGCTCGGACGCAGCCAGATCGTCGGCCGGCCGATGCTGCAATTGCTGCTCGCCGCCGACTGCACCGTCACCGTGGTCCATTCCCGCACCCGCGACCTGCCGGGCGAGTGCCGGCGGGCGGAAATCCTGGTCGCCGCCGTCGGACAAGCGGAGTTGGTGCGAGGCGACTGGGTGGCCGAGGGCGCCACCGTCATCGATGTCGGCATCAATCGCAGGGCCGATGGCAAGCTGGTCGGCGACGTCGCCTTCGCCGAGGCGCTGCCGCGGGCCGCGGCCATCACCCCGGTGCCGGGCGGCGTCGGGCCGATGACCATCGCCTGCTTGCTCGAGAACACGCTCGAGGCCGCGCTCGCCCGGCGGAGCCTGCCGGCGGAGTGACTCCTTTGGCGGGTTTCGGCCTCGGCCTGCTCTTCGTCCTGATCTGGGCCTCGGCCTTCACGGCCATCAAGGGACTGGTGCCGGAATGGCCGCCGCTCTGGGCGCTGGCCATCCGCTTCTGCCTGGTCGCCCTGTTGCTCGGCGGCGTGCTCGCCTGGCGCGGGCTGCGCTGGCCCGGGCGGCGCGACGGGGCGCGGCTCGGGGCGATGGGACTCTTCGGCTCGGCCGGCTATCTCGCAGGGGCCTGGCTTTCCGCGCTGACGCTGCCCTCCGGCCTGATCGCCCTGCTTTCCTCCACTGCGCCGCTCTTCGTGGCGCTCGGCGAGGTGATCTTCCTCGGCCGCCGTGTCCCGGCGATGGCCTGGGCCGGGCTCGCCCTCGGCTGGCTCGGCGTCGCCGTGCTCGGCATCGGGCGCGGCGCGGCGGGGTTCGAGCTGCATGGCGTGCTGCTGGCGCTCGGCGGGGCGCTCTCCCAGGCGGCGGGCATCCTGATCTTTGCCCCGGCACGCGGGCGGGTGGATGCCTGGACGGCCAATGCCGTGCAGGCGGCGGTCGCCGCGCTGGCGCTGACCCTGCTCGCCAGCCTGGTCGAGACCCGCCTGCCCGGGGCGCCGAGCCCGGTCGCCCTCTTCTCCCTTGCCTATGGCGTGGTGGTGGTCGGCATCGGCGGCTACGCGCTCTACTTCACCATGCTGAAGCGCCTGCCGCCGGCGACGGCCGCTGCCCTGCAGCTGCTCGCCCCACCGGTCGCCGCCCTGCTCGGCTGGGCGCTGCTCGGCGAGGTGCTGGGCTGGGCCGATGTGGCGGGCGGGCTGGTGACGCTGTCCGGCCTCGCTTTGCTGTTCCGCGCCCGCGCCGGATAGGCCTCCGTGGTTGACCGGAGGGGAAGTCCCGTCTATATGCCTCGCCTCCCGGCGGCGCCCTGGCTCCGCCGGCGGCCTGTTTTGGCCGATCCCATAACCGAACCCTTGCCCGGGGCAGCGCCGACCCCGGCCTATGATCCTGGCGCGACCAGTTGAGGCCGCACGATGACCTTCGCAGTGATCCGCACCGGCGGAAAGCAGTACCGGGTGACGCCGAACGCCGTGCTCACCGTCGAGAAGCTCGAAGCCGAGCCCGGCGCCACCGTCACCTTCCATGACGTGCTGGCTATCGGCGGCGAGGCCGGCCTGACCCTCGGCGCTCCCACCGTCCCCGGCGCCAGCGTCACCGCGACCGTCGAGAAGCACGCCCGCGGCGAGAAGGTGCTGATCCTGAAGAAGCGCCGCCGGCAGAACAGCCGCCGCAAGCGGGGCCATCGCCAGGATCTGACGGTCCTCCGCATCGCCGACATCGCCGCGGCCTGAAGCAGAAGGAGAATTCTCCATGGCACATAAGAAGGCGGGCGGCTCCTCCCGCAACGGGCGCGATAGCGCCGGCAAGCGCCTCGGCGTGAAGCTGTTCGGCGGGCAGGTTGTCCGCGCCGGCAACATCATCGTCACCCAGCGCGGCACCAAGATGCTGCCGGGCCGCAATGTCGGCGTCGGCCGCACCCATTCGCTGCATGCGATGGTCGACGGCACGGTGAAGTTCGAGCGCAAGGCCGAAGGTCGCGTGCACGTCTCCGTCCTGCCGGTCGCCCAGGCGGCCGAATAAGCCTCACCGCCAGCGGTGACGCGAAGGGGGCCGCGAGGCCCCCTTTTTTGTTTCCAAGGGTCCAATCCCCCATGAAATTCCTCGACGAAGCCAAGGTCTGGGTGAAGGCCGGTGACGGCGGCGACGGCGTCATCGCCTTCCGCCGCGAGAAGTACATCGAGTTCGGCGGGCCTGACGGCGGCAATGGTGGCCGCGGCGGCGATGTCGTCATCGAGGCGGTCGATGGTCTCAACACGCTGATCGACTACCGCTACGCCCAGCATTTCAAGGCCCGCAAGGGCGGCAACGGCGCCGGCCAGGACCGCTCAGGTGCCGGCAGCGAGGATGTCGTCCTCAAGGTGCCGATCGGCACCCAGATCCTCGCCGAGGACAAGGAGACATTGCTCGCCGACCTCGACACGCCCGGCGCTCGCGTGGTGATCGCCCGCGGCGGCGATGGCGGTCACGGCAACGCCCACTACAAGACCAGCACCAACCGCGCACCCCGCCGTGCCGACAAGGGCTGGCCGGGTGAGGAGAAGTGGCTCTGGCTGCGCCTCAAGCTGATTGCCGATGCCGGGCTGGTCGGCCTGCCGAATGCCGGGAAATCGACCTTCCTTGCCGCCGTCAGCGCCGCCCGACCGAAGATCGCCGACTACCCCTTCACCACGCTGCATCCGCAGCTCGGTGTTGTCCGTCTAAACGCCTCGGAGGAATTCGTCCTCGCCGACATCCCCGGCCTGATCGAAGGCGCGCATGAGGGGGCCGGGCTCGGCGACCGCTTCCTCGGCCATGTCGAGCGCTGCGCCGTGCTGCTGCATCTGGTCGATGGCAGCCAGCCGGACCCGGCCGGCGCCTGGCGCACGGTGCGCGAGGAGCTGGAAGGCTATGGCAACGGCCTCGCCGACAAGCCGGAGCTGGTGGCGCTGAACAAGCTCGACGCCATGACGCCGCAGGCCCGCAGCAGCCGGCTGAAGGCGCTGGAGCGCGCCGTCGGCCGTCCGGTGCTGCTGCTCTCAGGCGCGACGCGCGAGGGCGTGCCCGAGGCACTGCGGGCGCTGGCCGATGTCATCGCCGAGAAGCGGGCGGCGGATAAGGAAAAGGCCTAGCGCCGCCCCACCACCGCCAGCAACCCGCCGAAGATGCCGATCCCCGCCGCCAGCGGCCCGAAGCCGGCGAAGCCGTGCTGGGCGATCATCCAGCTCCCAAGCGCCGCCGCGCCGAGCCATCCGACGCTCGCCGAGGTGACGTTCAGCCCGAGCACAGTCCCTCGCACATCCTCCGGCACCTCAGCCAGCGCCGCCATCAGACTTGGCCGGGCGATGGCGTTGACGAAGACATAGGCGAAGCCGAGCGCCACCGACCCCTCCAGCCCCGGCAGCCAGCCGAACAGCGCGATGGCCAGCGCTGCCGAGCCGAACATCGCCCCGGCGAAGGTCAGCCGCCGGTTGCCGAGCCGGTCCGCCAGCTGCCCGCCAAGCACCGTGCCGAGGATGCTCCCAATGGCGAAGACCGCCAGCGGCACCACCACGCCGGCCAGCGACAGCTCATAGGACGACTGCAGGAAGGTGGCGAAATAGACGGCGATGAGCCCGTAGCAGATCCGCTCCGCCACCCCCATCGTCAGCAGCCGCAGCACCGGCCCGGTGAGCGCCTTGCCCCGCACCGTCCCCGCCTTGCGCAGGCCGCCCCCACCCGGGGCCGGCCGCAGCGTCGTCACCCACAGCGCCAATCCCGCCAGCAGCGCCACCCCGGCCACCACCTGGTTCACCCCGCGCCAGCCGAGCGAGGCGCCGATCCAGGCCGCCATCGGCACGCCGAGCAGCAGCGTCAGCGACTGCCCCGCCATCACCCAGCCGAGCGCCCGCCCGCGCTGCCGGTCAACCACCCGTGCAGATGCCTCGGCCATCAGCACCCCGGTGAAGGCGCCCGCGCAGCCGCCCGCCAATGCACCCCAGACCGCAACCCAGAGGAAGCTTCCCGCCCCCGCCACGCCCATCAGGCAGAGCGCCAGCGCCACCGGCCCGCCGATGAGGAAGGGCCGCCGCCCCCATCGATCCGACCCCGCCCCCGCCAGCACCGAGGCGATGCCCCAGGCGACCGAGGTCACGGCCATGAGGTTGCCGACCAGCGGCAGGCTCGTCGCCAGGTCGCGCGACATCTCGAGCAGGAAGGGCGCCCGGGTAGTGCCGCTGGAGGAGGCGGCGAACATGCCGAAACAGGCCGCGGCCAGCAGCGCCCAGGGCATGGGTGGCTCAACGGGTGGCGGGCCCGCGGTCGCATCGCCGGGCGGCAGGGGCCAGCGATGACGGGCCATGACGGTTCCTCGAAAGCTTATCGTTCTCAGCCAAGCCTATGCGGCCAGCCTGGAAGGGTCCAGCCGCAGAGGATAGGTTGGCGCCTTTCCCCTCCGGACCCCCGCCTTGTCGAATCGCTCACGCCCCGACCTGATCGGCCTGATCGCCTTGCTTCTCATTGTCGGCGTGCTGGTCGGCGGATACTTCCTCTTTCCCCATATCCAGTCCGTCATGGGCTACCAGGATTGCATCGCCTCCGGCCGCATCACCGGCTGCTAGGCCAGGGCAACCCACATGCCGCGCAGCAGCGATATACACCGAAGCTGAGCATGGGCTGCCGGTGATCTTGTTAACGCCCGAGAACGGCATGGCGCCGGCCGAAGCCGGCATCGAAGCCGGGGGATCGGGTTCGGACCATCTCCGAAGCTTGTATCGCGGCCCTGCCCGGCACCGAAATAAATCCGTGCGTCCCATCCAGGGTCCGAACAGCCAGGGTGTCCAAACCGGCAAGCCGTAAGTCTGGAAGATGCAATTCCTGGTTCGAGGCAGCGATGCGCGTCGGAACAGGCGCAGCGGAGATTGGGCAGCGTACCGTGAGCGGTGGGCGGCGGGTTCAGGAGGCCCGCGTTCTGGTCCCGCCGCGGCGCATTCTGCGCGCCGAGGATGCGATGGCGCGGGCTGGGGTAGAGAAGTCGTGGGATGGAGGAGTTTCGTCCGGCGTAAGGGATCGGTCAGTTGGCGGTGGTGATCAGCCCGGCGGCGGCGGCTTCGGCCCAGCGGCGGTTGTCGCGCTCGAGGAAGGCTGCGAAATCGGTGGGGCCGAGCGTCGCCAGATCGGCGCCGAGTTCGGCCAGGCGCTGCCCGATGGCAGGCTTCGCCAGCGCAGCCTGCACGGCGGCGAAGATGCGTGCGGCCAGCGCCGGCGGCAGCGCGGGCGGGCCGTACAGGCCGTACCAGCCGTTGAATTCGTAGCCGGCCATCCCGGCCTCCTGCATCGTCGGCACCTGCGGCAGCAGGGCGGAGCGGCGTGCCGATGTGACGGCGAGCACCTTCACCGCGCCGCTCGCCACATGCTGGAGCACGGCGACGGTGCTGGTCGTGGCGAGCAGGATGTGGCCGGCGACCAGGTCGTTCAACTGCGGTCCGCTGCCGCGATAGGGCACCTCGATCAGCTGAATGCCGGCCTGGCGGGCGAAGGCGTTGCCCGCGTAGCTCGTCGCCGCCTCGGTGGAGCCGAAGGCGATGCTGCCGGGCCGCGCCTTCGCTGCGGCAATGAGGCCGGCGATGTCGCTGTAGGGCTGGCCGCCATGCGCGGCGAGCACCAGCGGGTAGCCGGAGAGCATCGAGATCGGCGCGAAATCCTTCACCGGGTCGAAGGGAATGGCCGGCATGGCGTAACGGTTGATGACATGCGCGCCGGTTGCGATCATCAGCATGTGGCCGTCGGGCGGCGAGCGCTGCACGAACTCCGCGCCGACCACGCCATTGGCGCCGGCGCGGTTCTCGACGACGACGGGGTGGCCGAGCCCGTCACGCATTCCCTCGGCGAGGGCGCGGGCGAAGATGTCGGTGCCGCCGCCCGGCGCATAGGGGACGATGATGGTGACGGGGCGGCTCGGCCAGGCGGGCTGGGCCCGCGCGCTGCCCGCGAGCAACGCGGTGGCGAGGGCGGCGCGGCGCGTGACGGTCATCGGCCTGCTCCTCAGTAAGGGGTGTCGCGCATGCCGAGCGCGGCGGCGGCGCGGGCCTGCTAGGCGGCGAGGCCAGGCGGCAGGTTCTGCCCCTTGAAGCCGCCGCGCACGCTGCCGGGGGCTGTACTCTTGTAGACCTCCTGCATCGCGTCGCAGAGCGGGCGGCCCTCCGGCACGGCAAGCCAGAGCCGGAGCAGGTGACGCTTCCGCTCCGGCTCCTCGAAATCCTCGTAATGGGTGCGGCTGTGGATGAGGACGTGGTTGTTGACGAGCTGCAGGTCGCCCGGCTCCAGCCACATGGAGAAGCAGAAGGCATCGCTGCTCGCCATCTCCTGGATAGCGTCGAGCGCCTCGTGCTGCCGCTCGGTCAGGCGCGGCTCGCCCTCGATCTGTTGCGTCGCGCGGATGTGGTTGCGGATGTAGCGGGCGGCGAAATGGCCATCCTTCAGGCTGTAGACGGGCGCCATGTAGGTCGGCGTCTCGTCGGCGGCCTCCTCCTTCTGTCGGCTATGGGGCAGGAGGCCGTAGAGCGTCTCGACCAGCTCCGGGCGTTCCGCCAGCAGCGCGTCATGGATGGCGACCGAGCTGGCGAGGCGGCTGAGGCCGCCGCTCCTCGCCGTCTTGAGACACAGCAGGGCGACGACATCGCTGCCATCGGTGTGGAAGTCGAGCTCGGCATTGGTGTTGTAGCCACGGCCGCCATGGCCCCGGTAGGTGCCGCCGGCATCGCGCACGTCGGAGATGAGCTGACTCGCCTTGCCTTGTGGCCGGGCGACGCCGAGATGCGTGCCGATCGCCCAGAAGAGCAGCCGCGCCTCCTCCGCGGTGTAGTCGGTGACGGGAATGCCGCGCAGGGTGCGGAAGCCGATGCCCCGCTCCAGCTCCCGCGCCGCCTCGGCCAGCACGGCGCCGAAGGGGCCGAGGGGGAAGTCCTCGCGGGTAATCTCCAGCATCGGCTTACCCAACGCCTGGAGGTGGCGGAAAGCGCTGCGCAGATCCTCGATCTCGGCGGGGGCGAGGCGGCGGAGCCAGGCGCCGGATGCTTCGAGCGCAGCCGGCCGCCAGGCCGCCGCGGTTGCGACAGGCTGGATCATTCTTGGTTCTCCTCCGCACGCGGAGGATGGCAAGGCGGGACGGGGCTGTCGAGCTACCGCCCGCGCAGCCGGTGCCAGAGCGCCAGGGCAGCGTCGTAAGGAATGGCCGGTACCTCGCGCAGGCGCCAGTACCAGCGGCGCCGCCAGCCCTCCGCCCCGGCGGAGCCGCCGATCGGCACCGGGCGCGCCTGCAGGCCCATGACCCGTAGCAGCAGCAGGCAGCGCGGCAGATGGAAGCGGCTGGTCGCGGCATAGACCGGGCCGGCATGGCCGAGGCGGCGCAGCAGGACCTCGCTGGCGAGCGCGGAGGAGAGCGTATCGGTCCCCGTCGGCTCCTCGACGATGCTGCCGGCGGGCACGCCGAAAGATTGCAGCAGTTCCGACATGACATGGCTCTCGGCGGGGCCGAAGCGGCCCTGTGCGCCGGTCGGGATGTAGAGCGGGTCCGCGAGCCGGGCGCCGAAGCGGGCGGCGGCCTCGACGCGGCGGCGAAGCGTCGGGCTGGCGCTGCCATCGGGGCGGACGGCGGCGCCGAAGATGATGATCGCCGCCCTCACGCCGGGGCAGCGATCAGCAGGCGGTTCATCGCCTCCATGCTGCGGCGAAGGCCGGCGAGGTCGCGCCAGACGGCCTCGCGGGAGACGCCGTTCGTCGCCAGTTCGTCGGCGATGGCGCCGAAGCTGCGGCGGCCATCGACCCGTTGCAGGATGGCTCCGGCAAGGCGCGGCAGCGGCAGGTTCACCCGGAGCCCGTCGAAAGTGACAGGTAACGTGCCGTCGCGCGGCAGGCCCTTCGCCAGCGCCGCGCCATCCATCTCGCGGAGGGTGGGGACGGAATCCGGATCCTCCCAGAGGCGCTCCGGCTCCGGCTCCTCGGCGCGGCGGCAATAGAGGATGTGGATGCCCATATTGCCCGTGATGGCCTCGGCCAGCGCCGCGCGCTCGATTGGCGTCATCGCGGCGGTCCTGGCGCGGAGGCGGGGATCGGGCAGATAGGCATCCGGGTCGTAGCGCACCGGCTCCACCCAGCAGGCGATGCGGAGGCCCGCCGCGGCGACGAGGGCGGCGAGGTCGGGAACGGTGTAGGCGCGGTCGCGCGGATTCAGCAGCAGGTCGTAGAGCCCGGCATCGCCGCCCGAGATGTGGTCGGTCAGCCAGGGGTTGCGCTTCAGCCAGGCGGTCTCCGGCACCTGGCGCCAGAGCCGACGGGCGATGTCGATCCGGGCCGGGGGCGCTTCGCTCTCGGGCGCGAGCAGGCGGAGGGCGTCCTGCAGCATGTAGACGCCGGTGCGGCCATGCGGGGCATAGACCATCAGCCCGATGCCGCCGCCCGGCGCCAGCACGGAGACCAGGGCACGGAGTCCGGCCAGCGGGTCCGGCAGGTGGTGCAGCACGCCGCAGCAATCGACGTAGTCGAATGGGCCGAGGCCGCTCTCCCCCAGGTCGAGCAGCGAGCCGTTCTCGAAGCGGATATTGCCGAGCTTGCGCGCGGCGGCGCGGCCCTCCGCGATGCGGCGGGCGGCGGTGCTACGGTCGAGCCAGGTGACCTCGCCGGGCCGGCCGGCCCAGGCCATCTGCTGCGCCAGCATGATCGTTCCGTCGCCTGTACCGCCACCGGCGAAGAGGGCGCGCAGCGGGGTGGAGGCCGGACGCCGGCTGCCGAAGATCCAGTGGTCGATCTCTCGAAGGTGGCTCGGGCTGCCGACGATCAGGCGGCGCGCCTCCTCCCGCGGGTCGCGGGCGGGGTAGGGAAAGGCCTCGTACTGGGCGGCCAGGTGCCGGTCGGGAGCGTCGGTCATGGCCGGGTTGCATAAGGCGGGGCGCGCCGGGGCACCAGCCCGGTTGCTGCGGCGCGACAGCGGGCCTATCTAGCGACCAAGACCGCTTCCCCCGCGGCCCCACCTTCATCCGACCTCCGCCGACCCGGCGCCGCCTCCCCCGCGGCCGTGCTGGTCCGGCTTTGATAGGTGCTTCCAGCGGCATGCGTGCGCTTTCCGGCCTCCTCCTCGCCCTTGCCCTCGCTCCGGCGGCTCATGCGCAACAGGCGCGGCCGCAGAAGCTCGGCGACTACCAGTCCTGGATTGCGGCGACCTACACGGAGGGCGGGCAGAAGGTCTGCTACGCCTTCACCCGCACCACCCGGCAGGGGGTGCTGCTGACGGTGACCCATCGGCCGGGGCGGCGGGATACGGTGACGGTCTCGGCCGGCTACACCTATCCGCGCAATGCCGAGGCGATGGCGGTGATCGGCGGCACGGACCTGCCCTTCTACACCGCCGGCTCCACCGCCGCGGCGCGGGATGGCAGCGCCACGGTCCGGGCGATGCGCAACGGGCGGGAGATGCTGCTGCGCGGTCCGGGGGCGAACGGGCGGGGCACTACCTCCGACACCTTCCCCCTCGCCGGCTTCACCGCTGCCTATGAGGCGATCAGCAAGGAATGTCCGTCGGGAGGCCGTGGATGAGCGATCTTACCAGCGCCGAGCGCGAGCGCATCCTCGCCAAGTCCGCGCTTTTCAACCCGCCCGAGGCCACGCTGCCGGACGGGCGGCGGGAGCTGGTCGGCCTCTCGCGCGAGGAGCTGGTGGCGGAGCTGGCAACGCTCGGCGAGAAGCCGTTCCGGGCGAAGCAGCTCTGGCACTGGATCTACCATCAGGGCGTCACCGACTTCGCCGCCATGACCAGCATTGCCGGACCGATGCGGGCGAAGCTCGCCGAGCGCTTCACCGTCGGCCGGCCCGAGGCGGCGACGGTTCAGACCAGCGCCGACGAGACGCGCAAATGGCTGTTCCGCTGGCGCGACGGGCAGGAGGTGGAGACTGTCTACATCCCCGACCGCCATGCTGACCGCGGCGCCGTCTGCATCAGCACACAGGTGGGATGCACCCTTTCCTGCCGCTTCTGCCACACGGGGACGCAGAAGCTGGTGCGCAACCTCGGCGCCGCCGAGATCGTCGGCCAGTTCATGGCGGCGCGCGACAGCTACGGCGAATGGCCGAGCCCGAAGGACGATCAGCCGCGGCTGCTCTCGACCATCGTCGTCATGGGCATGGGCGAGCCGCTCTACAATTACGAGAACACGGCGAAAGCGCTGCGCATCGTCATGGATGGCGAGGGCATCGGCCTCTCGCGTCGGCGCATCACTCTGAGCACCTCGGGCGTCGTGCCGATGATGGACCGCTGCGGGCAGGAGCTCGGCGTCAACCTCGCCGTCTCGCTGCATGCGGTGACGGACGAGCTGCGCGACGAGATCGTGCCGCTGAACCGCAAGTACCCGATCAAGGAGCTGCTCGATGCCTGCCGGCGCTATCCAGGCGCGAGCAATGCGCGGCGCATCACCTTCGAATACGTCATGCTGCGCGGGGTGAACGACAGCGAGGCCGAGGCGCGGGAGCTGGTGCGGCTGCTCCAGGGCATTCCGGCCAAGATCAACCTGATCCCCTTCAACCCCTGGCCGGGCAGCCCCTACCAGACCAGCACCTACGAGCAGACGGCAAAATTCGCCACCATCCTCAACGATGCCGGCTATTCCAGCCCGATCCGCCGGCCGCGCGGACGGGACATCCTGGCGGCCTGTGGGCAGCTGAAAACGGAGAGCGAGCGGGCCCGGCGCGTCGTCGCCTAGACGGCCTTGCGGAACAGCACCGCGCCGCCGACGCGCGCATAGCCCTGTGCTACGTAGAAGGCGTGCGCCACCTCGCGCTGTGCGCCGGAATGCAGCGAGACGGAGGGTTGGCCCTGCGCCCGCGCCCAGTTCTCGGCGGCGCGCAGCAGCCGTCCTCCGAGGCCGGAGCCGCGCAGCCCCGCCTCCACCACCAGCGCCTGCACCACAACCTCAGGCGGCTTCTCGAGCGCCGGGCGCAGGAAGAGGTGCATCAGGCCGAGCACCGCCCCGTCCCGCACCGCGACCAGCACGGCATGGCCGGGCGCAGCGAGGACGGCAGCAAGACGGCGAGCCGCCTCCTCCGCCGCCATCGGGTAGCCAAGCTGGGCCAGCAGGCTAGGGAGCGCCGGAAGATCAGCCTCCTCCACCGGCCGGATGGTGATGCCGCCGCTCATTCCGCCGTCGCGCCACTATCGGCCACCACCTTGGTCCAGAGGCCGATCTCGGACTGGATGTAGGCGGCATAGTCGGCCGCGCTGCCGCCGGTCGGCTTGGCGCCCTGGGCGGCGAGCCGGGCGCGGACATCCGCATCGGCAAGCGTCACGGCCATCGCCGCATTCAGCCGGGTGATGGCTGCCGGCGGCGTCCGCGCCGGGGCGAGGATGCCCTGCCAGGCGCCGAGATCGAAGCCGGGCGGTGTAAGCCCCGCCTCGCCCATGGTCGGCACCTCGGGCAGCAGCGGCGAGCGCTCGGCGCTGGAGACGGCGATGGCGCGCACCCGCCCCTCCTGGATCACCGGCAGCGCCGTCACCACCGTGTCGGAGGTGAACTGCACGTTGCCCGCCGCCGTGTCGGTCAGCGCCGCGGCGGTGCCGCGATAGGGGACGTGCACCGCCTCGCCGCCGATATGGTTCAGCACCAGGAAGGTGACGAGGTGCGATATGTTGCCGACGCCACCGGAGGAATAGCTCAGCTTCCCTGGATTGGCGCGCAGCCAGGCGACGAACTCGGCAGGCGTACGCGGCGGCGCAGCCGGATTCACCACCAGCGCCAGCGGCGAGGCGGCGGTCAGCGAGACAGGTGCAAAATCCTTCAGCAGGTCGTAGCTGAGGCGCCGGTAGAGCGCCCGGCTGATGACGATGGAGGAGGTGTTGTAGAGCAGCGTGTAGCCATCCGGCTCCGCCTTCGCCACGACCTCGGCGGCGATGTTGCCGTTGGCGCCACCGCGATTCTCGACAACGATCGCCTGGCCCAACTCACGCGCCATGCGCTCAGCAAGGATTCGGGCGACGACATCGGTCGGCCCCCCGGGCGGGAAGGCGACGACGAGCCGCACCGGCCGGTCGGGGAAGCTGCCCTGCGCCATGGCCGGCGCGGCGAGGCTTGTAGCGCCGAGCGCCAGCAGGTGGCGGCGGTGGATCATGTTGCGTCCTCTCCCCGGATCAGTCGCGTCGCATCGTAGTCCATCACCGGCTCGTCGCGTTGGTTCAGCACGCGCACGGCGCTCCGCACCACGGCGCGGCCGCCTCGGCTGGTGGGGCGGATGTCGGTAACCTCGATCTCGGCATGGATCGTGTCGCCGACCCGCACCGGCGCCAGCGGGCGGATATGGGTCTCGAGCAGGGCGAGGCCGGTGCCGTGGGCCATGCCATGCAGCACCAACCCTTCGATCAGCGCATGAGTCAGCGCCCCGGGCACCGGGCGGGGCCCCAGCGCACCGGCATGGGTCGCATCGACGAAGAGCGGCTCCTGCATGCCGGTGAGGGCCACGAAGCCCATCAAGTCATGCTCGGTGACGGTGCGGCCGAAGGTGCGGAAGCGTTGTCCCACCTGCAATTGCTGCCAGGTGAAGCCGCGCCCGAGTAAAGTCGTCCGATCCGTCATGATCCCTCCCGCCTGTCAGGCTCGGCGCCCGTTGCGCCGCTGTCAACGGAAGCGCCGCCGCTTGACGCGCCGCGGCGGCCGAGCCCCTATCGCCCCCACATGCCACCTGCCATCCCGATCGCCCTGCTGGCCCTTGCCGGCTTCACCACCGGCTCCGGCATGCGGATGCTGGACCCGCTGCTGCCCGCCATCGCCCGGGCCTTCGATGTCAGCGTCTCCCATGCCAGCGCGGTGGTGGCGGGATTCGTGCTGCCCTATGGGCTGGTGCAGCTGGTCGCCGGGCCGCTCGGCGACCGATTGGGCAAGGTGCGGATCGCCTGCTTCGCGGTGCTGCTCTTCGGCCTCGGCCTGGTGGCAAGCGGCTTCGCCACGACCCTGCCCGGGCTGATCGCGCTCCGGGCCTGGAGCGGGTTCTTCGCCGGCGCCGTCATTCCGCTGCTGATGGCGCATATCGCCGATGCGGTGCCCTATGCGGAGCGGCAGGTGGCGATCAGCCGCTTCCTTACCGGGATGGTGATGGCGCAGCTCCTCGCCGGCCCGGCCTGCGGCGTTGTGGCGGAGGCGGCGGGGTGGCGCCTGCCCTTCCTGCTGCTGGGCGGGATGGCGCTGGCGGTGGGCGGGCTGCTCGCCTGGCGGTTGGGGCCGGCGCTCTGGCAGCGGCCGGAGGGGAGCGGCGGCGGGCGCGGCATGCGGGCCTATCTGGAGCTGCTCCGCAAACCCTCTGGGCGATGGCTGATCGGCCTTGCCTTCTTCGACGGGTTCCTGCTGTTCGGCGGCGCCTTTCCCTTCACCGGCTCCTTCCTGATCGAGGGCTTCGGCCGCAACGCGGCGGAGGCGGGGCTGATCGTCGCTGGCTTCGGCCTCGGCGCCTTCGCCTATACGCGGATGGCGCGGCCGCTGCTGGCGCGCTTCGGCGAGCGTGGGCTGCTGACGCTGGGCGGTGCAGCGATCGGCCTCTGCCTTGGCATGCTGGCGCTCGCCGGACGGTGGGAGGTGGTGGCGGGGCTGCAGGTGGTGCTGGGCCTCGCCTTCTACATGTTCCACGGCGTCTTGCAGACGCGGGCGACGGAAGCGCTGCCGGAGGCGCGCGGCACGGCGGTCGGGGCCTTCGCGCTCGCCCTGTTTCTCGGGCAGAGCGTCGGCTCGCTCGCCTTCGGCCTGGGGCTGGCGGTGATCGGCTACCGTGCCGCCTTCGCTGTCGCCGGATGCGGGGTGCTGGCGCTGGCGCTCGCGGCGAGGGCAAACTCCGCCCGCAGCTGAAGGAGCGAGGCGATGGCGGAGCTTTACCTCGAGGATTTCACGCCGGGGCAGATCTTCCGCTCCGGCCGGCTCGTGGTGACGGCGGAGGCGATCATCGCCTATGCGCGCGAGTACGACCCGCAGCCCTTCCATCTCGATGACGCGGCGGCGCAAGGCACGCTGTTCGGTGGGTTGGCGGCCAGTGGCTGGCACACCGCCTCACTCACCATGAAGCTGCTGGTCGGCAGCGAATTCCGCCCGGTGGGCGGCATCATCGGCGGCGGGATGGAGGAACTCGCCTGGCCGCGGCCGGTCCGGCCGGGTGATGAGCTGCGGCTGGAGATCGAGGTGCTGGAAGTACGGCCGAGCCAGTCGAAGCCGCGTCAGGGGATGCTCCGGACACGCTGCACCACACTCAACCAGCGGGATGAGCCGGTGCAGGTAATCGTGCCGCGGCTGGTGGTGCCGCGCCGGGGCTGACCAACACCAAATATGTTGATTTGGCGGCAGCGCTCATGGTTTCATCACAATCATGGGATATCACATATTTTTGTGGCTAGCCCTGACGCTGGCCCTTGCCTCCCCTGCCGCCGCCGAACCCGCCTCCGTCCTGGATGTCGGCGCGGTGCCGCATCTCGGCACCGAAGGCCATGCCGATTATGTCCGGTTCCTGCAGCAATCGACGCCGCGCGCCTTCGCCCTCAGCCCGAGCGGCGCCTGGGGCTGGGCAGCAGCGCAGCTGGACCTCGCTACCACCGAGGCGCGGGCCATCGCTCTCTGCGCGCAGTGGGTCGGCGAGGGTAAGCGGGACGAGGGCTGCCGGATCTATGCGCGGGACCTCGCCGTGGTATGGCCGGGGCAGGAAGGGGCAGCCCCGGCAGCGCCGGCCCGGCCGATGCAGGGCGGGCCGGGCTGGGCGCTGGTGCCGGATGGGCGCTTCCTCTGGCAGGGAGCAAGGGCGGCGCGCGGCGCCTATGTCTGGGCGCATGGCCGCGCCGCCGGCGGACAGGACAGCCGCGGCAGCCAGCCGCAGCCGCATGTCCGCGTCTTCAACAATGCCGGCTGGGATGTGCTGCGCTTCGACCGCGACCCGATGCTTGACGAGACCGAGATCGCCGCCGGCTGGCTGCGCGGCGCCCTGCGGGCGCTGCGGGCACAGGGCTACCAGCGCATCGTCGTCGGTGGGCAGTCGCGCGGCGCCTGGAACGCCTTGCAGGCGCTGGACGAGCCGGGGCTGGTCGATGGCGTGGTGGCCATCGCCCCGGCGGCGCATGGGCCGCGCGGCAGCCCGGCCTGGGGCTGGGCGGTGGCGGAGCTGCGCGAGGTGCTGGAGCGCGCCCGCAACCAGGAAGCCCGCGTCGCTGTCGCCACCTTCGAGGGCGATGAGTACGACCCGGACCCAGCGGCGCGCGCCCGGCTGTTTAGGGCGCTGACGCGGCGGGTGAAGGGGCTGCTCTTCCTCGACCGGCCGGCAGGGCTGGCCGGCCATGGCGGCGGAGCGGAGCCGACCTTCACCGATCGCTACGCGCCCTGCCTGCTTGATTTCATCGAGGGCCGGCCGGGGCAGTGCGGGTAGGGACATCCGCATCCGTAAGGCCCAACGGCATGAGGCATTCCAAGGTCAGCACAGGATGGCAACCTCCGGTCAAGGACAGAGGCCGGACCGAGCGGGCCGGCCCAAGAGGTGCGCATGACGCGGTTCCCTCCGCCCTGCTTGGCCCGGTAGGGGGCCCGGTCGGCGGCTTCGAACAGGACCCCAGCCCGCAGGCAGCACGGCAGAGGCGAGCTACATTGCAACGAAGCCGACGCCGACGGTTGCGATGCCGCATTCAGCACGAAGGCCGAGCCGAGATGCCGTGCCGTCGTCGAACGCTTAAAGATCGGGTTGTTGAGGATGTCCTCCTGGTAGGCGCCCTCGTCCTAGCGCAATCGCTCGGCAACACCGCGCAAGGCCAGGTCGAGCGCGCCGATGATCCGGGCGATGTCCTGGCCGACGGCGCGGTTGAGGTTCAACGCCGCCTCGGTCGCCTGAGCCCAGCGATCGCCCGCATCTCCAGGATGACGGCGAGCGACAGGATGCAGAAGCCAAGCACGATCAACAGACCCCAAAGCGGCGGTTCAACCGCTTCGTACGACCTCTCGGACCGAAGGCATCGACGAACCCCTCTCGCGCCGGCATCTACGCTGGGGAGGTTAGCGCCGACAGGAGAATGCGTCGTGAAGATGGTAGGGGCGGCGGGATTCGAACCCGCACGGGCTCGCGCCCGAGGGATTTTAAGTCCCTTCCGGCTACCGTTTCGGCACGCCCCCGCCTGAGCCGATTCCTAGCACGCGCAAGCGGCCGAGGCATCACCGCATGCAGCGGAGGAAGACGGTCGACGGATGCGCGACTTCGCCGACCTCGGCCGCGCCGCGGAGGGCAGAGCCGCTGGTTGGCGCCAGGCGCGGCTGGATGCCGTTCCGGCGCAGGAAATCCACCGCCTCATTGCCCTTCACCGCGAAATTGACGTTCTGCGGGATATCGCCCGTGCTCTGGGCGATGCGCTGCGCGTTCAGCTTGGAGACGACGACGCCCATGACATTGCCGCCGAGATCGAGCAGCGGCCCGCCGGAATTGCCCGGCTGCACCGGTGCGCTGATCTGGTACTGGCTCTGGTTGTCGCGCAGCCCGGCCAGCGCCGAAACCTCGCCGGTGGTCAGCGTCGGGCCGGAGGAGAGCAGGCCGGCCAGCGGGAAGCCGTAGGTGACGACCCCCTCGCCGCGCCGCACCTCCGGCCCGCTGCGGAAGGCCAGAACCGGGCCCGGGTCACCGCCCTGCACGGTCAGCAGCGCGAGGTCCCGCTGCTCGTCCGTCGCCCCGACGCGCGCGGTGAGTTCCGCCCCGGTCGAGGTGCGCACGCGCATCTCCGAGCATTCCCGCGCCACATGGTGGTTGGTCAGGATGCGCGAGGGCGCGACGACGAAGCCGGTGCCGGAGGAGACCGCGCGCCGCCCGCCCGGCGCCACACCGAAGGGCCCGCTGCCCGGCGGCAAGGGCGGCGGCTTCCCACCAGGCACGGCAGCCACGGCCGGCCCCTGGGGCGGGGCCGCGCCGAGCGGCGGAGGCTTGCCGCTGGGAGCTGCCGGGGCCGGAGCAGGTTCCACCCCGAGCGGCGGCGGCTTCCCCTGGGACCAAGCCGGGCCGAACCCGGTGGCGATCAGGCAGATTGCAGCGGGCAGCACGAGCTTTCGCATGGCGCGAGCCTGCGACCGCCAAACGGTTCGGGTCAACATCACAACAGCTTCGCCTCGCTCACGCCCCAAGCAGGCCCTCCCGCCGGAAGGAGAGCTGCCGCCCGTTGCCGATGATCAGATGGTCATGCAGGAGGATGTCGAAAACCGCAGCCGCGGCTTTCACCTCCGCCGTCATCTCCAGATCGGCGCGCGACGGCGTCGGATCGCCGGAGGGGTGGTTGTGGACCAGGATCAGCGCCGTCGCCTGCAGCTCCAGCGCCCGCCGCACCACCTCGCGCGGATAGAGCGGGCCGTGGTTGACGGTGCCGCGGCCCTGCACCTCATCGGCGATGAGCCGGTTGCGGGCATCGAGGAAGAGCACATGCACCTCCTCCACCCGCGCCCGGGCGAGGCTCGCGGCGAGGTATTCGAGCAGCCGCTCCCAGGAGTTCAGCAGCGGCCGGTCCAGCAACTCCGCCCGCACCAGACGAAGAGCGGCGGCCTGGACGGTCTTCAGCGCGGCGGCCCCGGCCTCCTTCACCCCGTCGACCTGGCAAAGCTCGGCCGCCGGCGCGGCGATGACATTGGCGAAGCTGCCGAAGCGGGCGATCAGCGCGCGGGCGATCGGTTTGGTGTCCTGCCGCGGCAGGGCGAGGAAGAGCACCATCTCCAGCAGCTCGTAATCGGCGAGCGCCTCGGGCCCGGCGGTGAGCAGGCGCTGGCGCATGCGGGCGCGATGGCCGAGATGGCCCGGCGGCGCCTCGGCCCCCGGCATCTCGAGCGGCAGGGCGATCAGCCCCATATCGGCGAAGCCCTTCGCTTTCCCGCCCCTCGACATCGCTGGCCCCACCAGAACGGAGCCAGACTACACGATGCGGCACGCCAACGAAAAGCGGCTAGACCTCGTAGGGCGGTTTGTGCAGCCCGGCCGGGGAATAGGTGAAGACCTCCACCCCCGTCTCGGTGACGCCGACCATATGCTCGAACTGAGCGGAAAGGCTGCGGTCGCGCGTCACCGCCGTCCAGCCATCGTCGAGGACCTTCACCTCCGGCCGGCCGGCATTCACCATCGGCTCGATGGTGAAGAACATGCCGGGGCGGAGCGTCGGTCCCTCGCCCGGGCGGCCGAAATGCAGCACGTTTGGCGGCTCGTGGAAGCGCCGGCCGATGCCGTGGCCGCAGAAGTCCCGCACCACGGCGAAGCGGTTGCGCTCGACGAAGCTCTGGATGGCATAGCCGATATCGCCGAGCGTCGCGCCTGGCTTCACCACCTCGATGCCGCGCATCAGCGACTCATAGGTGACGTCGAGCAGCAGCCGCGCCTTGGTCGAGGCGGTGCCGGCGACATACATCCGGCTGGTGTCGCCATGCCAGCCATCGAGGATGACGGTGACGTCGATATTCACCACATCGCCATCCATCAGCACCCGCTCGCCGGGGATGCCGTGGCAGACCACATGGTTGATCGAGGTGCAGATCGACTTCGGATAGCCGCGATAGCCGAGCGGCGCCGGCACGGCCCCCTTCGACAGGATGTGCTCGTGGCAGATGCGGTCCAGCTCCGCCGTGCTCACGCCCGGGCGGACATGCGGGGTGATGAGGTCGAGAGTCTCGGCGGCCAGCTGGCCGGCCCGCCGCATGCCCGCGAAGTCATCGGCGGAATGAAGGGTGATGCGGCGCGCGTCGCCGCCCTGCTGGTCCATGGTCTTCGACTGTCTCTGCATTCGGCGGTTGCGCCCAAGATGATCGCGGGGCGCCCCGGGCGCAATACTTGCGAGGCCCACGACATGTCGCGGACGCGCGAGGTCAGCCCCCGGCCCGCTCGCCCGCGCTGCGCTCCTCGACGCCGAGCGCATCGGCAAGGCGGGCATTGGCGCTGCCGGGGCGAGCCGGCCGGCTCTGGCTCCCATGCGGCGCCCAGCCGGTCATCATCAGCAGACGGAAGGAGGCGGGGATGCCCTCCGGCTCCTGCGGCAGCCCGGCCAGCGCCATCGGCAGCAGGGCGCGGGGGGGGGTTCGGCCGTCACGGGCAAGGACGGCATTGGCCTCCCCCGCCGCGCGCAGGTCCCGCAGCAGGCCGAGCGGCGTCCGATAGCGGAGCGGCAAAGTCTCCCCATCCGCCACCGGCAGGGCGAAGCCGGCCCGCTGCAACAGCCCCGCCAGGTCACGCAATTCGGGAAAGGGCGAGACCCGCGGCGAGAGGCCGCCCCGCAACGCGCTCTCCGCCCCGGCCAGCGCCTCGCGCAGCTCCTGCAGGGTGCCGAGGCCCGGCAAGGATGCGAGGAACAGCCCATCCGGCCGCAACGCCCGGCGAATCTGCACCAGCGCCCCCGGCAGGTCATTCACCCAATGCAGCGAGAGGTTGGCGACGATCAGGTCGAAGCTTTCCGGCGCGAAGGGCAGCACCTCCTCGTCACCGGCCAACGGTAGGCCACCCGCCCCGGCCGCCATGCGCGCCGAGAGGTCCATCGAGACGACGAAGGGGATGCCCCGTGCCCGCAGCCGCGGCGCCACCGCCCCACGCCCGCCGAGGTCGAGCGCTCGGGTGAAGCGGCGGGTGATATCGTCCAGCCGGTCGAGCAGCCGGTCGGCCGCCTCCTCCAGCACCGGCGCCACCTGGGCGACGGTGGCGGCGGCCCGGTCGCGACGGAGGCGCACTAGGCGGCGGTCGAAGACACGCATCGGGTCGGGGCTGCTCATCTCCCGCAGGTAGGGCGCCGGGGCGCCGAAGTCACGGGGTACGCAGCGCGGCGAGGATGGCCGAGGCAAAGGCACGGGCATCGGCCGGAGGCGGCTCCCGCCGCGGCATCGCCACTCGCAGCCGCAGCACCCCGCCGCCCATCGCGCCGGCGCAGACCAGACCCTGCACCCGCTCTCGCCCGTAGGAGCCGGATATCTCGGCGCAGCGCAGCAGGGCGGGCCCTCGGGAGGGCAGGGTGAAGCGCCCCTCCTCCCGCATCCGGCGGGGCGGCACGGGGCGCAGCGCCTCCTGCACCAGTTCGTTGAAGGCCGCCTCGGCATCGGCGCTGCCGGCGCCCTCGGGCAGCGTCACACCGGGCTGGCGGTAGAGCTCCACCGTGGCACCGGCGGCGATCAGGCCCGGCGTGCGATAGCCGATCTCACGCCCGGCCTCGCCGCGCGGCAGCGAAGTGGTGGCACCGCGGAGGAAGCCGGCTGCCTCCTCCGGCAGGCGAGCAGCCAGGTCAACGGGAGCGGCCGCCGTGCTGGCGGGGGGTTGGGCCGGCATCTGGCAGCCGGCCAGCAGCAGCGCGGCCGCGATGGCCGCCCGGCCGGGCCTCACCCCTCAACCTTCCCGCTGGTGGACCAGGGCGGGGCTTCGCTCCAGCGCCGCATGGCCGGCGCCGTACATCCCCACCAGCCGGTGCGCATCCTCGTAGACCATCCTGACGCCGATCCAGACGATCAGTGCGACTCCGAGATAGGCGATCCAGCGGTAGCGCTCGAGCAGCTTCGAGATCAGCGTCGCCGCAACACCCATCAGCAGGATGGAGATGATGAGGCCGACGATCAGCATCGGCATGTTGCCGACTGCGGCTCCGGCCACGGCAAGGACGTTGTCGAGGCTCATCGAGACATCGGCGATGACGATCTGGCGCAGCGCCGTGGCCATGGTCTTGGTCTCTTGCGGGGCGTGAGCTCCCTCGGCATCGGCCTTGTCCTCGTTCCGAAGCTCCTTGAAGAAGCTGTAGGCGATCCACAGCAGCACCAGCCCGCCCACGAGCAACAGGCCCGGCACCGCAAGCAGCCAGACCGCGGCGAGGCTGAGGAAGATGCGGAGCACCACCGCCAGCACCATGCCGAACATGATAGCCTTGCCGCGCTGCTCGGCCGGCAGGCCGGCGGCGGCGAGGGCGATGAGCACCGCATTGTCGCCCGAGAGGATGATGTTGACGCCGAGGATCTGCCCCAGCAGCAGCCAATTCCAACTCTCGGCGATAGACGACGAATCCATGCGGCGGGCTCCGGCCGGGTGACGATGGCGACAACGGCCGGGCTTCCGGCGCGGCGCACCCTAGGGGAGCGATTCCAGCCTGTGAAGTCGGCGCCCGGCATACGACCGGGCGCCAAGTAGCTCATTACATTGCCAATTTTTCATCAATCCCGGTCGGCGGCCCGGCGCAGCAACGTCACCGTCGCCGTTGCCAGGGCGGCGACCACGATGACCTGCAGCGCCGTCGCCGCCGCCCAGATCCAAGCCGGGAAGACATGCGGCAAGGCGAGATAGCCGAGCGGCAGCAGCAGGTAGGCATAGGCCCCGGGCACCTGACCGGCGACCTGATGCGTCCCTTCCCAGATCATGTCCACCGCCACGTAAAGGATGACGGCGAGACCCACCCAGGCAATCCAGCGGTGCTTGTTCAGCAGGTTCGCGATGAGCGTCGCCGCCACCCCCATCAGCACCACCGAGATGGCGAGGCCGAAAACGAGCACCCAGGTGTGCTCCTTGGCCGCCCCGGCCACGGCGAGGACGTTGTCGAGGCTCATCGACACATCGGCGATCAGGATCTGGAGGATGGCCTGCCCGAGCGTCTTGTTCGGCGGCGCCGTGACCTCGGCCTCGGCGAGCGCCGCCTCGGACGGGACCTCGTGATGCGAGCGGAGTTCGCGGAACATCTTCCAGCAGACCCAGAGCAGCAGCACGCCGCCCGCCAGGGTAATGCCAACGATGGCAAGAAGTTGTGCGGTGATGGCGGCGAAGCCGATGCGCATCACCGTCGCCGCGGCGATGCCCCAGAGAATTGCCTTCCGCCGCTGCTCCGCCGGCAACCCGGCCGCGGCCATGCCGACGACGATGGCATTGTCGCCAGCCAGGACGAGGTCGATGAACAGCACCTGGGCGAGCGGGACGAGCCATTCGGGCATGGAAGAAGGTTCCTTGTGGAAGCCGGCCGCAGATAAATATCAAGCAATCTTTGTGCAAGCCCAATCAGCAACAAGCTGTCGGTCTTGCCATCCGCCTCCGTGCGGTTCAAACCCCCCTCCCCACTCCTGACGCCCGAGGCCCGGATGGTCCCCCGCTATACCCGCCCGCAGATGGCCGCGATCTGGTCGCCGGAAGAGCGCTTCCGCATCTGGTTCGAGATCGAGGCGCTGGCTGCCGAGGCCATGGCCCAGCTTGGCACCATCCCGGAGGAGGCCGCCCGGGTCATCCGCGAGAAGGGCGCGCCCCGCGCCGCCTCGATCGGCCCGGCCGAGGTGGAGGCGATCGACGCCATCGAGCGTGTCACCCGCCATGACGTCATCGCCTTCCTCACCTGGATGGGCGAGGGAATCGGGCCGGAGGCGCGCTTCATGCACCAGGGCATGACCAGTTCCGACGTGCTGGACACCTGCCTCGCCGTTCAGATGACCCGGGCGGCAGACCTGCTGATCGCCGATCTCGACGCGCTGCTGGCGGCGCTGAAGGCGCGTGCCTTCGAGCACCAATTCACTCCCACCATCGGCCGCAGCCACGGCATCCATGCCGAGCCGACCACCTTCGGGCTGAAGCTGGCCGGGTATTACGCCGAGTTCCGCCGCAACCGTGACCGGCTGGTCTCCGCCCGCGCGGAGATCGCCACCTGCGCCATCAGCGGCCCGGTCGGCACCTTCGCGAGCGTCGATCCCCGGGTCGAGGCCTATGTCGCCGGGAAGCTCGGCCTCGCGGTGGAGCCGGTCTCCACCCAGGTCATCCCCCGCGACCGGCATGCCGCCTTCTTCGCGGCCCTCGGCGTCGTCGCCTCCTCGATCGAGCGGCTGGCGACCGAGGTGCGCCACCTCCAGCGCAGCGAGGTGCGCGAGGCCGAGGAGTTCTTCCATGCCGGGCAGAAGGGCTCCTCCGCCATGCCGCACAAGCGGAACCCGGTGCTGTCGGAGAACCTGACCGGCCTCGCCCGGCTGGTTCGCAGCCATGTCGTCCCGGCGATGGAGAATGTCGCCCTCTGGCATGAGCGGGACATCAGCCATTCCAGCGTCGAGCGGGTGATCGCCCCGGATGCCACCATCGGCCTCGACTTCGCCCTCGTCCGGCTGACGGGCATGATGGAGAAGCTGACCGTCTATCCCGAGCGGATGACGGAGAACCTGGAGAGCCTCGGCGGCGTCGTCCATTCGCAGAAGGTACTGCTGGCGCTGACCCAGGCGGGGATGAGCCGCGAGGCCGCCTATTCTGCCGTCCAGGCCGCCGCCATGGCCACTTGGCGGGCGCTCGGCCGGCCGGACTTCCGACGGTTCCGCGACAACCTGCTCGCCGAGCCAGGCGTCGCGGCGGTGATGGACGGGGCGGAGCTGGACGCGGCCATGGACCCGACGCGCGACTTCGCCCATGTGCGCACCATATTCGACCGGGTCTTCGCGGCGGAGTGATCCGCGGCCCCGGTGGTACCGCGCAGTTGCCGCGTTTCCGCCGCAAGCGGGGCGCTATTCTCCCTGCATGCAAGGAGGATCGGCTGCGATGCGCGCCCTTCGACTGACCATTCTCGCCCTGGCCGGTCTCGTCGCCGGACTGGCGCTCGCACCCTCGCCGGGCGAGGCGCAACCTTACTGGTATGGCCGCCCGCATGGCCATGGTTATGGCCATTATCGCCCGCCGCCGCCACGCTACTGGGGCCCGCCGCCTCCGCGCTATTACGCGCCGCCTCCGCCGCCGGTCTATTATCGGCCGCCGCCGCCCGTCTATTACGCGCCGCCGCCGCGCTACTACGCCCCTCCGCCGCCCCCGCCCGGCTTCGGCTTCTACATCCGCTGAGGCGGGAACGCCCAAGGAACGGCTTAACGCTTCCTAAGCTTTCGGTACCCTAGGGTCGCAGCCGGATACGGTCCGGCACGATCCTGGGGCATACCGCTCCCCGGCGCGCCGGCGCAGGAGCGGATATGGAAAAGCCATTGCCGCCGGTGCCCGCGCGGGATCCCGCCGGGCTGATCGCCATGGCCAGCCGCTGCGCGGCCGCCGGGGATCATCGCCGGGCACTCTCCCTTTTCGATCACGCTACGGCCCTCGTGCCGGAAGATGCCGCAGCCTGGGCCGGCGCCGGCCTTGCCCTCCAAGCCCTCGGTCGGCCGGGCGAGGCGATGGCCGCCCTTTGCCGTGCTCGCGTCCTCGCCCCCGGCCTCGCTCCCGTTCGCACCGGCATTGGCGGCGTCCTGCTGGACCGCGGGCTGGCCGCGGAAGCCGAGGCGGAATTCGCCGCGGCCACCGATGCCGCACCGGGCTGGTGGGTCGGCTGGGCCAATCTCGGTCTTGCCCTGCAGCATCGCGGCCAGGCCGAGGCGGCGCTGGCGCCCTTGCGCCGCGCCACCGGCCTGGCGCCGGATCAACCGGAGGCCTGGCACAGCCTCGCCACCGCTCTGCTCATGCTCAATCAGGCGGAGGAGGCCGAGGCGGCGCTGCGCCACGCCCTCTCGCTCGACCCGCACCATGCCCTGGCGCATTCCAACCTTGGCTGGGCGCTCCGTGGGCAGAACCGCCTGGATGAGGCGCGGGCGGCCTATCGCGCTGCCCTGGCCATCGCCCCGGACCATGCTGAGACGCGATGGAACCTCGCCGTCACCGACCTGCTGTCCGGCGACTGGGCATCGGGCTGGGACGGGGCGGAATGGCGCTGGCGCGTTCCCGGCTTCCCTGCCCGGCCGCGCGGCTTCACCCAGCCTCTTTGGGGCGGCGAGGCGATCGAGGGCCGCACCCTGCTGTTGCATGCCGAGCAGGGCTTCGGCGACAGCATCATGATGCTGCGCTACCTGCCGCTGGTCGCCGCCCGCGGCTCCCATGTGCTGCTGGAACTGCCCGCGCCGCTGCTGCCCCTGGCCGCCGGCCTGCCAGTGGAGGTCATCGCCGCCGGCACGCCGCTGCCGGGCTTCGACCTGCATTGCCCGCTGCTCAGCCTGCCTCGCGCCTTCGCCACCCTGCCGGAGACGGTACTCCCCTCACCCTATCTCGCCCCGCCCGTCGAGGCCTTGGCGCGCTGGAGCGGGCGGTTGCCAAGCGATGGCGGCCCGCCGCGGATCGGCCTCGTCTGGGCCGGGCGGCCGACGCATAAGAACGACGCCAACCGCTCGATCGGCCTGGCCGCCCTCGCCCCGTTGCTGGCCATGCCGGGGCTGCGCTTCTACGGGCTTCAGGCCAGGCCGAGGGCAGCGGATATCGCCAGGCTCGGCCTCGAGCCGCAGATCGAGGACCTTTCCCCCCAGCTGACCGATTTCGGCGAGACGGCGGCGGCGCTGGCGCGGCTCGACCTCCTGGTCTCGGTCGATACTTCGGTCGTGCATCTCGCTGGCGCGCTCGGCCGGCCCTTCCGCCTGCTGCTGCCCTTCGCGCCGGACTGGCGCTGGATGCTCGGCTGGGAAGACACGCCTTGGTACCCCTCCGGCCGCCTGCTGCGCCAGGCGCGGCCGGGCGACTGGTCGGCCCCGCTTTCGGCCCTTGCCGCCGATCTCGCCCAACTCGCCCCCTTTCCGGCCCTGGCCGCGGAGTAGCCCCATGCATGAGCAATCCAAGGCGGCCAAGCGTCGCATCGCCGATGCTGCGTTCCTCATCCGCTACATAGTCGGCGACGCTCTCGATATCGGCGCCGGGCCGGACGGGCTCTCGCGCCATATCGGCGCCTTCCCGCTGCTGAAGAGCGTCCGCGAATGGGACATGCCGGATGGGGACGCGCAGTACCTGGCGGGCCTCGCCGATGCCAGCTTCGACCTGGTCCATGCCAGCCACTGCCTGGAGCATATGGTCGATCCGCGGGTTGCGCTCGGCCATTGGATCCGGGTGACGAAGCCGGGCGGCCATCTCGTCATCACCATCCCCGACGAGGACATGTACGAGCGCGGCCACTGGCCGAGCCGTGCCAATGCCGACCACAAATGGAGCTTCACCACCTTCAAGGCCGAGAGTTGGGCGCCGAAATCGGTGAACATCGTCGATCTCGTCCGTGAAGTCGGCGGGCTGGTGGAACTGGAGCGCATCCAGGTGGTGCGTGACTTCTTCCGCCCGGATGTGCCTGGCGACCAGACCATGGGCCCGGTCGCCGAATGCGCGATCGAGTTGGTACTGCGCCGCCGGTCGGAGGCCATGCCAGCGCCGATGTTGCATGGTGCGGCCGACCGCAGCCTGATCCCGCCCATCGGCCGCACTCGGCTGAAATCCTGCCGCCAGGGGTTGATGCTGTTCAACAGCCAGGACACCAATGTCGGCCGGCTGCTCGACACCTATGGTGAGTATGCCGAGCATGAGGTGGCGCTCTTCGCCCGCCTGTTGCGGCCGGGCGATGTGGCGGTGGATGCCGGCGCCAATATCGGCAGCCTCTCCGTTGCCATGGCGCGGCAGGTCGGCCCGCGCGGCTGGGTGCATGCCTTCGAGCCGCAGCCGCATGTCTATCGCAACCTCGTCGCCAATGCGGCGCTCAACGAGCTCGACCAGCTTGAATGCTGGAACGCCGCGGTGGGCGAAGCGCTTGGCACCATCGAGGTGCCACGGATGGACCCGAACGCACGTCACAGCTTCGGCAGCGTGGCGCTCGACCCCAACCGGCGCGATGATGCAGCGGATGCGGCCCGCGGCGTGCTGGTTCCGGTGATGACGGTGGATGGCCTCAATCTTCCCGCTTGCCGCCTCATCAAGGCTGATGTGGAGGGGATGGAGGCGCATGTGCTGCGCGGCGCCCGTGAGACCATCGCTCGTCATCGCCCGCTGCTTTATCTTGAAGCCGAGCTGAAGGAGGGCGTGCCAGCGCTGCTCGAGGAGGTGGCCGCGCTCGGCTATGCGCCCTACTGGCATGTTGTGCCCTATGTGCAGACGGGCAATTTCTACGGCAGACCGGTGGAGTTCTTCCGCAACATCGTCGCGGTGAACCTGCTGGCGGCGCCGCCCGGCTTCACCGTGAACGGCCTGCCGCCGGTCCGCTCGGCGGATTGGCAGGTCGATCTGCGTCCCGTCGCAGCATGACCGGGCCACTGCTGGCGGAGGCGCATCGCCTCGCCGCCGCCGGGCGCGCGGCCGATGCGCTCTCCCTCTACGACCGGGTTCTGGCGCAGGATCCTGGTGCAGCCGATGCGGCGAACAATGCCGGCGTGCTGCTCCGTCAACAGGGGGCGCAGGCGGCAGCGCTGCGCCGCTACCGCCAGGCCATCGCCGCCGTTCCGGAGCATGCCGATGCCAGCTGGAATCTGGGCCGGCTGCTGCTCGATCAGGGTGAGGTGGACGAGGCCTTCCTGCATCTCCACCGGGCCGCTGCCCTGCGCCCGGGCTGGGAGCGCTGGCACGGCCTCGGCCGCGCCTGCCAAGCCCGCGGCGACCTGGCCGGTGCCGAAGCCGCCTATCGCGAGGCATTGGCCGTAAAACCCTATGCGGTGGAAACCCTGAACAACCTCGGCACCACCCTGCAAGCCGCCGGCCGGCTCGACGCGGCGCTGCCGCTGCTGGACCATGCCATCGCGCTCGCACCGGATCATGCCAATCTTCGTTACAACCGCTCGCTGCTGCTGATGCTGATGGGCCGCTGGGCAGCGGGTTGGAGCGAACATGAATGGCGTTGGCGGGCGCCTGGCTTCCTCTCTCCACGTCGGCGTTTCGACAGCCCGGTCTGGGACGGCGACCCGATGGACGGCACGCTGCTGCTGCATTGGGAACAAGGCCTGGGCGATACGATCCAATTCCTGCGCTATATTCAAGCTGCGCGCAGGCGCGTCGGCCGACTGGTGCTGGAAGTCCAGCGGCCTCTCCTTCCATTGCTGCACAATTTGCCCGGCGCTGATCTCGTATTGCCTACTGGCACCTCGCTGCCGCCCCATGCAGCCCATGCGCCGCTGCTGAGCATGCCGCACCTGCTTGACGACCCGACGCCCTCTCCCGCTCAGCAATACCTTTTCGCGGAACCTGAACGAGCGGCGCGCTGGGCCACAAGGCTGCAGGGCGAGGCCCCCCTGATCGGCTTGGTCTGGGCCGGCAATCCATGCCACTCGAATGACCGAAATCGCTCTGTCCCGCTCGGCCTGCTGGCGCCGCTGCTGAAGCGGGACGATCTGCGGTGGGTGTCGCTGCAGGTCGGGCCTCGTGCCGCAGATATCACTTCGACAGGCTTCGGCAGTCGGTTGGTCGACCTCGCACCTACTCTGACCGATTTCGCAGAGACGACGGCGGCCCTGGCGCAGCTCGACATGCTGGTCGCCGTCGATACCGCGGTGGCCCATCTTGCCGGCGCGCTTGGGTTGCCGTGCTGGTTGCTGCTGCCCTTCGCGCCGGATTGGCGCTGGGGTCAGCAAGGCGAAAGCTGCGCCTGGTACGAAAGCCTGCGGCTCTGGCGTCAGCCCGCTCCGGGTAATTGGGCAAGCGTAGTCGCAGAAATCGCCGAACGGCTCCCCGGACGTTAAGCGGAAAGTTACCAGTAGCCCATTATACCGCTGCATCGGCCCAAAGGGTCTCGCCGTCGGCAAGATGCCGATCTCTGCAATCAGAACGCAGGAATCAGCCCATGTCCGGCACGGTCACGCTTGGAGACTCCGCCAATATCATCACCCTCAGCAGCTTCGACAGCCTGACGGGTGGAACTGGCAATGACATCGTCACGGTGACCGGCGCGATTTCCGGAGGCACGGTCAATCTTGGCGCCGGCGCGGACCGGCTGACCCTAGGTAACGGTGGCTATACGCTGACCGTATCCAATGTAGAGACCATCATTGGCGGCACCGGCGACGACGACGTCACCCTCGGCGCCGCCATCTCCGGCGCCACCATCAGCCTCGGCGCCGGCACCGACACCCTCACCCTGGCCAGCGGCGCCAACACCCTCACCGTCTCCGGCGCCGAGACCATCACAGGCGGCACAGGCGCCGATGCCGTCACCCTCGGCGCCGCCGTCTCCGGCGCCACCATCACCCTCGGCAGCGGCACCGACAGCCTCGTCCTCTCCGGCGCCGGCGCCAACACCCTCACCCTCGGCGCCGACATCGAGACCATCACCGGCGGCTCCGCCGCCGACACCATCACCCTCTCCGCCGCCGTCTCCGGCACCACCGTCAGGCTCGGCGCCGGCACCGACAGCCTCACCCTGGCCGATGGCGGCAACACCCTGCGCATCGGCGCCGTCGAGGCCGTCACCGGCGGCGCCGGCGACGACGACGTCACCCTGACCGACGCCCAGACCAGCGGCAGCATCAACCTCGGCGCCGGCGCCGACAGCCTCATCCTCGCCAGCGGCGCCAACGCCCTCACCCTCGGCAACGTCGAGACCGTCACAGGCGGCACCGGCGCCGACGCCATCACCTTCGCCGCCGCCATCTCCGGCGCCACCGTCAGCCTCGGCGCCGGCGCCGACAGCCTCACCCTCGCCCACGGCGCCAACACCGTCACCGTCACCGGCGTCGAGACCGTCACCGGCGGCACCGGCGACGACGACGTCACCCTCGGCGCCGCCATCTCCGGCGCCACCATCAGCCTCGGCGCCGGCACCGACACCCTCACCCTGGCCAGCGGCGCCAACACCCTCACCGTCTCCGGCGCCGAGACCATCACAGGCGGCACAGGCGCCGACATTATTAGCTTCAATGCTGCAATCTCGGGATCCAGCATCGATCTTGGCGCAGGGACGGACCGCTTGGTGCTCGCCAACGGCGCCAATACGGTCACCGTCACCAATACCGAGGTCATCACCGGCGGCAGCGGTGCCGACGCCATCACAGTCACCGGCTCCGTCTCCACCCGGATCACGGGCGGCGACGGAAACGATACGCTGGTCGGCGGCGGTGGCGGCGATCAGATCAGCGGCGGACTTGGCAATGATGTGTTGACGGGCGGTGCCGGGGTGGACCGCTTCACCTTCGGCGCGGTCAACGACTCGCCAATCATAGCCGGCGACACGATCACGGACTTCAACCCGGCGAACGATCTGCTGGTCTTCACCGGAATGCTGACGGGCGCCTTCTCCTTCCTTGGCTCCGCCGCAATGACTGCAAGCGGGTCGACGCAGGCCCGGTTCGACGACACGACCAAGGTCCTGTCCATCGATCTCGGCGGCGACGGCACGGCCGACATGAAGATGGTCCTGACCGGCGTGAACCTCGCCGATCTGGACTCCAGCGCCTTCCTCTGGCTTTAGGGGTTACTTCCCTTCTGCCAGGATCCGGCGGCAATGGTCGAGCGCAGCCCCGATCAGGTTGTCGCTCGCCTCCGGCGTCCGGAAGGCGGCGTGGGAGGTGAGCGTCGCATTCTCCAGGCGGGTCAGCGGATGGCCCGCCGGCAGCGGCTCCTCAGTGAAGACATCAAGGCCCGCATGGCCCAGATGCCCGGCCTCAAGCGCCGAAGCCAGGGCCAGTTCATCGACGATGGCCCCGCGGGCGGTGTTCACCAGGATCGCCCCCGGCTTCATCTTCGCCAGCCGCTCGCTGGAGAGGAAACCGCGCGTCTCGTCATTCAGCAGCAGGTGCAGCGACACCACGTCGCTCTCCGCCAGCAGCCGGTCAAGGTCCACGAACTCCACCCCTGGCACTGCCTTGGCTGAGCGGTTCCAGGCAATAACCTTCATCCCGATTCCGGCGCAGAGCCGCGCCATCTCGGCGCCGATCCCGCCCACGCCGATCAGGCCGACCGTCTTGCCAGTCAGCTGCGTCCCCACCACCCGCGGCCAGCCGCCGGCGCGGATGGCGCCATCCATATGCGCAGTCTTCCGTGCTGCGTCCCACATCAGGGCGAAGGCCATCTCGGCCACCGCGGTATCGCCATAGCCCTTGATGATATGGACGGTGACGCCGAGCGCCTCCAGCTCCTCCGGATTCATGTAGCTGCGCGCGCCGGTGCCGAGGAAGACGATGTGCTTCAGCGACGGGCACTGCTTCACGATATCGGTCGGGAAGGGCGTATGGTCGTCGATGGCGATCTCATAGCCGGCCAGGAGCCGCGGCAGGTCCTCGGCCTTGATGTCCGGGTCGCGGTGGATGACCACCTCCGGATCGCCCGGGCGCAGCAGCCGCTCGGTCACCGCCGCAAGCGACGGGTTGGCATCGACGAATAAGGCGCGCATGGCAGGTATCCCCGGCAGGTCCGATGCGCGGCATCGTAACGCCGGGCGGCAAGAGGTCCAGCCTCAGCGCCAGGGAATGCGGGGCCACGGCGGGTCTTCCGGTCCTGGCCCCGGCATGCGGGGCGCGATCAGGCGGCCACCTTGCCGCCATAGGCCTGCAGCATCCGCGCCATGACGCCTTCGATTCCACCACCGGCCGCGGCCTGGCCGCCCTCCTGCGCGCCAAGCAGCGCCGACAGGCCATCCACCCCCATGACCGGCCGGCTCCCGCCATGATGGTGGTGCGGCCTGACCTTGGCCATCTCGGCGGCGCCGAGCTTGCCGTCGCCATCGGTATCAAGGGCCTTGAAGACGGCATCCATTGCCCTCGTCCCGGCAGAAGCTGCCGGTCTGGCAAAGGCCTGGAACTCATTGAGTGAGATGCTGCCGTCGCGGTCCTTGTCGGCGCGGCTGAACATCTGCTGGATCAAGGCCGTGTTGCCGCCACTGCCCGCGCTTGAGACCTGCATGGCCGTCCTGCCTCCGCTGCCCCCGGCCCTATGCCGGTCCGCAGCGCCGGGCTGCACAGCATCCGCCGTGCCAACTCAGTCGAGCCGCACCACCATCAGCTCATGCTTGTTGCGCGCGCCGTGGAAAACCATCGCCCCGGGAATGGCCGCGAATTCGGCCGCCGCCGCATGGTCCGTCTCGCCCTGGAACTTGATGGTGCAGCAGATATTCCGCACCCGCCCCGCCTCCAGCCAGCGCCGCACCAGGGCGAGCAGACGCTGCGGATAGCAGATGACATCGCTGAACAGCCAATCGACCGGCGTCATCTGCCGCGGGTCGAGGCCGAAGGCGCTCTCCTGCCGCATGGAGACGCCCGGCAGTGCCGCGACCGCCGGGTCGAGCGGCGCCTTGTCCACCGCAATCACCTGAGCACCAAGCTGCGCCAGCGCCCAGGTCCACCCGCCGGGCGAGGCGCCGAGGTCGAGGCAGCTTTCCCCCGGCAAAGGCCAACGACCGGCCCGCGTCAGCGCCTCCCAAAGCTTGAGATAGGCCCGGCTCGGCGGCCCCTCCCGGTCCTCGACGAACTGCACGGCGCCGTTGACGAAGGGACTGGTCTTGGTCGCACTCAGCAGCAGACGGTCTGGTGCCAGCAAGGTCCAGGCGCCAAGATGCGCGGCCGGCGCCGGCTCGGGGAAGTGCAGCGGCCTCGCCTTCACCGGCGGCAACCGCTCGGCGATCAGCGCCGCCCGCCGATGCTGGCCATGGGCATAGAGCGCCCAATTCCGCTGGATCGCCCGCAGCGCATCCGCCGCCGCCTTCACCGAAGGCGCCGGCACCTCCTCCGGCGCCGTCCAGGCCTCGAGCGCCCAGGCCAGGCTCCGCGGCGGCTCCGGCGACAGGGCGAGGCGCCCGTGCCAGGCGCTGATGCTCCCTCCGGCCAGGCGCAACTCCTCGGCCAGCTCCGCCTCGAAGCCCTCGGCTGCGAGATAGGCCGCCCCGATCATCGCCGTACCAGCGCCGAGAGGCCGAGCAGCGCCCAGGCCGCCATCAGCGTCATGCCCCCAACCGGCGCCACCGCCCCGAGCGAGACTCCGCCGATCGCCACGGCATAGACCCCGCCGCAGAACAGGATCAGCCCGAGCGCGAAGCCCGCCCCGGCAAGCTGCACCAGCACCCCACCGCGCCGCTCCGCCCAGAGCCCCGTCGCCAATAGGGCCAGCGCATGCCAACCCTGCATCTGGATGCCGTTCGCCAGCATGCCGAGCCGCGCCGGGTCGAGCCTTGTGGGCGCCCCATGCGCAGCCCAGGCCGCCAGGCCGACGGCAGTGAGCCCGGCGACGGCGCCAAGGGCAATCCAGAGACGATGCATGGGTCGCGGTTTACTCCGGCCCTTCCGGCTTGACGACCCCATGCGCCCGCCGCGCGACATTGGCCGCCAGATGCGCCTGCCGCGTCGGCTCCGGCAGCCGGTAGCCGGTCCCGCAGCGCTGCACCCACTCGACGGCCGCCGTCGGCGAAACCCGGTGCCCCGGCGAGATATAGAGCGGGTTGGACCGACACCGCGTCCGCAGCACCGTGCCGAGCGCCCGCCCTTTCCAGGCCAGCGGCACTGCGGCGCCGGGCTCCGCGCCCAGCTCGCCCTCCGGCCGCCCGACCAGGGGCGACTTGGCGACACCGATGCTCGGCACATCGAGCACCACCCCGAGATGCGAGGCGATGCCGAGCCCCCGCGGATGCGCCACCCCATGCCCATCGACCAGCACCAGGTCGGGCCGCTCGCCGAGCTTCGCCCAGGCCTCCAGCAGCGCCGGCACCTCGCGGAAGCCGAGGAAGCCGGGGATATAGGGCATCGTCGCCCGCCGCACCGCGGAGGCGCTCGCCACCACCTCGAGCCCCGGCCAGTTCAGCACCACCACGGCGGCGAAGACCAGGTTCTCAGGATCGAAGCGGGTATTGCTGATATCGACCCCGCCGATCAGCCGCACCGGGCCCAGCGCATCCTCGGTCACCACCCGGGCGGCGAGGGCCATCTGCGCCGCGCGGGCGGTGGCGAGGTCGGGCGGGTCGATCCAGTCGGGCGGCAAATCCATGCAGGCCGATACGCCCGGACTCAGGGCGCGGTTGCCCCCAGCATGGCGGGGACCAGCAGGCCGAGATTATGCCGCATCATCGCCTCATAGGTCGGCGCCGGCCCATCCGGCGCCGAGAGGGTATCGGCATAGAGCCGCCCCCGCACCGCGATCCCCGCATCCCGCGCCAGCCGCTCCATCACCGCCTGGCTACCCCGTCCCTCGATGAAGACGGCGGAGACCCGCTCCGCCCGGATCTGCCGGATCAGCGCCGCCACTTGCGCCGCCGAGGGCTGGGCATTGGGCGCGATGCCCTGCGGCGCCAGGACCCGCACGCCGTAACGAGCGGCGAAATAGTCGAAGGCCTCATGGCTGGTGACGACGACGCGCCGCTCCGGCGGCACGCGCGCGACTTCGCCCAGCACCCAGGCATCGAGCGCCGCCAGCCGCGCGTCATAGGCCTCGGCGCGTACCGCCCCCGCCGGTAGCACCCGGCCGAGCCCGAGCGCGATCGCCGCCGCATAGGCCCGCCCCCGCGCCACGTCCTGCCAGGCATGCGGATCGGTGCCGCGTGCCGTGATACCCTCGCTCGTCGTCACCAACGGCCCGCGATAGCCCGTGCTCCGCAGCAGCCGGTCCAGCCAGGGCTCGAAACCCAGCCCGTTGCGGATGACGAGCGCCGCCCCCTCGATCGCCCGTGCCTCCGAGGGCCTGGGCTGGAAGACATGGGCATCCGTCTCCGGCCCGGCCAGCACCCGCAGCTCCACCGCATCCCCGACCAGTTGCCTGACCATGTCGCCGAGGATGGAGAAGGAGGCGACCACCACGGGCCGCCCGTCTGGTCGCGCCTGCGCACGGCCCTTCCCCGGCAGCAGGAGGGCAGGCAGGGCGAGGAGGGCACGGCGGGGGGCGAGCATCATTGTTATAATATAACACCCACACTGGCGATTGTCATCCGATTGCCGCGGATCGCATCTCCCGCGTTGGCGAAGTGCCCTCGACCGCCGATATTGACCCCGAGAACACCACCCCCACCGGAACGGAAGGCATGCATGGCATCCAGCGAATGGGAGATCCCGCCGGAATTGCAGCCGGACCCGACCGATCACGCCTTCGATCTGGACGTGGCGCTGCAATCCGTCGTCGGGGTGAAGGCGCTGGTCCCGCCGGATGCCTTCACCGCGCAGAGCCTGGGGACGGAGCGGGTCGGCAGCGGCGTCGTCATCCGGCCGGACGGGCTGATCGCCACCATCGGCTACATCGTCACCGAGGCTGAGAGCATCTGGCTCACGACGCATGACGGGCGCGCCATCCCCGGCCATGCCCTCGCCCATGATTTCGAGACGGGCTTCGGCCTGATCCAGGCACTCGGCAAGCTGGCCCTGCCCGCCCTGCCGATGGAGGCCGGCGACGCGCCGCAACCGGGCGATGTCTGCGTGCTGGCCAGCGCCGGCGGCCGCAAGCACGCGCTGCGCTGCACCATCGCCGCCCGGCAGGAATTCGCCGGCTATTGGGAATACATGCTGGACGAGGCGCTGTTCACCGCCCCTGCCCACCCCTCCTGGGGCGGTGCCGGGCTGATCGGCGGCGACGGCAGGCTGATGGGTATCGGCTCCCTCGTCATGCAGCAGCAGGACGGCAAGGGGCGCCGGGTGGACCTCAACATGGTCGTCCCCGCCAGCCTGCTGCCCCCGGTGCTGGACGACCTGCTGAATTACGGCCGCCCCAACCGCCCGGCGCGGCCCTGGCTCGGCCTCTATGCCGGCGAGGACGAGGAGGGCGTGCTGGTCTCCGCCACCGCCCGCAACGGGCCGGCGCAGAAGGCGGGGCTCATGGAGGGCGACCGCCTCGTCTCCGTCGGTGGCCAGCGCGTCTCCGACCTCGCCGGCTTCTGGCGCGCGGTCTGGGCCTGCGGCTCGGCCGGGGCGCGGGTGCCGGTGAGCATCGCGCGGGACGCGATGCCGCGCGACCTCACCATCGCCTCCATCGACCGGCGCAGCTTCCTCAAGCCGCCGAGGCTGCACTGATGGCCGGGCTCGACGACCTCGCGCTCCGCCGCCAGGCCCGCCGCCTGCTGGCCCCCTGGGATCGGCCCGGCTCGCCCGGCGCGACGCTCGGTCTGGTTTGCCAAGGTGCGCTGGTGCTGCATGAGAGCGCCGGCCTCGCCAGCCTCGAATTGGGCGTGCCGATCGGGCCGGGGACCTGCTTCCGCGTCGCCTCGGTTAGCAAGCAGTTCACCTGCGCCGCCATCCTGCTGCTGGCGGTTGAGGGCCGGCTCTCGGTCGAGGATTCCGTCCACGACCACCTGCCCGAACTGCCGGAGTTCGGCGCCCGCATCACCATTGACCAGCTGATGCACAACGTCTCCGGTCTGCGCGACATGCTGGAGCTGATGCGCTTCGGCGGCGCCGACCTCTCCCACCCTTGCCACACCGAGGACCTGCTGGCCGCCATCGGCCGGCAACGGAGCCTCAACTTCGCCCCCGGCACCCGCTTCCGCTATTCCAACACCGGCTTCCTCCTGCTCGGCCGCATCGTCGAGCGGGTGAGCGGCGAGTCCTTGGACGACTTCCTCGCCCGCCGCATCTTCACCCCGTTCGGCATGACCCGCACCCGCCACACGCCGAGCATCGCCGAGGTCGTGCCTGGCCTCGCCACCGGCTACCTGCCGCAAGGCGAGAGCTTCCGCCGCGCCCAGCACGGCTTCCCCCTCGGTGGCGAGGGCGGCCTCGTCTCCTGCGTCGAGGATCTGGCGCTGTGGGACCGCAACTTCACCATCCACCGCGTCCCGGGCCTCGCCGAGACGCTGGTGGAGCAGCAGCCTTTCGCCAACGGAAAGCCGAACCTCTACGCCCGCGGGCTGGAGGTGACGAGCTATCGCGGCCTCCGCACCGTGAACCACGGCGGCCTCTGGCCCGGCTACAAGACCTGCTTCCTCCGCGTGCCGGAGCGGGAGATGACGGTGATCGCCATCGCCAACCATGGCGGGATCGATACCCATGCCCTCGCCCACCGCCTGCTCGACGCGGCGCTGGAGGGCATGCCCGGCTTCCACGCCGTCCCGCCCATGCCCCGCCTCGATGGCCTTTTCGGCCGTTGGGTCGCGCCGGAAAGCGGCACGACGGTGGAATTCGCCGAGGGGCCAGTGGCGACGCAGCACGGCGTCCCCTTCCCCCTCGCGCCGACCGGGGATGGCCGCCTCGCCGCCATGCGCGGCGTCTTCCCCTTCACCGTCGGCCTGCCGGAGGGCGACAGCCTTACCCTCGAGACCGATGCCGGCACCCTCACCCGCTTCCGCCGCGCCCCGGCCGAGGCCAGCCTGCCCGAGGGGCTCACCGGCACCTGGCACTGCGAGGAGCTGGGGGCGGCCTGGACCATCGCGCCGGAGGAAGGCGGCCTCGCCGTGTGCGTACGCGGCCCGGTCGCCAGCGCCGGCCCCTGGCCCCTACAGGCGATCACGGGCGACGCCTTCCGCATCCGCACGCCCGGCATGCTGTTCCAGGGCTGGGTCGATGCGCTGGCGGAGCGCGGCGCCGATGGCCGCGTCGCCGGCTTCACCGTGAACGGGGCGCGGGCGAGCGGACTGCGTTTCCTCCCCGCCTGATCGCTGGCAGACTTCCTCCAAACCCGGAGGAAGCAGAGACATGGCGGACAGCCCCTACACCGTCGGCGACCTGGTCGCCGAATTCCTCGCCCGCATCGGCGTCACCACCTGCTTCGGCATCGTCTCCGTCCACAACATCCCGATGCTGGACGGAATCGGTCGGCGCAACGCCATCCGCTACGTCATGGCGCGCGGCGAGATGGGGGCCGGGCACATGGCGGATGCCTATGCGCGCGCCTCCGGCCATCTCGGCGTGATCTTCTCCTCGACAGGGCCCGGTGCCGCCAACACCGTCCCCGGCCTCGCCGAGGCGCAGTTCGCCGGCAGCCCCGTGCTGCACATCACCGGCCAGACCGCGACGAAGTACATCGACCGCGACATGGGCACGGTGCACGACCTGCCGGGCCAGACCGCGATGCTCGCCGCCGTTTGCAAGTCGGCATTCCGCATCCGCTCGGCGCAGGAGGCGCTCGGCCTGCTGACGCGGGCCGCGACCCTCGCCCTGACGCCGCCGCGCGGCCCGGTCAGCATCGAGATCCCGATCGACATCCAGCGCACCGCCATCCCCCGCCCGGCGGAGCTGGACCGGCTGGCGCTCCCCATCCCGCCGGCCCTGCCGCCCGACCCGGCGGCGTTGGACGAAGCGGCCGCCATCCTCGCCAGGGCGCGCCGACCCATGCTCTGGCTCGGCAATGGCGCGAAGGAGGCGGGCGCGGCGGCGATGCGGCTGATGGAGCTCGGCTTCGGCGCTGTCTCCTCCTGGAACGGGCGCGGCATCGTCCCCGAGGACCATCCAATGACCCTCGGCGGGATGCATGGCAACGGATCGCCCCGCGTGCAGGAATTCTACGGCACGGTGGATGCCATGCTCGTCGTCGGCAGCCGCCTGCGCGGGCACGAGACGATGGATTTCTCGCTCAAGCTGCCGAAGACGCTGGTCCAGGCCGATATCGACCCGCGCGCCAATGGCCGCACCTATCCAAGCGAGCTGTTCCTCTGCGGCGACGCCGCGCTGGTGATGCAGGGCCTCGCCGATCGCCTCGCCGGCCGCATGAGCGTCGATCCGGCCTTCGCCGCCGACTTCGGCGAGATGCGTCGCCGCGCGACGGAGGAATACCGCACGACGCTCGGCCCCTATGCCGAATTCCCCGCCGCGCTGCGGGCCGCCCTGCCGCGCGACGCGCTCTTCGTCCGCGACGTGACGCTCAGCAACTCCTCCTGGGGCAACCGCATCTTCCCGGTCTATGGTCCGCGCGACGCGGTGCATCCGGTGAGCGCCGCCATCGGCCCCGGCCTGCCGCTCGGCATCGGCGCGGCGATGGCGGGAGGCACCCGCAAGACCATCGCCATGGTCGGCGATGGCGGCTTCGCGTTGAACCAGACCGAGCTCTGGACCGCCGTGCAGGAGCGTGCGGAGCTCATCGTCATGGTGATGAACGACCGCGGCTACGGCGTCATCAAGCACATCCAGGGCGCTTTGCAGGACGGGCGGATGTTCTTCGGCGATCTGCAGGGGCCGGACTTCCAGCAACTTGCCGCCGTTGCCGGCCTGCCCGGCTTCAAGGTCTCCTCCATCGCCGAACTCGGCGGCGTGGTGGAACGCGCCGTCGCCACCCCCGGCCCCTCGCTGATCGAGGTGGACATGGCGGCGATCGGCGCCTTCCCGCCCTACGCGCCATACAACGCCATGGGCATCTACGCCAAGGCGAGCCGGTAGAAGCGGCTCGCCGTCCCGCTGAAGAGCGCCTGACGCTCCTCGGCGGAGGCGCCGGAGGCCAGCTTCTTGCAGGCGTTCCAGAAGACGCCGTAGCTGTAGCTGCCCTTGTCCACGGGGAAGTTGCTCTCGAACATGCAGCGCTCGGCCCCGAAGAGCTCGATAGTGCTGTGGATGTAGGGCTTCCACGCCGCGGCGAGCGTGTCGGAATCCGGCGGCTCGGCGCGGTCCTCGAAGCCGAAGCCGTTGATCCGCATCCCCAGCCCGCCGAGCTTGACCGAGACATTCGGGCAGGTGGCGAGCTCGGCCATCGCCGCCCGCCACTCGGTGAAGATCGCATCCCGCTTGCCGGCATAGGCCTTGATCCCAAGCGGGCCTCCGACATGGTCGAGAACGATCGGCGTCTCCGGGAAGGCACGGGCCAGCGCCGTCAGGTCCGGGATTTGGGGATGGTAGAGCCAGGCGTCGAAGCTGAGGCCGAGCGGCGTGAGCTGCGCGAAGCCGGCGCGGAAATCCTCGCGGAAGTAGATGTCCCGCGGCGGCGTATAGGCTGGGTTCATCACCTCCGGGTCCGGGTCCCAGCTGGTGATATGGCGGATGCCGCGGAAGCGGTCGCCGCCGGCGCGGATATGCGCCTGCAGCACGTCGCGCGCCTCGGCCCCAATCATCAGATTCACATGGCCGACGATGCCGGCGCAGACCTTGGTCGGGCCATAGCCGCCGCTGGCGCTCATCGCCGCGACGCCGTTGACGAATTCCGTCTCGCCGACCGGCTTGTAGGCCTCTGGCCCATCGGCTCGGTGCATGGCGCGGCACTGCACGAAGACAGTGGCGACGATATTGTGGCCCTGGTTGGTGTCGGCCAGCAGCTCGGGCAGCAGGTAGCGCCAGCCCTCGCGGTCCCAGAGGTGATGATGCGGGTCGACGATCGGCAGCCCGGCATCGAGGGGTTCCTCGACATGGCGGGCCAGCCAGTCCTCCCGCACCGGGGCGTAATGCGAATTCGCGTGGCTCATGGCACCGTTCCCTTGGCCGTTTCCTCCCGGCGAGGATACCCCCGCCCGCCATCCCCGACTATGCTTAGCCACCTATCGAGGGAGGTCCAAGGAATGAGCTTGCCATTGGAGGGCGTCAGGGTGATCGAGGTGGGCCAGGCCCTGGCCGGGCCGCTGGCCGGCGTGATCCTGGCCGACCTCGGCGCCGACGTGATCAAGATCGAGAAGCCCGATGGCGGCGACGATGCCCGCATCTGGGGCCCTCCCTTCGGGCCGGATGGCGAGACCTCGCTCTACTTCTTCAGCCAGAACCGCAACAAGCGCAGCGTCGTGCTCGACCTGAAGAAGCCCGAGGACATCGAGGCGCTGCACGCGCTCTGCGAAACCGCCGACATCCTCATCCAGAATCTCCGTCCCGGCGTGGTGGACGAGATCGGCATCGGCCCGGAGGCGATGCTCGCGCGCCATCCGCGCCTCGTCTACTGCTCCATCTGGGCCTTTGGCTACCAGGGGCCGATGCGGCTGCGCCCGGGCTTCGACCCGCTGCTGCAGGCCTTCGGCGGCATGATGAGCGTCACCGGCCGGCCGCAGGATCCGCCGACCTTCTGCGGCGCCTCCATCAACGACAAGGCGACGGGCCTGTTCTGCGCGGTCGGCGCCCTCGCCGGCCTGCGCCAGCGCGACAAGACCGGCCAGGGCTGCCTGATCGACACCTCGCTGCTGGAGACGGCCTCCTTCTGGGTCGAGGGCCAGATCAACCAGCACATCGCGACCGGCGAGGTGCCGACGCGCCACGGCACCGGCGCCGCCGTCATCGTGCCCTACCAGGTCTTCGAGACGGCGGATCGCCCGCTCTGCCTCGCCGCCGGCAATGACCGGCTCTTCGCCCGCGCGGCGAAGGTGCTCGGCCATCCCGAATGGGCCGAGGACCCGCGCTTCGCCCGCAGCGCCAGCCGCGTCCGCCACAAGACCGAGCTGCTGCCGCTCGTCGCCGAGGCGCTGCGCGGCAACACGCGCGACCACTGGATCGCATCACTCGAGGCGGTCGGCGTGCCCTGCGCCCCGGTCAACGACATCGGCGAGTTGGTGGCGAGCGAGCAATTCGCCGCCGTCGACATGGTGCAGACCCTGCCAGAGAGTGGCGTGAAGGTGCTCGGCCTGCCGATCAACATCGACCGCGCCCGCCCCTGGTCCACCCGCCCCGCGCCGAAGCTCGGCGAGCACACGGAGGAGGTGCTCGCCGCGCTCAAACGTTAAGGCCCGAATGCCCTTCCGCGGCGTCGCCGCGGAAGGCTTCGCGGGGCTCTAAGCTGCCGGCGTCAGGACGTGGATGACGCGGCTTGCCAGCATCTCCTTGGTCTTCGCCGCATACTCCTTCATGTGCGGCGCGGCGCCATGCGCCTTCAGCGCCTCGATGCTCTCCCACTTCTCGATCACGACGAAGCTGTCCGGCCCGACCGGCGTCTGGATGGCGCCCATGCCCTCCGCATCGATGGCGGGCCCGTACTCGATGCAGCCCTGCTCGGCATGGACGGCCGGCATGTTGGCGCGGAAGGCGGCCAGCACCTGCTCCCGCATGCCGGGCTTCGCGGTGATGATGGCGAGGACGTGGATCATGGCCTTCGGACGCTCCATTGATTGACGGCGGCAGGCTACGCGCCACGCCACCGCCCGCCAAGCCGGCCCCCGGCCTCAGGCCGGCGGCTCGGCGCCCACCTGGTCGACGATGCGGCGGTAATGCTCCGGCCGCCGGTGAGCGGCGAAGTTGAACATCTTCTCCTTGCCCTGGCGGCAGAGGTCGAGGTCGCAATCGGCGACCAGCAGCTCGTCACCGAGCGTCTTCGCCTGCGCCACCAACAGCCCGTTCGGGTCAATGATGCAAGAGCCGCCGATGAGGCCGGAGCCATCCTCATCCCCCGCCTTGGCGACGGAGACGGCCCAGGTGGCGTTCATATAGGCATTGGCCTGCGCGGCGAGGGTGGAGTGGAAGGTGCGGAGCGTCCCGTCCTCCGTCTTGCCGCCATTCGGGTCATAGGCCGCGGAGTTGTACCCCATCACCATCAGCTCGACGCCCTGCAAGCCGTAGACGCGCCAGGCCTCCGGCCAGCGGCGGTCGTTGCAGACCAGCATCCCCATCACCGGCGCGCCCCAATCGGCCGGGCCGCGGAAGGCGGGGAAGCCGAGATCGCCATATTCGAAGTAGCGCTTCTCGAGCTGCTGAAAGCGGTCGGCCGCGCGCGGCTCCACCGAGCCCGGCAGGTGCACCTTGCGGTATTTGGCGAGGATCGTCCCATCCGGCTTGGTGGTGATGGCGCTGTTGAAGCGCCGCCCCTCCGGCGTCCGCTCCGCATAGCCGACATAGAAGCCGATGCCGAGCGCCCGCGCCCGGTCGAAGAGTGGCTGCACCTGCGGGTTGGGCATCCCGCTCTCGTAATACTGGTCGAGCTCCGCCCCTTCCAGCAGCCAGCGCGGGAAGAATGTAGTGAAGGCGAGCTCCGGGAAGACGACCAGCTGCGCCCCCTCCCGCGCCGCGCCCTCCAGTAGGGCGATCATGCGGGCGAGGATGGCCTCGCGGCTGTCGGCCCGCTGGTTGGGGCCCATCTGCGCGGCGGCGAGGCGGAGGATACGGGGCAAAGGCAGGGCGCTCCCTGAAGGCGGGTTGCGGGTTCCGCCTTCATGCCGAGGCTCCGCCGCCCGCGCAACTGGCCGGGGCAGGATTGGCGCCGCGCCCATTGCCAGCCCCCTCCCGGCCACTAGCATGGCGGCGACTTGGAGACCTCCCCATGCATGACGTCATCGTGGTCGGCGCCGGCTCGGCGGGCGCGGCGCTGGCAGCCCGGCTTTCGACCGATCCCCATCGCCGCGTGCTGCTGCTGGAAGCCGGCCGCGACTGGCGTGCCGCCGAGGCGCCGCAGGCGGTGAAGAGCCCCAACCCCATCCCGCTGATCCACGACCCCGGCATGCAGCAGGAATGGCACTGGCCGAAGCTGCTTTCCCGCCGCACCGCCGCGCAGCCGCCGAAATTCTACTGGCGCGGCCGGGCGCTCGGCGGCAGCTCCGTCATCAACGGCCAGATCGCCATCCGCGGCGTGCCGGATGCCTTCGACGCCTGGGCCGAGGCCGGCTGCGAGGGCTGGTCGGCCCGCGCCGTGGCACCCGTCTTCGACGCCATCGAGGACGACCCACTGCCCGGCCACGGCCGCGGCGGTCCGCTGCCGGTCTACCGCGCGCCAGAAGCAAGCTGGGGCCCGGTGGACTTGGCGCTGAAGGAGGCCGCGCTCGCTTGCGGCTATCCCTGGAACCCCGACCTCAACGCCGCCGAGGGCGAGGGCGTCTCTTGCTACCCGATCAACAGCCGCGACGGCCGCCGCATCTCCGCCAACGAGGCCTTCCTGGAGCCCGCCCGCACCCGCCCCAACCTCGAGATCCGCGGCGAGGCGCTGGTGGACCGGGTGCTGGTGGAGGATGGCCGCGCCACCGGCGTCCGCGTCCATCTCGCGGGCCAGGGCTGGGTGGACCTGCCGGCGCGTGAGGTGGTGCTCTCCGCCGGCGCCATCCACAGCCCGGCCATCCTGCTCCGCTCCGGCATCGGTGCGGGCGCTGCGTTGCAGGCGATGGGCATCGATGTGGTGCGGGACCTGCCGGAGGTGGGCCGCAACCTGATGGACCATCCGATCATCCGCGCCAGCATCGACCTCCGCCCGGACTACGCGCCGACGGACCCGGACACGCGCCACACCAATTGCTGCGTCACTTACAGCAGCGGCCTCGGCGGAGCCGGGCGGCGGGATATGATCCTCGTTGCTTTCAACCATCGCGGCGTCGCCGCCCCGGGCGCGCGGCCGAACCCCTTGGGCGGCATCGGCGCCGCCGTCTTCGAGGCATTCTCGCGCGGCACCGTCACCCTCGCCTCGCCGCGGCCGGAGGACGACCCCATCGTGGAGGAAAACATGCTCTCCGACCCGCGCGACATGCTCCGCATGCGCGATGCCGTGGGGCGGCTCGCCGCCCTCGTCGCCCATCCCGCCGCGCGGCGCCTCGCCGGTCGCATCGTCTTCGGCGACACCGTGCTGTCGCTGGCCGAGACGGCCGTGCTGCCCGAGGCCGCGCTGGACCAGTTGCTGCTGGAACAGGCCGGCGACATCCAGCACGCCGCCGGCACCTGCAAGATGACCGCCTATGAGGAGCCGCGCGGCGTCGTCGACCCGGACGGACGGGTGAAGGGCATCGCGGGCCTCCGCGTCGCCGATGCTTCCATCATGCCGGCCGACTGCCGGGCCAACACACACTTCACCTGCGTGATGATCGGCGAGCAGGTCGCCGCCCGGATGCTCGCGGCATGAGGCCCGACCGCTTCACCGATCAGGTGGCCCTCGTCACCGGCGCCGCCTCCGGCCTCGGCCGCGAAACCGCGCTCGGCCTCGCCCGCGAGGGCGCCCGGCTGATGCTCTTCGACCGCGACGCGGGCGGCCTCGCCGAAACCGCGGCGCAATGTCCCGGCGCGCTGACGCTCGTCGGCGACGCCTCGAAGGCTGCCGATGTCGAGGCGGCCGTCACTCAGGCTGCGAGCCTCGGCCCGCTCCGCCTTCTGGCGACGGCGGCCGGCCTGCTCGGCCCGGTGCGCCCCGCGACCGAAGTGGAGGAGGCGGATTGGGACCGGCTCTTCGCCGTCAACGTGAAGGGCACCTGGCTTGCCGCCCGCGCCGCTTTCCCGCTGATACGCGCGGCCGGCGGCGGGGCGATGGTCGCCTTCTCCTCAGCCGCCGGGCTGGTCGGCTCGCCCACCATGCCGGCCTATTCGGCAAGCAAGGGAGCCGTGGTGCTGCTGACGCGCAGCCTCGCCGTCGCCCATGCGGCGGAGGGCATCCGCGTCAATTGCGTCTGCCCCGGCTCGATCGAGACGCCGATGCTGGAGGAGACCTTCGCCAGCGCCGGCGACCCGGCGGCCCGCGCCGCGCGCGAGGCGGTCTTCCGCGCCCGCCACCCGCTCGGCCGCTTCGGCCGCGCGCAGGAGGTGGCGGATGCCGTGCTCTACCTGCTGAGCGCCGAAGCAAGCTTCGTCACCGGCGTCGCGCTCCCCGTCGATGGAGGCCGGCTTGCCTGATCCCGAGCGTTTTGCCGGCCGCACCGCCATTGTCACCGGCGCGGCGCGCGGCATCGGCGCCGCCACCGCCGCACGGCTGGCCGAGGAGGGGGCGCAGGTGCTGCTCGCCGACCTGTCGCCGGAGGTGATGGCCCAGGCCGAAGCCATCGGCGGCGTCGGGCTGCGCATCGACCTCGCCGCGCGCGGGGCTGGCGAGGCGGTGGTGGATACCGCGCTCGATGCCTTCGGCCGGCTCGACATCCTCGTCAACAATGCAGGCATCGGCGGGTCGAAGCCGCTCGTCGAGTCCGATGACGACCTCATCGACCGCTTCGTCGAGGTCAACCTGAAGGCGGTGCTGCGGCTGACACGCGCGGCCATTCCGCACCTGGCGCGACCGGGCGGGCGGATCGTTTCCGTCTCCTCCACCTTCGGCATCGCAGGCTATCCCGGCACCACGGCTTATGCCGTCGCCAAGGCCGGCATCGCGCAGATGACGCGCCAGCTCGCCGCCGAGCTCGGGCCGGAGGGCATCCTCGTCAATGCCGTGGCGCCCGGCGTCATCGAGACGGCGATGACCGAGGGGCACCTCACCAAGGACCACTACCGCCGCGCCGTGCTGGAGCCGACGCCGCTGCGCCGCGCGGGCCAGCCGGAGGAGGTCGCGGCCGTCATCGCCTTCCTCGCCTCGCCGGATGCCGCCTATGTCTCCGGCCAGGTGATCGCCGTCGACGGCGGGTGGCTTGCGGCGCGGCACCCGCCGCGCGAGGCTGGCTGAAACGGGCGAAGGGGCGAGCGATGATCGACATGAAGGTGAACTGGCCGGGCGGCGCCAAGGTCGCGGTGATGCTGACCTTCGACTTCGATGCGGAGACGCTCTGGCTCTCGCGCGACCCGGAGAATGCCCGCCGCCCCGGCATCCTCAGCCAGGGCGCCTATGGCGCCAAGGTCGGCGTGCCGATGATCCTCGAAGTGCTGCGGCAGGAGGGGGTGAAGGCCACCTTCTTCGTCGTCGGCTGGACCGCGGAGAAGCACACCGCGCGGGCCGAGATGATCCTGCGCGAGGGGCATGAGATCGCCCACCATAGCTACTCGCACAGCTGGATCGACCCGGCCTTCCCCGACAAGGAGGTCGAGGAGATGGAGAAGGGCCTGGAGGCGCTGAAGCGTACCCTTGGCGTGGTGCCGAAGGGCTACCGCTCGCCCGCCGGCGAGACCAGCGACAACCTCATCCGGCTGCTGAAGAAGCACGACTTCCTCTACGACAGCTCCCTGCTCGATCACATCAACCCCTACCGCCACGTCATGCCGGACGGCAGCCCCGGCCCGATCGAGCTGCCCTGGCACTGGAGCCTGGACGACGCGCCGCATGCGCTGTTCTCGATCAAGTCGCCGCGGCCGATCTTCCCGAACAGCCATATCCGCGAGATCTTCCAGGAGGAGTTCCGCGAGATCTATCGCTGGGGCGGGCTCTACAACCTGGTGATGCACCCACAGGTCAGCGGAAGGCCGAGCCGCGTGGCGCTGCTGCGCGAGATGATCCAGTGGATCAAGACCTTCCCCGATGTGTGGTTCGCGACGGGCACCGAGGTCGCCGAGGCCTGGTCCGCGGCGCATGAGGGAGAGTGACGGATGATGCTGCGCCGCCTGCTGCTTGGCCTCGTCGCCGGCTCCGCCCTCGCCCTCTCGGCCGCCGCGCAGCCGCGCGAGCGGCCGCTGCGCCTCGTCCTCAATGTCGGGCTGCAGAATCTCGACCCGATCGCCAGCCCTTCCTTCGTCACCCGCAACTTCGCCTACATGGTCTACGACACGCTCGTCGCAATGGACGGCAAGGGCGAATACCGGCCGCAGATGCTGGAGGGCTGGCAGGTGAGCGAGGACAGGCTCGCCTGGACCTTCACCCTCCGTCCCGGGCTCGAGTTCAGCGACGGCACGCCCGTCACGGCGGATGACGTCATCGCCTCGCTCAAGCGTTGGGGCGCGCGGGATGCCATCGGCCGGCGGCTGATCGCGGCGACGAAGGAGTTCCGCGTCGAGGCGCCGAACCGCTTCGTTCTCCAACTGGCGCAGCCCTTCGGCGGCGTCATCGATGCGCTCGGCAAGCCGAGCGTCCACGTCCCCTTCATCATGCCGGCCCGCCTCGCCTCGGCGACGCCGCCGACCCAGGCGGTGCCGGAAGTGGTCGGCAGCGGGCCCTATCTCTTCATCAAGGAGGAATGGGTGCCCGGCGAGCGCACCTTCTTCCGCCGCAACCCGCGCTACGTGCCGCGCGCCGAGCCGGCCGATGGCCTCGCCGGCGGCAAGGTGGCGAAGATGGAGCGCGTCGAGTTCGTCACCCTGCCCGACATCGCGCTGCGGGCGGCGGCCATCACCCGTGGCGAGGTGGACTATCTCGAATATGCGCCGATCGACTACCTGGCGAATTTCCGCCGCGACCGGAACCTCGTCATCGCCCGACCTGGCGGCATCGCGCATATCGTCGGCGGCGTCAGCATCAACCACTACCTCCCGCCCTTCGACCGGCTGCCGATGCGCCGCGCGCTGCAGGCGGCGCTCGACCGCGAGGAGATCGTCGCCAGCCATGGCCTGCCGGAGGGGATGGCGGACCCGAACTGCGTCTCGGTCTATCTCTGCGGCACGCGCTACAGCACCGATGCCGGGGCCGAGGCCATCCGCAAGCCGAGCCTCGAGCGCGCCCGCGCCCTGCTGCGCGAGGCCGGCTACAACAACGAGCGCATCGTCTACCTCCAGCCGGCCGACAGCGCGCTCATCAACCCGATGGCGCTCGTCGTCATCGACCGGCTGAAGCGCGCCGGCTTCAACCTCGATGTCCAGGCCTCCGACTGGTCCTCGCTGGCGCAGCGCTGGGTCGGGCGGCAGCCCATCGCCGAGGGCGGCTGGAATCTCATCTCGGTGGTCTATACCGGCTTCGACATGGCCGACCCGCTCTCCAACATGGGCATCGGCTACAACTGCTCGAACAACCAGCCCTGGGGCTATTGCGTGCCGGAGATGACGCCGGTGCTCGACCGCTTCGCCGCCGAGAGCGACCCGGCCAGGCGCCGCGAGCTGGCGGCGGAGTTGCAGCGGCTGTCCATCGAGAACGTCACCTTCCCGCTCGACGGCCAGTTCCAGGCCCCGGCGGTGTGGCGGGCGGAGCTGCGGGGCGTGATCGATTTCGGCTTCCCGGTGATCTGGAACATCGAGCGGGCGCGTTGATCAGCCGGCCGCGCCGATCCGCTCCAGCGGCACGGCGAGGTCGCATTCCATGCCCTCGGGCGGCCAGCGCTGCTCCACGCGGCCGCCCAGCTGGTCTTGCACCGTCGCCCGCAGCACGCGCGTGCCGAAGCCGCACCGCGCTGGCGGGCCGCCGAGGCGCGGCCCGCCCCGCTCCACCCAGCGCAGCAGCAGCAAGCCCGGCCGCTCCGTCAGGCTCCAGGACAGGTGCAGCCGCCCTTCCGGCACGGAGAGCGCGCCATGCTTCGTCGCATTCGTCGCCAGCTCGTGCAGCGCCATGGAGACGGCTTGCACCGCGGTCGGCGAGAGCGTCACCGCCGGCCCCTCCAGCACCGCCCGGCCCGAGCCATCGCCGAGGAAGACGGCCAGCTCCGCCGTCGCCAGGTCGCGCAGCCCTGCCCCGGTCCAGTGCGCCTCGGCAAGCAGCGTATGCGCCCGCGCCAGGGCGGCGACGCGCCCCTCCACCGCCTGCGCATAGTCCGCGGCGCTGGTGCGCGGCGTCAGCCGCAGCGCCGCCTGCACCACGGCGAGGACGTTCTTCGCCCGGTGGTCCAGCTCCCGTGTCAGCAGCGTCTGGCGCTCCTCCACCGCCTTCCGCTCGGTGATATCCTGCGAGGCGCCGAGGGTGCGGACGATGCGCCCCGTCACCGGGTCCCGCACAGCGGAGACGGTGCCGCTCGCCCAGCGGATGCTGCCATCCGGCCGGACATAGCGCTTGTGCGTCTCGAAGACGCCGATCTCGCCCCGCGCCATGGCACGCCAGCCTGCCATCTCCGTCTCGCGGTCGTCCGGATGGATGAACTCGGCGAAGGGCTGGCCGATCAGCGCCTCCGCGGGGCGGCCGACCAGGGTAGCATAGGCGGCATTCACCCGCAGCAGCCGGCCCGTCCCGGGGTCTGATTGCGACATGGCGATCGCCGCCTGCTCGAAGGCGGCACGGAACTCCGCCTCGCCGGCCCGGAGCGCGACATCGGCGCGGAGCAGGGCGCAGCGCAGCGCCTCGAATTCGGCGATCCGCGCGGCAGAGACCGCGGCGGCGAGGCTCTCGGTCCGGCCGCGCCCGGCGGCGACCTCCTCCGCCTGGTGGCGCAAGGCCCGCACCGGCGCCAGGATGCGCCGCGCCAGCACCAGGGCCGCGGCGATGGCCAGCGCCACCGCCACTATCGCCCCGATTCCGAAGCGGGTCAGTGGCGCGCTCCAGCTCGCCTGGTAGGTCGCCCAGGGCTCGCCGAGGACGACGCCCCAGCCCTCGCCCATGGCGAGGCGGTGGTAGCCGAAGAGGATCTCAACCCCCTCGAAATTCCGGCCGCGGAAGACGCCCTCCGTCATCCCCTGTGCCAGGCCGTACCAGGGCGCCGGCGCGCCGACGAAGCGCTCGTTGCCGTGCGAGCGGGCGACGTTGATGCCGCGGCCGTCGGCCAGCCCGGCCACGCCGCTGGTCAACCTCTGCGCCATCAGCACCTGGGCCAGCCGCGCCGGGCCAATGGTGACCAGCACCGCCTGCGGTAGCTCCGGCACCGCCACCGCGACCGAGATCGCCAGCCCGCCTTCCGGCCGGGCCGTAGAAGGGCCTGCCCGGTAGAGGTTGGAAAGCCCCGACTGCCGCGTCCGCAGCACGCGGCGGACCAGGGCGCCGCCCTCGTCCTCCGGCGCGGTCGCCTCGGTATGGATGGCGATGCTGGCATCGCCCAGCGCCTGGCCGAGCCCCTCCAGCCAGGCCCGGCGCATGGCATCGTCGCGCTCCTGCCGCACCGCCGGAGCGGAGGCGACGGCGAGCGCCGCCGATTGCATCGCCTCCAGTTCGCTGTTGAGGGCGAGCGACAGGGCACGGGCGGTGTCCCGCAGCCGCGCGGTGAAGGCACCCTGATAGGACAGCGCGACCTGCCAGGCCGAAACCGCGCCCAGTGCCAGCACCGGCAGCAGCAGCGCCAGGCCGAAGGCGAGCAGATGCGCGCTCAGCCCCAAGCGACGGCGGGGCTGATCGCTCAGAGCGGGCGCCATGGGGTCGTATTGCGGTGTGGTCACCCTGCCTGGCCGTGTGACGCATTGCGGTTCCTTGCTCTCCTCTAATGGAATTCGTCCCAGGAATCGAGCCTGTTCGATACCGGGATGAGCAGATCCGCCGCCCGGGCCTGTGCTTCGGCGGCGCGGAATGCCGGGTCCGGGTGATTTCACCCGCCCGGGGTTTGCTCTAGATCAGGGGATATGAGCCCCTCCCCGCTGCCTCCCTTGGCCCTGACCATGGGCGAGCCCGCCGGCATCGGCGGCGAGATCGCGGCCGGCGCCTGGCGGGCGCTGCGCGAGGGCGGGCCCGCCTTCTTCCTGATCGACGACGCGGCGCGGCTTGCCGGCGTCCCGCTCCGCCGGATCGAGGCGCCGGAGGAGGCCGCCAACTGCTTTCCCGAGGCGCTGCCGGTGCTGCACCGCCCCCTGCCCCGCCCGGCCCGGCCGGGACAGCTCGACCCGGCCAATGCGCCGGCCGTCATCGCCGCCATCAACGAGGCGGTGGCGCTGGCGAAGGCCGGGCGGGCGGCGGGCATCGTCACCAATCCGATTCAGAAATCCGCCCTGTATGCCGCCGGCTTCGCCCATCCCGGGCATACCGAGTATCTCGCCGAGATCGCCGGGACCGGGCGGCCGCCGGTGATGCTGCTCGCCTGCCCGGAGCTGCGCGTGGTGCCGGTGACGATCCACGAGCCGCTGAAGCAGGCCATTGCCCGCCTTACCCCGGCGCTGATCGCCGAATGCGGGCGGCTGACGGCGGCGGGGCTGCGGCAGGATTTCGGCATCGCGGCGCCGCGCCTCGCCATCGCCGGGCTCAACCCGCATGCGGGGGAGGATGGGACGATCGGGACCGAGGACCGCGACATCGTGGCGCCCGCGGTCGCCATGCTGAGGGCCGAGGGGATCGATGCGCGCGGGCCGATCCCGCCGGATACCATGTTCACCGCCAAGGCGCGGCCGGGCTATGACGTGGCGCTCGGCCTCTACCACGACCAGGCGCTGATCCCGATCAAGACCCTCGACATGGCGGGCGGGGTGAATGTCACCCTCGGCCTCTCCATCGTCCGCACCAGCCCGGACCATGGCACGGCGCTCGACATCGCCGGCCGGGGCATCGCCGACCCCGGCAGCCTCGTCGCCGCGCTGCGCCTCGCCGTCGAGATCGCCGCACACCGCAGGAATTCAGCCCGATGACGCCGATGCGCCTATCCGTGAACATCGACCATGTGGCGACGCTGAGGAACGCGCGCGGCGGGGCCTTCCCCTGCCCGGTGGAGGCGGCGCGCATCGCCATGGCGGCCGGGGCCGACGGCATCACCATGCATCTGCGCGAGGATCGCCGGCATGTCCGCGACCGGGACCTGGAGCGCGTCTCGGCCGAGGTGGCGACGCGGCTGAATTTCGAGATGGCGGCGACGGAGGAGATGGTCGGCATCGCGCTGCGGCTGCGGCCGCCGGCCTGCTGCATCGTCCCCGAGAAGCGGCAGGAGCTGACGACCGAGGGCGGGCTCGACGTCATCGCCGCCGGGGCGCCCTTGCAGGATGCAATTGCGCGGCTGGCCGGGGTGGGGATCGAGGTCTCGCTCTTTGTCGAGGCGGATGCGCGGCAGATCGAGGCGGCGGCGCGGATGGGGGCGCAGGCCGTTGAATTGCACACCGGGTCCTATGCCGACGCCGCCCCGGCCGAGCGAGACTCGCATCTTGCAAGGCTGCGGCAGGGCGCCGCGGCGGCGGCGGCGGCCGGGCTGGCCTGCCATGCCGGGCACGGGCTTTCCTACGAGACGCTGCCGCCGATCGCCGCCATGCCGGAGGTGGTGGAGGTCAGCATCGGCCATTTCCTCATCGGCCAGAGCGTCTTCGAGGGGATGCCCGCCGTCATCCGCCGCATGAAGGGCCAGATCGCCGAGGCGCGCGGCGGGGCTTAATTGCAATCTGCATGGCACGGCGGCTGCTGGGTGGATGGCAGGTCCACCCCAGAACGGAGTCCATCGATGTCCCACGCCACCCCGATCACCGTCCGCCCCGCCCGCGAGCATGCCAGCCACCAGGACGAGCGGATGGGCGCCGGCGCCTATCTGCTACAGGGCTTCGCCTTCATCGGCTTCCTGATCTTCCTCTTCGTGCTGGCCGGTTTCCGGGGCTGAGCGTCAGGCGGTCTTCGCCGCCTCGATCATCACCCCGGCGAGGAGGGTGTAGGCGGCCGTCCAGGCGGCCTCCACCTGCGGCGTGAAGCCCTCGCCGAGGCCCTGGTGCAGCGTCCAGAGCAGGGCCGCGCCGACCGTCGCGTATTGCGCCTCGGTCACGCGATAGGCGACGTGGCGGCGGGCCAGCGACTGGGCGGCGGGGACGATCTCCTCCGGCCGCCTGAGGCCGGCGACGACCATGCCGAGGGTAGCCATCAGCTTCGCGCCCTGCTCGCGCATGTCCTTGCCGGCGAAGAGCGGCGGCGTGGTCGGGTCGGTCTCGAAGAGCCGGGCGTAGAACAGCTCGGCGGCCTTCTCCCTGATCGGCGCCACCTGGCGGAAGCTGTCCTGGACGAGGCCGGCCTGTTCGGGGGTCGTGCGGTTGCTCCCAATTCCGTGAGGCCACATTCAGCCGGATTGAGCGGAGCGGCGCAACGGGGGCTTCAACTCCTCAACCGGCCTCAACCCTTGAAGCACGAAGTGACGAAGGCATTGAAAAGCCTGCGTTCCGGTCGGCCGTTTAAGGGTTTTATGGTTTGAAGCGGCTCAGGCCGCACACCGAACCCGGGGATACCCGGCCCTGGCGGGGCGGGCTTGCAGAGAGCGAATTTCCGGGCTGGTTGCGATGGGAATTCTAGGACTACTGTCCTTTACTGTCAAGCAGAAGCCCGGGCCCGGCCGATCAGCGCCAGCCCCTCTGCGACGGAGACGAACTCGCCGCCGCCGCTCAGCTTCGCCGCGCCGAAGCGGGCCTCGAACAGGGCGCGGACGGCGGGCACCAGCGAGGTGCCGCCGGTGAGGAAGACGCGGTCGATGGCCTCGGGCGGCAGGCGGGCCTCGGCGAGCGCGGCGTCGATGGCGGTGCCGAGGCGGGCGAGGTCGGGGGCGATCCAAGACTCAAAATCCGCGCGGGCGATCTCGGCCTCCACCGTGAAATCTTCGTGGCGGAAGGCGAGCGTCGCCCGCGGGGCGCGGGAGAGCGTGGCCTTCGCCCCGGAGACGGCGCGGTAGAGGGCGTAGCCGGCCTCCTCCTCGATCAGCGCGATGAGGTGGCGCAGGCGCTCCGGGTGGTCGGCGGTGCGGGCGACCTCGGCGATGTCGCGCAGCACGCGCGGGGCGCGCATCAGCGACAGGCGGTGCCAGCGGGCGAAGCCGGTGTACCAGGCGGCGGGGATCGGCATGGGCTTGCCCATCACCCGGTAGCTGTCGTTGCGGCCGAGCAGGGGCGAGACGACATGGTCGATGATGCGGAAGTCGAAGCTGTCGCCGGCGATGCCGACGCCGGAATGGCCGAGCGGGGTGACGCCGCCGGGCTCGTAGCGGAGGACGGAGAAGTCGCTGGTGCCGCCGCCGAAGTCGCCGACGAGCACCGTCGCCGCCGCGCCGAGGGTGTGGGCGAAGCGATAGCCGGCGGCCTCGGGCTCGAGGGCGAGGTCGACATCCTCCCACCCCGCTTCGGCGAAGGCGGCGCGGAGGCGGGCTTCGGCCAGCGCGTCGTCGGGCATGTCGCCGGCGAAGCGGACGGGGCGGCCGGCGACGATGCGGGCGCCGGGCTCGGCGGGCAGCAGGGCGCGGAGGAACTGGGCGATCAGCGATTCCAGCGTGAAGCTGCGCGTCAGGATGCGCGTCTCGCTGAAGCTGCGCTGCGCCAGGTAGGACTTCATCGACATGATGAGGCGGCTGGCCAGCGGGTCCTCGAGATAGGCCTCGATGGCGGCGGGGCCGGCGGCATGGCGCGGGGCGCCGCCGGGGCCGGGGGTGAAGCAGAGGACGGTGCGGAAGACGTCGAGCATTTCCCCGCCGAAGGGGAAGCGGGCGGCCTCGACGCGTCCGTCGGGCGCGAGGCGCGCGACGACGCTGTTGGTGGTGCCGAAATCGATGCCGATGATGGGTTGCACCGGGCGCCGCCCCTGATGGTGAAAAGGGGGCGGGTGCTAGAGCAAACTCCGGCCGGGTGGAAGCACCTGGCCGGCGCTATTTACCCGACTGGCCGAGGGGACAGGCGGGTCCGTGCAGGGGACGGAGAAAAACGGCCTCAACGGAAGCGGCAGGCCAAGCCGTACCTGGCCGATTGGAAAGAACCTTATCGGGTTCTCATCCAATCCCAAAGCAGAAGAATCGGCACGGGAAGCATGATCGCGTAAAAGATCCAGTCGAACATTTGCGGCATGGCGGCGGTGTCTCCTTCCTGCTTGTGCATGACTTAAGGAAGGCGGAAGTCTGAGTGTCCATCCGGGAACAAATCGAGGCATCTGAATCGGTTGTGATTGGCTCCGAGCGGCGGGTGCGGGAAGAAGGGCGTCCATGTGGACGCCCGAGAGCCGGCCAAAATACGACCGCAGCAAACTGCGCTACCCGAGCGATCTGACCGACGAGGAATGGTCGATCATCGGTCCGCTGATCCCACTGGCGAAGAGCGGCGGCAACAAACGGACGGTGGACATACGAGCGGTGCTGAACGGGGTGATGTACATCCTGTCC
>NZ_JQKB01000015.1 GCF_000745835.1 Belnapia moabensis DSM 16746 | reverse complement strand
CGGGGCGGGGGTGGCGCGCCTGTACTATGCCGCGCTCGGGCGGGCGCCGGATGCGGGTGGTTGGCAGGCCTGGACCAGCTACGTGAAGGCTGGCCACTCCGCCTCCGACCTGGCGGCGGCCTTCCCCGCCAGCGTCGAGTTCCAGGCCCGATACCCGAGCGTCGACAATGCCGGCTATGTCAGGCTGCTCTACGAGAACACGCTCGGCCGCGAGCCGGATCAGGGCGGCTACGATGCCTGGCTCGGCTACATGAACGCGGGCCATAGCCGGGTCGAGTTGCTCCAGCTTTTCGCCGACAGCGGCGAGTTCATCAACAAAACCCTGCCCGTCATCGAAGGCGGCATCGCCTTCGCTTGATGGACTACCGCCCCCTCACGGCGCCCGCAGCTTCTCCCGAAGCGTCGCCCCGCGATACTCCGTGCGGAACAGCCCGCGCCGCTGCAGCTCCGGCACCACCAGCCGGCAGAACTCCTCCAGCATCCCCGGCGAGACGGTCAGCCAGATGATGAAGCCGTCGCAGGTTCCGCCGGTGAAGTAGTCCTCCAGCTGGCCGGCGATCGCCGCCGGCGTACCGACCAGCAGGTCGCGCGGCTTGCTGGCCGCCTCGGCGAAGCTCAGCCGCTCCTGCTCCATCAGCTGCAGCACGCGGTCATGCGAGCCGGAGATGCCCTGGTTGCCCTGCGCCCGCGCCACCTCCTCCGCCGTCCGGTGCCGCGAGAGGTCGGCGCCGAGCAGCGAGGAGTTCAGCATCAGCTGCGCCTCCGGCTCGATCAGCGATTGCAGGTAGGCATGCCGCTCCCGTGCGATAGCCTCCGTCTCCCCGGCCACGACGGCGAAGGATGGCAGCATCTTGCAGGCCTCCGGCGGCCGCCCGTACTTCGCCATCCGCGCCTTGATGTTGTCGTGAAAGGCAAAGGTGTCCGCCTTGCTGTGCGGCGTGCAGAAGATCATCTCCGCCCAGCGCGCGGCGAATTCCCGCCCGCGGTCGGAAGCGTCGGCCTGGAGGAAGACCGACCACACCTGCGGCGTGCGCGGGATGCTGAGTGGCCCGCGCGTGCAGACATACTTCCCCTCGTAGTTGGTGTAGCAGACCTTGCCCGGGTCGATGAAGCGGTTGCCCGCCTTGTCGAGCACCAGCGCATCCTCGTCTCAGCTTTCCCAGAGCGCGCAGCAGGCCTCCAGCACCTCGTCGCCGCGGTCGTAACGGAGATGCTTGGGCGGGATGCCGTCCAGCCCAAAATTCCGCGCCTCCAGGTCGGTCGCCGAGGTGACGACATTCCAGGCCGCCCGCCCCTTCGTCAGCATGTCGAGCGAGGCTAGCGTCCGCGCGAGGTAGTAGGGCGTCGAGAAGGTGGTGGAGAGCGTGGCGCCCAGCCCCAGATGCCGCGTCACCCGCGTCACCCGCGCCATGAGGGGCAGGATGGCGAGCGGGTCGAAATAGCTGATCTGCCCGCCGAGCCGCAGATAGGCGTCGAAATTGCCGCCATGGATGTCCGGCAGGCCGGAGGTGTCGGTATCGAAGGACCCCGCCTCCAGCACCCGCGCCAGGTGCTCGTAGCGCTCCGGCTCGAAGATGTCGTGCAGCGGCGAGGCCGGGTGCCGCCAGGCGCCCGGGTGGTTGGCGGTCGGCCCGGTCTTCAGATAAGCGACCAGATGCCTCCGGCGCGGCTTGGTCATGCGGCAGGCCTTTCATCAGGGCCGGCTGGCATTCGCTCCCTCGCCACTATGCGGGCCGGGGCGATGCGGCTCAAGGCCGCACGGCCGGCGTCTCCAGCGCCATTCCCGCCGCCCGTCGCATCAGGAACAGCTCGATGGCGACGTATTCGGGCGCGCCATAGGCATAGGGCTCCGACCGCACCCCCGTCATGCAGTTGCGGAGCCGCCGTTGCAGCGAGCCCATGCCCTGCCATTCCAGCCGGTAGAGCGGATAGCCGGTCGGATGCGCCTCCGGGATCGAGCTGCCGGCCAAATGCCGCCCGGCATTGGCGTCATGGCATTGCGCGCAGGAGAGATCGAGCTGCCCGCGCCGCTCGCGGTACAGCGCCTCGCCGCGGGCCAGCGCCGGTGCCAAGCGCGGATCGTCGGGCGGGCTGATCGGCATCCCGCGCGATTGCAGCCCGATCAGCGCCGCGAGCGCCAGCGCCTCTCCGGAGTCCCGGGCGAAGGGTATGCGATGCTGCCGCGCCTCCTGGCATTGCGCGATCCGCCCCGCGAGGTCGATCGGCGCGCCATCGAAGGCCGGGTAGCGCGCGGCGACGCCTCGCATCCCCGCCACATCGCCATGGCAGCCGGAGCAGCCTGCGCTTTCCCATAGCGCCCGGCCCTCTTCCACCCAGAGCATGCCAGGGTTCGCGCTGTCCTCGCGCTGCATCGCCTGCGTCTCCGGCGACATCAGGGCGAAGCTGGACTCGCGCGCCTCCGCCGTGGCGCCGAGCAGCAGCAGGGCGAGCGCAAGCCGTCTCATGTCACCGTCAGGCTGCGCGTCTCGGTCTGCTCGAAGCCGTTGTCGCCCGTCCAGGTGAAGGCGAGGATGCCGCTCTCCGCCGTCACCAGGCTGAAGCTGAGGAAAGGATTGGCCGCGATCGCCGGCGCCAGCTCCACCGAGAACACCTCCTCGTTGTTGTAGAGGCAAGTGAAGTGCGTGATGATGTCCCGCGGCGCGACGCTGCCATCCGCCCTCGGTCGGTAGCCCGTCTCCATCACATGCTGGATCAGCGTGCGGATTTCGATCACCTCGCCACGCCGGGCGGTACGCGGCAGGTTGATGAGCGCGCGCGCCATCGCCTCAGCCCTCCACGCAGGCAGCGAGCGTCACGATCACCTCCGCACTCGCCGAGCGGAAGCTGCCGTCGCTCATCTCCGCCACCGCCACCAACCGCTGCGAGGTCGCCAGCCGCATCCGCGTCGAGAGCCGCGCCCGCCCGGCCCGTGGCCCAAGCCGGGCGGTGATGACATGCGGCTGCGGATTGCGCTCGTTGAACAGCGCGATGCGACGGACATGCTCCGTCTCCGTCATCGCGCTCTCGACGGCAATGGTGACCGGCACGGTATTCCCGTTCTCGACCAGCGGCGGGATGTCGAGCGCGACGCCGCCCTCCACCGGCTCCGCCCCGCCGGTGAAGCCGAGCACCGCCTCGCGCAACCCCGGCCGCTCCGCCCGCGCCGGCCGGGCCAGCACGACGGCGAGCAGCCCGGCGCCCAACGCGCGGCGTTCAATCCTTGAGCGTGACAAGGAAAGCGACGACATCTTCGATCTCCCCGGCGGCCAGGATCGGCCGCCCCTGCCAGGCCGGCCCGACCCGGACCAGCCCCTCGGTGCGGTAGTAGGAGGGCATGATGGTCTCCGGGTTCAACCGGCGCCCATCGACGAGCCGCAGCCGCAACTGCCCCTCCGTCAGCCGGGCGCCGATGCCGGCCAGGCTCGGCGCCAGGTCGCCCTGGAACCGCTCCTCGGGGAAAGGCCCCGCGTGGCAGAGCAGGCACAGCCCCCGCTGCCGGCTGGTGACGATGACCCGCCCCCGTGCAGCATCGCCCGGCTCGCCGGTGAGGGAAGGCATCCCCTCCTCCGCCCGCGCCCCGCCCGCCAGCAGCAGGACCAGGAGCGCGGCTTTAACCGAAGGCATCCGCCGTGACGGTGCGGAACCAGTCCTCCGCATACCCCGCCTCCGCCGCTCGCACCGCCGTCGGGGCACCAGGCTTGCTGACGCCGCCCGCCCCCGGCACATCCGCCAGCAGCCCGTCCTTCGGCTGGTAGACGCCCGCGATGGAAATGCCGTAGCCCGGCTCCAACAGGCTGTAGCAGGTGTTGATGAGCTTCGGCGGGGCGGGGGCCTCGCCCCGCAGCAGCGCCGCCACCGCCTCGGCGCAGACCCGTGCCTGGGCATTGGCGGCGAAAGCCGATTTCGGCATCGCGCCGGCGATGATCGCATCGCCGATCAGGTGGATGCCCGGCCGCAGCCGCGATTCAAAGCTGACCGGATCGACTGCGCACCACCCGCTGCGATCCGTGAGCCCCGCCGCCTGGGCGATCCGCCCGGCCGATTGCGGCGGGATGATATTGGCCACCGCCGCCTGGTGCTCGCCGAATTCGGTCCGCACCACCCGCGCCGCCGCATCCACCTCCACCACCTTGCCGCCCGAGGAGAGCGGCACCCATTCCAGCAGGCCGGGATAGAGCGCCGCCCAGGCCTCTTCGAACAGCCGCTGCTTGGAGAAGGCATCCTTGGCATCGAGCAGGATGAGCTTCGACCGCGGCTTATGGGTCTTGAGGTAATGCGCGATGAGGCTCGCCCGCTCATAGGGGCCGGGCGGGCATCGGTAGGGATTGGCCGGCGCCGAGAGCACCACCAGCCCGCCATCCTCCATCGCCTCGAGCTGCCGCCGCAGCAGCAGGGTCTGCGGCCCGGCCCGCCAGGCATGCGGCATCGCCTCGGTATCGAGGCCGGGGATGGCATCCGGATGCAACGCGATCCCCGGCGCCATCACCAGCCGGTCGAAGGGGAGGGTGGCGCCATCCGCCAGCACCACCCGCCGCTCCTCGACGGTTCGTGCGGCCTGAACCACCACGGCGATGCCCTCCCGCCGCAACCCGTCATAGCCGAAGCGTTGCGCCTCCATCTCGCGGAGCCCGGCGATGACGGCATTGCTGAAGGGACAGGAGAGATAGGTGGCGTCCCGCTCCACCAGCGTCACCGAGACGCCGAGGCGATGCAACGCCCGCGCCGCCGTCGCGCCCCCAAACCCGCCACCGATAACGACCACCTTCGGCGCCGCCTGCGCCAGGGCGGGCGCGGCCAGCAGCGCCGCGCCGAGCAGCGCCCGCCGCCTCATCGCGGCGCCGCGACCCAGGCGGCGATGGCCCGGATTTCTTCCTCGCTGAAGCCGCGGGCGATGCGGTCCATCACCGTGGGCGATCCCTGGCCCGCCTTGTAGGCCAGCATCGCCCCGGCGATCGCCTCCACCGGCTGCCCGGCGAGGGCCGGCATCCCGCCCCCGCCATGGCAGCCGGCACAGGAGGAGGCCCCCGGCGGAGGCGCCGCCGCGGCCGGCAGCGCTGCCAGGAGGCTAAGCCCTGCGAAGATCCGCATGCTTCAGCGGCAGCTGCCGCACCCGCTTGCCGGTGGCGGCGAAGATCGCATTCAGCACCGCCGGCGCCGCGACGGCGATGGTCGGCTCCCCGACCCCGCCCCAGAAGCCGCCTGAGGGCATTAAGATCGCCTCCACCGCCGGCATCTCCGCCATGCGCATCACCGAATAGGTGTCGAAATTCTCCTGCTCGATCCGCCCCTCGGCCACCGTGCATTCGCCATGGAGCGCCGCGCTCAGCCCATAGACGAAGGAGCCCTCCACCTGCGCCGCGATCTGCTGCGGGTTCACCGCATGGCCCGGATCGGTGGCAGCGGTGATCTTGTGGATTGTCAGGTCGCCTGCCGGGCTGACCGAGACCTCGGCGCAGGCCGCGACATAGCTGCCGAAGCCCATGATCTGGGCGAGGCCGCGCGCCCGCCCCTCCGGCGCCGGCTGGCCCCAGCCGCCGCGCTCGGCGACCGCGTTCAGAACAGCGAGGTGCTTCGGACTGTTCTTCAGAAGAGCCCGCCGGAACTCCAGCGGGTCCTTGCCCGCCGCATGCGCCAGCTCGTCCATGAAGCATTCTACATAGACTGCATTCTGGTTGAGATTCACCCCGCGCCAGAAGCCTGGCGGCACATGCGGGTTGCGCATCGCATGATCGATGAGGATGTTCGGGATGGCATAGCCGAAGGCACCCTCCTCGCCACCCGGGCTGAGCCCCTGGAACACCACCGGGTCCCGCCCGTCGCGGATGTTCTGCGGGAAGATGCCGGCGACGATCGACTGGCCGGAGATGCGCATGGCAAGCCCCGTCAGGTTGCCCTGCGCGTCCAGCGCGCCCGTCAGCTTGCATTGGGTGATCGGGTGGTAGCGCCCGTGGATCATGTCCTCCTCGCGCGACCAGAGCAGCTTCACCGGCGTGCCGGGCATCTGCTTGGCGATGTCGACCGCCTGGCGCACCCAGTCATGCACCGCACCGCGCCGGCCGAAGCCGCCGCCGAGATGGATCTTGTACACCTCGCACTTGTTGGGCGGCAGGCCCGCCGCTTCCGAGGCCGCGGCCAGCGCCGCCTCGCCATTCTGTGTCGGCGTCCAGACCTCGCAGCGCTCCGGCGTCCAGAGCGCCGTGGCGTTCATCGGCTCCATCGTCGCGTGGTTCTGGAAGGGGTAGCCATAGGTGGCCTCCACCCGCTTCGCCGCGCCCGCGATGGCCGCCTTGGCATCGCCCGCGCGGTTGCCGATGGCGGCCTCTGGCGCCTCCAACCCCGCCTTCAACACCTCAGCGATGCTGGCGGAAGATACCTGCGCGTTCGGCCCGTTGTCCCAGGTGATGGGCAGGGCATCGAGCGCCGTCTTCGCCCGCCACCAGGTATCGGCGACGACCGCAACGGCGGTCTCACCCACCGGGACGACCTTCTTCACCCCCGGCATCCCGGCGACCTTGGCCGCGTCGAAGCTCGCCACCTTGCCGCCGAAGACCGGGCAGTCGCGGATGGCCGCATTCAGCATCCCCGGCAGCGTCAGGTCGGCGCCATAGACCTGCTTGCCATTGGTCTTGTCCACCGTGTCCAGCCGCGGCAGCGGCTTGCCGGCGATGGTCCAGTCCTTCGGGTCGCGCAGCGGGATGTCGGTCGGCGGCGTCAGCCGCGCCGCCGCCTCGGCGACCTTGCCATAGGTGGTGGTGCGGCCGGAGGGCGTGTGGGTGATGGTGCTGTTCGCCGCCCGGCACTCCGTCACGGGCACGCCCCAGCCGCGGGCCGCGGCCTCCACCAGCATCATCCGCGCCGCCGCACCGCCCTTCCGCACGACCTCGTGGCTCTCGCGGATGCCGCGGCTGCCACCCGTGGACATGTTCCCCCAAGCGCGATTGCGCGCCAGGTTCTGCCCCGGGGTCGGGTATTCCGTGGAAACCTTCGACCAATCGGCATTCAGCTCCTCGGCCACGAGCTGGGCGAGGCCGGTGAGCGTGCCCTGGCCCATCTCCGAGCGGGCGATGCGGATGATGATGCTGTCATCCGGCTTCACCACCACCCAGGCATTGACCTCGGGTGAGGTGGCGCCCTGCGCTGCCCCCTGAGGCGCGACCCCTTGGGCGCCCGCCTCCGGTACGCGGATGCCGAGGGTGAAGGCCCCGAGCGCCGCCGAGACCTGGAGGAAGCCGCGGCGATTCAGGCTTGCGATCTGGTTCATCCCCGCCCCCTCAGCCATTGGCCTGGTTGCCGCCGGCCGCCTGCTTGATGGCGGCCTGGACGCGGTTATAGGTGCCGCAGCGGCAGATATTGGTGATCTCGCCGCGGATATCGGCATCGCTCGGCTTCGGATTGGCGGCGAGCAGGGCGGCGGCCGCCATGATCATCCCCGACTGGCAGTAGCCACATTGCGGCACGTCGAGCGCCACCCAGGCCCGTTGCAGGGGGTGGCTGCCATCGGGCGAGAGCCCCTCGATGGTGACGATCTTCTGGTTCTCGTCGAAGGCCGAGACGGGCGTCGAGCAGGAGCGGGTGGCGACGCCGTCCACATGCACGGTGCAGGCGCCGCACTGGGCGACGCCGCAGCCGTACTTGGTCCCGGTCAGCCCCACCTGCTCGCGGATCGCCCAAAGGAGGGGCGTGTCGTCCTCAACCGCAATATCGACGACGCGCCCGTTGATGTTGAGCCTGGCCATCCCGCCCTCCCCCAGCTTTCGCCGATCAGCCTAGCGGGGGAGGTGGCGCGGGGCCAGGATGTTGCAACGGGACGGTCAGGCCGCCGCTTCGGTCACCGCCACATAAGGCAGGCGCTTCACCCGGTCCATGTTCATGCCCTCGATCCGCAGCAGCCGGGTCGGGCCGTCGCGGCGGGGGGCGTGCAGCTCGCCCGGCTCGTAGAGATAGGCATCGCCTGGCTGTAGCGAGTAGTCGCGCACCGGCTTCGCCTTGCCAGGCGTGCTCTCGGTCGGGCGGGCGAGGCATTCGTAGTCAGTCATGATCGTCTCGCCCTCGGCCTGGCCGTAGATCGCCCAGGAGGGGCCGTGGTCATGCGGCGTGCTGCTCTTCGCCCCGACATAGGCATGGGCGAGGATGGCGAAACCGAGCTCCGGATCCTCATAGATGACCTTCCGCTCCGGCGTGCCCTCGGGCAGGATCGAGGCGACGAATTCGCGGTCCTGCAAGGCCTTCTGCACCAGCTCGCAGACCGCGACCCGCCCCTCGGTGCCGGGATGGGACTTGAGGGCGGCGTGGCAATCGGCGGCGAATTGCTCGAGCGTCAGGGCCATGGCCTGGCCTCCTTGCGTGTGATGGACCGATGGACGGTAATCCCCGCGCCGGTGGTGTCAACCGCGCCGGTCCCGGCCGGCGATTGCGACAATGCGATGAAACATCAGCCTGGAAGCCGCCCCACCCGTGTACGGCATGGGCGGGCCCGCCATAATCTTCGGCCCCGATCGCAGACCGCAGGGTACCCGCATGACTGACCCCCGCCTCGCCCGGATCGAGGAGCTGCTGACGCTCAAGGCCGACGGCCAGTACGGCCTCGCCGAGATCAACCAGCGCCAGCACGCGCTGCAATCCGCTTGGCTGGCGGAGCGGCAGGGCTGCCCGCCCGCGCTGATCGCCGCCGCGCTGATGCACGACATCGGCCACCTGGTTCACGACCTCGGCGAGAATCCTGCGGCCGAAGGCATCGACGACGAGCATGAGGCGATGGGCCACGCCTTTCTCATCCGCTGGTTCGGGCCGGAGGTGACGGAGCCCGTCCGCCTCCATGTCGCCGCCAAGCGCTACCTCTGCGCGACGGAGAGCGACTATTTCGGCAAGCTCGCCCCGGATTCCGTACGCAGTCTGGAGCTGCAAGGCGGCCCGATGTCGGCCGAGGAAGTCGCCGCCTTCCGCGCCATCCCTGAAGCGGACGCTGCCGTCCAGCTCCGCCGCTTCGACGAGCAGGCCAAGGTGAAGGGGCTCGAGACACCCCCCGTCACCCACTTCATGCCCTACGTCGCCGCCTGCATCCGTCAGCCCGGATAGGTCTGCGCCCGGATCGCCGAGAGCCAAGGCAGTTCCATCCCCTCGGGCGAGACGAGAACGGTCTCCACCTCGTCCTCCAGCAGCCGGTGCAGCAGCGCCCCGGTGCAGCGCTCGCCCGGCAACCCGTCCTGCGGCGGATCGACGACGAAGGAGGCGGGCGGCGCCCAGGCATAGCGCACCGCGCCTCGCTGGAAGCCGTGATGCAGGTGCAGATGCCCCGAGGCCACCAGCCGCAGCCTGGGATGCTCCAGCACCGGCGCCAGCGCCGCCCGCGCATGGGGCGGCACCGACCAGTAATCGAAGGTCGGATCCCCTGGCTCGGTGATGAAGACCGGCTTGTGCAGGAAGAGCGCGATCCGCCGCTCCGTCGCCGCCGCCTCGGCGATGAAGCCGGCCTGCACCTCCTCGTCCGGCAGGCCCGTCCCCATGATCTCGGTATCGAGGCCGACGATCCGCCAGCCCGGCACGTCCCGCATCCACCAGTCCGGCCCCGCCACGCGCCGAAAGCGTTCGAGCCGCGCCGCATCCACCGGCTGCGCCGGCATGGTGCGCGGGTGGCTGCCGACATCGTGGTTGCCGGGGATGGCGAGCAGCGGCGCCGGAAAGCCCCGCAGCGTCTCCACCGCGAGGGCCAGATCCTCCTCCCGGTCCGCCCCGTCCAGCGACAGGTCGCCGCTGGCGATCAGCAGATCGGGCTTCGCCGCCTCCGCCCACTCCCTCAGCCGCGCCAGGTTCTCGCGAAACAACCCGTTTCGAGGCGCGAGATGCGCGTCCGAGACTTGCAGGATGGTGGTCATCAGGTTCCCCGCCGTGGCAGCAGCCGGCGCACCTCGGCCGCCATCTCGGGCAGGACCTGCTCCGGCGTCGCCCGTTGTTCCACGATGCGCGCCGTGTTGTCGACGATCACCTGCGTCACCCGCACGCTGTTGGCACCGGGGAAGGCATACCACGGGATCGAGATCGGCACCTGCTTCACCGCCGTCGTGTAGAGCGGATTGTCGCGGTAGAACTCGCCGAGCCAGCGTGGATCGTCGATGGCGATCTGGTTCATCGGGATGTAGCCGGTGTTCCGCGCCATCAGCGCCGTACCCTCGGGGCTGGTCGAGAAGCGGAGGAATTTCCACGCCGCCTCGCGCTTCGCCGGGTCCTTCGCCGTCAGCATCCCCGCCGCGCCGCCGGTCGGCAGCCGCCCCTTCTCGGCATCGATGACCGGCATCGGCCCGGTGCGCAGCTCGAAATTCCGGCCGACCTGCTGGATTGCCCCGCGCAGCACCGCCGTCGTCCAGTACATCATCCCGAGCTTGCCGGCGGCGAAGGCCTGCTGCGCCGCATCCGTGGTGAGATTGGGCATGCCGCCCTCCTTCACCATGCGGTCGATCAGCCTGAGGCTCTCCAGCCCCTCGCGCCCGGCGAAGCCGATATCGCGCTCATCCTCGGTCAGCATCCGTCCGCCATGGCCGAAGAGCAGGGCGGAGAACATCCAGTCATCGCCCATCCAGCGATAGAACATGCCCTCCGTCCCATCGCCGAGCGCCTTGATGCGGCGGGAAAGCGCGATATGCCCGTCCCAGTCCGTCGGCATCCGGTCCGGGTCGCCGCCAGCACGCCGCACCAGATCCGCATTGTAGAAGCAGACGGGGTTGGAAGCGGCGAAGGCCAGCCCCGCCTGGAACCCGCCGAAATGTCCGAGCGCCAGCAAGTTCGGCGCATAGCCGAGCGAGGCCGGGTCACCCTCCGCCGTCAGCAGCGGCATCAGATCCTGGGCGATGCCGCGCTCGGCGAAGAGCCGCAGCCGGTTGAAGCCTTGATAGGTGAGGTCCGGCATCCGCCCCACCGCCTGCTGCCGCAGGATGAGCTGCATGCCCTCCTCGTAGTTCGGCGTGGTGACGAACTCGACCTGGATGTTCGGCTCGCGCTTCGCGAAGACCGCCGCGATCGCGTCGTAGCTCTCCTTGTAGATGAAAGGCTGCGCGTAATGCACTGTGATGGAAACCGGCGCCTGCGCCCGGCCGATACGCGGCGCGGCAAGCGCCATGGTGCCGAGCGCGAATGCCGCGCGGCGAGTGAGCAAGGCCATGATCGTCTCCTTCTGTCAGCCTTTGAGTCCGGTAGTGGCGATGCCTTCCACGAAGCGGCGTTGCGCCAGCAGGAAGGCAAGGACGAGCGGCAGCGTCATCAGCACGGCCGCCGCCATCATCGCGCCGAAATCGTCGCCCGCTTCCTCAGAGCGGAAATAGAGGACGCCGAGCGCCGGCGTCGCATGCTCATGCCCCTGCACGACGATCAGCGGCCAGAACAGGTCGTTCCAATGGCTGACGACGGAGAAGATGGCGAAGGCCGTCGCCGCCGGCCAGGCATTGGGCAGCACCACGCGCCAGACGATCGACCATTCCCCCATCCCGTCCAGCCGCGCCGCATGCAGCAGGTCGTCCGGCAGCGCACTGAAGAACTGGCGGAACAGGAAGATGGCGAAGGCCGAGATGGTGAAGGGCGCGATCAGCGCGGTGTAGCTGTCGAGCAGCCCCATCCCGCTCGCCGCCACATAGAGCGGCAGCGCCGGCACATGCGGCGGCACCAGCAGCCCGAGCATCACCGCGCCGAAGGCGATCCCCCGCCCCGGGAAGCGCAGCTTCGCCAGCGCATACCCCGCCGGCACCGCGAAGAGCAGCTGGAAGAGGAGGATGCCGCCGCAGACGACGACGCCGTTCCAGAGGTAGTGCAGCACCGGCACGCGGGCCAGCACCTTGCCGTAATTCTCGGCCGCCGCGAATTGCTCCGGCCAGATCGAGAGCGAGGCGCGGAAGATCTCGCTCACCGGCTTCACGCTCGCCGCTACCATCCAGAGATAGGGCATCAGCACCAGCGCACCGAGCAGCGCCAGCACCGCGATCCGCGCCCTCATGCGTAATGCACCCGCTTGTCCAGCACCCGCGTCTGCACCCACATCAGCGCCAGCACCACGGCGAGGAAGACAAGAGTGATCGCCGCCGAATAGCCGAGCCGCAGATAGGTGAAGCCCTGCTGGTACATGGTGAAGAGCAGCACCTCGGAGGCCTTGTTCGGCCCGCCCTGCGTCAGCACCGCCACCGTGTCGAAGACACGGAGCGAGCGGATCATGCTGATGGTCAGCACGAAGAGCGTCGTCGGCCCGAGCAGCGGCCATGTCACCAGCCGGAAGCGGTCGAACCCGCCCCGCGCCCCATCCACCTCGGCGGCGGCATAGAGCTCGCGCGGAATGGCGGTGAGACCCGCCATGAACAGCACCATGTTGAAGCCGATGCTCTCCCAGACGCCGATGGCGGCGAGGCTCAGCAGCACGGTATCGGAGGAGGACAGCCAGAAGGGCGTCCCCACCCCCATTGCCCGCAGCGCCGCATTCACCGGCCCGATGGTCGGATGCAGCAGGTACTGCCAGGCCGCCGCCATGGCGACCGTAAGCGAGACGACGGGCAGGAAGAACACGGCCCGGAAGAAGGCCCGCCCCCTGGCCCCCGCCTCCACCAGCAGGGCGAGCCCGAGGCCGCCGAGAATGGAGACCGGCGTCACCAGCCCGACATAGACCAGCGTGTTCCGCACCGAGACGCCGAAGCCCCGGTCCGCCAGCATCTCGCGGAAATTATCGAGCCCGATCCAGCCGAGCGCCGTCGCCCCCAGCTCGTAATCGGTGAAGGCCAGCAGCACCGTCGCCAGCGTCGGCAGGAGCAGCAGCAGCAGATAGGCGATGCCCGCCGGCAGCGTCATCAGCGCCCCGGCCAACGCCTCTCCGGCAAGCCGCTTCACGCCGGCACCAGCCCGGCATCCGCCCGCGCCGCCACCCGCCGGCCATCGGCGCCGAACAGCAGCGCCCGCCCCGGCGCGAAGCCGAGCCTGAGCGCCGCCCCCGGCTGCAACCCCTCCCGCGCCTCCGGCTCCAGCCGGGCGACCAGCGCCGCCCCATCCGGCACATGCCGCGCATGCAGCAGCAGCCCGTCGCCGAGGAATTCCAGATGCTCGATCGCCACCGGCAATCCCTTCGCCGCCGGCCGCAGCGCCTCCGGCCGCAAGGCGAGCGTCAGCGCCCCGCATGCCTCCGCCCGCAGGCCGGCAGGCACCCCCGCGACGCGCACCCGCCCCTCTGCATCCGCTTCCGCCGCCAATGTGTTGATGCGCGGCGAGCCGATGAAGCCCGCGACCCGCAGATCGGCCGGATCGGCATAGATCGCCTCAGGCGTGGCCACCTGCAGCAACTCGCCGCCCATCATGACGGCGACCTTGTCCGCCATGGTCAGCGCCTCGGCCTGGTCATGCGTGACATAGAGCGTGGCGACGCCCGCTGCCCGATGGATGTCGACGATCTCCCGCCGCGTCTGCACGCGCAGCGCCGCATCGAGGTTGGAGAGCGGCTCGTCCATCAGGAAGGCCGCCGGCCGGCGCACCACCGCCCGCGCCAGCGCCACCCGCTGCCGCTGCCCGCCGGAAAGCTGCCCCGGCCGCCGGTCCAGCAGCGGCTCGAGCCCCAGCGGCGCCGCCGCCCGACGCACCTCATCGCCGATCGACGCCCGCTTCCTCCGTGCCCCCGGCAGCAGCCGCCCGAGCAGCGGCAGCCGCTCCAGCACCGAGAGCCGCCGCATCGCCAGCGGCACGGCGATGTTCTCCCGCACCGTCAGATGCGGGTAGAGCGCATAGGACTGGAACACCATCGCTATGTCCCGCTCCGCCGGCCTGAGCCGCGTCACGGCTCGCTCGTTGATCACGATCTCGCCGGCATCCGCCGTTTCAATCCCGGCGATGATGCGCATCAGCGTCGTCTTGCCGCAGCCCGACGGTCCGACCAGCGCCACGAATTCCCCGGGCTCGACCGCGAGCGACACGCCCCGCAACACCGGCGTGGCACCAAATCCTTTGACCACTCCAGTGATGGTGATGCCTGCCACGCCGGCCCCTTCGTCTCGATTGCGGGGCGGCTCTAGTGGGCTCCGATGACAATGGCGTTCCGGATTTGTGAAAAATCCATGTCGCCCGGCTTGACCCGCCCCATGGATGGGATGAGTTTTCCGTGTCGGATCACGGATGCTGCATGGACCGCCGAGCCCCGCCTCGCTCCAGCCTCTACCGCGCCCATCGCCTGGTCGCCCGTGGCGCCGCGCCGCAGGGCTGGACGGTTGCCATCCACCCGCCCGATGGCCAGCCGCGGGCGGTCCTGCGCAACACGGTGCCCGCCGGCCTCGCCATCCTCATCGAGGAGGCGAAGCACCAGGTCGACCGCCGCCTCGACGGTGCCGACTGGCAGCGGGAGCCGTAGCACTCCCTGTCCAGGCCCGCTTCCGCATTGCGGGGCGACAAAGGGCGCCCCCCTTACGCCGCCGCCATCCGCGCTCCGCGCGCCTCCAGGTCGGCAAGGCCCGCTGCATCCTTCACTTCCATCCGTCCCAGCGCGAGCACCAGCCCGGCATGACGGCGCAGGGTGGTGCGGCGCCTCGGATTCCGCTCCACCTCATGCACACGCCGCAAGGTGTCCACCATGCGGATCAGTACGGCTGAGGAGCCTCCGCTGTTCTGACGGATCATATGGAACATGGCATCGCAGAGGCCGTCGTAATCGGTGACGTGCCGCAGGAGCACGCTCTGGTCCCCGCGGCACAGCACAGGGGCGGGCATGCGCCGCATTGCAACCTCGCAAAGCGTCGCGCCGAGGCGGTCCAGCACCACCATCGCGGTGAAAGGGTCGTTGATGCCGGGCGACAGGGCGCGAACGGCGACCTCCACCATCTGACGGACGGCGAATTCTAGGTCCTGCACGGCCGCCTGCCGGTCCCCGGTCAGCGCCGCCGCCTCGAAGGCCTCCTCGGCCGAGCGGCTCGCCTCGGCCGGCGCCCGGCCTTGCGGGAGGAGAACCTCGCCGACCGCCGCCCCCGGGAACAGGTAATCGCCCGTCCTGACATGCAGCCGCAGTACGGCGCCGCACGAGGCCGCCCAGTCCGCAAGCGCATCCTCGTCGAGGGTGCGCAGGAAGCCGGCGCGCGGGTAGCGCAGCGGCACCGCTGGAACACCAGCTTCCGTCGCCGCCACACCCGGCCTGTCGGCCTCCTCGCCCTGCTCGAGGCTGGTGACGGCATCCATCAACTCCGCATGGACCAGGCCGATCACGGTATCGATGTTGATGCTGTTGGCGACATGGTGGACGAACCAGACCAGGGCACCGACGCAGAGCAGCGCCAGCACGAGCGCCCCGGTGATGCCGAGATGCGGCACGAAGGCCTGTTCCTGAACGGAGCGCACCGTGCGCAGCAGCATCAGGGCATAGGCGAAGGTGCCGAGAAAGATGCCAAGCACCCACTGGTTACCCGGGTCCCGGATGAAGTGGCGCAGCAGGCGCGGCCCCATCTGGCCCGAGGCGAGCGACAGCGCGGCGACGGTGATGGAGAATACGGTGCCGGCCACCCCGATGGTGGAGGTGGCGACGGCACCGAGCAGGGCCCGGGCCCCGGCCTCGCCGCCGGCATAGATCCAGCCCGCACTCGCCCAGTCGCCCGCGATGCCGGCCCGCTCGGCCCTGGCCATCAGCTCGCCGAGCAGGACGCCCAGGGTTACCAGGAAGGCAGGGCGCAGCCAGAACAGATCGCCCAGTCCCTCCAGCCAGCCGCGCAGCCTGGATGTCATCGGCGCCTCGTCCCCGGACCCGTTTCGCACTCCACTATGAGGGGGGTGGCCCGACGCGGCCAGGGACCGCGTCGGCGAACGGACGACGCCCGCGCCTCAGCTCCCGATCTCGCCGCCGCCCTTCCGGGTGATGGCGATGACGGAAGGCCGCGGCGGCGTGCCCTCCTGGAAGTCCGGCCAGCGGGTGCTCGGCCGCTCGAAGCTGCTGCCCGGGTCCTCGCCGGGATGCTGGATGGCGAGGAAGATCGTCTCCCCATCCGGCGTGAAGCACGGCCCGCAGACTTCCGCCCCGGTCGCCGCCTGGTAGAAGAGCCGCGGCAGCGCCCGCCCATAGCCGCTGGTATCTGCGGCATAGAGCCCATCCGCCACGCCCGCCGCCGCCGGCGCGCCGTCGGTCGCGATCCACATCCGCCCATGCTTGTCGAAGGCGCAATTGTCGGGGCAGGAGAGCCAGCCCTGGTCGCTCGTCGCCCGGTGGTAGCGCGCGCCCGCATCGACGCCCGGCTTGCCGGCGAGGAGGAAGATTTCCCACCTTCCCGTCGCCGCCGCATGATCGACGCGCCCCGTCCCGGCGCCGGGCGGGGTGATCTCCACCACATGCCCGTGGTCGTTGCTCGGCCGTGGGTTGGCGGCGTTCAGCCGCTGCGCCGTGCGGGAGCCGTTGTTGGTCAGCATGGCATAGACGCGGCCCGTCGCCGGGTTCGGCTCCACATCCTCCGGCCGGTCCATCGGCGTAGCACCCAGCAGGTCCGCCGCCCGCCGCGTCTCGATCAGCACATGGGCCTGCGAGGCGAAGCCATTCGCCGCTGTCAGCGGCCCCTCGCCATGCACCAGCGGCAGCCAGACCAGCGTGCCGTCGTCCTGGAAGCGGGCGACATACAGCGTGCCCTCGTCCAGCAGGTCGCGGTTGGCCGCGGCATCGCCCGCAACGAAGGGCCGCGCCGTGACGAATTTGTAGATATACTCGTAGCGCTCGTCATCGCCCATGTAGATGACGACGCGCCCGTCCGCGCTGATCGCATGGGTGCAAGCCTCGTGCTTGAAATGCCCGAGCGCCGTCCGCTTCACCGGCACCGAGGCCGGGTCGTAGGGATCGAATTCCACCACCCAGCCGAAGCGGTTCGGCTCATTCGGCTCGCGGTCGAGGTCGAAGCGCGGCTCGTAGCGCGGCCAGGCGTAGTTGGCCTGGGCGATGATGCCGTAGCGCCTGTAGTGGTCCCTCTGCGCCCCCGTCTCCGCCGCCGCGCCGCCGAAATAGACGTTGAAATTCTCCTCCGCCGTCAGGACCGTGTCCCAGGGCGTGTTGCCGCCGGCGCAGTTGTTGAGCGTGCCCAGCACACGCGTGCCCGTCGGGTCGGCATTGGTCTTCAGCCGGTCATGCCCCGCCGCCGGGCCGCTGATCCGCATCGGCGTCGTGGCGGTGATGCGCCGGTTCAGCCGCCCGTCCCGCACCGGCGCCCAGCGCCCGTCCTGCCGGCGGATCTCGACGACGGAGAGGCCATGCGCCGCCTGCTCCACCGCCGCCTGCTCGGCGCTCGCCTTCTGCGCCGCGGCGCGGCCGGCGCCGAGCCCGGCGAACATCAGGTTGGTGTTGGTATATTCGTGGTTGACCACCAGCAGCCCGTGGTCGCTCGCCCTCGACCCGCGCGGCAGCGGGAAGAAGTCGAGATAGTCGTTGTTGTAGCCGAATTGCTGCGCCTGGGCCGCGGCCGTCTGCGCCGCCGGGTCGAAGGGCGGGGCGTCGGCCAGCACCGGGTCGCCCCAGCGGATCACGGTCTGGATCTCGTAGCCCTCGGCCACCGCGTCACGCTGGCTCAGCCGGTGACTGAGCTCGCCGAAGCCGAGGCTCGATGGCCCCGCCGCCTCGGCGAGGGCCGGCCCGGCGGCGGCCAGCGCTGCGGCGGCGGCCGTCGCCCCGGCCAGTACCCCGCGGCGCGAGAGCCGGCGCTCCGCGATCTCCACCAGGGTCTCGCGCGGCGCCGGGTTGCTGCCGATATCCTCGATCTCGATGAAGTCCGGCACGGTGTCTCTATCCCTTGCAATCCTGGCGCTTCAGCTAGTCCCGGCCAGGGAAAGCAGAATGACGCCTCGATGAAGCTTTTACGTCATTCCCATGGCCCTTGCCGGGCGGCCCGCCTCGGTTACACTCCGCGCTCCCGAGGAGTGAGCGAGACGCATGGCGGCACCCCGCATCGTGCTGGTGGAGGATGACGGCTTCCAGCGCCAGCTGGTCACCGACTACCTATCCCAGCACGGGCTGCGCCCGGTGCCCGCCGCCTCCGGCGCCGAGCTCAAGCGCATGGCCGAGCAGGCGATGCCGGACCTCGCGATCCTCGACGTCCAGCTCGGCGAGGCGGAGGACGGCTTCGCCCTAGCACGCTGGCTGCGCGGCCGCTCGGCGCGCATCGGCATCTTGATGCTGACCTCGGCGGGCGACATGGTGGACCGCGTCGTCGGCCTCGAATCCGGCGCCGACGACTATGTCACCAAGCCCTTCGAGCCGCGCGAGCTGCTCGCTCGCGTCCGCGCCCTGCTGCGCCGCTCTGCCGGCGCCGCCGCCCCGCCGCCGGCCAAGGTTTCCGAGGTCCGCGTGGGCACCTGCATGCTGGACCTGGAGCGCCGCCTGCTGGTCCGCCCCGACGGCAGCGAGGATGCGCTGACCGCCAGCGAGTTCGACCTGCTGAAGCTCTTCGTCAGCCACCCCAACCGACCCCTGACGCGCGACTGGCTGCTCGAATCCAGCTCCCACCGCGAGGCGGATGCCTTCGACCGGGCGATCGACAACCGCATCCTCCGTCTCCGCCGCAAGCTGGAGGCTGACCCTGCCAAGCCCGAGGCGATCCGCAGCGTCCGCGGCGTCGGCTACATGTTCGTCCCACCGCGGGATTGAGGCTGGAGCGTGATCGCCGCAGGCCGGAACGGCCGGAGGCGTGAATCACGCGATCAGGTAACAGCGTTGAGGCTGCGATCGGCGGATCGCAGCCTCAACGCGCCGCCAGCAACGGCCGCAGCACGTCGATGACGCCGCCGAGGGTGATCTGCGTCCCCACGCAGAGCATCAGGAAGGCCGCCAGCCGCGACACCACCCGCGCCCGCGCCTCGCCGAGCAGCCCGGTCAGCCGGTCCGCCGAGGAATAGGCGAGCCACACCGTCACCGCGACGGCCACCGCCGCCGCTGAAACCCCGGCGAAGAAGGGCAGGATCGCCCCGATGCCGCCCGGCGGCCGGTTGGCGCCGAGCGCGACCGCGACAGAGATGGTGCCTGGCCCCGTGGTGAAGGGCATGGTCAGCGGGAAGAAGGCATCGTCCGCCGCACCGGTCGCCTCGCCCGCCTGCTCCTGCTTGCGCGCCTCGATCGTCTCGGGCGCCATCAGCAGGCTCCAGGCCCGCACAGCCACCACCAGCCCGCCGGCGATGCGCAGCGCCGCCAGCGAGACGCCGAAGAACTCCAGCACATAGGCGCCGAGCCAGAGCGCCCCGAGCATCATCATCGCGGCATAAAGGCCGATCCGCTTGGCCAGCAGCACCCGCTCCGCATGGCTGCGGCCGGCCGTCACCTCGCTGAAGACCAGCGCGGCGCCGATCGGGTTCACGATGGAGAAGAGCGCTGAGAAGGCGAGGACGAAGCTCTGCACCCCATTGCCGAAATCGGGCATGTCAGGCGGCGCGCATCGGTAGGGCAGGGAGCATCGCCCTGCATACCATGCCGCACCCCTGGCGCTACAACCCGGCCCGCGCCGCCTTCAGCGTCCGCGCCAGCAGTGTCTCCATCCCCTCCACCGCCTGCCGCGCCGCCGCCAGCTCGCCCTCGCGCGCCAGGCTCTCGACGCGCGCCGCCTGCTCCGCCAACAGCCTTGCGCCGACCATGTGCGAGGCGCCCTTCAGCCGGTGCGCCGTGCCCGCCAGCCGGTCCGGCTCCGCCGCTGCCGCCAGCACCGCCACCTCCTGCTGCGCATTGGCGGCGAAGCTGTCGAGGATGCCCGCCAGCCGCCCCGCATCCGCCCCGAACAGCCCGCGCAGCGCCTCCGGGTCGAACAGCGCGCCGCTCACCGTATCCTCCCCCGTCGCCGTCCCCTCCGGTGCCAGCTCAGGCAGCCAGCGGCCGAGGGTGCGCGCCAGCGCATCGAGCGAAACGGGCTTGGACAGGAAGCCGTCCATCCCCGCCGCATAGCAGCGTGCATCCTCGCCCTTCAGCGCATCCGCCGTCACCGCCACGAGGCCGGTACGCGGCAGTCCCTCAATCGCCTCTTCCTCGCGGATGCGCCGCGCCAGGCCGAAGCCGTCGAGCTCCGGCATGTGCAGGTCGAGCAGCAGGATGCCGTGCCGCCGCGCCTGCCAGAGCTTCAGCGCCGCCGCCCCGTCCTCCGCCACGTCGGCGCTGAGGCCGAGCACCTCAAGCTGGCGCAGCAGCACTTCCCGGTTCACCGGATGGTCGTCCGCCACCAGGAGCCGCGGCAGCCCTTCGAGCGTCTGCGGCACCGCCGCCGGGATGGAGACCGCCGCCTCCGCTGCCTCCCCTGCCGCCGCCGGGGCGAGCAGCAAGGTCACGGTGAAGCGGCTGCCCCGTCCCGGCGTGCTCTCCACCGTGACGTCGCCGCCCATCAGCTGCGCCAGTCGCCGGACGATGGACAGCCCGAGCCCCGTCCCGCCGAAGCGCCGCGTGGTCGAGCTGTCGGCCTGGGCGAAGGGCTGGAACAGCCGCAGCTGCGCCGCCGCATCCATCCCGATCCCGCTGTCCTCCACCGCCAGCACCACCTGCACCCGCCCGTCCGGCTCCGGCCGCGTATCCGCCATCACCCGGACGAAGCCGCGCTCGGTGAATTTCAACGCATTGCCGAGCAGGTTGAAGAGGATCTGCCGCACCCGCGTCGGGTCGCCCGTCACCCAGTCCGGCCCCGGCCCCGCCGGGTCGGTGAACAGGGCAAGCCCCTTGGCGCGGGCCTGCGGCGCCAGCGTCTCCACCATGCCGTCCACCAGGCTGCGCAGGCTGAAGGGCAGGGCCTCCACCTCCAGCCGCCCGGCATCGATCTTCGAGAAGTCGAGGATGTCGTCGATGATGCGGAGCAGCGACTGCGCGCTCTCCCGCATCACCGCCAGCGCCCGGCCCTGCTCGGCCGAGAGGCCGGAGCGCTCGAGGATTTCCATCATCCCGAGCACGCCGTTCATCGGCGTGCGGATCTCGTGGCTCATGGCGGCGAGGAAGGTCGCCTTGGCCCGTGCCGCCGTCTCGGCCGCGTCGCGCGCCGCCTCGGCTTCGCCCTTGGCGGCCAGCGCCGCCTGCTCGTTGAGCTTCAAGGCCGTCATGTCCCGGCAGGTGGCGAGGATCTGGCCGTTGGGGAGGGTGCGGAACTGATTCTCCACCCATTTGCCGTTCGGCATCAGGCGCAGCGGCATCGGCCCTTCGCTCGCCTTCACGGTCGCCCAGCGCTCCTCCACCACCTCGTCCTCCGGCCGGTCGAAGCCGAAGTCGCCGTGGCGGTAGCGCCAGCGCTGCACCGCCTGGTGCGAGGAGCCGCGCTGCATCAGCTCCTCCGGCAGGCCGAAGAGGGCAGGGGCCTTGCCATTGGTCTCGACGATGGCGCCATCCGGGTCGAGCAGGATCACCGCATCCTGCAGCCCGTCCAGCACGCGGCGGAGCAGGGCGCGCTCCGCCTCCAGCGCCTCCTCCTGGTCCTTGAGGCGCGTGATGTCGCGGAAGCAGGTCAGCAGCCCGCCATCCGGCAGGGGCAGCATGTTGAACTCGATCCAGTAGCCGCCGGCGGTCTTGCGGACGTAGCGGTTGCCGCCCGGCTGCAGCATGGCCTGGGCGCGCTCCTCCACCAACGCCTCGAGCGCCACCGGGTCCTCGGGCGGTGGCCCGAAATCGCCGCGCAGGGCCTGGAAGCGGAGGATATCCCGCCCGCTCGCGCCCGGATGCGCGATCTCCGGCGGCAGGCGGAGGAAGTCCATGAGCTGCCGGTTGGCGATGCGCCAGCGGTAGTCCTTGTCATACAACATGACGCCATCGGCCAGGTTGTCGATGACGGTGCGCAAGGTCGCCCGCTCGGCCTCCAGCGCCAGGGCGCTCTCGCGCATCTCGGTGATGTCGCGGGCGACGATGTAGAGCTTGCCGTCCGGCTGCGGATGGTAGTGCAGCTCGATCCAGCGGCCATTGGCGAAGCGCTGTGCAATCCGCTTGTGGCCGGGCGAGGTGAGGGCCAGCCAATGCATGGCGACCTCGGCATCCTCCGGCCGATCGTGACCGAAATCGCCGCGGCGGACCATGTAGCGCAGCGCATCCTGGAAGCGTGCGCCCGGCTCGCCGAATTCCGCCGGCAGGCCGAGCACCGCCTCCTCATGCCCGTTGGATTCGAGCAGCGTGCCATCGGCATCGAACAGCATCACCGCATCGCTGAGATTGGCGAGCAGGCGGCGGGCCTGGGCGCGCTCCGCCTCCAGCGTCGCCTGCGCCTCCTTCAGCGCGGTCACGTCGCGGATGATGATGAGCAGGTGGCCGTCCAGACGCGGCCAGAAATTATACTCCGCCCAGACGCCGCTCGGCATCAGTGCGGTAAAGGTGAGATCGCCGGAAGACAGGATCTCGGCCCGCCGCCGGGCGACGAACTCGTCCTCCGTCTCGGCGAAGCCGTAATCGCCGCGCCGGTACATATGGCGCAGCACCTCCTGATGGGTGCAGCCCGGCTGCACCAGCTCCGGCGGCAGGTCGAGCAGTCGGCCGGAGCGGTCGGTATTCTCGAGGATCACCCCATCGGGGTCGAGCAGCACGACGCAATCGGTGACGTAGCGCAGCAGCAGCTCGGTGCGGCCGCGCGCCTCGGCCAGGTTCTCCTCCGCCTCGCGCTGCCAGGTCACGTCGCGCAGCAGGCCGAGGCGGCTGCCATCGGCCAGCACCTCCACCTCCACCTCGATCCGCCGCTCATCCGGCGTGGTCCAGCGGGCGGTGCCGCCAGCCGGGGCCTTGAAGGGGGCGAGGGCGGCATCGAGCGCCGGCCCCGCCGAGGGGCCGAGCAGCATGTCGAGCCGCTGCCCGCGGAAGGGCCGCATCGTCAGCCCCAGCACCGCGGCGAGGGCCGGGTTGGCGAGGCGCAGCGTCTGGTCCGGCTCGAACACGGCGATGCCGGCCTTCATCTGCCGGAGCAGGGCAGGGAGCAGCAGCGAGGCCTCGGCGGGGTCCATCAGATCCTGCGTCGGGGCATGGTCGGGCATATCCGGCATAGGACGCCTTATGCGTCTCATCGCAGTCCCATAGTCGCGGAAGAATTGTCGCGTCTGTCGCACGGCCCCGGAATCAGCCGGCGACTCGCCGCAGGAGCCGGCCCGACCGGGCCTCGGTGGCGCCACCCGCCCCGGTATAGGCCGTCTGCCCATTGACCCAGACCTCGGCGATCCCCGCCGCCGGCTGCCGCGGCTCGGCGAAGGTGGCGCGGTCGGCGATGGTCGCCGGGTCGAACAGCACGAGGTCGGCAAAGGCCCCCGGCGCCAGCACCCCGCGCCCCTCGAGGCCGAAGACCGCCGCCGGCCGCCCCGTCATCTTGTGGATGGCCGCCTCCAGCCCGAACAAGCCGAGATCGCGCCCGTAATGCCCGATCACCCGCGGGAAGGTCCCCCAGAGCCTCGGATGCGGGTGCTCCGCCAGCGGCCCGCCATCGCTGCCGATCATCGCCATCGGGTGGGCCATTATCCGCTGCACATCCTCCTCCGCCATGTTGTGGAAGATGCCGCTGGCCGGCAGCAGCCGCGCCACGGCCCCCTCCAGCGAGAGGCCCCACTCCACTGCCACCTCGTCCAGCATCCGCCCCGCCATCTCGGGGTAGGGGAGGGAGGTGGCGATCCTGACCGGCACATCCGCCCGCGGCTTCCGCGCGGCGAGCGAGGTGGAGGCGGCGGCGTAGGGATAGACGTCGAAGGCCACCGCCTGCCTCTTCGCCCCCGCCTCGATCGCCGCCAGCGTCTCCACCGAGCGGCCATGGTTCTCCGGCAAGGCGCATTTGTGGTGGCTGATGACCACCGGCACCCCCGCCGCCGCACCGATCGAGAGCGTCTCCTCGATGCTCTCCAGCACCCCCTCCGCCTCGTTCCGCATATGGGTGACGTAAAGCCCGCCATAGCCGCGCAGCGCCTCGGCGACCGCGATCACCTCCTCCGTCGGCGCATGCTTGCTCGGCGCATAGAACAGCCCGGTCGAGAGCCCCGCCGCCCCCTCCGCCAGCGCCTCGGCGAGCCTGCGCCGCATCGCCTCCGCCTCGCGGTCGGTGGCCGGCCGGTCGAGGTCCCGCCCCATCGCCCCGAGGCGCAGCGACATATGCCCGATCAACGCCAGCGTATTGACCGCGGCCGGGTCCCGCCGCAGCCGCTCCGCATAGGCGCCGAAACTATCGAAGATCCACCATTCCGGCGCACAGACCTGGTCGAGCGGCGCCGGCGGCCGCTCCGCCATCGGCACCGGCGAGAGGCTGATGCCGCAATTGCCGACCACCACCGTGGTCACCCCCTGCGAGGTCTTGCACATCATGCATTGCGGCCCGCAGAGCACCGCCTGGTCGTCATGCGTATGCGCGTCGATGAAGCCCGGCGCCACCGCCCGGCCATCGGCCATCACTTCGCGGTCCGCGCCCGTCCCGGAGAGGTCGCCGATGGCCGCGATCTGGTCGCCGGTGACGCCGATATCGCCCCGCCGCGCCGGGGCGCCGGTGCCGTCGATCAGCGTCGCGTCGCGGATGATCAGGTCGCAGCGCAGGCCCATGGTGGTCACTCCCAAGGCGGTGAGCTTGGCGCGCCGCCCCGGGGCTGCCAAGCTGCCGCGATCCGGGAGCTGCGCCACGGGCCGCTATGCCTTCCGGGGCGTGCGAAGGAGCCGAGGACGAGCATGCAGCCACGCGACCGCGCCGCCTACTCCGCCATCGTGGACCGCCCGCCGCTCCGCCTGCCCGGCGATGCGCGGATCGTCGTCTGGACCATCGTCACCCTCGAGGTCTGGGACATCGGCAAGCCCATGGCCCGCCAGGTTCTCCCCGCCCCGACCGGCCAGGTGCTGCTGCCCGACGTGCCGAACTGGTCCTGGCACGAATACGGCATGCGCGTCGGCGTCTGGCGCTTCTTCAAGCTCTACGAGCGCCTCGGCATCGCCCCCACCCTCTCGATCAATGCCCGCGTCTGCGAGGATTACGAGCGCGTCGCCCGCCAGGCGCTGGAGGCCGGCTGGGAGTTCATGGGCCATTCCTGGGAACAGGGGCCGATCCACAAGGAGCCCGACCAGCGCGCCATGATTCATCGCTCGATGGATGCGCTGGAGCGCTTCACCGGCACCCGCCCCGTCGGCTGGCTTGGCCCGGGCCTGACCCAGACGCTGGAGACGCCGGAGCTGCTGGCCGAGGCCGGCGTGCAGTATATCGGCGACTGGGTCTATGACGACGAGCCGACCACCATCCGCACCGACAAGGGCCCGCTCGTCACCCTGCCCTATACGGTGGAGCTGAACGACATCCCCATGATGCTCGTCCAGCACCACGAGAGCGACTACCTGCTGAAGCGCGCCATCGACCAGTTCGACCGGCTCTACGAGGAAGGGGCGGAGCGGGCGAAGATCATGTCCATCGCCATCCATCCCTACATCTCAGGCCAGCCGCACCGGATCCGGTATCTGGAACGATTCTACGAGCATGTGGCGAAGCATGGCGGCGTGCTGCATTGGAACGGTGTGCAGCTACTGGATTGGTACAGGTCCCAGGCCCCGGCCTGAGGCCGGCCTCAGAAGCCCGCTGCCCATTCCCCATCACCACCGGACCGACGCCGGTCGGACTTCATCCTGGACGCATAGGCATCCCGCCCATGCCGCCGTTTCCTGTCCATGACGAGGCAGTAGCCCAGGAAAGCGAGAATGAGGACGAGGTAGGTCGCGAAGCCGAAAGTAAAGAGAGGAATCAGCGGTGCCATCTTGATCTCCGTTCCGAGACCCATTTTTGAAACGGAGCGCGTTTCACACAACCTACAAGGGTGCGATTAAGCTTATTTAACGCGTATACAGATTATGGATGCCCGTTCGCGGGCGGGCTCAGTAGGCCATCCATCCGCCATCGACCATCAGGTTCTCCCCGGTGACATACATCGCGTCGTCCGAGGCGAGGAACAGCGCCGCCCCCGCCACATCCTCCGGCCGCCCGAGTCGTGGCCAGGGCGTGCGCGCATGGGAATAGGCGATCATCGCCGGGTCGATGGCCCGCCCCGTCTTGCCGGTGAGGATCTTCCCCGGCGCCACCGCATTGCAGACGACGCCCTGCGCCGCATAATCCACCGCCACCTGACGCGTCAGATAGGCGACCCCCGCCTTCGACGTCCCATAGGCAATGTCCCCCGGCGAGGCGACCATCCCATGCTGCGAGGAGATGTTAACGATTCGCCCCCGCACCTCGCCCCGCGGCGGCTGCGCCAGCATCGCCCGCACCGCCGCCCGGCTCATCAGGAAGCAGCCGGTGAGGTTCACCGCCAGCACCCGGTCCCACTCCTCCCGCGAGCAGTCCAGCAGCGGCTTGCCGAGGGTGATCGCCGCATCGTTCACCAGCACGTCGAGCCGGCCATGCCGCCCGATCACTCGCGCCACCGCCGCCTCGCACTCCGCCTCCACCGACACATCGGTGGCGATATGCTCGATGCCGAGCCATTCATGCGTCGGCTGCCCGCCCTCGCGCACGACGGTCGTGACATCGGCGATCACCACCGTCGCGCCCTCGGCGACGAAGCGCGCCGCGATCGCCCGCCCGATCCCCGACGCCCCGCCGGTGACGAGCGCCACGCGATCCTTCAGCCTCATCGCCCGCCTCCGCTCGCCACCAGCATCCGCCGCTCCAGCCGCGCCACCGCATGGGCGAAGGGCCAGAGCAGTACGAAATACAGCACCGCCGCCGCCATCAGCGGCGTTGGGTTGTAGGTCTGCTCCTGCGCCACGCGCGCGCTCCGCAGCAGCTCCGGCAGCGCGACCATGGCGGCGATGGATGTCGCCTTCACCAGCTCCAGGCTGTTTGAGGCGAGCGGCGCGATCACCGCCCGCAGCGCCTGCGGCAGCACCACCAGCAGCATCGCCCTGAGCGGCGTGAGGCTGAGCGCCGCCGCCGCCTCCCTCTGCCCATGCGGGACGCTGCCGAGTCCCGCCCGGAAGATCTCGCCGTAATAGCCCGAGTTGTTGAGCACCAGCGCCAGCACCGTGGCCGCAAAGGCCGGCAGCGTCAGCCCGAGGAAGGGCAGGCCGTAATAGATCAGCACCAGCAGCACCAGCACCGGGAAGGCGCGGAACAGGTCGATCCAGCACAGCAGCCCGACCCGCACCGCGCGGCCGCCGAGCGCGCAGCCGAGCCCGACCAGCAGCCCCGCCAGCATGCCGAGCGGCAGTGCGACGAGCGCAAGCTTCGCCGTCAACCACAACCCCTGCGCCAGCAGTGGCCAGACCCGGACGAGGCTCTCCCAATCCGCGAAATTGTCGATCAGGTCCTGCAGCATCACCGCGGCACCACCCGTCGCGCCTCAAGCCACCGGCTAGCGACGACCAAAGGCAGGAACAGCACCAGGTAGAGCGCCGCGGCGAGGGTCAGCGGCGAAGGATTGGCCGCGATGGCCATCGCGCTCTGCGCCCGCCCCAGCACCTCGGAGAGCGAGACGGCCGTCCCCAGCGCCGTCCCCTTGGTGATGGCGATGGCCCGGTTCGTCAGCAGCGGGATCGCCAGCCGCACCGCCTGAGGCAGGATGACGAGGAAGAAAGTCCCGCGAAACCGGAGCCCCATCGCATAGGCTGCATCCCACTGCCCCCGCGGCAACGCCTGGATCGCGCTGCGGAAGATCTCCGCCGCGAAGGCCGACAGCACCGCCCCCAGCGCCCCGACCGTCGCCCAGAAGGGCGAGAGCGTGATCCCCGCATAGGGCAGCCCGAAATACAGCACGATGATGACGGCGAGCTGCGGCAGCGTGCGGAACAACTCGATCCACACCACAATCGTCTGTCGCAGCACCGGCACCCTGGCCGCCATCGCCACGGCCATCGCCAGCCCGAGCCCGATGCCCAGCACCACCGTGGCAATGGCCGCCGCCAGCGTCACCCAGAGGCCGGCGGCGATCTCCGGCCCATAGCTCCGCAGGACATCGAGGTTGAGGTAGTACTCCGCCAGCCGCTCCATGCGGCGATTATTGGCAGCGCGGCGTGTGCGCCGTATCCTCGAAGCCCGGCAGCCCCGGCGGCCCGTAGCCCGGGAAGACCTGAGTCATCGAGGAGCCCGCATCCGGCGGCGCCCCGTACCACTTCTCATGCAGCCGGGCGAGGAAGCCATCCTGCTTCATGCATTCCAGCACCTCCTCCACCCGGTTGCGGTATTCGCGGCTCTCCGGCCGGAAGGCGATGCCGAAATTCCGCCCCGTGTAATCCTTGAAGGCCACGGTGATCTGCCGGTTCTGGCTCGCGGCATAGACCGTCGTCGGGATCTCGTTGATGGCAGCGAAGGCGCGGCGCGTCAGCACCGCCTGCACGCTGTCGGGGAAGGTGTCGTAGCGCTGCACCTCGAAGCCGTATTTCTCGGCATTCGCCGTCGCCCAGGTGTCGCTGATCGTCCCCCGGTTGACCGCGATGGCCCGGCCCTTCAGCGCCTCCAGCCCCGCCAGCGTCTCGTTGCGCCGGGTGATGAAGCCATTGCCCGTGGCGAAGAAGGGCTCCGTATAGAGCATCCGCTGCGCCCGCTCCTCGGTGATGTTCAGCGGATTGGCGGTGAACTCGAAGCGCTTCGCAAACAGCGCCGCGAACAGCCCCGAGAAATTCACGTCGACGATCTCGACCCCCGGCCGCCCGAGCCGCCTGGCGATCTCCGTCATCAGGTCGACGCCGAAGCCCTCGGGCCCACTCGCCCCACGCACCATCCAGGGCGCCACGCCGAAATCCGAGCCGACAACGAGCGGTCGGTTCTGCGGATGATCCGCCTCCTGCGCCGGCGCGGCGAGGGCGAGAACCAGCAACGGGGCGGCGAGCAGGAAGCGTCTCAGCACGCGAAGGCTCCTTCATCCGGGGAGAAGGCAGCCTCCCGATGCGAAGCTGATCCGTCAACCCGTTGTCAGGCTAGAATATCCGCCGGCGCCTCCCGCCGCAGCCGCTCGCCGAGCGTCCGCCCGAGCCGCTCCGCCTCCATCGCCGGCCCCTCGATGCTGTCGCGCAGCAGGTAGCTGCCATCCGGCCGGGCGATGAGCCCCGTCAGCCGTACCACCCCATCCGCGCCGAGTTGCGCATAGGCCCCTATCGGCGTCCGGCAGGAGCCATCGAGCGCGCCGAGCAGCGCCCGCTCCGCCGTGGCGACGATCCGCGCCTCCCGGTCCTCGATCGCGGCGAGCAACTCATGCAGCTCCACATCCCGCGCCCGCACGGTGACGCCGACGATGCCCTGCCCGGCGGCCGGCACCACCGCATCGGCATCAAGCACCACGCCCGCCTCGCGCTCGAGGCCCATCCGCTTCAGCCCGGCCAGCGCCAGGAAGGAGGCGGCGAAGTCCCCGTTCCGCACCCGCCCCAGCCGCGTCTGCACATTGCCGCGGATGATCTCGCAGCGCAGGTCCGGCCGCACCGCCAGGATCTGCGACTGCCGCCGCACCGAGGCCGTGCCGATCAGCGCCCCATGCGGAATGCAGGCCAGCGGGTCGCGCCGATCGGGCGCCCCGCACACGGGCCCGAGGATGATCGCATCCCGCGGGTCCTCCCGCTGCAGCAGGCAGGCCAGCACGATCCCCGGCGGCAGCTCCGTCTCCAGGTCCTTCAGGCTATGGACGGCGAAATCCACCTGCCCATCCAGCAGCGCCTCGTGGATTTCCTTGGCGAAGAGCCCCTTGCCGCCGATATCGGCGAGCCGGCGGTCCTGCACCCGGTCGCCCTCGGTGCTGATGACATGCTCCTCGAAGGCCTTGGCATTGCGCAGCACCGGGCAGAAGCTGCTGACGATCGAAAGGAAATGCCGCGTTTGCCACAAGGCGAGCGGCGAGCCCCGCGTGCCCACCTTCAGCGGCAGCGTTTGTCCCGCGCCATGGCGTGGCGCGGTCGGGATGTCGAGGGAGCGCAAACGGGTCATCGAGGGCACTCCTGCTCAGGCGCGGGCGAAGCCGAAAAGATGGGCCAGATCCTTGAAGAAGATGCGCACATGCGCCATCGGATCGCGGCGGACCAATTCCTTGTTCATGTAGGATTCCCAGGTCAGCCGCTGGACATCCTTGTCCTCGCAGATGGCGACGAACTTCTCCCGCCGCTTGTCGGAGGAATACCAGAAATACTGCATGATCCCGAGGATCCAGAAGACGCGGCCATGCGCCTTCATGAAGCGCTTGCGCGCGAGGCCGAGCGCCCGTGCATCGCCTGTCACAATACAGGCCTCCGCCGCCTCCGCCGCCAGCCGCCCGCCGAGCATGGCATAGTAGATGCCTTCGCCCGAGGCCGGCGCGACCACGCCCGCCGCATCCCCCGCCAGCACCACGTCGCGCCCGTTGTCCCAGCGCCGCGCCGGCTTCATTGGGATCGGCGCCCCTTCGCGGCGGATCGTCGCCTGTCCCGCCAACCCCGTCGCCTCGCGCAGCGCGCCGACCGAGCCGCGCAGCGAGAAGCCCTTGTGCGCGGAGCCGGTGCCGATGCTCGTCGTCTCCCCATGCGGGAAGATCCAGGAATAGAAATCCGGCGAATGCCGCCCCTGATAGAAGACATCGCAACGCTTCGCGTCGAAGCTGCCCGCGCCATCGGCCGGGGAAGCGACGATCTCATGATAGGCGAAGACGCAGGGCAGCTTGGCCGCCGCCGGCACCTCCTGCTTCGCCACCTTGCTCTTCGCCCCGTCGGCGCCGATCACCAGCCGCGTCCTGACGCGCGCCTCGGCGCCATCCTTTGCGGCATAGACGACGACCGCCGTTCCATCCGCCTCATGCTCGATCCGCTCGAAGCTGCCCGTGGCGCGCTCCGCCCCGTTCTCCGCCGCGCGCACTCGCAGGAATTCGTCGAAATGCTCCCGGTCCACCATGCCGACGAAGCCGCCATCGATCGGCATGTCCACCTCGCGGGCGGAGGGCGCGATCATCCGCGCCGCATTCACCCGCGCAACGATGATGCGGTCGGGGATGTCGAAGTCGCGCACCAGCCGCGGCGGGATGGCGCCGCCGCAGGGCTTGATGCGCCCCGCCTTGTCCAGCAGCAGCACCCGCCGCCCGGCCCGCGCCAGGTCATCCGCCGCCGTCGCCCCGGAGGGCCCGCCGCCGACCACGACGACATCGAAGCTTCCTGGCTCGTTGGCCATGGTGGTTCCTCCCGGTTCTTATCCGTTGCGCGACGCGGCGAGCCCGCCGAGGCGAGGCCCCGGCGCCGTGGCCCGGCCGATCCTTGCCGCCAGCACGCCCGATACGAGAAACAGCACGCCCTCGGTGCAGAACACCGCGCCATAGGCCATCGGTGCCGAGCCGATGAGGTTGCGCGCCAGGTCGCTCGCCCCGGCTCCCGCCAGCCCGCCGAGCCCGAAGGCGATGGCCTGCGCCGCGCCCCAGAGCCCCATGCGCGTCCCCTCGCGCCCGCCGCGTCCCTGGCCTGCGAGCTGCATCATCGTGGCGATCGCCGCTGCCGCGAACGCGCCGTTCGCCGCCCCGAGCGCCACATAGGACAGGCCGAGCGGCCAGCCCGGACCGACCGCGGCGGCTCCGGCAAGCCCGAACAGCGCCACCGCCGAGGCGGCGCACCCCGCCACCGTCCATCCCTTCAGCGAGCCGAGGCGCCCGCCGAGCAGCGCCACCAGGGCCATCCCGCCGAAGACCCCGCCATGCTGCAGCGAGGCGAGCTTCGTCGTCTCCCCGAGCGTCAGCCCGAAAACGACACCCCCGAACGGCTCGAGGATCAGGTCCTGCGCGCTGTAGGCCAGCATCGAGACGAAGACGAAGACGGTGAACTGCCGCGCCTGCCGCTCCCCCCAGATCTCCGCCAGCGCCGCCCGGAAGCCACCTCGCGGCGCGCACTCCGGCGCCGCGCGCAGCCCCGCCGGCTCCATCCCCCAGACCGCCAGCACCGTCACCAGCAGGGCGAGGCCCGAGACCGCCGCCGCCACCGCCAGCAGCCGCGCCGGCGAGAAGGGGTCGAGGAACCGCCCCGCCAGCGCCGTCGTCACGATGAAGCCGAAGATCATCATCAGCCAGACGATGGTCGCCGCCGGCGCCCGCCTTGCCGGCGCCACCCGCGTGGCCAGCAGCGCCAGCAGCGAGGTCCCCGCCGCGCCCACGCCGAGCCCGATCATCACGAAGGACAGCGCCGCCAGCGCCAGCCCCGCGAGGCGCCACTCGGCCATCAGCCCCGTCGCCAGCGCCGCGCCGATGCCGCCCAGCCCCAGCACGCCGACCCCGCCGATGATCCATGGCGTGCGCCTGCCACCGGTATCCGACCCATACCCCATTGCCGGCCGCATCAGCTGCATCGCGTAATGCAGCGCCACCAGCAGGCCGGGGATGGTCGCCGGCAGGCCGAGCTCCACCACCATCACCCGGTTGATCGCCGATGTCGTCAGCACGACGATCGCCCCCAGCGCCGTCTGCACCAGCCCGAGGCGCAGGATACCGAGCCAGCCGATCACGGCAGCACCGGCCGCAGCGCGAAGGCCGCGAACAGCATCCCGAGCACGTAGAGCGTCGTGCCCGTGCCGTTGTACCAAGGCGCCTTGCCGCGGGGATCGGCCAGCAGCCGCTGCATCAGCCAGAGCTGCGCCGCGAGCAGCAGGCCGATGGCCGCCGCCTGCCAGGCGCTGCCCCAGCTCAGCAGCAAGGCGACGACCACGACCTGCGGCACCGCCATCACCACGCAGGCCAGCTGCGCCGCCCGCTCCACGCCGAGCTTCACGGGCAGGGAGCCGACGCCCATGCGTGCATCGCCCTCGACCGACTTGAAGTCGTTCAGCGTCATGATCCCATGCGCGCCGATGCTGTAGAGCGCGGCGATCGCCAGCACCCGCCCATCCGGTGCCGCAGCCCCGAGCACTGCCGCCCCGGTGATCCAGGGCAGCCCCTCGTAGCAGGCGCCGCAGGCCGCATTGCCCCACCAGCCATTCGCCTTCAGCCGCAGCGGCGGCGCGCTATAGGCCCAGGCCAGCGCCAGCCCCAGCACCGTCGCCGCGAACCCCCAGACCCCGAGCACCGTCGCCACGGCGAGCGAGACCAGCGTCCAGGCGATGGCGATATAGAGCCCCCAGCGCCCCGGGATGCGCCCCGAAGGGATCGGCCGCCCCGGCTCGTTGATCGCATCGACATGCCGGTCGAACCAGTCATTGATCGCCTGGCTCGTGCCGCAGACCAGCGGCCCGGTCAGCAGCAGCCCTGCCGCGATCACATGCCACCGCCCCGCACCCCCCACGCCCGCGGAGATCACCCCGCAGGAGAAGGCCCACATCGGCGCGAACCAGGTGATCGGCTTCAGCAGCTCGAGGCAGGCGGCAGGATCGAGGCGGAGGGCGCGGTCGCTCATGCGGTCATCCCATCTCGCCATTCTCGGCCGGCAGGTCGCCGAGCCCGTAGCGCCGGAGCTTCACATAGAGGCTCTGCCGGCTGAGCCCGAGCATCTCCGCGGCCGAGGCCCGGTTGTCGCCCGTCAGCTCGAGCGCCGCCTCGATGCAGAGCCGCTCGATCACGTCGGTCGCCTCGCGCACCAGTTCCTTCAGCGGCACCTGCCCGATCAGTTCGGTCAGCTGCTCCACCGACCTTGGCGTCCGCCCCACCGTCCGCCCCGGCGCCGTCACGCGGGTGCCGATGTCGCGGATGGCGAAGCCGAAGCAGGGGCCCGAGCCGTTCATCACCGTGACGGCGGAAATCTCCACATCCACCGTGGCGCCATACTCGCCCCGCAGCGTCGTGGCGAAGAGCCGCACCGGCCCGCGCTGGCGGAGATTGGCGGTCAGCACCTCCATCTCGACGCCAGGCTGGCCGAGCCAGCGCTCCAGCGGCTGCCCCACCGCCTGCTCCTCGGCGCCGAGCTGCGCCATCTCGATGAAGGCGGCATTGGCGGTGACGATGCGCCCGTCCTGCTCGGTGACGACGAAGGCATCCGGCACGCTCTCGACCAGCCGCAGCATCTTCGACTTGGCGCGCGGCAGTACCACCGCCCCCGCCTCGCCTTGCGGATAGGTCAGCCGCACCAGGACGAGGCTCGCATTCTCCTGCCGGAAGGGCGTGGCCGAGACCAGCACCTCCCGCCCATCCTCCTGCAGCAGCGCCGGCACGTCCTCGGCCCGCCCGGTCGCCCGCATGCCCGCCAGCATCACTTGGATGCGGTCCCGCGCGCGCTCGCCGAAAATGTCGAGGAAGACCCGCGGCGCTCCCTTCTTGCCGCGCCCGAACAGCTGGTCGGCTGCGCGGTTCGCCTCCAGCACGCCGAGCGTCGCCGCGTCGAGGATCAGCACCGGCTCCGTCCAGAGCTGGAACAGCATGCGGTAGCGCGTCTCGGCATGACGCAGCCGGGCATAGTCGCGGTCGATCGACTGCTGCGCCTCGACCAGCCTCTGCTGCAGGACCGAGAGCGGGCGGAGGTCCCGCCCGAAGGCGACGACGCGGCCGCCCTCGCCGACCCGCACCGTCGAGAAGAGGATTGGCACGGAGCCGCCCCCGCCCGCACCCTGGTTGATGTGCCGCCAGCGCGGCAGCGCGCGGTCGGCGACATCCTTCAGCATGGCCTCCACCTTCGGCCGGCTGTCCTCGGCCACGGTGTCGAGCCAGGGCTGGCCGAGCCAGCTTTCCTCCCCCTCCATCTCGGCGGCGAGGTCTTCACTGTTGAAGGCAACATCGCGGATGACGCCATGCTCATCGATGATGAGGGCGATATCCGCCGCTGCGGTAATCAGGATTGCGGCGGCTTCCGCATCGAGATTGCCCAGCGATGTCTTCGGAGCCTTGAACGCCTTCACGGGCGGGCGATTCCTTCACTGGATATGAGGACGATTCCTCCCTGGAATTTTCGCCGGACCTTGCCTCACCCGCGCTCCGCCAACAAGCGCAGCAGCCGCGCCGCCTGGATCGGCGCCTCCCTCGCATCGGTCGCGGTGGCATCCGCCCCGACCAATGCCGCATACTCTGGGTGGCCGACGAAGGCCGGCCCCCCCACCATCACCGCCATGCCGCGGTGCCGCGAGGCCTGGCGTGCCTTGCGGATGGTCACCGCCAGCAGGTCCATCCGCTGCGTCGAGCCCAGCGTCAGGCCGAGAATGTCGACATGCACCCGCCGCAGCATGCCGGTCAGGTCGCTGATCGAGCGGATCGGCACGGACTGCGCCTGCCACCCGGCACGGCGGAAGAAATCCGCCACCATCTCGAGGCCGAAGACATGCTGCTCACCCGGCACCGGCGCCAGCAGCACGCTGTGCCCGGCTGCGCGCAGCGGCTGCGCGCCCTTCACCAGATGCGCCACGAGGCTCTCGCGGATGCGGCGGAGCTGCGCGAGCCCGAGGGTTACCGTGGCGAAGTCGCATACGTCATCGGCCCAGAACTGCCCGAGCAGCCGGGCGGTCGGTGCCAGCAGGTCGAGATAGATGTCCTCCACCGTCATGCCCGACAGGTACAGCGCCTCGACATAGGCCGCGGCCGAGGCGTTGTCGTGCCGCAGCAGCATGGCGCCGAGCGCATCGATGGGGACCGTGTCGGCCAAGGTAAGGCTCCTCGACTGGACGGCATGCGCTAGGCGGAGCCGAGGAATCACCTCCGCCGCCAGCGCGTCGCCGAAGCGAGGAGAATGGCCCGGACGTTGCGGTTCGGCGAGGGGGGGGCGCGGAGCCGGGTCTGCGCCGGCTTCCGCAAGGGCCCTGGCCAGGTTCCGACGCAGGCTGGAGCCGGCAGTTTGTCCCATGGCGGCCATTGGTTGTCTCCCGCCGAAAACTATCGGCTCCGGCCCGAATGGATGTCAATCTGTCTTTACGTCAATCGAGCTTGACACTCGTCAGCCGGCAGCCCTAGCCTCCCTTCACTGAGCGTCACGCAACGGGAGGGCAGCCGGTTCAAGAACGATGCAGGCAGGCGGCGCAAATAGTTTCGAAAAACTCCAGCGTCCCGACCGGCATTGCTTTCGAACTGGTTCCTCAGCGGACCTTCTGAGCAGAGGGTTGTCAAGCAATGTTTACAATCGGCGTCGTGGCTCGACTCATCGATTCTATTGATGCCTGCCCCTGGGGCACGGCATCCGGCCGACAGGGTGCCCGCACCCGCCGCGCTCCCCTCTACACAGTCGAAGAGCGCCGCCGCCGCGACGCCACCGGCTGGACCCTGGTCCAGGGCATCCTCGCGCCTGTGCAGTTCGGCGTCTTCCTCGTCAGCCTCGCCCTGGTGCTGAACTACCTGGCGACGGGCGAGGGCTACCAAGCCGCCACCCTCTCCATCCTGGCGAAGACCGCCGTGCTCTACGCCATCATGGTCACCGGCTCGATCTGGGAGAAGGTCGTCTTCGGCCGCTATCTCTTCGCCCGCGCCTTCTTCTGGGAGGACGTGTTCAGCATGCTCGTCCTCGCGCTGCACACGGCCTATATCGTGGCGCTCGCCGCCGGCATCGGCGACACGCACGACCTGATGCTGCTGGCGCTCGCGGCTTACGCCTCCTACGTCATCAACGCCGCGCAATTCCTGCTGAAGCTGCGCGCCGCCCGCCGCGACGAAGCCGCCTGGCCGACCGCACTGGGCTATTCCAAGTGAGCGCCGCCGCGCTCGCCCACGCCCCGGCTGCCGGCTGCACCGAGGCGCCGGTGCTGCGGGAGCGCGGCCAGCGCGAGGTCTTCTGCGGCCTCACCGGCATCATCTGGCTGCACCGCAAGATCCAGGACGCCTTCTTCCTCGTCGTCGGCTCGCGCACCTGCGCCCATCTCATGCAGTCCGCAGCGGGCGTCATGATCTTCGCCGAGCCGCGCTTCGCCACCGCCATCATGGAGGAGCGCGACCTCGCCGGCATGACGGATGCCAATGAGGAGCTCGACCGCGTCGTCGCCCAGCTCCTCGCCCGCCGCCCCGACATCCGCCTGCTCTTCCTCGTCGGCTCCTGCCCGTCGGAGGTCATCAAGCTCGACCTCTCGCGCGCCGCGCAGCGGCTCAATGCCACCCATGCCCCCGGCGTCCGCGTGCTGAATTACTCCGGCAGCGGCATCGAGACGACCTTCACCCAGGGCGAGGATGCCTGCCTCGCCGCCCTCGTCCCCGAGATGCGCGCCGACCCGGCGCCCAGCCTGCTCGTGGTCGGCGCCCTTGCCGAAGTCGTCGAGGACCAGATGCGCCGCCAGTTCGAGGCGCTCGGTATCGGCCCTGTCGCCTTCCTGCCGCCACGCCGCGCCGCGGACCTTCCCGGCATCGGCCCCGGCACGCGCTTCCTCCTCGCCCAGCCCTTCCTCGCCGAGACGGCGCGGCTGCTGGAGGAGCATGGCGCCCGCCGCCTCGCCGCGCCCTTTCCGCTCGGCGCCGAGGGCACCACCGCCTGGCTCCGCGCCGCCGCCGAGGCCTGGGACGTCCCCGCCGCCCGCTTCCGCGAGGTGACGGCGATCGGCGAGCAGCGCGCCCGCACCGCCATCGCCCGCCACCGCGCCCTGCTCGCCGGCCGCCGCATCACCTTCTTCCCCGACAGCCAGCTCGAGATCCCGCTCGCCCGCTTCCTCGCCCGCGAACTGGACATGCAGCCGGTCGAGATCGGCACGCCCTATCTCCATCGTCAGCACCTCGCCGAGGAGCTCGCCCTGCTCCCCACCGGCGCCACGCTGAGCGAAGGCGGCGATGTCGATAGCCAGCTCGACCGCTGCCGCGCCGCCCGGCCCGACCTCGTCGTCTGCGGGCTCGGCCTTGCCAATCCGCTGGAGGCGGAAGGCTTCACCACCAAGTGGTCGATCGAGCTGGTCTTCACCCCGATCCAGGGCTACGACCAGGCCGGCGACCTCGCCGCGCTCTTCGCCCGCCCGCTCGACCGCCGCATGCGGCTGATGGTGTAGCGGCATGCAGCTCGCCATCTGGACCTATGAGGGTCCCCCGCATATCGGCGCGATGCGCGTCGCCACGGCGATGCAGGGGCTGCATTACGTGCTGCACGCGCCGCAGGGCGACACCTATGCCGATCTGCTCTTCACCATGATCGAGCGGCGCGGCGCCCGCCCGCCCGTCACCTACACCACCTTCCAGGCGCGCGACCTCGGCGGCGACACGGCGGAGCTGTTCAAATCCGCCGCCAGCGACGCCTTCCGCCGCTTCCAGCCACAGGCGATGATCGTCGGCGCCTCCTGCACCGCGGAGCTGATCCAGGACGACCCGGGCGGCCTCGCTCGCGCCCTTGGCCTGCCGATCCCGGTCATCCCGCTGGAACTGCCGAGCTACCAGAAGAAGGAGAATTGGGGCGCCGCCGAGACCTTCTACCGCCTGGTCCGCGGCCTCTGCGCCCCGCCCGCGCCGCGCCCTGCGGGCCGCGCGCCGAGCTGCAACATCCTCGGCCCCACCGCCCTCGGCTTCCGCCATCGCGACGACCTCCGCGAGATCACCAGCCTGCTGGAGCGCATGGGCATCACGATCAACGTCACCGCCCCGCTCGGCGCGACGCCGGCCGACCTTACCCGTCTCGGCGAGGCCGATTTCAACGTCGTCCTCTATCCCGAGACCGCTGGCCCCGCCGCCGCCTGGCTCGCCCGCGCCCATGCGCAGCCGGCGACGAAGACCATCCCCATTGGCCTCAATGCCACCCGCGAATTCATCGCCGAGGTCGCGGCGCTGGCCGGCATCGACCCCGCCCCGATCCTCGCCGCCGAATCGTCGCGCTCCGCCTGGTACTCGCGCTCCGTCGATTCGAACTACCTCACCGGCAAGCGCGTCTTCGTCTTCGGCGATGCCACACACGCTCTTGCCGCCGCCCGCGTGGCGACCGAGGAACTCGGCTTCACCCTGGTTGGCCTCGGCAGCTACGCCCGCGAGCAGGCCCGCGAACTGCGTGACGCCGCGAAGGCCCACGGCATCGAGGCGACGATCTCCGACGACTACCTCGCCGTCGAGGCCTCGATCCAGGCCGCCCAGCCCGAGCTCATCCTCGGCACCCAGATGGAGCGCCACACCGCGAAGCGCCTCGGCATCCCCTGCGCCGTCATCTCCGCCCCCGTCCATGTGCAGGACTACCCGGCGCGCTATTCGCCGCAGATGGGCTTCGAGGGCGCCAATGTCCTCTTCGACACCTGGGTCCACCCGCTGATGATGGGCCTCGAGGAACACCTGCTCGGCATGTTCCGCGAGGATTTCGAGTTCCAGGCGGATGCCGCCCCCTCCCATCTCGGTGCGGCCGCCGCCACCGCGACGCCCACCCTCCCGGCGACCCTCACCTGGACCGCCGAGGCCGAGCGCGAACTCGGCAAGATCCCCTTCTTCGTCCGCGGCAAGGCCCGCAGGAACACGGAGCGCTACGCCACCGAACGCAGCATCGGCACCATCACCCTCGAGGCGCTCTACGATGCCAAAGCCCATTTCAGCCGTTAGCGCCATTCCCCTGCGGGTGGTCATCGTCACGATGGACAGCCACCTGTCCGGCGCGGTGATGCATGCGGTGACGGCGCTGCGGCGTGAGCTGCCGGGCCTGACGCTGGTGGTCCACGCCGCCGACCAATGGGGCTCTGACGAGGTGGCGCTCGCCGCCTGCCATGCGGACATCGCTAGCGGCGACATCGTCATCGCCTCGATGCTTTTCCTCGAGGACCATATCCGCGCCGTCCTCCCCGCGCTGGCGGCGCGGCGCGAGAGCTGCGACGCCATGCTCGGCCTGCTCTCCGCCGGCGAGGTGATGCGCCTCACCCGCATCGGCCGCTTCCGTATGGATGCCGAGGCGACGGGCGTGATGGGCATGCTCAAGCGCCTGCGCGGCAACCGCAAGCCCGGCGGCCAGAGCAGCGGCCGCGACCAGATGAAGATGCTGCGGCAGCTGCCGCGGCTGCTGCGCTTCGTCCCCGGCACCGCGCAGGACGTCCGCGCCTATTTCCTCGCCCTGCAATACTGGCTGGCAGGGTCGGAGGAGAACCTCGCCAACATGATCCGTCTGCTGGTCGGCCGCTACGCCACCGGCCCGCGCCAGCAGCCGCAGGGCCGCCTGCAACCCGCCGCGCCACCCATCGAGTATCCTGAGGTCGGCCTCTTCCATCCCCACGCCGCAGACCGCATCACCGAGCGCGCCGAGGACCTTCCGGCCGCAGGCACCAATGGCACCGTCGGCCTGCTGATCCTTCGCTCCTACGTGCTGGCCAACAACGCCGCCCACTATGCCGGCGTCATCGCGGCGCTCGAGGCCCGCGGCCTCCGTGTCATCCCCGCCTTCGCCAGCGGCCTCGACTCGCGCCCCGCAATCGAGCGCTACTTTCTAAAGGATGGCGTTGCCTGCATCGATGCGCTGGTCTCGCTCACCGGCTTTTCCCTTGTCGGCGGCCCCGCCTACAACGACGCCCGCGCTGCCGAGGCGATCCTCGCCCAGCTCGACATCCCCTACATCGCCGCCCACCCGCTGGAATTCCAGACGATGGAGCAATGGCAGGCCGATGCCCGCGGCCTGCTGCCGGTCGAGGCTACGATGATGGTCGCCCTGCCCGAGCTCGACGGCGGCATCTGGCCGATGACCTTCGGCGGCCGCACCGGTACGGCAGATGGCGATACCGCGCATGAGATGGCCGCCCATCCCGAGCGCGCCGCCATGCTCGCCGCCCGTATCGCCAGGCTCGTCGAACTGCGCCGGGCCGAGCGCGCGGCCCGCAAGCTCGCCATCATCCTCTTCAACTTCCCGCCGAACAGCGGCGCGACCGGCACGGCCGCCTATCTCGGCGTCTTTGCCTCGCTCCACCACACGCTGACCGGCCTGCGCGACGCCGGCTACACGCTAGATGTCCCCGCAACGGCCGACGACCTCCGTCGCATGATCCTCGACGGCAACCGCGCCCGCTACGGCACGGATGCCAATGTCGCGCTCCGCGTCCCGACCGAGGATATCCTCCGCCGCGAAATCTTCCTCCCCGAGATCGAGGCGCAATGGGGCCCCGCCCCGGGCAAGCTGCAAACCGACGGCGCCGGCATCTACGTGCTCGGCCTCCGGCTCGGCAATGTCTTCATCGGCATCCAGCCCGCCTTCGGCTATGAGGGCGACCCGATGCGCCTGCTCTTCGAGCACGGCTTCGTCCCGACCCACGCCTTCAGCACCTTCTATCGCTGGATCCGCGAGGATTTCGCCGCCCATGCCGTGCTGCATTTCGGCACCCATGGTGCGCTGGAATTCATGCCCGGCAAGCAGGCCGGCATGTCCGCCGAGTGCTGGCCCGACCGGCTGATCGGCGACCTGCCGAATTTCTACTTCTACGCCAGCAACAACCCGTCCGAGGGCACCATCGCCAAGCGCCGCGCCGGCGCCGCGCTGATCAGCTACCTGAGCCCGCCCGTCGCCCATGCCGGCCTCTACCGCGGCCTGCTGGACCTCAAGGCCTCCATCGACCGCTGGCGCGCGCTGGAGCCCGGCAGCGACCCCGACCAGCAAGCCGCGCTCGCCACGCTGATCCAGGCCCAGGCCGCCGCCGTCGACCTCGCCACGGCCGAACAGGCCTGGACCGACGCCGACGCCACCATCCTCGCCCTCGGCCGCGAACTCCTCGCGCTGAAGGAGACGCTGATCCCCTACGGCCTCCACGTCATCGGCGAGCCGCCCAATGCCACCGACCGCGCCGCCATGCTCGACGCCGCCGGGGTGATGGAGCCCGAGCGCCGCGCCATCCTCGACGCGCTGCTCGCCAAGGACCACGAAATCCCCGCCCTCCTGCACGCGCTCGATGCCGGCTACCTCCACCCCGCCCCCGGCGGCGACCTGCTCCGCACCACGGAGGTGCTGCCTACCGGCCGCAACCTGCACGGCTTCGACCCCTTCCGCATCCCGAGCGCCTTCGCCGTGCAGGACGGCGCCCGCCAGGCCGACCGCCTGCTCGCCCGCCACGCGGCGGATGGCAACGCCCTGCCCGAGACCGTCGCCCTCGTCCTTTGGGGCACCGACAACCTGAAGACCGAGGGTGGCCCCATCGCTCAGGCGCTTTGGCTGATGGGCGCTGCCCCGCGCTTCGACAGCTACGGCCGCCTCTGCGGCGCCCAGCTCCTGCCGTTGGAGACGCTCGGCCGCCCGCGCATCGATGTCGTCGTCACCCTCTCCGGCATCTTCCGCGACCTGCTCCCCTTGCAGACCCGCCTGCTCGCCGAAGCCGCCCTCCTCGCCGCCGAAGCCGACGAAGCCCCCACGCGCAACTACATCCGCAAGCACGCCCTCGCCTTCCAGGCCACGCATGGCGGGTCGATGACGGAAGCCGCGCTCCGCGTCTTCGGCAATGCCGACGGCGCCTACGGCGCCAACGTCAACCAGCTGGTCGGCAACGGCGCCTGGACCGACGAGGACGAGCTCGCCGACGCCTATGAGCGCCGCAAGGGCTTCGCCTATGGCGTCAACGGCAAGCCCGTCCGCCACGCCGCCGTCCTCGCCCATGTGCTCGCCAGCGTCGAGGTCACCTACCAGAACCTCGATTCCGTCGAGCTCGGCGTCACCACCGTGGACCACTATTTCGACACGCTCGGCGGCATCAGCCGCGCGGTGAAGCGCGCCCGCGGCACCAGCGCCTCGATCTATATCGGCGACCAGACGCGCGGCGACGGCGCCGTCCGCACCCTTTCCGAGCAGGTCGCGCTCGAGACCCGCACCCGCGCCCTCAACCCGAAATGGTACGAGGCGCTGCTCTCCCATGGTTACGAGGGCGTCCGCCAGATCGAGGCGCAGGTGACGAACACCCTAGGCTGGTCCGCGACGACCGGCGAGGTCGACCCCTGGGTCTACCAGCAGCTCACCGAGACCTTCGTGCTCGACGCCGTGATGCGCGAACGCCTGGCCGCGCTGAACCCGACCGCCTCGGCCAAGATAGCGAACCGCCTGCTGGAAGCGCATGAGCGCCGCTACTGGTCGCCCGACCAGACCGTGCTCGACGCCCTGCGCCAGGCCGGCGAGGAGCTGGAGGACCGGCTCGAAGGCATCACCGTGGAGATGGCCGCATGAGAATCGAGACGCCGCATGCCGCCCTCCACCGCCGCCCGGTCCCCGCCCGGATGGACGGCGAGGGCAGCCTGCAGGTCCACCTGGACCCGGCAATGACCATCGGCAGCGCCAAGGTTTTCTCCGTCTACGGCAAGGGCGGCATCGGCAAGAGCACCACCAGCTCCAACCTCTCCGTCGCCTTCTCGAAGCTCGGCAAGCGCGTCCTCCAGATCGGCTGCGACCCGAAGCACGACAGCACCTTCACCCTGACCAAGAGCCTGATCCCCACGGTGATCGACGTGCTCGAGACCGTCGACTTCCACTCGGAGGAGCTGCGCCCCGAGGATTTCGTCTTCGAGGGCTATAACGGCGTGATGTGCGTCGAGGCCGGCGGCCCGCCAGCCGGCACCGGCTGCGGCGGCTATGTCGTCGGCCAGACGGTGAAGCTGCTGAAGGAGCACCGCCTGCTGGAAGACACCGACGTGGTGATCTTCGACGTGCTCGGCGACGTGGTCTGCGGCGGCTTCGCGGCGCCCCTCCAGCATGCCGACCGCGGCATCATCGTCGCCGCCAACGACTTCGACAGCATCTTCGCCATGAACCGCATCGTCGCCGCCATCAAGGCCAAGTCGAAGAATTACGACGTCCGGCTCGGCGGCGTCATCGTCAACCGCAGCGCGGCGACCGACCAGATCGACAAGTTCAACGCCGTGACGGGGATGCAGACGCTCGCGCATTTCCCCGACCTCGACGTCATCCGCCGCTCCCGCCTGAAGAAGTCCACCCTCTTCGAGATGGACCCGACGCCGGAGCTAGTGGCGGTGCAGGAAGAATACCTTCGCCTCGCCGCCAATCTCTGGGCCGGTACGGAGGCCCTCAGCGCCTCGCCGATGAAGGACCGCGACATCTTCGACCTGCTGGGATTCGACTGATGCCGAGCAGCACCTACACCGCCCGCCGCGGCGAGCTCGAAACCTATTTCGACCGCACCGCGGCCGAGGCCTGGGCGCGCCTCACTTCCACTGCGCCGGTCGGCCGCGTCCGCGCCACCGTCCGCGCCGGCCGCGACTCCATGCGCGCCACTCTGCTCTCCTACCTGCCGGACGACCTCACCGGCCGCCGCCTGCTCGATGCCGGCTGCGGCACCGGCGCGCTGGCGGTGGAGGCAGCCCGCCGTGGTGCCCATGTCACGGCGATCGACCTCTCGCCGACCCTGGTGGCGCTTGCCGCCGAGCGCGCCGCCGGCAACACCGGCGCCGGCCATGTCGACTTCCGCACCGGCGACATGCAGGACCCCGCCCTTGGCGAGTTCGACCACGTCGTCGCCATGGACAGCCTGATCCACTACAAGGCGCCCGATGTCATGGCGGTGCTCGCCGGCCTTGCCGCCCGTACCCGCCATTCGATGCTGCTCACCTTCGCTCCGCGCACCCCGCTGCTCGCGGCGATGCACGCCATCGGCCAGTTCTTCCCACGCGGCGACCGCTCGCCCGCTATCGAGCCCGTCGCCGAGCGCCGCCTCGCGCGCCTCGTCACCGTCGGCCTCCCCGGCTGGCAGCCCGGCCGCAGCCGGCGCATCGCCGCCGGTTTCTACATCTCCCAAGCCCTGGAGGTGCGCCGCGCATGAGCCGCATGACCCGCGCCTGGACCAGGCTCAGCCCCGAATTCCTCCCCTTCGCCGACGCCGCCTCGGCCGAACTCCCCCTCGGCCGTCTGCTGCGCCTCTCGCTCTTCCAGGTCTCGGTCGGCATGGGCTCCGTGCTGCTGATCGGCACGCTGAACCGCGTGATGATCGTCGAGCTTGGCGTCTCCGCCTGGCTGGTGGCGACGATGGTTTCGCTGCCGCTGCTCTTCGCCCCCTTCCGCGCCCTCGTCGGCCACCGCTCGGACAACCACCGCTCGGCTCTCGGCTGGCGCCGCGTCCCCTACATCTGGATGGGCACGCTGCTGCAATTCGGCGGCCTAGCGATCATGCCCTTCGCGCTGATCCTGCTCTCCGGCGACAGCAACGCACCGCCCATCGTCGCCCATATCGGCGCGGCGTTGGCCTTCCTCCTCGTCGGCGCCGGCCTGCACACGACGCAGACCGTCGGCCTCGCGCTCGCCACCGACCTCGCCCCGCCCGAGTCCCAGCCGCGCGTCGTCGCCCTGCTCTCGTTGATGCTCCTCCTCGGCATGATGGTGAGCGCCCTCGGCTTCGGCGCATTGCTGCAGCATTTCAGCCAGCTCCGCCTGATCCAGGTCATACAGGGCGCTGCCATGCTGACGATGGTGCTGAACTGCATCGCTCTTTGGAAACAGGAGCCGCGCGACCCGGGCCGCACCCGCGCCAACCGGCCCCAGCCGGGTTTCCTCGACTCCTGGCGCCGCCTGCGCGGCGAGGGCCGCTGGACACGCCGCCTCGCCGCCATCGGCCTCGGCTCCGCCGCCTTCAGCATGCAGGACATCCTGCTTGAGCCCTATGGCGGCCAGATTCTCGGCCTCTCCGTCGCCGCGACGACGACGCTGACGGCGCTCTTCGCGGGCGGCGGCATTGCTGGCTTCGCCATGGCAGCGCGCGGCCTCGGCCGTGGCGCGGACCCGCACCGCATCGCCGGCTTCGGCGCCCTCGTCGGCGCCACGGGATTCGCCGGCGTCATCTTCGCCGCCCCTCTCGACAGCGCCGTCGCCTTCGGTCTCGGCACGGTGGCGATCGGCCTGGGCAGCGGCCTCTTCACCGTCGGCACGCTGACGGCCTGCATGGACCTCGCCCGCAGCGGCCAGGCCGGCCTCGCGCTCGGTGCCTGGGGCGCAGTGCAGGCGAGTTGCGCAGGCGGCGCCGTCGCCGCCGGCGGCGTGCTGCGCGATCTCGTCTCGGAATTCGCCATGCATGGCGGCCTCGGCACGACGCTCACCGTCGCCGCCACCGGCTATGGCGCGGTCTACCTGCTGGAGATCGTGCTGCTCTTCGCCACCATCGCCGTGATCGGCCCGCTCGTGAGCGTCGCCCGGCCGCGGCCCACACCCTCGCTCGGCCTCGCCGGGTCGCCCAGCTAGCGGAGGAACGCCGTCATGCAAACCGGTGCCATCACCAGCTATGTCGATGTCGCGCAGGTCGCGCTCTACGCCTTCTGGCTCTTCTTCGCCGGCCTCATCTGGTACCTCCGTCAGGAGGACAAGCGCGAAGGCTACCCGCTGGAGAGCGACCGCTCGCCCTACGTTACGGTGGAAGGCCTGCCGCCCATCCCGCCCGCGAAGGCGATGAAGCTCTCGCACGGCGGCACCGTCATCCCGCACCGCGAGGAACGCAACCTCGACGGCCTGCTGATCCCGACCGCCCCCTGGCCCGGCGCGCCGATGCAACCGCTTGGCGATCCGATGAAGGACGGCGTCGGCCCCGCCTCCTACGCGCTCCGCGCCGATGTCCCCGACCTCACCTTCGACGAGCAGCTGCCGAAGATCGTCCCGCTCCGCGCCGCCGAAGGCTACTACCTCGCCGCGCAGGACCCCGACCCGCGCGGCTACCAGGTCGTCACCGCCGATGGCCGCATCGCCGGCACTGTGGTCGATTGCTGGGTGGACCGCTCGGAGACCGTGGTGCGCTACCTCGAGGCCGATGCCGAAGGCTCCGCCGGCGCCCGCCGCGTCGTCTTCCCGATGGCGCTCGCCCGCGTCGACGCCAAGCACCGCATCGTCAAGGTCGTCTCCGTCCTCGCCACCCAGTTCGTCGAGGCGCCTATGCTGAAGGACGCCGACACCATCACCATCCGCGAGGAGGACCGCATCAGCGGCTACTTCGCCGGCGGCCACATGTACGCCACGCCGCAGCGCCTTGGCCCACTCATCTGAAGGAGGCAGCCACCGTGCAGGAACATGAGCTGGAGCCGGTCTGGGGCCTGCCCGAGCGCCCCCCCGCCAACGAGGCGATCCTCTGGCAAGGCGCCCCCGACTGGCGCTCCTATGCCCGGCGCGGCCTGCATATGCGCGGCCTCGCCCTCTACTTCGCGCTGCTGCTCGGCGCACGTTTCACCGCCTCGCTGATGGACGGCGCCAGCCCGCTCGTCGCGCTGCGCGACGCCGCCTGGTTCATGCCCTTCGCGGCGGCGGCGCTGGCGCTGGTGCTGCTGCTCGCCGTACTCGTCGCGCGTACCACCGCCTACACCATCACCAGCCGGCGCATCGTCTTCCGCATCGGCATCGCGCTCTCGATGACGGTGAACATCCCCTTCGCCGCTATCGAGGCCGCGTCGCTGCGCCGCCACGCCGATGGCAGCGGCGACCTCACACTGACAATCTCGCCGAAGCAGCGCATTTCCTACATCTTCTTCTGGCCGCATGTGCGCCCGTGGCGCTACGCTCGCCCCGAGCCTGCGCTGCGCGCGATCCCGAATGTGGATGCGGTGGCGCAGACCCTGTCGCGGGCCCTGGCCGCGGCGGCTGCGGTGCCGGTCCGTCCGGTCGCCTCCGCCGCTCCTGCCGGGGCCACAACCGGCCCGCAGACGGCCGCGGCCTGAGGGAGGACGGGATGAGCAGCCATTCCCACGACATGGCGGTGCCACGCGGCCCGCTGATCGGCGCCGGCGCGCTGCTCCTCGCCGTCGTCGTCGCCACCGGCATCGGCCGCATGGCCGGCGCCGGCACCACCGCGCCGCGTGACGACGCGCCGGTGCTCGCCCGCAGCCTCGGCTTCGAGGACCGCGCCGATGGCGGCATCCTGGTGCGCGATGTCGAGGCCGGCCGCGACATCGCCCTGCTGGAGCCAGGCACCAACGGCTTCGTCCGCGGCGCGCTGCGCGCCCTGGTGCGCGACCGCCGCCGCGAGGAGATTACCGGCCGTGCGCCCTTCCGCCTCGCCGCCTGGCCCGACGGCCGGCTGACGCTCGAGGATCCCGCAACCGGCATCAGCATCGGCCTCGAAGCCTTCGGCCCGACCAACATGGAAGCCTTTGCTCGCCTGCTGACCGCGGGGAGGGCCACGCCATGAGCCTCGGCCTCATCTCCCGCCTCACCGGCGGCCGCCGCTTCGAGGTACCCTGCACCGTTGATATCGAGCAGAGCTTCGACAGCCTGCACGCCCATGCCATCCCAGAAGGCGTGCTGCTCCGCCCCGGTGACCGCGTGCTCGTCCACGGCCTGCCCGACCATGTCGCCCCTGGCGCGACGCTGCGCTTCGAGGCCCGTGCCACCGTCATCCGCGCCGGCTGGCTGGAGCGCGCCTGGACCGAAGCTTCCGCCATCCTGGAGCTGACCGAACTCTACCATTGCGGCTTCGAGCCCAAGGAAGCGCCATGAACGCCATCGCCCCCGGTGGAACGCCCACCCCGCGCCGGCCGCTCAACGAGAGCACCCGCGAGGCAACGACCGATACCGTCCTCAGCCCGCGCTTCTACACCACCGATTTCGACGCCATGGACCGCATCGATGTCGGCAGCCTCCGCGCCGAATGGGACGCGCTGATGGCTGAGTTCCACGCCGACCCGAACAAGGGCCATTTCGTCCGCAACGAGTCCTTCGACGAGTTCAGGCTCGACGCCCTGCCGGCACCGCTGCAGAAGGAGCTGGTCGAGTTCCTGGTCAGCTCCGTCACTGCCGAATTCTCCGGCTGCGTCCTCTACGCCGAGATCCGCAAGCGGGTGAAGAATCCCGACATGCGCGACCTCTTCGGCGTGATGAGCCGCGACGAGGCGCGCCATGCCGGCTTCATCAATGACGCGCTGAAGGATATCGGCATCGGCGTCGATCTCGGCTTCCTCACCAAGGCGAAGAAGTACCACTACTTTCAGCCCAAGTTCATCTTCTACGCCACCTACCTCAGCGAGAAGATCGGCTATGCCCGCTACATCACCATCTTCCGCCAGTTCGAGCGCCATCCGGAGCTGCGCTTCCACCCGATCTTCCTGTGGTTCGAGAAGTGGTGCAACGACGAGTTCCGCCACGGCGAGGCTTTCGCCCTGCTGATGCGCGCCAACCCCAAGCTGCTCGAAGGCCGCAACAAGCTCTGGGTGAAGTTCTTCCAGCTCGCCGTCTATGCGACGATGTATGTGCGCGACCACGCCCGGCCGGAGTTCCACAAGGCCCTCGGCATGACGCCCTCCGACTACGACTACCAGGTCTTCGACACCTGCACCGAGATCTGCAAGCAGGTCTTCCCGGTGACGCTCGATACCGACCACCCGGCCATGCGCCGCGGCTTCGACCGCCTCTTCCGCATCACGCAGAGGATGACTGCGGCCAAGGCGCGCGGCGGACTCGTCGGCAGGCTGCAGTGCGCCGGCCTCGGCGCCGCGGCGGCCGCCACCTTCGCCCGCCTCTATCTCCTCCCGGGCAAGCATGCGGCGCTGCCGGCGCAGATCCGCATGGCGCCCGCCTGGTAGGAGCGCCATCGCGTCATGGCCGATTACGGTCTGCCCGCCCTTTATGCTCTGTTCGTCTGGTGGTTCAGCACCGGTGCGATCATCTGGTTGGACGGGCTGCCGACGCGGACCTATCGCTGGAGCATGCTGGGCGCGACGGCCGTGCTGGCCGCCGCCCTCTGGGGTCTCGCCGCCAGCAGCGCGGACGCCTCGCCCATCGGCGCCTATTGCGCCTTCTCCTGCGGCCTGCTCGCCTGGGCCTGGCAGGAGATGGCCTTCCTGATGGGCTTCGCCACCGGCCCACGGCGCCAGCCCTGCCCGGAAGGCTGCACCGGCTGGCCGCGCTTCCGCCTCGCCGTGCTGACGATCCTCCACCATGAGCTGGCGATCATCGCCGGCGCCGTCTCCGTCCTGGCACTGACCTGGGGCCAGCCCAACCAGATCGGCGCCTGGACTTTCCTGCTGCTCTGGGGCATGCGCCAGAGCGCCAAGTTGAACGTCTTCCTCGGCGTGCGGAACCTCAACGAGCAGTTCCTGCCGCCGCACCTCGCCTATCTCGGCAGCTTCTTCGCCCGCAAGCCAATGAACCTGCTTTTCCCGCTCTCCGTCACCGGCGGCACGCTACTCTGCGCCTGGTTCTTCCACCACGCCCTGGCCGGCGGGGCCAGCGACTTCGAAGCCGCCGGCTTCACCTTCCTCGGCGTGCTGACCGCGCTCGCCATCCTCGAACACTGGTTCCTGGTGCTCCCCATCCCGGCGGAAGCGCTCTGGAATTGGAGCATGAAGTCACGCCGCCCGGCCACACCGGCTGTGGCGGAAGCGGAGGCGCCGCGCCTGCATGCGCTGCGCCCCGCCGCCTGAAGCCATAAGCCCTGAAAGGGAGAGGGGACGATGAACTACGAGGCGTTCTTCCGGAAGCAGATCGGCGCCCTCCACCGGGAAGGCCGCTACCGCGTCTTCGCCGACCTCGAGCGCCAAGCCGGCGCCTTCCCCTATGCGACGCACCACCGCCCGCGCGGCCAGCAGCAGGTGACGGTCTGGTGCTCCAACGACTATCTCGGCATGGGCCAGCACCCGAAGGTGCTCGCGGCGATGCACGAGGCGCTGGACAAGTGCGGCGCCGGCGCCGGCGGCACGCGCAACATCGCCGGCACCAACCACTACCACGTCATGCTCGAGCAGGAGCTCGCCGACCTGCACGGCACGGAGGCCGCGCTGCTCTTCAACAGCGGCTACATGTCGAACTGGGCGACGCTCTCGACGCTCGCCTCGCGCATGCCCGGCTGCGTCATCGTCTCCGACGAGCTGAACCACGCCTCGATGATCGAGGGCATCCGCCACAGCCGCGCCGAGCGCCGCGTCTTCGCCCATAACGACCCGGCCGACCTTCGCCGCATCCTCTCCGAGATCGACCCGGAGGCGCCGAAGCTCGTCGCCTTCGAGAGCGTCTACTCGATGGACGGCGACATCGCCCCCATCGCCGAGTTCTGCGACATCGCCGAGGAATACGGCGCCATGACCTATATCGACGAGGTCCATGCCGTCGGCCTCTACGGCCGCCGCGGCGGCGGCGTCACGGAGCGCGACGGCGTTGCCCATCGCCTGACCGTCATCGAAGGAACGTTGGCGAAGGCCTTCGGCGTCGTCGGCGGCTACATCGCCGGCTCCGCCGCGATGTGCGACTTTGTCCGCTCCTATGCCTCGGGCTTCATCTTCACCACCTCCATGCCGCCCGCGGCCGCGGCCGGCGTCATCGCCAGCATCCGCCATCTGAAGGAGAGCAGCGTCGAGCGCGACCTGCTGCATGCGAACGCTTCGCAACTCCGCGCCAAGCTGGACGCCGCTGGCGTGCCGCACATGGAGAACCCGAGCCACATCGTCCCCGTCATGGTGCGTGACCCGGTGATCTGCAAGCAGATCAGCGACCTTCTGCTGGACCACTACGGAATTTATGTCCAGCCGATCAACTACCCCACCGTGCCGCGCGGCACGGAGCGGCTGCGCTTCACCCCCGGTCCGCTGCACAGCGAGGCGGATATCGACCATCTCGTCTCTGCACTTTCCGAGATCTGGTCGCAGTTCAGCCTGCAGCGCGCTGCTTGAGAATCATTCTCATGGAACGAATTCTCTCCTTGCTGCGCTTGGCAAACCTGAATCCGGGCCCAAGCTTCCTGGGCCGGGCCACAGGAGGAGGACAAGCGAGACATGGACAGGACGAGAAAGCCGCAGGCGCGCCGCGAATTCCTGCAGAAGACCGGCCTTCAGATCGCCGGCCTCGCGGCCCTGGCGCCGATCGCCGTCGCCACCGCACGGGCGCAGGACAAGCTCGCACCCGAGATGGTCATGTATCAGAACCAGCCGAAGGACAACCAACGCTGCGACGGCTGCCTACACTTCCAGCCGCCGAATGCCTGCGCCATCGTCAATGGCGAGATCAAGCCCGAGGGCTGGTGCGCCGTCTGGGCGGCCAAGGGCTGAAGCAGACCCGGCGCGGCCCGCTCGCCGCGCCGGCCGGAGACAGACGGCCGTGACCGGGCGGCGCGCATTCCCCTTCTCCGCCATCGTCGGGCAGGAGGAGATGAAGCTGGCGATCCTTATCGCCGCCATCGACCCCGGCATCGGCGGCGTGCTCGTCTTCGGCGACCGCGGCACCGGCAAGTCCACCGCCATCCGCGCCCTCGCCGCCCTGCTGCCCGAGATCCCCGTCATCGAGGGCTGCCCCTATCGCTGCGACCCGGCCGACGAGGCCGCGCTCTGCGCCGAATGCCGCAGCCGCCGCCCGCACCGCACCGCAATGGCGCCCGTCCCGGTGGTGGACCTGCCGCTCGGCGCGACGGAAGACCGCGTGCTCGGCGCCCTCGACATCCAGCGCGCCCTGGCCGAGGGGGTGAAGAGCTTCGAGCCCGGCCTGCTGGCCCGCGCCCATCGCGGCTTCCTCTACATCGACGAGGTGAACCTGCTCGAGGATCACCTCGTGGACCTCCTCCTCGACGTCGCCGCCTCCGGCGAGAATGTGGTGGAGCGCGAGGGCCTCTCCATCCGCCACCCCGCCCGCTTCGTCCTGGTCGGCAGCGGCAACCCGGAGGAGGGCGAGCTCCGCCCGCAGCTCCTCGACCGCTTCGGCCTCTCGGTCGAGGTGACGACGCCGCGCGACCTCCCCAGCCGCATCGAGGTCATCCGCCGCCGCGACGCCTTCGAGCGCGACCCGTCCGGCTTCACCGCCCACTGGTCCGGCGCCGAAGCCGAGCTGCGCCGTCGCATCCTCGCCGCCCGCACCCGCCTGCCCGACATCGCGCTGCCCGATTCCGCGCTGGAACGTGCCGCCCGCCTCTGCCTCGCCCTCGGCACCGACGGCCTCCGCGGCGAACTCACCCTCATCCGCGCCGCCCGGGCGCTCGCCGCCTTCGAGGGCGAGGCCGAGGTGGACGACGCCGCCCTCCGCCGCGTCGCCCCGCCCGCGCTCCGGCATCGCCTCCGCCGCAACCCGCTGGACGAGGCCGTCTCCACGACGAGGGTCGAGCGCGCCATCGCCGAGATCTTCACCCCGTGACCCTAGCCGCCGAGCCCTGGGCCGATGCCACGCGGGCCGCCGCCCTCCTGGCCATCGACCCGGCGGGGCTCGGTGGCGCCTCCCTCCGAGCTCCGCCCGGCCCGGTGCGCGACGCCTGGCTCGCCCTGCTCCGCACGCTTCTGCCGCCTGCCACGCCCTGGCGCCGCCTGCCCCTCGGCATCGCCGATTCCCGCCTGCTCGGCGGCCTCGACCTCGCCGCCACGCTGCAATCCGGCCGCCCCGTCGCCGAGCGCGGCATCCTCGCCGAGGCCGATGGCGGCCTCCTCCTCCTGGCGATGGCCGAGCGCCTGGCCCCTGGCACCGCCGCCCGCCTCGCCGCCGCGCTGGACACCGGCGAGGTCGCCGCCGAGCGCGATGGCCTCACCCTCCGCGCCCCAGCCCGCGTCACGCTCATCGCCCTCGACGAAGGGATCGGGCCCGACGAATCCCCGCCCGCGGCGTTGCTGGACCGCCTGGCCCTCCGCCTCGACCTCACCCCGATCCCGCCCTCCGCCACCAGGGCACTCGCCCCCACCGCCGGCCAGATCATCGCCGCCCGCGCCCTGCTCCCCCGCATCGCCGCCGGCCCGGATGTGCTGGAGGCCCTTTGCGCCACCGCCGCCACCCTCGGCATCGACAGCCTCCGCCCGCCCTTGCTCGCCCTCCGCCTGGCCCGCGCCGCCGCCGCCCTGGCCGGCCGCGAGGCGGTGGCCGAAGAGGATGCGGCGCTGGCCGCCCGCCTCGTCCTCGGTCCCCGCGCCACCCAGGCCCCCGCCGCCCCTGAGCCGGAGGCGCCACCCCCACCCCCACCGCCCGAGACGGCCGAGGACCAGCCCCCCCAGCCCAGCCCCGAGCAATTGGGCGAAATCCTCCTCGCCGCCGCCGAAGCCGCCATCCCCGCCGGCCTGCTGGACCAGCTTCGCCTCGCCCCCGCCCGCACCCGCACGCCCGGCACCTCCGGCACTCGCCGCGCCTCGCCCCTGCGCGGCCGCCCTATCGGCAGCCGCCCCGGCGATCTGCGCGGCGGCACCCGCCTCGCCCTGGTCGATACCCTCCGCGCCGCCGCCCCCTGGCAGCGCCTGCGCGGCGGCGGTAGCCCCCGCCTCCGCATAGCCCGCGAGGACATCCGCATCCGCCGCTTCCAGCAGCGCTCGGAGACGGCAACGCTCTTCCTCGTCGATGCCTCCGGTTCCGCCGCCCTGCACCGCCTGGCCGAGGCCAAGGGCGCGGTCGAGCTGCTGCTCGCCGAATGCTATGTCCGCCGCGACCGCGTCGCGCTCCTGGCCTTCCGCGGCACCGGCGCCGAGCTCCTCCTGCCGCCGACCCATTCCCTCGTCCGCGCCCGCCGCAGCCTCGCGGCCCTGCCCGGCGGCGGCGGCACCCCCATCGCCTCGGCGCTCGACCAGGCCCTGGCCCTCGCGGACGCCATCCAGCGCCGCGGCCAGACCCCGCTGCTGGTCCTGCTGACCGATGGCCGCGCCAACATCGCCCGCGACGGCCGGCCCGGCCGCGAGCGCGCCATGGCCGAGGCGCTGGAGGCCGCCCGCGCCCTCCGCGCTGCCCGCATCGCCGCCCTGCTGGTCGATACCTCGCCCCGCCCGCAGGAAGCCGGCCGCAGCCTCGCCGCCGCCCTGGGCGGCCGCTACATCCCGCTCCCCTATGCCGACGCCGCCGCCATTTCGCGGGCCGTGAGGGCGGCATGAATCCGGCCGATGCCCGTCTCCGTGCCAGGCGGTGCTCCGCCGACCGCCCGGCAAGGCTGACGCCCAGCGCCCCACGCCTCCGAGCCCCACGGCCGGCCACATGACCGCCAACCGCCCCGATTGGGCAACCGATGGCCGTGACTGGCCGAACCGCGCCGCCAGCCGCTTCGTCAAGGCCGCCGGCTTCCGCTGGCATGTCCAGGTGGCAGGGCAGGGGCCCATCCTGCTTCTCGCCCATGGCACCGGCGCCGCCACCCATTCCTGGCGCGGCCTGCTGCCCCTGCTGGCCCGCCGCTTCACCGTCGTCGCCCCCGACCTCCCCGGCCACGGCTTCACCGACACCCCCGCCGGCGCCCGCCTCTCCCTGCCGGTCATGGCCCGTGCCCTCACCGAGCTGACCCGCACCCTCGGCCTGCCCCCCCACCTCGCCGCCGGCCACTCCGCCGGCGCCGCCATCCTCGCCCGCATGACGCTCGACGGCGGCATCGCCCCGCGCGCCGTCATCGGCCTGAACGCCGCGCTGCTGCCCTTCGAGGGCTTCGCCGGCCAGGTCTTCTCTCCCGTCGCCCGCCTGCTGGCCGGGGTGCCCGCCGTCCCCTGGTTCTTCGCCCGCCGCGCCGCCGAGCGCAGCGTCGTCGAGCGCCTGCTGCGCGACACCGGCTCCACGCTCGACCCGTGCGGCGTCGAGCTCTACGCCCGGCTGGTGCGCCGCCCCGCCCATGTCGCCGCCGCCCTCGGCATGATGGCGAACTGGGACCTCCACCCCCTGCTGCGCGACCTCCGCCGCCTGAAGCCGCCGCTGGTCCTGCTGGTCGGTGGCGCCGACCGCACCATCCCCCCCGCTGATGCCCGCCGCCTCGCAGCGATGCTCCCCGCCTTGCGGGTGATCCCGCTTCCCGCCCTCGGCCACTTGGCCCATGAAGAACAGCCGGAGCGCATCGCCACCCTTATCGCCGGCCTCGCGGAGGAACTAGGGCTCGCCACCCTCGCCGAGGCATGATCCTCCCGCCCTCGCACCCCCAGCGCCTCGAGCTGAACGACGAGGTCCATGCCCGCCCGCCCGAGGCTCTGGCCCCGCCGCTCCGCCTCTCCTACCTCGCCCTGCTGACCGACCCAGCCCGCCGCGACGCCTCCTGGGAGGCCGTCTGCGACCTCGCCCGCCGCTCCGCCATTCCGCCGCCGCTGCCCGGCGCCAGCCATTTCAGCGCCGATTTCGGCCCCTTCCGGCTGAAATGGGAGCGCCACACCGAGTTCAGCCGCATCATGGCGATCACCCCCGGCGCCGATGCGGCCGACCCCTTCGCCACCCCCGCCATCGCCGCTCTCCCGCCCGACTGGGTGCAGGCGCTGCCCGGCGAACTGCTCGTCGCAACCCACCTCGCCCTGCTCCCCGCCGGCGGGGCGGACCCCGACACGCTCGCCGCCCGCCTCTTCGCCGGCAACAGCCTGATCGGTGGCACGATGAGCGGCGGCGCCGCCCGGGTCTTCACCGATTTCCGTATCCATGGCGGCTTCAGCCGCATCCTGGTCGAGGATATCCGCACCACGCCACGCCAGGCCGGCCGCCTCATCCAGCGCCTGCTGGAGATCGACACCTACCGCATGCTGGCGCTCCTCGCCCTGCCGCTCGCCCGCGACTTGGGCGCCCCCATCACCGCCAGCGAACGCAAGCTCGCCGAGATCACCGAAGCCCTCGTCACCGCCCGCAGCGCCGACGAGCCGGAGCTGCTGGAGAGCCTCACCCGCCTCGCCGCCGAGACCGAGAGCCGCGAGGCCCGCACTCTCTACCGCTTCAGCGCGGCGGAGGCCTATGACGCCCTCGTCCAGCGCCGCATCGCCGAACTCCGCGAGGGCCGGATGGAGGGCATGCAGACCCTCCAGGAATTCATGGAGCGCCGCCTCGCCCCCGCGATGAACACCTGCCGCGCCATGGCCACCCGGCAGGACGCGCTCTCCCGCCGCGTCGCCCGCGCCACCCAGCTTCTCTCCACGCGCGTCGACCTCACGCGCGAGCAGCAGAACCAGGTGGTGCTCGCCAACATGGACCGCCGCGCCCAGCTCCAGCTCCGCCTGCAGGAGACGGTCGAGGGCCTCTCCGTCGCCGCCATCACCTACTACATCGTCGGCCTGGTGGCCTATGTGGCGAAGGGGCTGAAGGCCGGCGGCCTGCCGCTCGATGTCGACCTCGTCACCGGCATCGCCATCCCCGTCGTGGCGGTGGCTGTCGCCCTGGCCATCCGCCAGTTCCGCCACATGATGACAAAGCGCACGACCTTCCTCACTCCACCAGCGGGAAGGTAGCCGCCAGCGCCCAGGCCAGCGCCAGCGCATGCCCGATCGCCGCCGGCAGCGGCGTCCCCGTCACCCGCCAGCTCCACCGCCCGACCAGCCCATAGACGGCGAGGAAGAGCAGCATCACCGGCACGATGATGATGAGGAAGAACAGCCGCCGCGGATCGAGTGCGACCGCGATGAGCAGCGAGACGAGGAAGGCGAGCTTCGTCGCCGGCGCCGCGAGGCGCGCCGCATGCGGCCCCCGCACCGCCCATTCGTCGGCGAGGAACCAGGGCAGCGTCCCGCACAGCATCACCGGCACCAGCCAGGCCCGCATCCCCACCGGCAGGAAGCTCGCCAGCAGCAGGTCGGTCGCCACGCCGAAGCTGAGCATCGCATAGGCCGCGACGCCCGCGGCCCCAACCGCCACCCGCCCCGGCCGCGCCCCGCTCCACCCCGCGCCCCGCCACCACAGCAGCAGCCCCGTCAGCACCCCATAGAGCGCGCAATGCAGCGCGATGTAGTCGCCGAGCAGCAGCGGCAGGAACCGCCTCGGCACCAGGCGCAGCAGCAGCGGCGTCAGCACCGCCGGCACCAGCACGACCGGCCAGAAGCGCCACCACCCCATCCCGCCGCCCTCGACCTGCGCCACCGCCCGCGGCAGCAGCATCGACAGCGGCCAGCCCAGCGCCAGCAACCCGCCGAAGAGCAGGGCCAGCGCCCCGCCGCGGATATCGAGGAACCCACTCCCCGTCCGCCCGAACACGCCATCGAACCAGCCGAGCGATTCCGCCAGCGCATCCCGGCTGTAGAGGATGCCGATATGCTCGACGCCCGCGGCGAAGGCGTAGCGTCGCGCCGTTCCATCCTCGAAGCGCCCCAGGGTGACACGCTCCGCCCCCGCCCCGGCCAGCCGCCGCGCCGCATCCCGCAGGAATTCCGGCTCCCAGGCCCCGACCAGCAGCAGCAGGTTGCGCGGATGCTCCGCCGTCACCTCCGGCCCGAAGCCCGACAGCGCGACCGTCGCCGTTACATCCGTCCGCCCGAAGGCGAAGCGCACCACGATATCCGCCGCCATCGAATGCCCGAGCAGTGCCAGCCTGCCATCGCCCAGCCCCCGCGCCACCTCCGCCACCCGCCCGAGCGCCGCCATCAGCGCCCCCGCCGCCGCCCGGTCGTCGCTCAACCCGCCCGCCAGCGGCACCGGGTTCCGCCCATGCCCAGGGAAGTCGAAGGTCACCGCCACATACCCACCCCGCGCCAGCGTCACGGCGAAGGCCTGCATCATCTGCTGCGACCCCGCGAAGCCATGCGCCACCACCACCACCGGCCCCGCCGCACCCGAGGCCGGCCGGAACACCCGCGCCGGAATCTCCCCCACCGCCAGCGGCGCCTCCACCACCCCCTCGCGCGCCGCATGCAGCCGCCAGCCGCCGAGCCCGATCGCCGCCAGGGCCAACAGCGCCACGACCATCCCTGCAATTCGTCGCAAGCCGCACTCTCCGCGCTGGTGGTTTCCGTCAAGCCAGGTTTACACTCGCATGCAATGCCCGACTTTACACCCGCCGCGCCGCCCGCCCTCCCAGCCCTGCTGCTGCAGACCCCGCGCCCGCATGCGGTGGTGATCGGCTCCGGCTTCGGCGGCCTGGCCGCCGCCATCCGCCTCGGCGCCCGCGGCTACCGCGTCACGGTGCTCGAACGCCTCGGCGAGCCCGGCGGCCGCGCCCGCGTCCACCGTCAGGACGGCTTCACCTTCGATGCCGGCCCGACCATCGTCACCGCGCCCTTCCTGCTGGAGGAGTTGTGGTCCCTCTGCGGCCGCCGCATGGCCGACGACATCGACCTCCGCGCCCTCGACCCCTTCTACCGCATCCGCTTCGATGACGGCGCCACCTTCACCTATTCCGGCGACCAGGCCGCGATGCGCGCCCAGGTCGCCGCCTTCGACCCCGGTGACCTCGCCGGCTATGAGCGTTTCATGGCGCTCAGCGCCGAGACCTGCCGCATCGGCTTCGAGCAACTCGGCCACACGCCCTTCGGCCACTGGACCGACATGGCGAAGGTCGCCCCCGGCCTTGCGCGCCTGCAAGCCTGGCGCAGCGTCTACCGCACCGCCGCCGCGCATTTCCGCAACGAGCGCCTGCGCACCGTCTTCAGCTTTCACCCGCTGCTGATCGGCGGGAATCCCTTCGCCGCCAGCGGCATCTACGCCCTGATCTCGCATCTCGAGCAGCGCTGGGGTGTCCATTGGGCCATGGGCGGCACCGGCAGCCTGATCCAGGGCCTCGTCCGCCTGATCGAAGGGCAGGGGGGGCGCCTCCGCTGCGGCGCCGATGTCGCCCGCATCGAGACCACTGGCCGCCGCGCGACAGGCGTGACGCTGGCCGACGGCGAGACCATCCCCGCCGATATCGTCGTCTCCAACGCCGATGCCGCCTGGACCTACGGCAAGCTCCTCCCTGGCCTGCCACGCCGCCGCTGGACGGACGCGAAGCTCGCGCGCGCCCGCTACTCGATGAGCCTCTTCGTCTGGTATTTCGGCACCCGCCGCCGCTACGATTCGATCGGCCACCACACGATCCTGCTCGGCCCGCGCTATCGCGGCCTGCTGCGCGACATCTTCACCCGCAAGCATCTGGCGGAGGATTGCAGCCTCTACCTCCACCGCCCGACCGCAACCGACCCGTCGATGGCGCCCCCCGGCTGCGATGCCTTCTACGTCCTCTCCCCCGTCCCGCATCTCGGCAGCGGCATGAACTGGGCCGAGCAGGCCGAGCCCTACCGCCGCCTGATCGCCCGCCGCCTGCACGAGACGCTGCTCCCCGACTTCAAGCAGGAGATCGTCACCTCCCGCCTGACGACGCCGCAGCATTTCCAGGATGACCTGCTCGCCGTCCACGGCGCCGCCTTCGGCCTGGAGCCGGTGCTGACGCAGAGCGCCTGGTTCCGCCCGCACAACCGGTCGGAGGAGGTGGAGCGCCTCTACCTCGTCGGCGCCGGCACGCATCCCGGCGCCGGCATCCCCGGCGTCATCTCCTCCGCCAAGGTCCTCGACAACGTGGTGCCGCATGCCTCAGCCCTGGCCTAGCTGCTCTCCACGTCACCGCACGGAGGCCACCACCTGATGTGCGCCAGCCCCGTCCTCGCCGCCGCGGACCTCGCCGCCTGCCGCGCCCTGCTGCGCGGCGGGTCGAAAAGCTTCCACGCCGCCGGCAAGCTGCTCCCCGCCCGCATCCACGAACCCGCCGCCGCGCTCTACGCCTTCTGCCGCATCGCCGATGACGCGATCGACGAAGGCGGCGGCCCCGCCGCCCTCGCATCCCTCCATGCGCGCCTCGACGCCGCCTATGCCGACCGCCCGCACCCGCACCCCGCCGACCGCGCGCTGGCCGCCGTCGCCGTCCGCTACGCCATCCCCCGTGCCCTGCCCGCCGCCCTGCTCGACGGCTTCGCCTGGGACCAGTCCGGCCGGCACTACGAGACGCTGGCCGAGCTCGAAGCCTACGCCGCCCGCGTCGCCGGCTCGGTCGGCGCCATGATGGCCCTGCTGATGGAGGAGCGCCGCCCGGAGGTCCTGGCCCGCGCCTGCGACCTCGGCGTCGCCATGCAGCTCACCAACATCGCCCGCGATGTCGGCGAGGATGCGCGGAACGGCCGCCTCTACCTTCCCCGCGCCTGGATGCGCGAGGCCGGCCTGGACCCCGATGCCTGGCTCGCCGCCCCCGCCTTCGACGCGCGCCTAGCCGCCGTGGTGCAGCGCCTGCTCGCCGCCGCCGACGCCCTTTACCGCCGCTCCGAGGGCGGCATCGCCAGCCTGCCGCTCACCTGCCGCCCCGGCATCGGCGCCGCGCGCTTCATCTATGCCGAGATCGGCCGCGCGGTGGAGCGCGCCGGCCACGACAGCGTCAGCCACCGCGCCACCGTCCCCGGCCGCCGCAAGGCCGTGCTCCTCGCCCGCAGCCTCGGCGCCCTGCTGATGCCGCGCCCGGCCGTCGGCGCCCCGCCGCTCGAGGCCACGCGCCACCTCGTCGAGGCCGTCGCCGCCGCCCCGCCGCCGCGCCCGCGCATCCGCGCCCCCGCCCGCTCCTTCGACGAGCGCATCGCCTGGCTCGTCGGTCTCTTCACCCGGCTGCAGCAGCAGGAGCTGCGCCGCAACGGATAGGAGGCTCCCATGCGCAACCTGCCCGGCATCCTCATGCTCGCCGGCGCCGCCTGGCTGGTCTGGTCCGCCATCGGCCGCCGCCGCAGTGCGGAACAGGCCGCTGCCCGCGGCGAGGCGCCGCCCGCCCTGCACCCATCCCTGGAGATGATGGGCGGCATCATGCCGCCGCTGGTCAATCTCGGCCTCGTCATCGCCGGCGGCCAGGTCGCCTTCGCCTTCTGGCTGACGAGCGGCGCCGGGATCTTCGGCCCGCTCGACCTCATCGGCTTCCTCGTCCTGCTCGCGGCCTATTCCTACTGGCTCGGCATGAAGACCCGCCACCGCCTACCGGCCTGACCAGCGCCGCCGCAGGTCCACCAGATGCGCCACCAGCGCGGCGCTCAGCGCGAGCCCTATCCACCCCCACCAGGCCCGCGCCATCGCCGCCCAGAGCGCCAGCATCAGGCAGGCCCCCGGCGCCAGCAGCGCGATGATATCGCCCGGCGGCAAGCCCCGCCCGGTCCGCCGATGCAGCAGAAGCAGCAACACCGCCTCCGCCAGCACGAAGCCGAGCAGCAGCGGCGCCACCAACCCATCCTCGAACAGCCAGCCCATCGCCTTTCCCCCGCATACGGGGGAAGGCTACGCCCTGTTTGATCTCAAAAGACATGCGGCACCGGCTGATGCGCTCGGCCTGGTCGCGCACGTCGCGCATCGACATCCCGCCGATGGGAATGGAGAGCCGTCGCAGCCACGCATGGAGTGACCGGCTCAACTCGATCTCCCGCGAGCCGGTGCGAAGTGCTTCTGACTGCAGATAGAGGCACCGGCAACCATCAAAGATGGATAGGCGTATCTGAAACAGGGCGGCGAATGCGCTACTCCGCTGCAGTACGCGGCAGCTCCGGCACATCGCCCCCAAGCCGCCGCGTCAACACTGCGGCAGCCTCCGCCAAAACCGGGCGCGCGGCAGCGATAGCCTCGGGCATCCACCGGCTGACCGGCGCCGAGAGAGCCAATGCGCCCGCCAGGTCCTCGCCGGGCCCGAACACCGGCATGGCAATCGCCCCGGTATGCGGGTCGGTTGCGCCCATGGTGACGATCGGCAGGTCGAGCGCTGCGACATAGGCGGGTAAAGGCCGCGGCGAGAAGGCCCGCAACACCTGCGCAATGGCGGAATTGTCGAGTGGCAGAGCGTCCCCTACCCGCACATGCATCCGGAGCAGGTGCGGGCTATCCGCGCGGAAAAGGCACAGGCGCTGCTCGCCGCGCCGAACATAGAAGGCCGCCGTCTCGCCGGTGCGAGCGACGAGCTCTTCCAGCACCGGCACCACATGGGCCTCCACGCGGAAGGACTGGGTGTAGATGGTGCCGAGCCGGAGCACCTCGGCATCCAGCCGGTAACCGCCATCCTCCGTCCGCGAGAGATAGCCATGTGCCTCGAGCGAGACGGCGAGGCGCATGATGGTGCTCTTCACCAGGCCGGTGCGCGCGGCGAGTTCCGCCAGGGAGAGGGCACGGTCGCCCTTGCGGAAGGCCGACAGCACGGTCAGCGCGCGATCGGCCGAGGCAACTCCTTCCACCGCAGGGCGGGACTTCGATCCATCGGACATGCCGCGCCTCCAACTCCTCAGCCCGAACTTACCGCGCCGGCCTCGGCGTCTCCAGCCGGGCAAGTAGGATGCTCCCCGTCTCGCTCTCGGTGATGAAGAGCTCACGCCCATCACGGCCGCCGAGGCAGAGATTGGTGGTTGAGGCACCGGCGCAGGAGGTGATGCCGAGCATCGGCTCGGCCCGTGGAGAGAGCCGCCAGACGGTGCCGATGCCGGTATGTGCGACCAGCAGGTTGCCCTCCGGGTCCCAGGCCAGCCCGTCCGGCCCGCCAGGCCCACCATGCAGGTGGCAGAAGACACCGGCCTTGGTGACGGCCCCGTCGCCATGCAGCGGCAGCCGCCAAATCTGGTTCGCGCGGGTCACGGCGACGAGGAGGTGCGAGAGGTCCGGCGCCACGACAATGCCGTTCGGGCTCGGGACGGTGCCGATCAGCAGGTCGAGCCGGCCTTCCGGCCGCAAGCGATAGACGCGCCCGGTCGGGTCGTGCAGCCCGGTCTGCCCCTGATCGGTGAAGAAGATGCTGCCATCGGCGCCGAGGCAGAGGTCGTTCAACCCCTTGAAGCGCTCGCTGCGCGCCGTCTCCAGCACCGGGGTGAGGCTGCCAGTGGCCGGGTCGATGCGGATCAGGCCGCGCTTGTAGTCGGTGACGAGCAACTGGCCGTCCAGCAGCACTTTGAGCCCATTCGGCCAACCATCATACTCGGCCACCTGCTCCCACTCCCCGGCGGCCGAGATGCGGAAGATGCGGCCGAAGGGAATGTCGGTGACGTAGAGCCGCCCCTCGCCATCGAAGCAGGGGCCTTCCAGGAAGCTGTCGATCTCCCGCCCGCCGCGGTTCCAGCGCGCCCAATCGGTCGGGCGCGGGCGGCGGAAGCGGTCGGGCAGGCGGGTGAAGACCTCGGTGCCGAGGCGCGGGGGCGGGGCGAAGAAGGACATGACGGCTACTGCCTCTCGATGCCGGCGCGGCCCGCGACATCCCGCCAGCGCGCGGTCTCCTCACGCAGGAGGGTGGCGAAGGCCTCGGGCGGCATGCCGCCGGGCTCGGAGGCGATGGTGGCCAGGAATTCCCGCATGTCCAATGCCTGCAGTGCGGTCGCCACCTCGACCTGCAGCCGCGTCACTATTGCATCCGGCGTGCGGGCGGGCGCGGCGAGGCCAGACCAGTTCACCATGCCCTCGCCATGCGGGCCGAAATTGGCCAGGCCCGCCTCCTGGAAGGTCGGCACATCGGGGAGGGCGGCGGTGCGGCTCGTCCCGCTCATTGCCAGGGGCCGCAGCAGCCCACCGCGCACATGGCCGAGGGCGGAGCCGAGCGAGATCATCACCATGTCCACCTGCTGCCCGAGCACCGCCGTGACCGCCTCGCCGGCGCCCTTGAACGGCACGTGGAAGAGCTTCACCCCCGCGCTTTGCGAGAAAGCGGCGGTGGCGAAATGCGGGGCGCTGCCGATGCCGCCCGTGCCGTAGGTGATTTCCTCCGGCTTGCGCTTCGCCGCCGCGATCAGGGAGGCCAGGTCGCGCCAGGGCGCATCGCGGTGCACCGCCAGCATGACGGGCGAGAAGGCGCTCACCGTGATCGGGCGGAAGGCGATGGCATGGTCGAAGGGCAGTTTCTGGAACAGGTAGGGTAGCATGGCGTAGGTGTTGTCCATCGCCAGCAGGGTGTAGCCGTCCGGTGCGGAGCGCGCGACCTCGGCGGCCCCGATGGTGCCCGTGGCGCCGGACTTGTTCTCGACCACCACTGGTTTGCCGAGCCTCTCCGCAAGCTTCTGCCCGATGCGCCGGGCGATGGTGTCGACCGCACCGCCGGGCGCCCAGGCGACGACGATCCGCACGGGCCGGGAGGGCCAGGCCTCATCCTGCGCGAAGGCTTGCCGGCCGGCCCCGAGGCCGATGGCGACTGACGCAAGGGTGGCGCTGAAGAGCCGGCGACGCTGGAGCAAGGCGGTTTCCTTCCCTGTTGTGCGATGCAGCCATGGGTGGTAGATTTCGGAATGGTGTTTCGTTATAGGCCGTCCGCTGCGCGGCCTGTCAAGCGAAGCCGCGCCTGGAGGAGTCCAAGCGCCATGTCCCATGCCCATCCCGGCCGCCGCGCCGCCCTCGCCATCGCCGCCGCCTTGGCCCGCCCGGCTTTGCCGCGCCCGGCCCTGGCCCAGCCGGCATGGCCCGCCGGCCGACCGATCGAGATCGTCGTGCCCTTCGCGCCCGGGGGCGGGATGGACGCCATGGCGCGCGCCGTCGCGCCGTTCCTCGCGGCCCATCTTCCGGGGGCGCGCATCATCGTCTCCAACCGGCCCGGCGCCGGCGGCCAGGTTGGCACGGAGGCGGTGGCCAATGCGGCGCCGGATGGCTTCACCCTCGGCGCCTGCGCCACCCCACCGTCATGAGCCAGCCGATCGAGCGACCGGTCCGCTGCCGCCCGGCGGAGCTCACCTGGCTGGCCCAAGTCATCGAGGATCCCTGCGGCCCCTTCGTTCGCATGGACAGCCCGTTGCACGACCTCCCGGGCCTGCTGGCGGCCGCGCGCAAGGAGCCGGGCCATGTCTCCTACGGCACCGCCGGCATCGGCGGCGACGACCACATCGCCGCGTTGCTGCTGGAGGAAAAGGCAGGCATCCGCCTGAACCACATCCCCTTCAACGGCACCTCGCAGCTCCTCGTCCCCCTGCTGGGCGGCCAGCTTGATATCGGCGCCTTCAACCTCAGCGAGGCGCTGCCTCTGCTGCGGGACCGCGCCATCCGGGGCTTGGCCCTCGCCGCGCCGGAGCGGGACGCGGCGGCGCCCAACATCCCGACCTACCGCGAGAGCGGCACCGACCTGGTCTTCTCCGCCGGCCGCGGCCTGTTCGGGCCGCCCAACCTGCCAGAGCCGATCCGCGCTGCGCTCGAGGGCGCCCTGGCCGGCATTTTCGCCGACCCCGTCTGGGCCGAGGCCGCCGCCCGGGCCGGGCTGATCCTGCATCCGCTGGTCGGCACGGCCTACCGGGAAGCGGCGCTCGGGGGCGAGGCGGCACTGCGTGCCCTTTGGGACCGTCGGCCCTGGAAGGACTAAAAATAAATAGAATAGCGTTGCGTTTTTTAATGTTGGCGCCTATCAGGTTGCCAGCAACTCCGGGGAGAGGCCGTCCATGCCCGTTGGTTTCAGGATCCTGCCGCGCGGCCGCAAGGTCGGCACCGATGCGGTCGCCCGCTTCCGCGCCCTCCCCGTCGCCAATGTCAGCGACGTGATGGCCCGCATGACCGCCGGCGGCCCGAGGCTGCGGCCGATGCATGCCGGTGGCGGCCTCGCTGGTCCGGCCCTGACGGTGAGAACCCGACCCGGCGATAACCTGATGATCCACAAGGCCATCGCCCTGGCCGAGCCGGGCGACGTCATCGTGGTCGATGCCGGCGGCGACCTCACCAATGCCCTGATCGGCGAGCTGATGCTGGCCCAGATGGTCCGGCGGTCCTTGGGCGGCATCGTGCTGAACGGCGCCATCCGCGACAGCGCCGCCATCCGCGCCCAGGACTTCCCGGTCTTCGCCGCCGGCGTCACCCATCGCGGCCCCTACAAGGACGGCCCGGGCGAGATCAACGTCCCCATCGCCATCGATGGCATGGTGATCGAGCCGGGCGATCTGATCCTCGGCGACGATGACGGCCTGCTCTGTGTGCCCTTCGCCGCGACCGAGGCCGTGCTCGCCGCCGCCATGCAGAAGGCCGAGGCCGAGGCGAAGCAGATGGCGAATATCGAGGCAGGCACCCATGACGCCTCATGGGCGGACGCCACGCTGCGCCGCCTGAACTGCGAAGGCCTGGCGTGAAGGAGCCGTCCATGACCGCGAAGCCCGCCGTCCTCGTCACCGCCGCCTTCCTCGCGCCCGAGGCCGTCGCCATCCTCCAGGGGGCCGGCTTTGCCGTGCCCTGCGCCACCGCCTACCCCTCCGAGGCGGACCTGCTCGCCGCCATCGCCGAGCACAAGCCGGTCGCCATCCTGCACCGCCAGGGCATCATCAACGCCGCGGTGATCGATGCCGCGGCTCCCGGCCTGCGTGTCATCGCACGTCATGGCGCCGGGATGGACGGCATCGACCTCGCCGCGGCCGAGGCGCGCGGGCTGACGGTGACGCGCGCCGCCGGGGCCAATTCCCGCTCGGTCGCCGAGCACGCCATGGCGCTGATGCTGTCCATGCTGAAGGACTTGCCCGAGATCCAGGCGGGTATGCGCGCCGGCATGTGGGAGAAGACCTCCCGCATGACCCGCGACGTGGACGGCGTCTTGCTCGGCATCGTCGGCCATGGCGCCATCGGCTCCAAGGTCGCGCGGATGGCCGCCGCCTTCGGCATGACGGTAAGCGCGTATGACCCGCTGCTGCCCCCGGGGCCGCTGCCTGGCCCTGCCGAGCGGGTCGAGACCCTGGACGCGTTGCTGGCGCGCGCCGAGGTGCTGTCGCTGCACTGCCCGCTGGATGCCTCGACGCGTGGCATGATCGGCGCGGCGCAGCTGGCGCTGCTGCCGAAAGGCGCCATCCTGGTGCATACCGCGCGCGGCGGCATCGTGGAGGAGGCGGCGCTGCTCGCGGCGCTGGAGAGCGGGCAGCTGGCCTGGGCGGGCATCGACGTGTTCGCCAAGGAGCCGCTGGAGGAGGCGAGCCCGCTGCGGAACCACCCGCGCGTGTTGCCGACGCCGCACCTCGCGGCCAACACGCCGCGCGGCGCGGTCGGCATGTCGACCGGCGCGGCGGAGAGCATCGTCGCGGTGCTTGCCGGGCGCATGCCGGCGCTGGAGGGCGCCATCGTCGTGCCGGGCGGCTTCCGGCTGGCGGCTGCCTGATCCGGTGCCGGCGGCAGCATGATCCCGCACCTGCCGAGCGAGGACGCGCCTGGGAAGGCCTGTGCCGCTTTCCTGGACGCGTTGCGCGCCGCCGGCTTCGAGGGTGACCTCTCGGCCGCGGATGGGGACCGGACGGTGCTCGCCACCGACAACTCGATCTACCGCCTGGTGCCGCAGGCCGTCGCCTTCCTGCGCGGCACGGAGGATCTCGCCCGCATCGGGCGCCTGCTGGCGGAGCCGCGCTTCGCCGAAGTGAGGATCGCGCCCCGCGGCGGCGGCGCCGGCACCAACGGCCAGTCCCTGACGGATGGGCTGGTGGTCGATGTCTCCCGCCATATGAACCGCATCCTCGAGATCAACCCCGCGGAGCGCTGGGTCCGGGTCGAGGCGGGTGTGGTGAAGGACCAGCTCAACGCGGCTCTCGCGCAACCACCGGCGGGATGATCAGCACGGATGCCAGCGGCCAGGGCTCCTGCCTCTACGGCAAGACGCGGGACCATGTGCTGGAGCTGACCACGGTGCTGGTCGACGGCACCGTCTGGCACTCGCACCCACTGCGCGACGACGCGCTGCGCGAGGCGAAGCGGCGGACCGACCGTGTCGGCGCCGTCTACCGCGCGGTGGACATGATCCATCGTGAGCACCATGAAGAGATCGCAGCCCGCTTCCCCCGGCTGAACCGCTGCCTGACCGGCTACGACCTGGCGCATATCCGTACACCGGACAGGCGCTTCGACCTCAATGCCATCCTCTGCGGCTCGGAGGGCACGCTCGGCATCCTGGCCGAGGCGAAGCTCAATCTCCTGCCCATCCCGAAGCACAGCGCCCTCATCAACCTGCGCTATGCCAGCTTCGATGCGGCGCTGCGCGATGCCCGCGCGCTGACGGCGTTCGGTCCGGCCTCCATCGAGACCGTGGATTCCAAGGTGCTGGCCCTGGCGCAGCGGGACATCGTCTGGGACGGCGTGCGCGAATTCTTCCCTGATGACGCATCGGGCCCGGCGCGCGGCATCAACCTCATCGAGTTCGTCGGCGGCACCGAGGAGGAGGTCGAGAAACCGCTTCTCCGCATGACCGCGGCGCTGGCGGCAGCTGGGCAGGGCGGTGGCCGCACCGGCTACACCGTGGCCCGCGGCGAGGGGCCGGTGGGCCGCATCTGGGGAGATGCGCAAGCGCTCGGTCGGGCTGCGACGCACGACCGGCGGCATTCCCCGAAGGGCCGGGCCATGCTGGTGAAGGAGTGGCTGCGCCGCCTCTCCGCCGCCGGTGTTGATCCGGTGGCGGAAACGCGTCGCCTGCGCCGCACCGCGATGTGGCGAGGATTTCCTGCCCGCATGCGCAACACCCTGGCGCGGCGCCGCGGCGAGGAGGACTTCTCGCATGCGGTGAAGGAGGCGATGGACGGCTGCCTTGCCTGCAAGTCCTGCGTGGGCGGCTGTCCGATCAAGGTGAACGTCCCGGGCTTCCGGGCGAAGTTCCTCGAACTCTACTACGGCCGCTACCTGCGGCCGCCGCGCGACCATGTCGCCGGGGCACTGGAGCACCTGCTGCCGGTCATGGCGAGAGCCTCCCGGCTGGCGGATGCGGTCGTGTCGGGCCCTGTCGGCCGCACGGGCCTCCGCTGGCTCGGCCTCGTGGATACTCCCCGCCTGTCCGGCATCGACCTCCGGGCCGAACTCGCCATGCGCGGACTGGCCCTGGCCACACCCGAGGCGCTGAGGGCGTTGAGCGAGGCCGAGCGGCGTCGCGCCGTCATCCTCGTGCAGGACGCCTCCACCACCCATTACGAGACGCAGCTTGTCCTCGACGTGCTGGACCTGCTGCGGCTGCTGGGCGTCACGCCCTGGCTGGCGCCCTACCGGCCGAACGGCAAGGCGCTGCACGTGCATGGCTTCCTCGGCGCCTTCGGACGGGTGGCGGCCAGCAACGCGGCGGGGCTGCGCGCCTTGGCCGGGACGGGCGTCGCGCTCGTCGGCATCGATCCGTCGATGACGCTGACCTACCGCGCCGAATATGCCGAGGCGCTGGATGGGCGGGACCTGCCCAATGTGCTGCTGCTGCAGCAGTGGCTGTCACGGCAAGCGATGGATGGGCCGCGTGCCGGGCCGGCGCGGTACCGCCTGCTGGCGCACTGCACGGAGCGCATCACCGCCACCGCGTCGCTGCGTGACTGGCAGTCGGTCTTCGCCCGCCACGGCCTCGAGCTGGAGGTCCTGGCGGCTGGCTGCTGCGGCATGGCGGGCACCTATGGCCATGAGGCGGAGCACCGCGGCACCTCGGAGCGGATCTACGACCAGAGCTGGCGCCGTCACGTTGCCGTGCCGGTGTCCGCAGGCGGGTTGCTGGCCACCGGATATTCCTGCCGGTCCCAGGCAAAGCGCCTGGACGGTGTGGCGCTGCCGCACCCGGCGCAGGCGTTGCTCCAGGCGCTGCGACGGGCAGACCCGGCCCCGGCCTGAACCCCGCAGGGCCGGGTCGCAACCAATCAACGGAGGAGAGCCAAGGATGCAGGACAAGACGATGATGGGACGCCGCGGCCTGCTCGCAGCCACAGCCCTGGCCCTGCCATGCCCCACCCTGGCGCAGGGCGGCTGGCCTGCCGGACGGCCCATCGAGGTGATCGTCGGCTTCGCCCCGGGCGGCGGCACCGATGTCATGGTGCGGGCGCTGGGCCTCTTCCTCGGGGCCGAGATCCCCGGCGCGAACTTCGTGGTGCTGAACCGGCCGGGCGCTGGCGGCGAGACCGCCTATGTCGCCCTCCAGTCGGCCAAGCCGGACGGCCATACGATCGGCGCCATCAACACGCCCGGCTACCTCTCCGTGCCACTGGAGCGGAAGGTGCGCTACGACCGCGCGAAGATCCGCCCCATCGCTCGGCTGGTCGATGACCCCACCGCCTTCGTGGTCCGTCAGGATTCGCCCTATCGCACCCTCAAGGACCTTGTCGAAGCGGCGCGCCGAAAGCCGGCGACAATCAGCGTCGGCTCCTCGGGCGTCGGCACCGACGACCATCTTGGGTTGACCCTGCTGCAAGCGGCTTCGGGTACCGAGTTCATCCACGTGCCATTCGCCGGCGCCGGCTTGGTGAAGAATGCCGTGCTGGCCGGCCATATCGACGTGGCAGGGCTGAACCTCGGTGAAATCGGCATCCTCAGCCAGGACAGACCGCCGCTGCTGCGGCCGCTCGCCGCCATGGGTGAGCATCGTTGGGAACTGATGCCGAACGTCCCGACCTTCCGCGAGGCGGGCTTCGATGTGGTGATGACCAGCGAGCGCGGCCTCGCCGCCCCGCGCGGCATCCCCGATGAGATCGCAGCCCGCCTGCAGGACGCCATCGCGCGGGTGATGGCCAAGCCCGAGTGGCTGGAGCGGGCGAAGCAGCTGGAACTGCCGCTCGCCTACCTGCCTGGCGCGGAGTGGGAGGCGCAGATGCCGGCGCAGGAGGCCCGCTACCGCCGGATCTGGGAGGCGACGCCCTGGAACTGATCGCTCCCGATCGCTGAGGAACCCCGCCATGCCGACGCCGGCATCATGCACTCGTCGACAACCCGGCGGAGGTCTATGGATTCCTGCCCGCGGGGTAACGGCTGTGGCACCGCGGGCGCGCGACATTGCAAGACGGCGAGCCCGCTTCGGCGGCAGCCAAGCCGCCGTAGGCAAGGTGCATAATGACCGAGAAATCAGGCCCCGGAGCCTCGATCCGTACCCAACCCGGGGCCACCAGGAGCAGCGCGCGTGGGCCGCCCGGGCGTGTCGTGGCGAACGCCTCCATCAGCATGTTCAATGCTGCCTTGCTGGCCGAGTACCTTTGCCACCCGCCCGTGCTGTTGGCGATGCTGCCGAGCTCCCATGTCATCGGCGCGATAACGCCGCCGCCGGGCACGAAGCCGCCCAGCAATTCCGCCGCACGCGCGGGCGATAGTGTGTTGGGAAGCATCATGTCGAGGAAGCCACCAGCCATATTGTCCGCGCCGTGAGTAGGGCACACTTCTTGCTTCCAATGGGATTGGACGGTGAAACCGTGAGGACGGAGGTGATCACCATGCGCAAGCGGAATTTACTCAAGGGGACAGCGGGTCTGATCGCGGCGTTGGCCGCGCCACGCGTTGCGCGATCCCAGGTCTCCCGCCTGCTGAATTTCGTGCCCTAGCGGATGTGGCAGTGGTCGATCCGACTTTCTCGACCGCCTACACTACCCGGACCCACGCATTAGCGGTCTTCGACACTCTCTACGGACTGGACGAGCAGTTGCAGCCCCACCCACAGATGGTGGCGGGCCACGTGGTGGAGGATGGCGGCCTGACCTGGAGGCTAACGCTGCGGGACGGACTGGTCTTCCACGACGGCGCGAAGGTGTTGGCGCGGGACTGCGCAGCCTCCCTCCGGCGCTGGGGCGTGCGCGACGCCTTCGGGCAGGCTTTAATGGACGCGACGAACGAGATCGCTGCGCCGGAGGACCGCACGCTGGTTTTTCGGCTGAAGCGTCCCTTCCCGCTGCTGCCCGTGGCGCTAGGCCGCTCGAGCAGCCTGGTACCAGCGATCATGCCGCAGCGACTGGCCGAGACCGACCCCTTCCGGCAGGTGACCGAGGTGGTCGGCTCCGGTCCTTTCCGCTTTCTGCAAGACGAGCGCATAGCAGGTGCCCGAGTGGCCTATGCCCGGCATGAGGGTTACGTACCGCGCGCAGACGGCACGCCGAGCTTCACCGCCGGCCCTCGCGTGGCCCATGTGGAGCGCGTGGTCTTCAACGTCACGGATCCGGCGACCGCCGTGGCGGCTTTGCAGACGGGTGATGCGGACTGGGTGGAGCAACCGCTGATCGACTTGCTGCCGGCGCTGCGGCGGTCGCGTAACGTCGTGGTGGAGGTGAAGGAGCGGACCGGCATGATTGGCTGCTTCCGCTTCAATCACCTGCACCCACCTTTCAAAGATCCAGCAATCCGCCGCATCGTGCTGCGGGCAATAAACCAGACCGACATCATGGCGGCAGTCGGCGGCATGGACCCAGACTATTGGCAGGCTAATGTGGGATTCTTCCCGCCAGGCTCGCCAATGGCGACGGTGCCTGACTTCGGACGGGCGGAGGCAGCGTCCCTCGACGGGCTGAGACGGGAGTTGGCGGCGACCAGCTACAAGGGCGAGAAGGTCGTCTTCCTCGTCGGCGCAGACGTGCCGCGCATCAGCACAGCTTGCGAGGTGGTGAGGGCGACGCTCGTAGGATTGGGTTTCAACGTGGACTACGTCACGACGGATTGGGGCACGGTCCTGTCGCGCATTAACAGCCGCAATCCAATCTCCGAGGGGGGGTGGAGTTGCTACTGCGCCTACTGGGCGGGAATGGATCAGTGGATCCCGCCCACGCACAACTTCCTTCGCGCGAACGGCCTGCGGGCCTCGACTGGCTGGCCCGAGAGCGCGCGGCTGGAGGCGCTGCGGGCGGAGTGGCTGGCGGCCTCTGACGAGGCGGAGCAGCGACGCATCGCGCGGGAGTTGCAAACTACCGCGGAGGAGGTAGTGCCCTATGTTCCGCTGGGACTGTTCCGACAGCCGAGCGCCTATCGCCGCAACGTCACTGGTATTCTCAACGGAGCGGCGGTCTTTACCAACCTCCGCAAGGGCTGAGCCTCCGGTCACAGCAAAACATCCGGCGCCGCTTCAACGTCCAAGGAAACGACCATGACCGACTTCTCTTCTGCCACGCCGCCGAACTCTCCGCGAGTTGCTTGGCACTTCGCCCAATGATAGTTCCGTTAGGCGCTCATAGTCTGATTCCATGGCGTCATCGGTGAGAGGTGACGATGGTGCGTCGGCGGATCGGCCGGGACGATTTCATCATGAGTCTGGAGCCGCGGGCGTCATCGTCGTTGGTAGAGTAAGCTGGGATTGGCCGCCATCTGATTGGCATCTTGGCCGCGGTGAAGAGCGAGCCTGGCTGGCTGCCGCTGGCTCTGTTCCGCGCCATGCTGCTGCCGGCTTGGCACGACCTCTCCGATGTACGGCTGGCCGAGTCACTGGACGATCGCGCCAGCTTCCGTCGGTTCTGCGGTTTCGCTGCCCATGAGCCAACGCCTGAGCGGACGGCCTATGTTCGGTTCCGTTGGAAGCTGGTCCATCGTGGCCTGGACCGCATGCTGTTCGAGACCGTCACTCGCCAGCTTGAGGCCAAGGGCGTCATGGTGCGCACCAGGCACCCTGGTGGACGCTACACTGACTTCGTCGGCCAGCATCCGTAGTGATGGCGAAGCACGCTAGGCCGGGCATCGGCGCGTAAGCCCATGCATGGCTACAAGGCGCATGTGGCAACCGATGAAGGCGCTGGCTTGGTACGCAGCTTGGAGGTCACCACGGCGAACATTCGCGGCGCGGCCGAGTTTGCGGCGGTGCTGCCGGGCGACTTGGGAAAGGTTTACAGCGACAGTGCTTTCGGCGGCTCGCGTTCTGCCTCTGCAATCCGCGCAAAGGTGGACAGCCTGCCGTGGCCGGAACCGGTACCTGGGGCGGAGCAGTATCGTTGCGGCAACTGGAGACCCATAATGCCAGGGTCCAACCTATCCAATGCCGGATCGAGAAGGTGTTCGGGGCCTGGGAACACAGCTATGGCCTGCGCCGAATGCGCTGGCTCGGCCTTGCCAAGGCGGGACTGCAGGTCCGCCTCGCCGGCATGGCCTACAATCTGCGGCGCACTGTCACCCTTCTACATGCCGCAGCGCCTTGATGCGGGACGAGTCTGCCCGCATCACGCCCAAGGTTCCGGTCGAGGCGATTTCCGTGCGCATCGTGGCGCTCAGGGTGCTCAAAGCTCGCAGCACCGAGCTATGCGCCCCTTCTGGCGCATCCGCGCACACATCTCATTGTGCCTCAGCTCGATCAATTTGCTCGCCAAGACCACACCACCGCTTTCGATTACACGTCCTCGAACCACGTTACGTCGCCATCGTCGAGATCGTAGCGCGCCGCGACTATTTTCAGCCTTTGCTGATTGATTGCTGCTTGCAGCACCGGGCTCTGCGTGTGCAAACGGCGTGCAACCCTGCGGGCATTGGCGACCACCGCATCATCCAAAGATATCTTCCCATCCTCATGGCGGGCTGCCAACACGGCAGGCACAATGGGCTGAACCATCTCACCTATCACACCAGGAAAGGTGCCGTTGCGCTCGACAACTTGCATTGCGGCAGCGACGGCGCCGCACCCCTCATGACCCAGCACGACCACCAACGGGCAGCCCAACACGCCGACGCCATACTCGATGCTGCCCAGTGCTGTAGTGTCAACCGTGTTTCCGGCATTGCGCACGATAAATAGCTCTCCGAGACCGCGACCGAACAGTAGCTCGGGCGGAACACGGCTGTCGGAGCAACCAACCAGCACGGCAAACGGCGCTTGACCTTTGGCCAGCTCGGCTCGACGTTGGCGGCCGTGTGCGGGAATGGTGTGCGTGCCGTGCTGGTACTCGGCATTGCCGGCCTTCAGCAGACCCAAGGCCTGATCGGGTGTCAGTGAGGTTTGCGTGGTAGGCTGGGCTGCTTGCGAGCTTGAGCAATTCAAGCTGATTGCAGCAAGCGTAGCGGCTATCCCGCCTGCCAGGATGCCGCGCCGACTTTGAGATTTGGCAGGATGAGATGCTTCACCACAGCAGAGGCAGAGGCGCCCAAACATCGTTCGGTTCCTTAGTAGTGACGTGGTGCGTATATGCCTTTGATGTGTCTCTGGACGATGCCGCGTTGGTTGCTCGATGATCGCAACGCCTGAGATAATTGAGACGGAATCGGGCCCTCGGTGTTGTCGCCCGTCTGTTGCTCCTTGGTGCCAGCCAGCACACTGTAAGAGGCGGTTTGCATCGGCTTGTCGAGCACGGTGACCACCGGCACCTGCTTCGCCTGACGCGAGGCGGTTGTGGGGGGTGGTCCCCATCTGTCGGACAGCTTGGCGGCCTGGATAAGCTCGGTCTCAATCTCCGTCAGACTGCCAATTTGTTGAAGCGATAGTCATGTTGGACCGAGTGGCACAGCGCCTGGCAGGATCATGCTGCCATCTGGACATACGTTTCCTCGCGTCAGATCCGAGAGGCTTTTGCGCCAACGCGGCGATAGGCAAGCGTCCCGCCTCGTCCGTCCTCGCTGGCCATTGAAGACCGTTGAGGCTGACGGGCATTGTCACGTCGTTGCGCACTGGCCGGAACGAAGAGGTCGGACAAGCTGGCTGGATGTCGAGCTGGCCTCCCATCTACCCCGGGCTACCGCTTCTCGGCTGCGGTCACCCATCATGTCGTCTGGCTCTACCATCCGTTCAGCCTGAGCCTGCGCGATGCCGAGTTGATCCTGGCTGAGCGGGGCATAGTGGTCAGCCACGAGGACATCCGGCGCTGGTGCCTCAGCTTCAGCGCGGACTTCGCGGCCAGGCTGCGCAAGCGCCTCGATCTGCCGAAACCCTAACACCAGAGCCGGACCACTTTCGCCGTGTCACCCCAAGTTGCTGGTGCGCCTGCTCGCAGACCCAGCACGCCTTGATGGCCGCGGCCAGGACACGGAGCGAGGCCCGGGGCGGCAGGTTGGACAGGTCGTACTTGCGCTCGCCGTTCAAGCATCATCATCCACCCACCAGCCACACCTCCTCTCCCGGCAGGTGCCGGTTGTTGGCCCAGACCGCGCCATCGCCGACCCGGATGCGCATCGTCCCAGGTCGGGCTGGCGTTGAAGTGCTGCAACTGGTCATGCCCGCTCAGCCCCAGGCACGCCGCCGCCATCGGCTGCAGGCTCTTACGCTCGCTCGGACCCAGCAGCCCGCGCCAATAGAGCGGCACCCATAGCCGCCGCTTCCATGATGTGCCCAAGCGCGGCCAGGAACTGCTCCAGCCAGCTGTCCAAATCCGGCACCGTGCGGCCCATCGTACGCCTCCCCAAACCAAGCCGTCCCAGCCCAGTTCAGACAACGCACATCAGCCGCAACAATGCCCAGGTAGTGCTGCGCAGCTCAGGCGACGACGCGCCGGTAGAGATGCCAGGTGGCATGCCCGAGCAGCGGCATCACCACCGCCAGCCCGATGAAGGCCGGTAGGCTCCCCAGCAGCAGCAGCGCGACGACGAGCAAGCCCCAGACCGCCATCGTCACCGGATTGGCGAGGCAGGCGCGCACCGAGGTCTGGATCGCCGTTCCCACGCTGACATTCCGGTCGAGCAGCATCGGCACCGACACCACCGTCAGCATCAGCACCGCGACCGCCAACACGAAGCCGACCAGGTTGCCGATGAGGATCAGCCGATGCCCCTCCGGCGTGTTGAAGGCGATCCACGCCAGCTCGCCGATGGAGCCCGGCACCGGCCCCACCGTCGCCTCGAAGATCGCCCGCGCCGCGAAGAGCCAAGCGACGAAAATCGCCATCACCAGCACGCCCATCGCCGCAATCGAGAAGAAGGACGGGCTGCGCAGCACGTCGAAGGCATTGAGCCAGCTCGCCGGCTGCCCTGCCTCCCGCCGCCGGCTGATCTCGTAAAGTCCGACGGCCGCCACCGGCCCCACCAGCGAGAGCCCCGCGATCAGCGGGAAGAGCAACGGCAGCAGCTCACCGCCCGCCATCGCCCGCGCCGCCACCAGCCCGACCACGGGATAGAGCACGCAGAGGAAGGCGAGCTGCGTCGGCGATGCCAGAAAATCGTCGAGCCCTTCCCGCAGCGCCTCGCGCAGGTCGGCGGTGCCGATCGTGCGGATGGCGGGCCCGGCACGGGTCGCAGAGGCGTCGGTCGTCCAGGCTTTGGCCATGGAATATCCTCCCTATCTCAAGGGCCCGACCCCGAACCGGGGCCGAACGTCAAGCGACAGGTGATATATGACTGCCATGCCGCTGATCGACGCTTCACACCGTTGTGAGGCGGCCAGCCGATGATGGAAGCCCTGGCCCAGTTCGAATGGGCACTGATCCTCCTTCTCGTCCTCGGCCTCGCGGTCTGGGAGCTGATCCGGCTGAAGCGCGACAAGCGGAAGGACTAGACCCAGCGCCGCGGGATCTTGAAGGGCAGCATCATCTGGATCGGCAGCGCCGCGAAGCGGTCGAGCATCAGGCTCTCATGCACCGCCGTCGCCCGCTCGTCACAGAGATGCGTCTCGACGACGGAGCGCGCGTAGAAGGGCGCATCCTCCAGCACCTGCACGACGCGCGGCTGATGCCCCGCATCCACCCCCGTCGGCCTGCGGATGCCCCAGCGCGTGCGCGGCAGCAGGGCAGGGGAGGGCACCGCCATCTCGCGCACCTGCGCCCCCGCATCGACGCGCAAGGCGAGCGACTGCCGCGTCCCGTCCCGCCGCTCGGCATTGTAGAGGATCGCCGCCCCCTCGCGGAGCGGCGCCCGGCACCAGTCCCATTCGACGAAGTCACGCTCCAGCGGCGCATCCCCGTCATTCGTGTCGAAATAGGCCGCCCCCGACCAGGCGAGCCCCGGCTTCTCGAACTCGACCTCCGCCCGCCCCACCGCCGCGATCGGCTGCCAGCGATGCCGCCCCGCCGCATCCAGCAGGAAGCGCCGCAGATTGATCCCCGCCGGCCTGACGCGCACCACGCCCCGCAGCCGCGAGGGGATCGGCGCCGTCACCTCCTCGATGCGGATGGTCAGCACCTCGCCATCCCACTCCAACGCGCTCGGCCCGAGCTGCAACGTGGCGGCGCTCCGCCGCACCGATTGGCGCCCGCGCTCCGTCATCGCCCAGCGCCGCGGCGCGCCGTAGAGCGCGACATTCAGCCCCGAATGATGCAGCGGGTCCGCCACCCCCCGCCGCCGCGCCATCGCGTAGTAGGGCGAGAAGACGCTGCCGAGAAAGGCGATGATCGTCAGCCCGTGCCGGCCATCGTCGCTCAGCGCGTCGACATACCACCAGGCATAGCCGTCCGGCGCGACCGCGCGGTCGAATCCAGGTGCCCAAGCAGCTGCGCCGCCGCCAGCCGCCCCGACATCGCCGCCATCGGCACGCCCGGCCCCGGATGCACGCTCCCCCCCGCCAGGTAGAGCCCCGGCAGCCGCGTCGCCGCCCCCGGCCGGCCGAAGCTGCTCGCCCAGCCATGCAGTGCCCGGCCGTAGAGCGCCCCGCCCGTCGCCGGGAAGAGCCGCTCGAAGCCCAGCGGCGTGGTCAGCACCGTCGCCTCCGGCCGCCGTTCCACCTGCAACCCGCAGCGCCGCAGCAGGTCGAAGCTGTTCCTCTCGCATGATGCGGTCTCCTCGGCGGTGAAGGCGCGCCGGTCGCCGAGCGCCGGCGCATTGGTCAGCACGAGCAGCCGCTCCGGCCCATCGGGCCCGGCCCCCGCATCGTTGCGGTCCTGCGCGCAGACATAGACGGTGGGCGCCGAGGGCAGCCGCCCGCGCCCGAAGATGTCGCGGAACTCCGCCTCGTAGTCGCGCGAGAAGAACACCGTATGCCGCGCCAGCGGAAAGCCCGAAGCCCTGGCCTCCAGGCACCAGGTCATCGCCGACAGGCTCCGCTCCGCCGCCGGCCTCTCGACCGCGCCCTGCGCCGCCGCCCCGAGCAACCCGCCCGCCAGCGCCTCCAGATCGGCATTGGCGATGACCGCCTCCGCCCCGATCCGCTCGCCGCTCCGCAGCACGACGCCCGATACCCGCCCGTCCTGCGCCTCGATCTCCCGCACCCCGGCGCCGTAGCGGAACCGCGCCCCCTTGGCCTCCGCCAGCCCCGCGAGCGCCAGCGCCAGCCGATGCATCCCGCCATCGACCAGCCACACCCCCGCCTGCTCCACATGCGCGACGAGCATCAGGGTGGCCGGCGCCTGGAAGGGCGAGGATCCGCAATAGGTCGCATAGCGCCCGAAGAGCTGGCGCAGCCGCGCATCGCGGAAATGCTTCCCCAGCTCCTTCCAGAGCGTGGCGAAGGGCGAGACGCCCCACATGTCGGAGAGCCCGCGCAGCCCTGCCCCCGCCGCCAGCGACAGGGGCGTCGGCCGCGCCGCGCGGATGAACGGCTCCTCCAGCGTCCGGTAGATCTTCCGCGCCCGCTCGCAGAACTCGCGATACCCGCGCGCCTCCGCCGCCCCCGCGAACCGCCCAATCGCATCGGCCGATGCCCCGATATCGGCGAACAGGTCGAGCCTTTCCCGCTCGCCCCAGGCATGCCGCGCCAGCACCGAGACCGGGCGCAGCCCGACATGCTCATCGAGCGAGGCCCCCGCCTCGGCGAAGAGCTCCTCGAAGACCCAGCGCATGGTGAAGACCGTCGGCCCGCCATCGATGCGCGCATCGCCCACAGGGACCTCCCGCATCTTCCCGCCCGGCGCCGGCGCACGCTCGAGCACCGTCACGTCGAGCCCCCGCGCCGCCAGCAGCACGGCCGCCGCCAGCCCGGCGATCCCGGCCCCGATCACCACCACTCGCGCATCGGCAGGATTAGTCGTTGACGCCATTGTCCATTAAAGATGACACTTTTGACTGACAATCAAGCCTTACAATCAAGGCAGGGGAGGTCGCCATGGACGCCGTGACGCGGATCGAACGAGCCCTCAACGCCGCCATCGCCCTCGCCGAAGGCCCCGGCAGCCCGCCCCGCCTCGCCGAGGCCATGCGCTACGCCGTCTTCCCCCGCGGCGCCCGCCTCCGCCCGCGCCTCGTCCTTGCCGTCGCCGGCGCGGTCGGCGACGACCAGCCCGGCCTCGCGGAGTCCGCCGGCGCCGCCATCGAACTCCTGCACTGCGCCTCCCTCGTGCATGACGACCTGCCCTGCTTCGACGACGCCGCCACCCGCCGCGGCAAGCCAAGTCTGCACCGCGCCTTCGACGAACCTCTGGCCGTGCTCGCCGGCGACGCCCTCATCGTCCTCGCCTTCCAGATGATGGCCCGCGCCGCCGCCGCCGCGCCGCAGCGCCTCGGCCCGCTGATGCTGACCATCGGCGATTCCGTCGGCATGCCGACGGGCATCGTCGCCGGCCAGGGCTGGGAAAGCGAGCCCCGCTGCGACCTCACCGAATACCAGCGGCAGAAGACCGGCTCCCTCTTCGCCGCCGCCACCGCCGCCGGCGCCGCCGCCGCGGGCGCCGACCCGGACGCATGGCGCCTTCTCGGCGACCGTCTCGGCGAGGCCTACCAGGTCGCCGACGACATCCGCGACGCCGTCTCCGACGAGGAGGAGCTCGGCAAGCCCACCGGCCAGGACGCCGCCCACCACCGCCCGAGCGCCGTCCTCCAACTGGGCCTCCCCGGCGCCATCGCCCGCCTCGAATCCCTCGCCGCCGATGCTGCCGCCGCCATTCCGCCCTGCCCGGGCGCCGAGGGCCTCCGCGCCGTCATCCTTCTGGAGACGCAGCGCCTGCTGCCGCGCAGCCTCGCGGTGCGGGCCGCATAGCCCGCATGTCCGGCGCCATGGCCCGCCCCGCCGGCCTGCTGGACCGCGCGCGCGACACCTATGACCGCATCCTCGCCAGCCCCCGCTTCCGCAGCCTGGCGACGCGCTTCCCGCTGACGCGCCCCGTCGCCCGCCGCCGCGTCCGCGCGCTCTTCGACCTCTGCGCCGGCTTCGTCTATTCACAAGTGCTGCTCGCCTGCGTCCGCCTCCGCCTGTTCGAGATTCTACGCAACGGGCCGGAGGACGAGTCCCGCCTCGCCGCCCGCCTGGCCCTCCCGCCCGAATCCGCCGCCCGGCTCTTCGCCGCCGCCGCCTCGCTCGGCCTGCTGGCGCGGCGCAGCGGCGGGCGATGGGGCCTCGGCCCGCTCGGCGCCGCCATGGTGGACAATCCCGGCGTCACCGCGATGGTTGAGCACCACGCCCTCGTCTACGGCGACCTCGCCGATCCAGTCGCCCTGCTGCGCCGCCCGCGCGGCGGCAACCACCTCTCCGGCTACTGGCCCTATGCCGAGGCGGCGACGCCCGCCGCCCTCCGCCCCGACCAGGTCGCCGCCTATACCGACCTGATGGCCGCCTCTCAGCCCATCATCGCGGAGGAGGTCCTGGCCGCCGTTCCGCTCCGCCGCCACCGCTGCCTGCTCGATGTGGGGGGAGGCGACGGCTCCTTCCTCCGCGCCGCCGGCACGCGCCACCCGCATCTCCGCCTGATGCTCTTCGACCTCCCCGCCGTCGCCGAGCGCGCCCGCCCCCGCTTCGCCGCCGCCGGCATGACCGGCCGCACCGCGCTGCACGGCGGCGATATCACCACCGACCCGCTGCCCGGGGGCGCCGACATCCTCAGCCTCGTCCGCGTCATCCACGACCATAACGACGACCGCGCCCTCGCCATCCTCCGCGCCGCCCGCGCCGCGCTGCCGCCCGGCGGCACGCTGCTGCTCGCCGAGCCGATGGCCGCGACCCCCGGCGCCGAGCCGATCGGCGAGGCCTATTTCGGCTTCTACCTCCTCGCCATGGGCACCGGCCGCGCCCGCACGCCCGCCGAGCTGTCCGCTCTGCTCCGCCAGGCCGGCTTCACCGCGCCCCGCCTGCGCCCGACCCGCACGCCGCTGCTCGTCCGGGTGATGACGGCCGAAGCTGTCGTTAATCCTTGACAGCAAGTAGTGTCAGTCTAAGCTGACACCAATCAGAAGAGGGAGGGCTGACGATGGACACCATGGCAGTCCTGCTGCAGGAGCCGGAGCAGCTGATGCTCCGCCGCCTCGACCTCACCCCGCCCGGCGCGGAGGATGTCGTCGTCGACATCGAATGGAGCGGCATCAGCACCGGCACGGAGCGCCTGCTCTGGAGCGGCCGGATGCCAAGCTTCCCCGGCATGGGCTACCCGCTGGTCCCCGGCTATGAGTCGGTCGGCCGCATCGCCCAGGCCGGTCCCTTGTCGGGCCGCATCCCCGGCCAACGCGTCTTCGTCCCCGGCGCCCGCTGCTTCGGCCCGGTGCGCGGCCTGTTCGGCGGCGCCGCCCGCCGCCTCGTCGTCGCCGGCGAGAAGACCGTTCCCGTCGCCTGCTCCCTGCGCGAGAACGCTGTCCTGCTGGCCCTCGCCGCCACCGCCCATCACGCGACGGCGGGCGGCACGCAGCCCGAGCTGATCATCGGCCACGGCGTCCTCGGCCGCCTCCTGGCCCGCCTCTGCCTCGCCGCCGGCGCGCCCCCGCCCATCGTCTGGGAGAGCAACCCCGCCCGCCACGCCGGCGCCGAGGGCTACCCTGTCCTCAACCCCGCCGAGGACCCTCGCCGCGACTACCGCAGCATCGTCGATGTCAGCGGCGACAGCGCCCTGCTCGACACGTTGATCGCCCGCCTCGCCCCGGGCGGCGAGATCGTCCTGGCCGGCTTCTACGCCGCCCCGCTCTCCTTCGCCTTCCCGCCCGCCTTCATGCGCGAGGCCCGCCTCCGCATCGCCGCCGAATGGCGCGCCCCCGACCTCGCCGCCGTCACCGCGCTAATCGCCGAGGGCCGCCTCTCCCTCGACGGCCTCATCACCCACCGGGAGGCCGCGCCGCAGGCCGCCTCCGCCTACCGCACCGCCTTCACCGATGCGTCCTGCCTCAAGATGGTCCTGGATTGGAGCGAGTGTTCATGAACGCATCCGTCGGCAAGCCCAACTCGGCCCAACCGCAGGCAAGTATGCAGGATGCGCTCCGTGCCGAGGCCGCGCAGGAGCCTGACGCCCCGCACACGGGCCCGGTGAAGCGCGAGACGCAGATCATCGCCATCTACGGCAAGGGCGGCATCGGCAAGTCCTTCACCCTGGCGAACCTCTCCTACATGATGGCGCAGCAAGGCAAGCGCGTCCTGCTCATCGGCTGCGATCCCAAATCCGACACGACGAGCCTGCTCTTCGGCGGCCGCGCCTGCCCCACCATCATCGAGACCTCGTCGAAGAAGAAGCTCGCCGGCGAGGCCGTCGCCATCGGCGATGTTTGCTTCAAGCGCGACGGCGTCTACGCCATGGAGCTCGGCGGCCCCGAGGTCGGCCGCGGCTGCGGCGGGCGCGGCATCATCCATGGCTTCGAGCTTTTGGAGAAGCTCGGCTTCCACCAGTGGAATTTCGACTACGTCCTGCTCGACTTCCTCGGCGACGTGGTCTGCGGCGGCTTCGGCCTGCCGATCGCACGTGACATGTGCCAGAAGGTGATCGTCGTCGGCTCCAACGACCTGCAGAGCCTCTACGTCGCCAACAATGTCTGCTCGGCGGTGGACTACTTCCGCCGCCTCGGCGGCAATGTCGGCGTCGCAGGCCTGGTCATCAACAAGGATGACGGCACCGGCGAGGCCCAGGCCTTCGCCGAGGCCGTCGGTATTCCCGTCCTCTCGGCCATCCCCGCCGATGACGACATCCGCCGCAAATCGGCGAATTACGAGATCGTCGGCATGCCCGGCAGCCCCTGGGCCTCCGTCTTCGAGACCCTCGCCGAGCAGGTGGCGACGGCCCCGCCCGTGCGCCCGAACCCGCTCACGCACGAGACCCTGCTCGGCCTCTTCAAGGGCGATGCGGTCGGCCGCGGCGTGGTGCTGAACCCAGCGACGATGGAGGACATGTGCGGCTCGGCTCTGGTCGAGAAGCCCTCCCTCGAAGTCGTCTACGAGGGCAGCTGAGCATGGCCGAGGGCGCATCCTGCCATGGCGGCCGCGAGACGATGCAGGCCGCCGCCCGCGCCGCCGGCAAGTCGGATGCGCTCGACCGCCTGATGGCCGACTATCCCCGCGGCCCGCATGACCAGCCGCAGAGCATGTGCCCCGCCTTCGGCTCTCTCCGCGTCGGGCTCCGCATGCGCCGCGTGGCGACCATCCTCTCGGGCAGCGCCTGCTGCGTCTACGGCCTCACCTTCACCAGCCATTTCTACGGCGCCCGCCGCAGCGTCGGCTACGTGCCCTTCAACTCCGAGACGCTGGTCACCGGCAAGCTCTTCGAGGACATCCGCGAGGCCGTCCACGCCTCGGCGAAGCCCGACGAGCTGGATGCCATCATCGTCATCAATCTCTGCGTCCCCACCGCCTCCGGCGTGCCATTGGACCTGCTGCCGAAGCAGATCGACGGCGTCCGCGTCATCGGCATCGACGTGCCCGGCTTCGGCGTCCCGACCCATGCCGAGGCGAAGGACGTCCTCGCCGGTGCCATGCTCCGCTACGCCCGCCACGAGGCGGAGGCCGGCCCCGTCGCCCGCCCCGCCTCCCTGGTCGAGGGCGAGCCGACCGTCGCCCTGATCGGCGAGCTCTTCCCCGCCGACCCCATGGGCATCGCCGCGCTGCTCGCGCCGATGGGCCTCGCCGTCGCGCCGCAGACGCCCGCCCGCGAATGGCGCGATCTCTACGCGGCCCTGGACTGCGAAGTCGCCGCCGCCACCCACCCCTTCTACACCGCGAGCATCCGCGAATTCGCCGCCGCCGGCCGCCCCGTGGTCGGTTCCGGCCCCGTCGGCCTCGACGGCACCGAAGCCTGGTTGCAGGGCATCGGCCGCGCCGCCGGCCTGCCGCAATCCCGCATCGACCTGGCGAAGTCCCGTGCTCTTCCGGCAATGCAGGCCGCCCTCGCCGCCGCACCGATCCGCGCCCGCATCACCGTCTCCGGCTACGAAGGCTCCGAACTCCTCGTGGCACGCCTGCTGATCGAAGCCGGCGCCGAGGTGCCCTATGTCGGCACCGCCTGCCCCCGCACCGAATGGTCCGAGGCCGACCGCGCCTGGCTCGCCACCCGCGGCACCCATGTCCAGTACCGCGCCAGCCTCGAGCAGGACATGGCCGCGATGACGGAGGTGAGGCCCGACCTCGCCCTCGGCACCACGCCGCTCGTGCAGAAGGCGAAGGAGATGGCCATCCCCGCCCTCTACTTCACCAACATGGTCTCCGCCCGGCCCTTGTTCGGCCCCGCCGGCGCCGCCTCCATGGCCGCGATCGTCGCCGCGCAGACGCGGGGCCGCGAGCGCTTCTCCCGCATGGTCTCCTTCTTCGAGGGCGTCGGCACGCCCGACCGCGCCGGCTACGGCTTCCGCGGCAAGCCGGAGGAGCCCGCTGGCTTCCGCGACCGCCAGCGCAAGCTGCGCGCCGCCAAGCTCAAGTCCGACGATGCGGTGGGGAGCTAGCGCGATGCTCGTCCTCGACCACGACCGCGCCGGCGGCTACTGGGGCGCCGTCTACGCCTTCAGCGCCGTGCGCGGCCTGCGCACCGTGATCGACGGCCCGGTCGGCTGCGAGAACCTGCCCGTCACCGCCGTCCTCCACTACACCGACGCCCTGCCGCCCCACGAACTCCCCGTGGTCGTCACCGGCCTCGACGAGGAAGCCCTCTCGCAGACCGGCACCGAAGGCCCGATGAAGCGCGCCGCCGAGGTGGGCGATGTCGAGCTTCCCGCCGTCGTCGTCACCGGCAGCATCGCCGAGATGATTGGTGGCGGCGTGACGCCCGAGGGCAGCAACCTCCGCCGCTTCATTCCGCGCACCATCGACGAGGACCAGTGGCAGGCCGCCGACCGCGCCATCAACTGGCTCTGGACGGAGTTCGGCGCCAAAAAGGTCCGCCCGCGCAAGCGCGCCGAGGGCAGCCCGCCCCGCGTCAACCTCATCGGCCCGATCTACGGCACCTTCAACATGCCCTCCGACCTGGCCGAGATCCGGCGCCTGGTCGAAGGCATCGGCTGCGAGATCAACCTCACCTTCCCGCTGGGCAGCCATGTCGACGACATCGCCCGCCTGCCCGATGCGGACGTCAACATCTGCCTCTACCGCGAATTCGGCCGCAAGCTCTGCGAGACGCTGGAGCGGCCCTACCTGATGGCCCCCATCGGCCTCTTCGCCACGACGAACTTCCTGCGCAAGCTCGGCGAGCTGACCGGCCTCGACCCGGAGCCCTTCATCGAGCGCGAGAAGCACACCACGATCAAGCCGATCTGGGACCTCTGGCGCAGCGTCACCCAGGACTTCTTCGCGACGGCCAGCGTCGCCGTCGTCGCCACCGAGACCTATGTCCGCGGCCTCCGCCGCCTCTTCGAGGAGGAGCTGGGCATCCCCTGCGCCTTCTCCTTCGCCCGCCAGCCGGGGCTGAAGACCGACAACGCCGCCGTCCGCGCGGCGGTCCACAAGACGCCGCACCTCGTCCTCTTCGGCTCCTACAACGAGCGCATGTACGCCGCCGAGGCCAAGGCCCGCAGCACCTACATCCCGGCGAGCTTCCCCGGCGCCATCATCCGCCGCGCCACCGGCACGCCCTTCATGGGCTATGCCGGCGCGACCTACCTCGTCCAGGAATACTGCAACGCGCTGTTCGACGCGCTCTTCCACATCCTTCCCCTCGGCACCGACCTCGACCGCGTCGCGCCGACGCCCGCCCGCCCCGCCGAGCGCTGGGAGCCCGAGGCGCAGTCGCTCCTCGAGGCGCATCTCGAGACCGAGCCCTTCCTGCTCCGCATCTCGGCGGCCAAGCGCCTGCGCGACCGCGCCGAGCGCGACGCCCGCGAGGCCGCCGAGCCCACCGTCACCGCATCCCGCATCGCCGCGCTGCTGCGCGACCTTGCCGAGGGCCGCGTCGCATGACCGGCCCCCGCCCCACCGCCGCGCGCCGAGGCTGCGCGGCCTCCAGTCGTGCGTGGCTCAACCGGCCGCGTCGATCCCAGCCGCGCGGGAGTTGCGCGGTAACGGCCGCAAGGCCGCCATCACGGAGGCAATCGAGATGGCCGGTACCGACATGCGAGATGGCTCGCTGACGGGGCTGACGGAGAGCGAGGCGAAGGAATTCCACGGAATCTTCGTCACGTCCTTCATCATCTTCACAGTCATCGCCATCGTCGCCCATTTCCTGGTCTGGCAATGGCGCCCGTGGCTCCCCGGGCCGCGCGGATACACGCAGTCGATGATCGACGGCGCGACCTCGCTCGCAACCTATCTAACCTGAGGGGAGGGCAGAACACATGTGGCGCATCTGGCTGCTGTTCGATCCGCGTCGCGCGCTGGTCGGACTTTTCACCTTCCTCCTCGTGCTCGCGCTGGTGATCCACTTCATCCTGCTCAGCACGAACCGCTTCAACTGGATCGAGGGTCCCCGCCCGCAGGCGATGATCACCGACACCATCAGTTCGGTCGTCTAGCGCGACCGCCCCGGCGACGGACGAGGCCAGCCCTCGCCCGCCGCCGACCTTGCCGCAACGAGGCCGCCCGCACAGAGCGCCTCCCCGTACGGGGTAACCATCATGGCGATGCTCAGCTTCGAGAGGAAGTACCGCGTCCGCGGAGGCACCCTGATCGGGGGCGACCTGTTCGACTTCTGGGTCGGGCCCTTCTATGTCGGCTTCTTCGGCGTCACGACGATCTTCTGCACCCTCGTCGGCACGCTGATGATCTTCTACGGCGCCGCCATCGGCGGCACCTGGAACCCGTGGACGATCAACATCGCCCCGCCCGACCTGAAATACGGCCTCGGCCTCGCGCCGCTGAAGGATGGCGGGATCTGGCAGATCGTCACCGTCTGCGCCCTCGGCGCCTTCGTCTCCTGGGCGCTGCGCCAGGCGGAGATCGCACGCAAGCTCGGCATGGGCTACCACATCCCCGTCGCCTACAGCATGGCGATCTTCGCCTACTTCACCCTGGTGGTGATCCGCCCGGTGCTGATGGGCGCCTGGGGCCACGGCTTCCCCTACGGCATCCTCAGCCACCTCGATTGGGTGTCGAACACCGGCTACCAGTACCTGCACTTCCACTACAACCCGGCGCACATGCTCGCGGTGACCTTCTTCTTCACCACGACGCTCGCCCTGTCGCTGCACGGCGCGCTGGTGCTCTCGGCCATCAACCCCGCCCCGGGAACGGATGTGAAGACCGCCGAGCACGAGAACACCTTCTTCCGCGACACCATCGGCTATTCCATCGGCACGCTCGGGATTCATCGCCTCGGCCTCTTCCTGGCGCTTTCCGCCGGGTTTTGGAGCGCCGTCTGCATCGTCATCTCCGGGCCCTTCTGGACCCATGGCTGGCCGCAGTGGTGGAGCTGGTGGCTCAACCTGCCGATCTGGAGCTGAGCCCGAAGCAAGGAGGAGGAAGATCCCCATGGCCGAATACCAGAACATCTTCACCCGCGTGCAGGTGCGAGGCCCGGCCTATGCCGGCGTCCCCCTCGCCCGCGGCAGCAGCCCGCGCGACGGCAAGCCGAATTTCGCCTACATCCTCGGCTGGCTCGGCGACGCGCAGGTCGGGCCGATCTATCTCGGCTGGCTTGGCATCATCTCGCTCATCTTCGGCTTCGCCGCCTTCGAGATCATCGGCCTCAACATGCTGGCCTCGGTGAACTGGGACCCGGTGCAGTTCATCCGCCAGCTGCCCTGGCTGGCGCTGGAGCCGCCCTCGCCGGCCTATGGATTACAGATCCCGCCGCTGGCGGAAGGCGGCTGGTGGCTGCTCGCCGGCCTGTTCCTCACCGTCTCCATCCTGCTCTGGTGGGCCCGCACCTATCGCCGCGCCCGCCAGCTCGGCCTCGGCAGCCACGTGCCCTGGGCCTTCGCCGCCGCCATCTGGCTCTACCTGGTGCTCGGCTTCATCCGTCCGCTGCTGATGGGCTCCTGGTCCGAGGCGGTTCCCTTCGGCATCTTCCCGCATCTCGATTGGACGGCGGCCTTCTCGCTCCGCTACGGCAACCTCTTCTACAACCCCTTCCACATGCTCTCGATCGTCTTCCTCTACGGGTCGACGCTGCTCTTCGCCATGCACGGCGCGACCATCCTCGCCGCCGGCCGCTTCGGCGCGGAGCGCGAGGTGGAACAGGTGATCGACCGCGGCACGGCGCATGAGCGCTGCGCCATCTTCTGGCGCTGGACCATGGGCTTCAACGCTACCTTCGAGAGCGTCCACCGCTGGGCCTGGTGGTTCGCCGTGCTCTGCCCGCTGACGGGCGGCATCGGCATCCTGCTGACCGGCACGGTGGTCGACAACTGGTACCTCTGGGGCGTCAAGCACGGCATCGCCCCCGCTTATCCGGAGGTGTTCCGCGCCATGCCCGACCCCCTGCTGGGAGCACGGTGATGAGCTTCTCCCTCAAACTCGGCGCGGTGCTGGCCGGGCTGCTCGGCCTCGCGGTCATCCTCTTCACCTTCGAGCGCCCGCCGGTGGAGACGGTGCAGACCGGCTTCCGCGGCGTCGCCCTCGGCAACATCGCCAATCCCCGCCTGCAACCGGCGCTGGCCGCGGCCAACCAGCTCCCGCCGATGATCCCGCGCGTGCCTTCGGTCGGCCCGCGCGCCGGCCAGGCCTATCGGAACGTGCAGGTGCTGGGCGAGCTGGGTGTCGCCGAATTCGCCCGCACCATGGCGGCGATGACGGCCTGGGTCTCTCCGGAACAGGGCTGCAACTACTGCCACAACCCGGCGAACATGGCCTCCGACGAGATCTACACCAAGGTCGTCGCCCGCCGCATGTTGCAGATGGTCGCCCGCATCAACGCGGAGTGGAAGCCGCATGTGCTGGAAACCGGCGTCACCTGCTACACCTGCCACCGCGGCAACCCGGTCCCGCTGAACGTCTGGTCCGAGAATACCGGCCCGATGCGCGGCGAGGGCTTCTCCGCCTCCTCCAACGGCCAGAACCTGGCCTCGCCGGTGGTGGGCGACAGCTCGCTCCCCTACGACCCCTTCAGCCGCTACCTGGACCAGGCGGTCAACATCCGCGTCCAGACGCCGGACCCGCTGCCCGCCGGCAACAGCCAGGGCATCAAGGATGCCGAGTTCACCTACGGGCTGATGATGCACTTCTCCCAGGCCCTCGGGGTGAACTGCACCACCTGCCACAACAGCCGCGCCTTCTCCGCCTGGGACCAGAGCGCCCCCCAGCGGACCAATGCCTGGCACGGCATCCGCATGGTGCGGGACATCAACCACAACTTCATCGATCCCTTGCAGCCCCTCTGGGCGGCCAACCCCAACGGCCCGCCGGGCGGTCCGCAGCGCGCCCGCCTCGGCCCGCATGAGGATCCGCTGAAGGTCAACTGCACCACCTGCCACCAGGGCGTGAACAAGCCCCTGAACGGCGTCTCGATGCTGCGGGACTACCCGGAGCTGGGCCGCATCACCAATATCGACGCACCCCCGCCCATCCGGCAGTAGCGCGCCCGCCAGCCCTGGGCCGGCCTTCCCCTCGCAAGGGGGGAGGGCCGGCCCTCGGCATGTCTGGCGCCCATGTTTGGCGGCCGGGACGGGTTGCGGGTCTCGCCGCTTCGGCTATATGCATCCTGGCCCTTGCGCCCCGCGCCTGTTTCGCGCGGCCCACTGGCCGCCGCCGCTCCGAGGACGTCACCGCCTATGAATTCGCTCGAGCTGAACAAGGCCTTTGCCGCCGTGCTGACGGCCGGGATCACCTTCATGGTGGCCGGCCAGGTGGGCAAGCTGCTGGTGCATGGCGAGAAGCCGCATGAAAGCGCCATCCGCATCGGCGATCCGACCGGCGGAGCCCCGAGCGCAGCCCCGGCCGCCGCCCCGCAGGCCGAGCCGATCTCCGGCCTCCTCGCCAGCGCCGACGTCGCCGCCGGCCAGCAGATCGCCCAGCGCAATTGCGGCGCCTGCCATAGCTTCGACCAGGGCGGCCGCAGCGGCATCGGCCCGAACCTCTACAACATCGTCGGCGCGCCGCATGGGCATGTCGAAGGCTTCAACTACTCGGCGGCGCTCAAGGGCAAGCAGGGGCCCTGGGACTATGAGGAGCTGAACCACTGGCTCTACAAGCCCGCCTCCTATGCGCCGGGCACCCGCATGGCCTTCGCCGGCCTGAGCAACACCCAGCAGCGCGCCAATGTGGTTGCCTATCTGCGCAGCCTCTCGCCTAGCCCGAAGCCGCTGCCGCCCGCCGGCGAGGCTGCGGCCCCGGCAGCAGCACCCGCCGCTGCGGCTGCTGCGCCGCCCGCCGCGGCCCCGGCTCCGGGCGGTGCCCCCGCCGCAGCCCCGGCGGCCGCCTCAGCCGAGCTGCCGCCGATCGCCCCGCTGCTGGCCAATGCCAATGCGGACAACGGCGCGGCCATCAGCCGCCGTCTCTGCGCCGTCTGCCACACCTTCAACGAGGGTGGCCGCAACGGCGTCGGCCCCAATCTCTATGACGTGGTCGGCAAGCCGCACGGCCATGTCGCGAGCTTCAACTACTCGGCTGCGCTGAAGGGCCATCAGGGCCCGTGGAACTACGAGGAGCTGAACCGCTGGCTCTTCAAGCCGATGACCTATGCCCCCGGCACCCGCATGGCCTTCGCCGGCGTCTCGAAGCCGGAAGACCGCGCGGACATCATCGCCTATCTGCGCAGCCTGTCGGCCAACCCGCAGCCGCTGCCGTAATTGGGCCGGGGGCTCAGCCTAGCGGCTGAGCTCCCGCGTCATTGCCTCGATCCCGCCGAGGGTTAGCGGGAACATCCGGTCCTCCATCAGCTGCCGCACCAGCCCGATGGAATGCGTGCGCCCCCAGCCCGCCTGCGGCATCGGGTTCAGCCAAGCACTCCGCCGGAAATGCCCGGTCAGCCGCGCCATCCAAGCGCTTCCCGGCTCCTCGTTCCAGTGCTCAACGCTGCCCCCGGGCTGGACGATCTCGTAGGGGCTCATGCTCGCATCCCCGACGAAGACGGCCTTGTAGTCCGGCCCATATTTCCGCAGCACCTCGAGGGTCGAGACCTCGCTCTCCCGCCGCCGCCGGTTGTTGGTCCATAGCCGCTCATAAGGGCAGTTATGGAAGTAGAAATGCTCGAGGTGCTTGAACTCCGCCCGCGCGGCCGAGAACAACTCCTCCGACAGCTTCACCCAATCGTCCATCGACCCGCCGATATCGAGGAAGAGCAGCACCTTCACCGTATTGTGCCGCTCGGGCACCATCTTCAGGTCGAGTGACCCGGCATTGTTCGCTGTCGAACGGATGGTGTCCGGCAGGTCGAGCTCCGTCGCCGCCCCCTGCCGGGCGAAGCGCCGCAGCCGCCGGAGCGCCAGCTTGATGTTCCGCGTCCCGATCTCCACCGAGTCGTCGAGGTCGCGGAACTCGCGCTTGTCCCACACCTTCACCGCCCGCCGGTGCCGGCTCTCCTCCTGCCCGATGCGCACGCCCTCCGGGTTGTACCCATGCGCGCCGAAAGGCGAGGTCCCGCCCGTGCCGATCCACTTGCTGCCGCCCTGGTGCCGCCCTTTCTGCTCGGCCAGACGCTGCTTCAGCATCTCCATCAGCTTGTCGAAGCCGCCCGCGGCCTGGATCGCCGCCTTCTCCTCCTCGGTCAGCAGCTTCTCCGCCATCTTGCGGAGCCATTCCTCCGGCAGCTGCCGTACCAGCGTCTCGAACCCCTCGCCCTCTGGCGCCTCCAGCCCCTTGAACACCTCGCCGAAGACCCGGTCGAAGCGGTCCAGGTGCCGCTCGTCCTTCACCAGCGCCGCCCGGCTGAGGTGGTAGAAGTCGTCGACATTGTAGTCGGCGACCCCCTCCTTCATCCCGCGCAGCAGGGCGAGATACTCGGTGATGCTCGCCGGAATGCCGGCATTGCGCAGCGCGAGGATGAAATGCGCCAGCACGGCCGCCTACCGCTGCCGCTGCCGCGAGAGGAAGGCCAGCCGCTCGAACAGATGCACGTCCTGCTCGTTCTTCAGCAGCGCCCCGTGCAGCGGCGGAATGGCCACCTTCGGGTCGGAAGAGCGCAGCACCTCCGGCGGCAGATCCTCGATCATCAGCAGCTTCAGCCAGTCCAGCAGCTCGGAGGTCGCCGGCTTCTTCTTCAGCTCGCCAACGCCGCGGATCTGGAAGAAGACGTTCAGCGCCTCCCGCGCCAGCTCCTGCTTGATGTCAGGGAAATGCGCCTGGACGATCTGCTCCATCGTCTCCCGGTCCGGGAAGCGGATGTAGTGGAAGAAGCAGCGCCGCAGGAAGGCATCCGGCAGCTCCTTCTCGTTGTTCGAGGTGATGATGACCACCGGCCGGTGACGTGCCACCACCGTCTCCTTCGTCTCGTAGACGAAGAACTGCATCCGATCGAGCTCGAGCAGCAGGTCGTTCGGGAATTCGATGTCGGCCTTGTCGATCTCGTCGATCAGCAGGACATGCTGCCGCTCGGCCGCGAAGGCCTCCCACAGCTTGCCGCGTACGATGTAGTTCGAGATGTCGTGCACCCGCTCGTCGCCCAACTGCCCGTCCCGCAGCCGGGAGACGGCGTCGTATTCGTAAAGCCCCTGCTGCGCCTTGGTGGTGGACTTGATGTGCCACTCGATCAGCGGCAGGCCGAGCGCCTTCGCCACCTCATGCGCCAGCACCGTCTTACCGGTGCCGGGCTCGCCCTTCACCAGCAGCGGCCGCTGCAGCGTGACGGCGGCGTTGACCGCGACCTCAAGGTCGCGCGAGGCGATGTAATTCTCGGTGCTCCTGAACCCGGCCACGCCTGCCCCCTCGCTGTCGCCCTTTCGGGGAAAGGTGGCCTCTCCCCCGGCATCGGGCAAGCTGTCTTCGGCCTGCCCACCGGAGTCCCAGCATGACCGAACCCACCGGCACCGCCGCGCATCGCTGGTTCGGCCGCAAGCCCCCACGACCTCTCGCCCGCTGAGCGCTTGGTCCTCGCCTCGACATCGGCGCACCGGGTCATCAGCCGCGACATCGAGCGCGATTTCGACGGCGATCTGACCTTCGGCCAGCGCCTGGCCGACAAGGTCGCCGAATTCGGCGGCTCCTGGGCCTTCATCCTCAGCTTCGGCCTGTTCCTGCTGGCCTGGACGCTGCTGAATGCCGCCCTGCCACGGCCCTTCGACGCCTATCCCTATATCTTCCTCAACCTGCTGCTCTCGATGATCGCCGCCCTCCAGGCACCCATCATCATGATGAGCCAGAACCGCCAGGCCGCCCGCGACCGGCTCGATGCCGCCCACGACTACGAGGTGAACCTCAAGGCCGAGATCGAGATCATGGCCCTCCACGAGAAGCTGGACCAGCTCCGCACCCGCGAGATCGAGGTGCTGCTCGCCCGCCAGCAGGAACAGATCGACTTGCTGACCCGGCTGTTGCAGAAGCGGGGCTGAGCCCCGCTCCCGCCCGGGAAGGGCTCAGGCCTTCGCCAGCCCCGCCGCCTTCATCGCATCGCCGAGCGCCTTGTCCGCCGCGGCAAGCGCCTGCCCCGCCCCCGCGCCATCGGCATAGACCAGGCCGAAGCCGCGCGCGTTCATGAATTCCTGGTATTCCTTGCTGTCGAACACCTTCTTCAGCGCCGGCTCGATCGCCGCCTTCACCTCGGCGGGCAGGTTCGCCGGCCCGGCGATGATGCGCATCGCGCCGGCGGTGATGTCGATGTTCATCGTCTCCTTCAGCGTCGGGATATTGGCGAAGGCCGAAAGCCGCGCCGGCGCCATCACCGCGAGGCTCCGCGCCCGCCCGGCATCCAGCATCGCCCGCGCCTCGGGGACGGAGCAGGTGGTGAAGTCGAGCCCGCCCGCCGCCAGGTCCTGCATCGCCGGCGCCGCGCCGTTGGAGGGCACCCAGCGCACATGGTCCGCCTTCAGCCCCATCGCGCCCAGCCAGCTCGCCAGCGCCAGGTGCCAGATGCCGCCCTGGCCCGTGCCGCTCGCCTTGAACTTGCCCGCCGGGCTCGCCTTGATCGCATCCGCCAGCTGCTGGACGTTCTGATAGGCCGAGCTGGCATTCACCTGGATGCCCGGCGGGTCGTTGTTCAGCTGCCCGAGCGGGGTGAAGTTCTTGTAGGTGACCTCCGTCAGCCCCTGCCAGTGCAGCATGCAAATCTCGGAGGTGATGATGCCGAGCGTGTAGCCGTCCGGCGAGGCCTGGGCGATGGCGGTGTGGCCCACCACGCCGGAGCCGCCGGTGCGGTTCACCACGTTGAAGGGCTGGCCCAGCTCCCGCTCCAGCAGCGTGGCCGCGATGCGCAGCACCGCGTCCGTCCCGCCGCCCGCGGCCCAGGGGCAGAGCATCTGCACCGGCCGCGCCGGCCAGCGCGGCTGGGCGAGGGCAGGGGAGGCGAGGAGGGCAGCGCCCGCCCCCAGCAACCCACGGCGATCGATCGAAACCATGACATGTCCTCCGGCTGATATTGTGATTATCGTTACTCTACCGCACCCTATGCCGGCAAGCGCCGCCCGCCCGTGCGGTTCCAAATCCACACCCCGAGCGGCCAGAGCAGCGCCCCGATGGTCATCGCCGCCAGCACGGCGGAGACCGGCCGCTCGAAGAAGGGCATCACGTCGCCATCCGACTTGATGAGCGAGGTGATGAAATTCTGCTCCACCATCGTCCCCATGACGATGCCGAGCACCAGCGCCGCCACCGGATAGCCGTTCCGCTCCATGACGAAGCCGAGGATGCCGAAGACGCCAACCAGCAGCACCGAGAACAGGTTGTTCCCCGTCGCAAAGGCGCCGACGGCGCAGAGCAGCAGGATCACCGGCATGATCGAGGCCCGCGGCGCCCGCAGCACCTTGGACGCGATGCGGATCATGACGATGCCCAAGGGGATCATGATGATGTTGGCGATGATGAAGATGAGATAGAGCGCATACATGCTGCGCGCATTCTCGGTGAAGAGCGTCGGCCCCGGGTTCAGCCCCTTCATGTAGAGCACGCCGATGGCGATCGCCGTGATCGTGTCGCCCGGGATGCCGAAGAGCAGCGACGGCACCCAGCCCGAGGCGAGCGAGGCGTTGTTCGACGCCCCCGCCTCGACCAGCCCCTCCGGATGCCCCGTCCCGAACTTCTCCGGCTCCTTCGAGAATTTCTTCGACATCGCGTAAGAAACCCAGGCCGCCATGTCGGCCCCGGCACCCGGCAGCACGCCGATGATGACGCCGATGATGTTCCCCCGCCACATCGGCCACTGGTACTTCTTGGTCAGCTTCCACTGCCCGGCGAGGATGGAGCCGAATTTCCGGTGCGGCATCTTCGGCGGCTCAGGCGTCGCCATTGCCCGCATCACCTCGCTGACGGCGAAGACGCCCACCAGCGCCGGGATCGGCTCGATCCCCCCCAGCAGATCCGTCAGCCCGAAGGTGAAGCGCGGCGTGCCGGCCGGATTCTCCATCCCGATGCAGGCGATCAGCAGCCCGAGCAGCATGGAGGCGATCGCCTTGATCGGCGAGGAGCGCGCCACCAGCGTCGCGCACATCAGCCCGAGGAAGGCGAGCCAGAAATACTCGAAGGTCGAGAAGGACAGCGCCATCTCGGCCAGCAGCGGCGCCATCAACACCAGCGATAGCGTCCCCACGATGCCGCCGATGGCCGAGAACCAGAGCCCGGCGCCGAGCGCCACCTCCGGCTGGCCCTTGCGCGTCATCGCATAGGCCTCGTCCGTATAGGCAGCCGAGGCCGGCGTCCCCGGGATGCGCAGCAGGCAGCCCGGAATGTCGCCCGAGAAGATCGCCATGGCAGAGGCGGTGATGATGGTGGCGATGGCCGCGATCGGGCTCAGCCAGAAGGTGACGGGCACCAGCAGCGCCGTCGCCATGGTGGCGGACAGCCCCGGCAGCGACCCGACCACCAGCCCATAGATCGCCGAGGCGACGATGGCGATGATGACATCCGGCGCCGCGACGAGGCGGACGCCTTCCATGAGTTCGTTCATGATGCGCCTACCACGGTGCCGGCAACACGCCATCGGGCAGCGGCACCCGCAGCAGCTTGTAGAAGGCGAGATGCACGAGGACCGGCGCCACCAGCGCCAGCGGCACGGCGAGCCGCATCGACGCGCCGAGCGCCCAGGCCACGACGAAGACCATGATGCCCGCCGTCAGCAGGAAGCCCAGCGGCTCCGAGGCCAGCATGTAGAACAGCAGCAGGGCAGGGGGGATCAGCACGCGCAGCCCGCCGAAGCGCGAGCCCGTCGCCGGCACATCCTCTTCCGGGACCTCAAAGCTACGGCCGATGCCAAGGGCGATCAGCGCCCCGCAGATCACGAGGCCGGAGCCGATCAGCATCGGAAAGGCCGCCGGCCCGACATCCTGCCCTGGCACCGCCGGCAGGCGAGAGCCGCTCCAGGCCGCAAGGCCCCCGAGGACCACCAGGACCCCCCCGGTCACCCGGTCGGATAATTGCACGGGTTCTTTCCCCCTTGGACGCTCAGACTCCGCAACCACTCTACCCGGCCCATCCCCGAGGTCCAGACTGCCCCGGCCGATTTGGCGCTCACGTCGCGGCAAGGCATCATCGAGCCGAACGGAGAAACGCCCCACCCCATGACACCCGATTGGCACGACCGGCTCCACTCCATCGAGGCAACCGAGGCCGGCCTCGCCTCGGCCGGCTACATCGCCAGCCGCCCCATCGCAACCGCCGCCTACCTGGCGCACCACCTGCAGAAGCCCATCCTCGTCGAGGGCCCCGCCGGCGTCGGCAAGACCGAGCTGGCGAAGGCGCTGTCGCGCTGGCTCGGCATCGGCCTGATCCGCATGCAGTGCTACGAGGGCCTCGACGAATCGAAGGCCCTCTATGAGTGGAAGTACGGCAAGCAGCTGCTCTACACCCAGATCCTGAAGGACCGCCTCGGCGCCGCCCTCGGTGAGGAGCCCGGCCTCGATGCCGCCCTCGCCCGCCTGCACGGCTTCGGCGACCTCTTCTTCTCCGAGCAATTCCTCGAGCCCCGTCCGCTCCTGCGCGCCCTCCGCGAGCCCGGCGGCGCCGTCTTGCTGATCGACGAGGTCGACAAGGCCGACCAGGAATTCGAGGCCTTCCTCCTCGAACTTCTCTCCGACTACCAGGTCTCCATCCCCGAAATCGGCACCATCCGCGCCGACGTCCCGCCGCTGGTGCTGCTCACCTCCAACAGCCAGCGCGACCTCGGCGACGCGCTGAAGCGCCGCTGCCTCCACCTCCATATCGGCCTGCCTGATGCAAGGCTGGAGGCGCGCATCCTCGCCGCCCGCCTGCCCGGCATCGAGGACGAGCTGCGCCGCCAGCTCGTCGCCTTCGTCCAGCAGCTCCGCACGCTCGACCTGCGCAAGCTCCCCTCGGTCAGCGAGACCATCGACTGGGCGCGCACGCTTCTCCTGCTGCATGTCCGCGAGCTCGACGCCGCCGTGGTCCGCGACACGCTCAACGTGCTGCTGAAATTCGAGGCCGATATCGAGACCGCCGAGCCCCGCCTCGCAGATCTGCTGGCCGCCAGCCGGCGCGAGTCCGTCCCCATCCGCTGATGCAGCCGCTGCTCGACTTCCTCCGCGCCGCCCGCAGCGCCGGCCTCCGCATCTCGCCGGCCGAGAGCATCGACGCCGCCCGCGCCGTCGAGCAGGTGGGTTTCACCGACCGCACCACGCTGCGCGACACGCTCTCCCTCGTGCTCGCCAAGACGGCGGAGGAGAAGCGCCTCTTCGCAGAATGCTTCGACCTCTTCTTCTCCCGCCCGGCCTTCACGCCCGACCAGGCGGAGGACGCCACCCCCGCCTCGGCCGACAGCCCGCTCGCGCGGATGCTCCTCGCCGGCGACCAGTCCGGCCTCGCCGCCGCCGCCGAGGGCGCGGCCTCGGAGATCGAGGTCGCCAACATCACCATCTTCACCCAGGTGAACCTCTACACCCGCCGCATCCTGGAGCGCATGGGCCTCGCCGCGCTCGACCGCGAGATCGCCGCCGCCCCGCCCGCGACGGCCGACCGCCTCCGCGAGGGCCGCGACCGCCTCCGCGAGCAGGTCCGCGAGCTGGTGCAGCAGAACCTCGCCCTCTACGCCCGCGGCCAGGCGGAGGAGTACCGCAACCGCACGCTCACCCGCACCCGCCTCGCCGCCATCGACCGCCGCGACCATGACCGCATGCGCAAGCTCGTCCGCGCCATGGCCCGCCGCCTCGCCGCGCAATACGGCCGCCGCCGCAAGCGCCAGCGCCGTGGCCTGCTCGACGCCCGCCGCACCATCCGCCGCAACATGGGCTGGGACGGCCTGCCCTTCCTCCCCGTCTGGAAGCAGGAGGTGATCGACAAGCCGAAGCTCGTCGTCCTCTGCGATGTCAGCGGCTCCGTCGCCGCCATGGCGCAATTCCTGCTGCTCTTCCTCTACTCGCTGAACGAAGCCCTCTCCGGCCTGCACGCCTTCGCCTTCTCCGGCACGCTCGTCCCCGTCTCGGATCTGCTGGAGCGCCAACCCATCGAGCGCGCCATTCCCGCCGTGCTCGACCGCGCCGGCTTCGGCTCATCGAATTACGGCCAGGCCCTCGCCGACTTCGCCGAAGGCCAGATGCAACTCCTCGACAGCCGCACGACGGTCATCATCCTCGGCGACGGCCGCGGCAACCGCACCGACCCGCGCGCCGACCTCCTCGCCGCCATGGCCAACCGCGCCAAGCAGATCGTCTGGCTGAACCCGGAGCCCCGCCCGCTCTGGGGCACCGGCGATTCCGACATGCCCCGCTACGCCCCGCACTGCCGCGTCGCCGCCGTCTGCAACACGCTCGACGCGCTCGACCGCATCATCGCCGGCCTGCTGCGGGACGGGGCTTGATACTCCCCACAAAACCGCTGCGCAGTTTTGCGGAGGCCCCGGATTGTCGCTCAAGACCCAAGGTCTCGCACAGCCTTCCACGGCAAAGCCGCGGAAGGACACCGGGCAGGGGCCGGTGCCGGTAGGCGTTCCTGGGCAAAACCCGGATCGGGTATTCCGCGCGAGTAGGCAACAGGTCAGAGCGGGTTACGAGCGCCAGTGCGAAGGGCAGCCGCCTTGATGTAATCGATGAAGGCCCTGAGCGGCGCCGGCACCAGCCGCCGCCCCGAATAGTACAGGAAGGGCCCCGAGAAGGACGGCCACCACGGCTCCAGCACCGCCTCTAGCGCCCCGCTGTCGAGATACGGCCGCAGCCAGTCTTCGAACAACGCGACGATCCCCGCGCCGCCGACCGCCGCCTCCACCGACAGATCCACCGCTCCGCCGATATTGACGATCAGCGGCCCCGTGGGATCGACCCGCACCGTCTCGCCCTCCCGCTCGAATTCCCAGGCCGGCATGTTCCCGCTCGGGAAGCGCCCCCGCAGGCAGGCATGTCCCAGCAACTCGCGCGGATGCTCCGGCCGTCCACGCCGGTCGAGATAGTCCGGTGCCGCCGCCGTGGCGAAGCGCTGCACCCGCGGGCCGATCGGCACCGCGATCATGTCCGCCTCCAGCCGCTCGTCGTAGCGGATGCCTGCATCGCAGCCCGCCGCCAGCACATCGACGAACCCATCCTCCGCCGTGACCTCCAGCCGGATGTCGGGATAGGCCGCGAGGAAGCCCGGCACGATCCCCGGCAGCACCAGCCGCGCCGCGCTGACCGGCACGTTGAGCCGCAGCGTCCCCACCGGCCGGTCGCGGAAGCCGTTGACGAGATCCATCGCCGCCTCCACCTCGCCGAGCGCCGGCCCCAGCCGCTCCAGCAGCCGCTCCCCCGCCTCGGTCGGCCGCACGCTCCGCGTCGTCCGGTGCAGCAGCCGCACGCCGAGCCGCGTCTCCAGCCGCCGCACCGCCTCGCTGAGGCCGGAGGCGCTGGCCCCCGCCGCCCGCCCTGCCTCACGGAATCCCCCCGCCCGGGCTACCGCCAGGAAGGCCTGCAACTCACCTAGATCGGCCGCCATTGTCCGTTATTCCGCACAGGTCGTGCGGATCATTCCCGGTTCTCGCGCAATCCGGCAGGTCCTAACTCTGCCGGGCGCCAAGGAGAACCCCCATGACCAGCATCGACCAGGCCGGCACCTTCCAGCTCGGCAGCCGCCCCGTGAAGCGCCTCGGCTACGGCGCCATGCAGCTCGCCGGCCCCGGCGTCTTCGGCCCGCCGCGCGACCGGGACGCGGCGCTGGCCGTGCTCCGCGCCGCCGTCGCCGCCGGCGTGGACCATATCGACACCAGCGATTTCTACGGCCCCCACATCACCAACCAGCTCATCCGCGAGGCCCTGGCGCCCTATCCCGCCAACCTCACCCTCGTCACCAAGATCGGCGCCCGGCGCGACGACAAGGGCGCCTGGCTCCCCGCCTTCTCGGCTGCAGAGCTGACCCAGGCCGTCCACGACAACCTCCGCAACCTCGGCCTGGATGCGCTGGAGGTCGTCAACCTCCGCATCATGTTCGACGTCCACGGCCCCGCCGAAGGCTCCATCGAAGCCCCGCTCACCGCGCTCGCCGAGCTGCAACGCCACGGCCTCGTCCGCCACATCGGCCTCAGCAACGTCACGCCGACGCAGGTGGCGGAAGGCCGCCGCCTCTGCGCCATCGCCTGCGTGCAGAACCAGTACAACCTAGCCCATCGCGGCGACGATGCCCTGATCGACGCCCTCGCCGGCGACGGCATCCCCTACGTGCCCTCCTTCCCGCTCGGCGGCTTCAGCCCGCTGCAATCCTCCACCCTCTCCGGCGTCGCGGAGCGGCTCGGTGCCACGCCGATGCAGGTGGCGCTCGCTTGGCTGCTGCGCCGCTCGCCCAACATCCTGCTGATCCCCGGCACCTCCTCCGCCGCGCATCTGCGGGAGAACCTCGCCGCCGCCGACCTCGTCCTGCCGGCCGATGCGATGGCCGCGCTGGACGGTATCGGCACCGCCGCCTGACGCGCACCGCCGCGACGGGCCGCTCGCCAGCGGCCGCCCGATCCGCCAGTATCCCGCGGCATATCCTCAGCAAGGTCCCATGCCCGACCTGTTCAGCCCCTACACGCTCAAGGGCATCACCCTGCGCAACCGCATCGCCATGTCGCCCATGACGATGTACCGCTCGGTGGACGGCCGGATGGGCGACTACCATGTGATGCTGATGGGCTCGCGCGCCGCCGGCGGCTTCGGCCTGGTCTTCCCCGAGCAGATCGCCATCACCCCCGACGGCCGCACCGGCACCTGCTGTGCCGGGATCTGGGACGATGCCCAGGTCGAGGGCCTGGCCCGCGTCTGCGCCATGGTGAAGGAGATGGGCGCCGTCCCCGCCATCCAGCTCGGCCATACCGGGCGCAAGGGCAGCGAGCAGAAGCCTTGGGAGGGCAAGCGGCAGATCGCCCCGGACCACCCGGATGGCTGGCAGGTCCGTGGGCCCTCCGCCATCCCCTTCGGCGGCCGCTACCCCTTCCCGGTGCATGAGCTGAGCATCCCCGAGATCCACGACCTGCACCGCGCCTATGCCGATGCCGCGCGCCGCGCCCTGGATGCCGGCTTCGAGTGGCTGGAGATGCATTTCGCCCATGGCTATCTCGGCGCCAGCTTCTTCTCCCCGCTCGCCAACCAGCGGACCGACGCCTATGGCGGCAGCCTGGAAAACCGCCTGCGCTTCCACCGCGAGGCGCTGGACGCTGTGCGCGCCGTCTGGCCGGAGCGCCTGCCGCTGACCATGCGCCTCGGCTCCGACGACTTCCACCCGGACGGCGTGCAGTTCGACGACGCGGTCTGGGCGGTCGGCGAGCTGAAGCGGCACGGCCTGGACCTCGCCGACCTCAGCCTCGGGATGAACACCGACGACCTGCGCGAGCCGCCCTTTGCGCAGGCCGCCTTCATGGTGGAGCGGGGCAACCGCGTCCGGCGCGAATGCGGCATCCCGGTCGCGGTCAGTTGGAACCTCGGCACGCCCGCCATCGCCGACCGGGTGATCCGCGAGGAGCTGATCGACCTCGTCTTCCTCGGCCGCCCGGCGCTCGCTAACCCCCACTGGCCGGTCTGGGCCGCGCGCGAGCTGGCGCATGGCGATCCCTTCTCGCTCCTGCCGCAGGACTGGTCATGGTGGCTGAAGAACCGCCCGGGCTCCGAGAACTCGCATGGCTGGCCGGCGCCCGCGCCCAGGCCCTGAGGCAGGGAAGCCGCCCTACCGCACCGCCGTCACCACCTGCGCCCTGATCCGCCCTGCGACCGGCCCGGCGCCGAACCGTGCCGCAACGGCATCCGCCGCCGCCTCCGTCGCCGCCGCCAGCGCCCCGTCGCCCCGCGCCTCGATCTCGCCCCGCATCGGCGTCCCCTGGCAGAAGCCGATGGCAACAGCCCGCGCCTCCGCCGCCCGGCTCTCCCGCTCGACGGCCTCCGCCCCTACCGTCCCGAACCCGGCCTCCCGCAGCAGCGCGCGGAGCGGCGCCGTGTCGTGATGTCCATGCGGCGTCCGCGCCAGGAACATCGGCGGATTATCCGGGAACAGCCGCGCCACCGCCTTCACTACCGCATCGGCGAAGTCATTCGCCTCGATCCGGTCCCAGAAGCTGAACAGCAGACGCCCGCCCGGCTTCAGCACCCGATGCGCCTCGGCGAAGGCCCGCGCCTTGTCCGGGAAGAACATCACCCCGAACTGGCAGACCACGGCATCGAACATCCCATCGGGGAAGGGCAGCGCCTGCGCATCCGCCTGCCGCCAGCTCACCCGCGTGGAAGACAGCCGCCCCGCCGCATGATCCAGCATCGGCTGATTGAGGTCCGTCGCCACGATGCCGACACCCGGCGGCAGCACCGCATCCAGCGCCCGCGTGACGATGCCCGTCCCCGCCGCCGTCTCCAGCAGATGCCCCTGCGTCAGTCCCGCCAGCCGCGCCGCCATGTCCGCCGCATAGGGCGCGAAGATCATCGGCCCGAGATAGCGGTCGTACAGCGCCGGGACCGAGCCCCGGAAATTCCGATCGGCATCCATGGCGGCGGCCTCCCCGCCGTCGATCATGCCGCACGCCGCGCCCTCCGGCGCATTTTCAGCCAGGATTGATCGCAGCCTGCCCCGGCGCATTCCGCGGCGGCTCGAACCGCACCGCGCCGGGATGCAGCACCGTCGCCCGCGGCGCATCGGCCACGCTCAGCACCCCCGCCTGCGCGAAGGTCCCCCGGATCTCCTCGGCGAAGTCCGCCGCCGCATGATCGCCCCCCGCCTCCCCGAGCGCCGCCACGGCATAGAGGAAGGCCCGCCCCGCGAAGCACATATCCGCCCCCACCGCCACCGCCCGCAGCACATCCAGCCCCGAGCGGATCGACCCGTCGAACAGCACCTTCGCCCGCCCCGCGACCTGCGCCGCGATCGCCGGCACCGTGTCGATCGAGGCCGGCGCCGCGTCGAATTGCCGCCCCCCATGGTTCGACACCCAGATCCCATCGACGCCGAGCTGCACCGCCCGCTCCGCATCCTCCGGATGCTGCAGCCCCTTCAGCACCAGCGCCCGCGGCCAGGCATCGCGGAAGCGCGCGATATCCTCCCAGGTCACGCCCGTCACCATGCTCCGCTGCACGAAGCCCGCCATCTCGGCGAGCCCCGCCCCCTCGCCGACATAGGCCCGCATGTTGGGGAAGCTCGGCAGCCCCGCCCTGAGCGAGGCCACCGCCCAGGCCGGCGCCCGCGCGATATCGAACACCGTGCGCGGCCTGTACCGGAACGGCATCACCAGCCCGTTGCGCACGTCATGCACCCGCTTCTGCCGCGCCGGCACGTCGAGGGTGACGACCAGCGCATGCGCCCCCACCGCCTCCGCCCGCCGGATCAGGTCGAAGGACAGCGCATGCCTCTCCCCCGGCAAGCCGTAGAGCTGGAACCAGAAGACATCCGGCGCGATCCGCGCCAGCTCCTCCATCGCCACATTGGCGACGGTGGACGACACGTAGGGGATGCCCGCCTTCTGCGCCGCCGCGGCGAGGATCGCATCCGCCCCCGGCCAGACCATGCCGACATTGCCCATCGGCGCCACGCCCACCGGCGCGTTGTAGATGCGCCCGAACAGCTCCGTCCGCACCGATACCGCCGAGACATCCAGCGCATAGCGCGGCACGATCCGCACCGCATCCATCGCTGCCCGGTTATGCGCGACATTTGGCGCCCCATCGCCCACGCCGCCCGCGACGAAATCATAGGCGAAGCGCGCCACCCGCCAGCGCGCCCGCCTTTCCAGGTCGCCGAAGCTTGGGAAGCGCCGTCGCAGCCGCGCGGCCGGCGTCTCCGCCACGGTGCTGCTCATGCAGTCCCCTCCCTATCCTGTTCCTTGCCCCCTATCTTCATGGCAATGCCGCCGAAGGCAACCCGCCGCCCTGCCCGGCGCTGAAGGACCAAAAGAGGAACCACCAATGCCCCGCCCGACCCTCCCTCTCCTGGCGACGCTCGCCCTCCTCGCCGGCTGCGTGACCCCCGACCTGCCGCCCCAGGGCTACGCCACCCTGCCCCCCGATGCCGTACAGGGCGCCGGCGACCCGGCCCGCGCGGCGATCATCGGCAGCGCCTATGCCTTCGGCAGTCCGGCGAGCCTCGCCGGCAACCCCGCCGCCGCCGCCCGCGCCGTCGCCAATTACGAATACCTGGCGACCGAGCTGCCCTACGGCCCGCGCTGGCGCGGCTTCAACGGCCCCATCGGCCCGCTCTTCACGGATGGGCTGAATGAGCTTCGCCCCGCCATCGGCATCGCCCCGAATGCCCAAGCCCAGCCGGTGGTGCAGTCGCTCTACGCCGCCTCCCGCGCCATCAATGCCGGCGACCAGGCAGGCGCCGAGCGCATCCTCTCCAACCCCGCCTTCCCAGCCGGCGGCGCCGCTACCCTCCAGCGCCTGTCGAACCTCCCCGCCCTGCCGCGCGTCGCCGCCGCCACCGCCTTCGCCGCGCAGGAGCTCGATCGCCAGGACCGCCTCGGCTCGCCGCGCGGCCAGGACGGCGGCGGAGGGAGCGGCGGCGGACGCTCCTGAGGCCATCCCGCACAACCGCTTCGCGGTTCTGCGGGGGCACCTGGATGATCGCCTGACGCCCCGGGCCTCGCCCTGCCTTCCGCGGCAAGGCGGCGGAAGGACACCAGGCGGGAGCCGGCTTCGCCAGATGCTCTGAAACCCGCTGGTCGCTAAACTACTTAGAGACCGGCCCGCTGCCATCGGGTACGCCGCGCGGCGGTGTCGCAGACGAAGTCCTTGCCCATCCCTTTCCGCCACCGGCCAGCGCCATGGCGAGCCGCCCGCGCTTCTGCTAGCCGGGCAGGATGCCGCATCCCGCTCCTTCCGCCTGGTGGCGCGACCGCCGATACCTCGTGCTGCTCGCCCTCGGCTTCGCCTCCGGCATCCCCCTGCCGCTGACCGCCGCCACGCTGCGCCGCTGGCTGTCGGAGCAGGGCCTCTCGGTCGAGCTGATCGGCCTCACCGCCTCGCTTGGCCTGGCCTACACGCTGAAATTCCTCTGGGCCCCGGCGCTGGACCAGCTCGCCCCGCCCGTCTTCCGCGCCCTCGGCCGCCGCCGCGGCTGGCTCGCCTGCATCCAGCCGGCGCTGATCCTCGCCATCGCCGCCCTCGGCCTCACCACGCCGACGCCCACCGGCTACGCCGCCACCTTCGCCCTGGCCGCCTTCGTCGCCTTCCTCTCCGCCAGCCAGGATGTCGTGGTCGACGCCTACCGCATCGACCTGCTGGAGGAGAACGAGCAGGGCTACGGCCTCGCCCTCTATGTCTGGGGCTATCGCGGCGCCCTGCTGGCCAGCGGCGCCGGAGCGCTGGCCGTCACCGAACTCGGCGGCTGGGCCCTCGGCTATGGCCTCTGCGCCGCGCTCATCGGCATCGGCCTCCTGGCCGTCCTCCTCGCCCCGGAGCCCGCCGCCCCGCCCCGCCCGGCGGCGGCGCCCGGCGGCCGCCTCCGCGCCGCCATCATCGACCCCTTCATCGACTTCATGCAGCGCCGCCACTGGCTGGCGATCCTGCTCTTCGTCGTGCTCTTCAAGCTCGGCGAGGCGCTGGCCGGCGTGATGACCCAGCCCTTCTACGCCCAGCTCGGCTTCACCCGGCTGGAGCTGGCGGCGATCAACAACGTCTTCGGCCTACTCGCCATCCTTGCCGGCGCGCTCGCCGGCGGCTGGCTGGTCCGCCGCCTCGGCATCGCCCGCGCCCTGGTGCTGACCGGCTTCGGCCAGATGCTCTCCAACCTGATGTATGTCGCGCTGGCGCTTGCGGGCCACGACCTGCCGCTGCTCTGGGCTCAGGTCGGCATCGAGAACTTCACCGACGGCATGGCCGACGCCGCCTTCCTCGCCTATCTCTCGAGCCTCACCAACCGCGCCTTCAGCGCCACGCAATACGCGCTGCTTTCCTCGCTTGCCGCCTTTGCCACCCGCACCCTCGGCGGCGCCTCCGGCTTCCTCGCCGCCTGGCTCGCCTGGCCCGGCTTCTTCCTGATGACGACGCTCGCCGCCTTGCCGGCGATGAGCATCATGCTCTGGCTGCTCCGCCGCCTGCCGCCGCGCGAGGCCCCGCCGCCGGCGGACGCCGCCCTATCCAACCCGTGAATGGACGCTATCGACACGACGCATTGGATCATCCGCCGGGCCGGCCCAACTCTCGCTGCAACGCAACATGAGAGTGCCTGCCCGATGACCGACCTCTTCCAGCCCGTGCGCCTCGGCGCCATCGACCTGCCGAACCGCGTGGTGATGGCGCCGCTCACCCGCAGCCGCACCGGCAGCGCCGGCATCCCCGGCCCGATGAACGCCACCTACTACGCCCAGCGCGCGACCGCCGGCCTCATCATCGCCGAAGCGACGCAGATCTCGCAGCAGGGCCAGGGCTACGCCTACACCCCCGGCATCGTCACGGAGCAGCAGATCGCCGGCTGGCGCCAGGTGACGGACGCCGTCCACCGCGAAGGCGGCCGCATCCTCCTCCAGCTCTGGCATGTCGGCCGCATCTCCCACCCGAGCCTGCAGCCGGATGGCGCCCTCCCCGTCGCCCCCTCGGCGATCAAGCCGGAGGGCCAGGCCTTCACCGAGAGCGGCTTCGCCCCCTTCGTCACCCCCCGCGCGCTCGAGACCGACGAGATCCCCGGCATCGTCGAGGATTACCGCCGCGCCGCCCGCAATGCGAAGGAAGCTGGCTTCGACGGCGTCGAGATCCATGGCGCCAATGGCTACCTGATCGACCAGTTCCTCCGCGACGGCACCAACCAGCGCACGGACCGCTACGGCGGCAGCATCGAGAACCGCACCCGCCTCCTGCTCGAAGTGACGAAAGCCGTCACCTCCGTCTGGGGCGGCGAGCGCACCGGCCTCCGCATCTCTCCGGCCTCGCCCGCCAACGACATGCGCGACAGCAACCCGCAGGCGCTCTTCGACCACGCCGTCGCGGCGCTCGCCCCCTTCAACCTCGCCTACCTGCATGTGGTGGAGGGCGCGACCGGCGGCTCCCGCGACGCGGGCGGCTTCGACTTCCAGGCCCTCCGCCGCGCCTTCTCCGGCGCCTACATGGCGAATAACGGCTACGACCTGCCGCTGGCCCAGGCCGCGCTCGCCGAGGGCCGTGCGGACGCCATCGCCTTCGGCCGTCCTTTCATCTCCAACCCGGACCTCGTCGAGCGCCTCCGCACCGGCGCCCCGCTCGCCCAGTCGCAGAAGGAGACCTTCTACGGCGGCGACGAGCATGGCTACACGGACTACCCGGCGCTCACCCGGAAAGCGGCGTAAGGCTGGGGGCTAGGCCCCCAGACCCACCGGGGGGCAGGCGTCCCCCCGGCTTCCGGCACAGATTTGCACTTGCAAAACATCCATGCTCAGATTATAGGAATATATCCTCACTTCAGAACGGCCCGAGGCTGTCGGGCAGGATGAAGTCGCTGGCCGTCAGGTGGTGGATGCCGGTCAACTCGATCTCCTGCCAATAGATCGTCGGCTTCTCCGGCGGGTCGTCCTCGTTGCGGAAGCCATTGAGCGCCGAGATCTTGATGATCGTGTTCCCGTCCTCGATGTCGTAGCGCGCCTGCATGGCATAGCTCACCACGAAGTCGCCCGTGCCGAGGAAGATTCCCGCCGGCTGCCCCCTGGGCGGCGCGTGGTGGTTGAAGTAGCCCGAGATGTCGATCACGTCCTGCCCGTGATGGAAGTCGCGGATGATGTCCCGCTCCCCCGGCCCGACCGCGGTGTCCCGCGCGCCTCCGTAACTCGCCAGGTAGCCGAACATGAACACGTCCCGCCCCGCGCCACCGACCAGCGCATCCACCCCGGTGCTGCCCTGCAGCGTGTCCCGCCCGGCTCCGCCGCACAGCAGGTCGTCGTTCGAGCTGCCGCGGATGAAGTCGTTGCCCGCGCCGCCATACAGATGCTGCGGCAAGGCCTCGTACAGCTCCATGTCGTGGCTCGGGATGGTGCCATAGCCCATGATCGAGTCATCGCCGGCCCCGCCGAACACCGTGTTCGCGCCATACCCGGCCAGCACGGTGTCGTTTCCCGCCCCGCCGAAGATGAAGTTGTCGCCCGCACCCGGCGTCGAGCCCAGGGTCGGGCCGTACTCCGGCTGCTCGTCAGGCCTCGGAAGGAAGTAGTTGTCGCCGGCGATGAAGTCGTTGCCGGCCCCGCCGAGCAGGATATCGCTCCCCGCCCGCCCGAAGATGACGTCGTTGCCCTGGTGACCAAGGATGAGGTCGCCGCCGATCGTGCCGCGCAAGGTGTCATCGGCCCGCGTGCCGGGAAAATACGACATTCTGGTGTTTCCTCTTGCCGGAGGGTTTCACCCTCCGGTCGAGGATTGGACACCTTCATCCATGAACAGTCACGAATTCCCTGAACAAGGAGTCGTTATTGCGGGTTGCCAACAGGAGGCGTGTTTCGACCGGGCGGCGAGGGGCTACCCGCCCTGCCGTCACGGCCAGACAGGCGCGCTGTCCAGCCCTGCGGTCTCCGGCAGGCCGCAGATCAGGTTCGCATTCTGCACCGCCTGGCCGGCGGCTCCCTTGCCGAGATTGTCCACCACGCCCATCGCAATCACCAGGTCGCGCTCCGGGTCGGCGGCATAGCTGACGAAGGCGAGGTTCGAGCCGGTCGCCCATTTGGTCTGCGGCGGCGCGTCGGTGACGCGGAGGTGGGCCCGCCCTGCATAGAAGCGCCGGGCCGCCTCCAGGCACTCGCCCGTTGTGGCGCGGCCGCGGCAGTAGATCGTGGCGAGCACGCCGCGGGTCATCGGCACGAGATGCGGCGTGAACACCAACCCGGCCGCGCTGCCGCCGCCGAGACGCTCGATCGTCCTGGTCATCTCGGGCATGTGGACGTGCTTGAGCAACCCATAGGGCACGAGGTTCTCGTTGCTCTCGGCATAGCCGAACCGGCTGTCGGCCCCGCCCCGTCCGGCCCCGGAGATGCCGGTCTTGGCGTCGATGATGATGTTGCCCGGCTCGACCAGCCTGTTGGCCAGCAGCGGCGCCAGCGCGGTCAGCACCGCCGCCGGGAAGCAGCCGGGGTTGGCGATGCGGGTCCGCCCCATGATCTGGTCCGGCCAGACATCCGCCAGGCCATAGGCCCAACCCTCGGCATAGCGATGGTCGCCGCCGACATCGACGATCTTCACATCGCTGGGCACGCGCGCCAGCGCCTCGGCCGAGGCGCCCGTGGGCAGCGAGGCAAAGAGCAGGTCGAGCTTCGGCAGGGTCGCCGGATTCCATTTCTCGATCACCAGCCCGGCCAGCCTGGCCGGAACCCCGGGGAAGCGATCCGCCAGCCGGCTGCCGGCGCTGCCCTCGCCCGCGGCATAAACCAACTCGAAGGACGGATGGCCTGCGACCAGGCGCAGCGCCTCGCCGCCGCCGAAACCGCTGATGCCGACGATACCGACTCGAATGCTCATGGCGATGTCCTGTCGCTGGGGTGCAGGCAAAGAAAAACCCCCGAAGCCAGGGGCTGCGGGGGTTCGGAAAGGCGGGCCGGGGCTGGTCCGGCGGTGGGGCCTACGGTGAGGCCGTCACCACTTTAAAGGACGCCGATCGACGCGCAGCCCGACGAGCCGCCGCATGAGTGCTGCGGCGTCGGCGTCGGTCACAAAGGGTCAGGTCCTCGAACATGTCCTGCGACACTGTAGCCATCCCGATTCGGGGTCAAGCGGAACGTTCGCCAGCGCCGCCGCCTAAACCCTTCAATTCCTCAAGCGGCGTCCGGAAACCTTGCCCGGGCAACGGCTTGGCCTCACTCCGAAGCGCAGGAACTGAAGCCGCTTGAGGCGTTTTTATCCCGCTTCAACCATTCCGCAGCGCGACGGTGAACGGTGCCTCGGTCTTCGCCGTGATCTCCTCCAGCGTCACCTCCGGCGCCAGCTCGACCAGCTTCACCTCGGTCTCGCCCTTCCGGGCGATCTCGAACACCCCAAGCTCGGTGATGACCATGTCCACCACCCGTGCCCCGGTCAGCGGCAGCGAGCATTCGCGCAGCAGCTTCGGCTTGCCGCCCGCGGTGTGCTCCATCAGCACCACCACCTTCTTCACCCCGGCGACGAGGTCCATCGCCCCGCCCATGCCCTTCACCATCTTGCCGGGGATCATCCAGTTGGCGAGGTCGCCATTCGCCGCCACCTGCAAGGCGCCGAGGATCGACAGGTCGATATGCCCGCCGCGGATCATGGCGAAGCTGTCGGCGCTCGAGAAATAGCTGCTCGTCCGCAGCTCGGTGATGGTCTGCTTGCCGGCATTGATGAGGTCGGCATCCTCATCCCCCTCATAGGGGAAGGGCCCGAGCCCCAGCATCCCGTTCTCGCTCTGCAGCTGCACGCTCATGCCCGAGGGCACATGGTTCGCCACCAGCGTCGGGATGCCGATGCCGAGATTGACGTAGAACCCGTCCTCGAGCTCCGCCGCCGCGCGGGCGGCCATCTGGTCACGCGTCCAGGGCATCGTCGCTCTCCCTCAGGCCAAAACGCGCTTGCGCGTGGTGCGCTGCTCGATCCGCTTCTCGAAACCGGGCGGGCACTCGATCATCCGCTTCACGAAGATGCCCGGCGTCACGATGTGGTCCGGGTCGATGTCGCCCGCCTCCACGATGTGCTCCACCTGCGCCACCGTCATGCGCGCCGCCGTCGCCATCATCGGATTGAAGTTCCGCGCCGTCTTCCGATAGACGAGGTTGCCCTCGGTATCGCCTTTCCAGGCATGGATGATCGAGAGGTCGGCGACGAGCCCGCGCTCCATCACATAGGTCTCGCCGTCGAACTCCGCCGTCGGCTTGCCCTCGGCGACCTTCGTGCCGACGCCCGTCTTGGTGTAGAAGGCCGGGATGCCCGCACCCCCCGCCCGGATGCGCTCCGCCAGCGTCCCCTGCGGGTTGAACTCGATCTCGAGCTGCCCGGCCAGGTACTGCTCGGCGAAGGTCTTGTTCTCGCCGACATAGCTGCTGATCATCTTCCGCACCTGCCGCGTCTGCAGCAGCAGGCCGAGCCCGGCATCGTCGATGCCGGCATTGTTCGAGACGATGGTCAGCTCCTTCACGCCGCTGTCGCGGATTGCCTCGATCAGCAGCGAGGGAATGCCGCACAGGCCGAAGCCGCCCGACATGATCATCATGCCGTCGCGCAGCGTCCCGGCCAGGGCCTCCTTCGCGTCGCTATAGACCTTCCCCATGGGCGCCAGCTCCCTGCCTGCGGCGGATATCGTGGCCGCAACCTAGTCGTGTCGATGATCGCAGGAAAGAGGCGCGGAGGGGCTTGCGCACCCCGCCGGGCACGGCTATACGGCGCCTCCTTCCTGGGGGGCCATAGCTCAGTTGGGAGAGCGCTTGAATGGCATTCAAGAGGTCGGCGGTTCGATTCCGCCTGGCTCCACCAGGGACTTCGCCGCAGGGCCGTTAGGCTGCCGGCAGGAACCTTCCCCCGCCCATCCCGGTTCATCCCGCACCACCAGGGGGATGAAGCCATGAGCACCGCCAAGCAGGACAACCGCCGCGCCGCCGAGAAGCATTCCGGCGAGGGCGGCACGAGCAATGCCGGCGGCACCGCCACCGGTCCCGGCAGCTCCTCCGCCAGCGCCGGCAAGGGCGACGAGCAACGCAACATCGCCGGTAGCGGCAGCGACAAGTCGGCGCATAACCGCCCCGGCCACAAGACGCATGGCTGAGCCCATGCCGGGCGGGACGTGACGCGCAGCGAGGAATTGCTGCATCTCGCGGACCGTCTCGGCCAGGTCGAGCGCGCCGGCGCCGGCGCCGATCTCAGCCTGCACCTCGCCCTCGCGCTCGAGGGCGAGGTGATGCCCTACACGCGCCGCGCCGAGCTTGCCTGGGATCTGCTGCCGGAGCGCTACGCCTGGCTCCCGCCTATCCGCTCCGGCGACCGGGTCTACATGGCCTGCCGCCGGGCCGATGACGGCCTGCTGCACCGCCAGTGGGCCCGCACCCTGCCGCTGGCGATGTGCGGCGCCCTGTTGCGCGCCCACGCCGCCCTGGCAGCCGAAGCCTAGCCCCGCCGCGCCCGCCACTCCGCCAGCGACACCACCTTCTCCCCGCTCTCCTTCGGCACGACGACGGTGCCCTCCGGCGCCGCACGATCGACATGCCGGAAGGTGAGCTGCAACGCGACCATCCGTGGCCGCACCCAGGGCGACTCCATCCGCAGCCCGGACTCCAGCCGCGCCGCATCCGGCCGGGCGAAATAGCTGGCAGCATAGAGCCGCGCGCGGCGCTCATCCGCCGCCATGACGTAGCACGGGCCCCGATAGGTGCTGGCCGACCAATCCGCAGCCTCGGCCGCGGTCGAGATGGGCATCAAGCCGAACAACGGCATGGGATTCTCGTTCCGGTGAAGATAATCACAGGTTGAATTGTATCGGTGAAGCCCGTCACCGGGTTCTTAACGGATCACGCCGTTATGCATGCTAAGCGTGTACCGATCTGACACTGAATTGAGCTTTACGCGCATGGCGTGATTTAACCGCTGCTGCGTATTCATCCTGCGGGTTTGAAACCGAACCGGTGTCCTTGCGGACATGCCGCTGCCCCAAAGGAGATCGCAATGCAGGCCGAGCGCCACAAACGCTTCCATGGCTACGTGAAGGTCGAGATCGAAGCCCGTTTTCCCCGTCGCTGGATCTGGACCATCTACCGGTCGGATTCCGAAACCGTCGTTCTCCGTGCCCCCTCCGGCTTCACTTCCGCCGAGGATGCCTGGAAAGCCAGCCAATCCGCCCTGCGCGCGCTGGAGATCGGCAATCCTGCCGCTATACCCATCGCTGCCTGAATGAAGGAAAGTCTGGTGCCGACACCCAGGATTGAACTGGGGACCTACTGATTAGGAATAAGCGAAACTGGACCACCTGTGATTGCTAATAGGTCTTGTAAGCCGCCTTCGGCCTAACGTTTTTTCAGACCCGAGTGGTAAGGTGCCGCCAAAAGACGCCATGCGGACCCATTGCGGACCTATCCGCCGGGTCCGCATGGGGTCCGCAAAGGTGAGGTAAGCGGGTCCATGCCGAAGCTGACAGACCGGTTCATCGCAACCTTCAAGCCGGAGGGCGCGGCGAAGGACCGGCTGACCTTCGACACCGAGTGCAAGGGCCTAGGGGTCCGTGCCACGGTGGCCGGCAGTAAAGGCTTCATCGTCCAATGGAACGACGCCGCCACCGGTCGGAAGGTGCGGGAGCCGCTGGGCGCCTGGGGCAGCATCACAGTGGAGCAAGCCCGCGCGGCAGCACGCGCTCGGCTGGGCCGAGTAGCCCAAGGCATCAACCCCGCGGCCGAGCGTGCAGCGGCAAGGGCGGCCGATGAGGCCCGGCGGGCTGCGCAGGCGGTGGCAAAGGAAGAAGCCCGCTTCACTCTGGATGCGCTGATCGCTGACTGGGCGCGGCTACATCTAGCCGGCAAGCGTGCGCGCTACAGCGCTGAGGCCGAGCGGGCGCTCCGGGTAGCGTTCAAGGCGCACCTGGACCGGCCGGCGGCGGCCCTCACCCATGCAGCAGTGATTGCCGTGCTGGATGCGTTGGCAGGTGCTGGCAAGGCATCGATGGCGAGCCGGACTATGGCCTATGGCCGAGCTTGTTACGGTTGGGCCGTGAAGCGACGCCGGCTGTCACTCAACCCCTTTGCCGGGCTGCCAGTCATCCAAGGCGGCAACCCGACACGCGACCGGGTGCTAACCGATACCGAGATTGGCGCTGTATGGCGTGCTGCCGGAACGCTGGGCCTGCCGTTCGGGCCGTTGGTAAAGCTGCTGATGCTGACTGCCCAGCGCCGCGAGGAAGTGGCAGCGATGCGGTGGTCCGAACTTTCCGCCGATCTTGGGACCTGGACCCTACCACCAGCGCGGGCGAAGAACGGTAAGGCGCATATTGTTCATCTGGCCGAGCCGGCGCGGGCGATCCTGACTAGTGTGCCGCGATTTGCCGGGCGAGATCTAGTCTTCAGCACCACCGGCAGTACGGCCCCAACCGGGTTCAGCAAAGCCAAGCTGGCCCTGGACGCCGCTATGGCAAAGGACACTGCGGAAGAGGCTGTTTCTCTCGCCCAAAACACGAAAACCCCGAGAAAGGCGAAAACTCAATCGCCTACAAAAGCCGATCCCTCGCTTGGCTGGCGCTTCCACGACTTTCGGCGCACTGCCGTGACTTGGCTGGCAGGAGCAGGATTCCCGCCGCACGTCGCTGACCGGCTGCTGAATCATGTCACCGGCACCATCCACGGCGTAGCTGCGATCTACCAACGTGGGGAGTTCCTAGGCGAGAGAAAAGCCGCGCTGAACGCATGGGCCGAGCACGTCCTTCGCTGCGGCGACGGCCTGACACAAGCTGTGAACGTGGTGTCTCTGGATGGCTCTGTTGCACAAATGAGCTGACGGTTAGGGTTCCCCTTTCCCCGGACAGCCTCATCCTACGGCTTCGGTGACGGGTATTCCGAGCGCGGTGAAGCCGTTCAAGACGGCCACACGAACCTGGAACTCGGCGACCTGGCGGTCGAAGTCTCTTGCCGTCAGGCGTTGGCCCAAGAGTTTGATGCAGTGCATTTTGGTCTCTGCGCGGCTTCGGCGGTGATAGCCGCTCCATCGTCGCCAGATAGTCCGACCAAAGCGCCGCGATGCACGGAGGGCTTCATTTCGTGCGATCGCCCCGGCGCCATCGGCCTTCCAGGGTTTGGCGTTCTT